>JAJDXR010000051.1 GCA_022823165.1 Anaerolineae bacterium | reverse complement strand
TTGTTTATGCTCTCTTGACTATTTTGTATTTCTCGACGGGTCGCCTCAGTCGTTGTGGCGCGTGGGTGTAGAACCTGTGCCATAGGGCATCCTTTTGGCTAGATGAAATTATCCCATTATAATCCGAAACCATACAGCTAGGCAATATCAGAAATGTACCGGATTTTGAGCGATTCTCGCGAGCATGGGATGATCGTCATCAGCTGATACTGGCCAAACGCGCGGCTGGCGAGCGTTTGGAAGCAGTGCCTCAGCTAGCGGAAGACTTCTTTATCTTCGGAGATGATCCTTACTACATGAGTATATATTGGACGAGCTCTTGCGCCTCGGACGAAGTAAGCCGGCTCATCGAAGCTAGATATCGGGCTTAAAATCGAAATGTCTGAAACGCATTTTGGTAAGTTCGTCAAGCAGGTCTAGTTCCATTTCGCGCTCCGTGGTCCTGGAACGCTTTTGCCCTGAACATGAATACCACAGATCGTTCAACAGCAAAATAGGACTGCCCCTTGACAGACCTCTTCGAAAGTTTCGGCAGTTGACATTGAGCATGCCCCTGTCTCATGGCGCCCGCTTCAGCAACTGAAGCAGTCGAGGCTCACTGCAGGCGCCTGAACAAGGCATCAGCCGCCAGGTTTGAGGACTTCTTTAATGAAGGCCAGATCATCCAGGGCGTGGGTCACAAGCTCTGTCAGATTCGCGATTTGAGTCTCTATCCGGTCCATGCGCGTTTCGATTCCGTCCATGCGTGTTTCAAGCGTGTCCATGCGCGTTTCGATTCCGTCCATGCGCGTTTCAAGCGCGTCCATGCGCTTTTCGATTCCGTCCATGCGCGTTTCAAGCGTGTCCATGCGCAGTTCAAGACGGTCCATGCGCAGTTCAAGACGGTCCATACGTGATTCAAGACCATCTATTCGCCTTTCGAGACCATCCATGCGCGTTTCAATCTGGACAACACGCTTGGCAAGTCGCGCCAGCTCCTTGGTATTGTCCGCCAGAAACTGCATCGTTTCTCGCTGATTCTCCATCATGGTGCTATTCATTCGTTCCAGATAGCGGAATCGTATTTCGGTCGGATCTTCCAGTCGCTCTTGTTCCACGTCTCTCTCCCGTTGACGGCTACAGTCACGTATCTAGGATAGCAGGTACTTCGGTTACTGACAAACAAAAGAGGACTGCCCCTAGACAATCCTCTTCGAAAGTTTTGACAGTTGGCAGCGGGCCGGCTTACATCATGCCGCCCATACCGCCCATTCCATCCATGCCGCCACCGGGCATCGGCGGGGGCGCTTCTTCCGGCACGTCGGTAATCAGCGCTTCCGTAGTCAGGATCATAGCCGCGATCGACGCCGAGTTTTCGATGGCGCCGCGGGTGACCTTGGCAGGATCGGGGATGCCGGCGTCAATCATGTCGCCGTATTCGCCGTTCATGACGTTGAAGCCGACGCGGTGGTTGCTGTGGTCCTGCTGGGCGCGGCGGACGTTCTGGATGATGACCGCGCCATCTTCGCCGGCGTTGGCGGCGATTTTGCGCATCGGCATTTCCAGGGCGCGACGCATGATGGTGACGCCGGTATTCTCGTCGCTGATGTCCATGCTGACGCCGTCCAGCGAGCTCATGGCGTTGATCAGGGCGACGCCGCCGCCGGGCACGATGCCTTCTTCAACTGCGGCGCGGGTCGCGCTCAGGGCATCTTCGACGCGATGCTTCTTCTCTTTCAGCTCGGTCTCGGTGGCCGCGCCGACGCGGATGACAGCCACGCCACCGCTGAGCTTGGCCAGGCGTTCCTGCAGCTTTTCGCGGTCGTAGTCGCTGGTGCTGCTGTCGATCTCGCGGCGGATCTCATCGATGCGCCCCGTGATCGCGCCTTCTTCGCCGGCGCCGTCAACGATCACCGTGTCGTCCTTGGTGCTGACGACCTTGGCCGCGCGGCCCAGATCTTGCACGGTCACGCTGTCCAGCTTGCGGCCGGTCTCTTCGCTGATGACGGTGCCGCCGGTCAAGACGGCGATGTCGCGCAGCATCGCCTTGCGGCGGTCGCCGAAACCGGGCGCCTTGACAGCCAGGACGTTGATCGCGCCGCGCAGCTTGTTGACGACCATAGTCGCCAGCGCTTCGCCATCGACATCTTCGGCGATGATGACCAGCTCGCGCTTGCCGACCTGGTGCAATTTTTCCAGAATGGGGATGATATCCTGCGCCGCGCTGACCTTCTTGTCATGGATCAGGATGTAGGGTTCTTCGATGCTGGATTCCATCGTCTCGCTGTTGCTGACGAAATAGGGGCTGATGTAACCGCGGTCGAACTGCATGCCTTCGACGTACTCGGTCTCGAATTCCAGCCCACGGCTTTCCTCAACCGTGACGACGCCGTCTTTGCCGACCTTGTCCATCACCTCGGCGATCAAGTTGCCGATTTCTTTGTCCTGCGCCGAAACGCTGGCGACGTTGGCGATCTCATCTTTGGTATCGATGGGCGTCGACTGCGTCAATATGTTGCCGGCGACGATGTCAGCAGCATGGATGATGCCACGCTTGAGCAGCATCGGGTTGGCGCCGGCGGCCACATTCTTCAGGCCTTCGTTGACGATGGCCTGCGCCAGGACGGTCGCGGTGGTGGTGCCATCGCCGGCGATGTCATTGGTCTTGGTCGCGGCTTCTTTCAGCAGCTGCGCGCCCATATTCTCATAGGGATCTTCGAGTTCAATCTCCTTGGCGACTGTGACACCATCGTGAGTCACGGTCGGCGCGCCGAATTTCTTGTCCAGCGCGACGTTGCGGCCCTTAGGGCCGAGGGTCGTGCTGACCGCATTGGCGACCTTGTCAACGCCGGCTTGCAATTTGCGGCGAGCATCTTCCTTGAATACGAGTTGCTTTGCCATTGATTCCTCCTGATTTCTCTCCGTTTAATCTTGGCGCTAATCCTGTTTAGACTTGCACGATGCCCAGGATGTCGGATTCTTTCATGATGAGCATCTTCACGCCGTCAAGCTTGACCTCGGTGCCGGCATATTTGGCGAAGAGTACGCGGTCGCCTTCCTGCACATCCATGGGAATGCGCTTGTCGCCGTCTTCGTCGTATTTGCCGGGGCCGGCTGCGCGAATCAGACCTTGCTGCGGCTTTTCCTTGGCCGTTTCCGGCAAGACAAAGGCGCCACCGCCGAAGGTCTCTTCGGATTCTACTGGTTCGACCAAAACGCGGTCACCAAGCGGGCGGATCGATATAGCCATTTTCTTCTCCCTCTTGAACTATCAATACTCGTGAACAGCTTCTGCGCTCGCATCACGAGGCGCTAGCACTCGTTCACCGAGAGTGCTAAGTTGACCCGACTAAAATAGCATAAGCAGGCGGACGAGTCAATGGAATTGGCAAAGCAAAAGCAGGATTGCCAGAAATTATATGCAATTCTTATGCTCGCTAGTGGCCGTTTGCCAGAGAAGTACTTCACAGCTTGGGCATTGCGATGCGGCGACTCGCTAGCTTGAGGCGCTCTGATGCTTGACGGCATCCGCTTGGTCTGCTTGGCTTACCGACTCTACACCGTAGAAGCGTTCGGCAAAGCGAAGGGTGCCCAGGCCCAGATAGTCGGCCAGGTCAAAGGAGAGCGGCTTCACCGTGATGTGCGCACTGCCGCTGTCACGCTGCTCAATGATGTAGGCGTGGCGGGCGTCCCATTCAGCGGCGTAAGTCTGCAGCTTGGGCACAAGCCTCAAGTGGCCCAAAAAAATGCTGCCGCCCACGACTAATGCCGCAGTCAGGCTGCCGATCGCCAGCCACCGCTCCCATTCCAGCCGCCCCTCGTAAGTGAATGGGCATGACTTCACCAGATATCCCAGGTAGATGCCCCAGACCAGACCCGACAAGACCTGCAGCCAGGCTGGACCCGACATGATGCGGTCAGACGTGAAGCCGTGTCCGATGTAGGTGACGCAGTAGAGCGCGGCGGATGTCAGCCAGGCGATTAGCGGGAAGGCCAGCGCCACGACGCCCAGCATCCTGGTTCGGCGGTCGACCGCGCCCCTTTGCCACAACAGCGCCAAAATCGCCAGCAGCGAGAGCGCCGATACGAACATATAGGTAGAGGCGCGCGCGTCAATGCGTCGGACTTGCGTCAAGGCAAACAGCAGCGCAAATGCCAGCATAATCGCGGCTGAGACCGCCGGCAAAGCCCGCCGTCGCTGCGAGAGCACCAGCTGCAGTTGGCGCCGCCGCCAGAATGCGACAGCGAAGGTCAATAGCACGGCGGCGTGCAGTGCCAGCGCCAAAAGGTAGGAGAGGCTGTAGCGCCCCAGCAATAGCGGGCTGTCGCTTTTGTGCGCCAGCATGATGGGCAGCAGGCCCAGTTGCAGGGACAGGCCGAGGAGCGCGGCCGCTGTCACGCGCCTGCCCGCCAACTCCGGCCGGGGTGTCGCCGTCGGCTGAAAGGCGCTTAGCGCAGTGTACATTCCTGCGGACAGCATCAAGACGAAGCCAGCGAAAGCAGTGGGCCGGCCGACGCTCTCGAATGTCAACTGCGCGGTCAGGCTCAGCAGCAGGGAAAGCGATGTCACGGGCGGACTGTAACGTTCGGCATCCGCGGCAATTCGGGCGGCTACGCCGGGAGACGTCACTTGTATGACTAGACTCACCAAGGTGGCCAGCAGCATGGCAGCCGCGATGATCGCCAGCGCCCGCCGTTTGCGCTCCTCCACGACAGCCAAGAGCAACGCCGCCAACAGAGTCAGAAACACAAATTGAAAGACCACGTACATCTCGGCCGCGCCGGCGGTAAGGAACATGATCAGCGCGCAGACCGCCGCCCCGGCAACCAGGATCGTCGGTTTTTCAGATCGCTTGAGAATCCAGTTGGCCAAAGCGAGGCAGCCGGCCAGGGCGCCCAGAGGCAAGCTATAAGTCATGTTGGATGAAAACCAGTAGAACGATTGCGGCGAATAGAAGGCGTTGATAGTGGCGGTAGCCAGGAGGGCCGACACAGCCAGCGCGATCAGCCAACGACGACCTTGCAGCCGGAGCAGCGCGATCGCCTCGCGCGAGAGCAAATAGAAGCCCAGCATCCAGAGACCGATGATAAGCGCGATAGACAGCGGCGGCAGCAGTACGCCCAGCGAGGAAAGCGCGGCCTTAATGTAGACGGTTGTATATGCTGGGGACCACTCGTTGTAATTGACGACCATGGTTTCCCAGGCGCCCAGCTCCCGCCCGATGGCGGTGTAACCGAAATCATCGTGGATCAAACGCGTATGCTGGCCCATATAAGCAAAGAGCAAGATCGGCGCCAGGGAAAGTGCGAACAAGCCCGCCGGAATCAAGAGCCTAAGGCGCATCGTTGAATACTCTCTCAAGTGTCACGCTGCTCAATGATAGTGGCATGGTGGGCGTCACGCCTCCATTACTCAACCGGCGCCGGAGCGAGTGATGGACTCCACTCCATAATACAGCTTGGGGCATTTGTTGTGGTTGTCGTCAAAAATATGCAACCGGTAAACGATCTCGCCCAGATTGTAGCTTAGCTCTGGTACGACAATAGCAGCGCTCCCGCTGTCCCGCTGCCGGATAATCTCTTCGTGCCGCGCATCCCACTCAGTGGCGAATGCTGTCAGCGCGGGCAGGCGCTGGCTCTGTCCGCTGACGATGCCGACCGCCAGGATCGCTGCAACCAGAGCCGCGCCGAGACGAACCCTGCTTTCTGAGGCGTCGTCTGCTTGGGAAAAGAATCCGCCGCGCCGTAGTAACATTCCGAGACCAAAGCCCCAAAACAAACCGCTGGCTACGTGCAGGAATGCCGCGCCGGCCAGGATGCGTTCCGAGAGAAAACCCAGGGCAAAGAGCGACAAGGCTATCAGCGCCAGATAACTAAACAGCGCCGCCCCGGCTGCGAACAGAGGCAGTAAGCGCCATAGCCGGGACTCCGCCTTGGGAACGCGATCCGCCAATTGCCACAGTAGCAGGCTTAGCAATAGAAAGGCGCTGGAGAACAAGTAGGTCGCAGCTTTGTAATGAATGCTGCGCGCTTGGTCCATGGCGAACAAAAGCAGCGCAGCGAACAGTACGCCCATGAGGTAAGTCCGCCAGATCTTCTCATTGTGGCGCATCAACCTGTCCGCTTTCCGCTTGAGAGCCATAAGCAGCGCGAACGCCAATATCTGCGCCATGTTCAGGCAGATGACCAAGAAGAAAGCGGGGCTAAAGCGGCCCAGGATATGCGTAGCATCGCTGGTATGCGCCCACAAAACGGGCAGGAACAGCAACTGCACGACGAATCCCGCCCAGAGCGGCCTCCTTTGCAGCCCTGGCGGCCGAAGCGACGCCAGAGGGTGCTGCGGACGATAGACGCTAAGCGTAAGCAACAGGGACAGGCATATCATGAGCGCGAAGCCAGTAAAAGCCTGCTGATATCCGATTTGCTCGAAGGTAATTTCAAATGATCGCGTAAAGAGTTCCGGTAGCGTCCGAACCGGCAGGCCCATATTGGCTTCGACATATTTGTCGCTGTTCAATCGCAGCGAGAAGCCCGGCGCGGTCATCATGACCAGCGCTGCGGCTGCGGTAGCCAGCAAAGCTGTGACGGTCAATATTAGGTAGTGACGCCGTTCTGCGGTGGGCGCGTATAGAATCACTCCCGCCAGCAACGCCGTCAGTACCGCTCCCTGAAATACCAGGTACATCACCGAAAATCCAGCGTTAAAGAAACAGGTTATCGCGACGAAAGCAACTGCCGCGTAAATATGCCGGTTTGGTTGGTGGACTAGCCGCAGAGTGATGGCGATGATCAGGACCAAGAGCGCCAAAGGCATGGCGTAAGCCACGTTGGCCGCCATCCAGTAGAAGGATTGAGCGGAATGGAAGCCGTTAATGGCGGAGGCGACAAGCAACCCGGAAACTGTGAGCGCCAAAGGCAATCGATGTTCGTCAACACGCAGTTGCCGGAGCACGATCAATGTGAGCCAGGTAAGACCGACCAACCAAATGGCGATGAGCAGCGCAGGCATTACAGCCCCGGCAATCTCGCCACGATGCTGAAACAGGAACTGAACAAAATAATTGGTGAAGCTGCCGTTCCAGGTATCGCGCATAAGACGCAATCCGCCAAGTACGCCGTATTGCTCGCCCCAGGCGATAACACAGTAGTCGTCCGCGAACAAGCGACTGTGACTGCCCAGGTAAGCCATCACCGCCGGCAGCGCCAGAGCCAGCAACGCTGCTATCCAGGCCAAGATGTTTGCTCGTCTCATGCGCGGCCCTTACCCGGCTGCCAACTGCAATTCGAGGGCGGATTCGGCGCGATTGCCCACCTGGTCAAAAGCCAGCGCCAGAAAGCGCGCTTCGTCCGCGCGGTCCACTTCCAGCTCGAAGCCGTAGGGCCAGTCGCGATCAACCAGCAGCAACTCGTCATCGCGATAGAATTCAACGCGTTCAATCGCCAGATTGTCGCTGACCTCAGCCAGGAGCGAGACCACGCCGCCCACGCCAACAGCTGAGCCCTCCGCAACGCCATTCGCTTGCAGTTTGACAGCCGGCGGCGTATTGTCAAAGGTCAGCAATTTGGTGTCGCTCTGGCGGCTGCCGTCCGCGAAGTCTACCGTTAAGCGCAAGGTGTGGATGCCGCTGAGCAGGATTGTCTCCCAGGTGACCGCGACCTTGTGGGCCTCGTCGAAGTCGCGCCCTTCATCTATCGGCCGCCAACGATCCGGATTGACATCCGCGCCGTATTCCAGCAGCCAGCGTTCAGCGTTGTCGCGGTTAATCGCGCCGACTACCGCCACTGTCGCGCCGGCATAGGCGTAATCCACCGGCGATGTCAGCAGCACGTCCTTGCTCAGCGACTGGTCCTGGTCGGCGCTGAAGTTGCTGGGAGGCAGCGGTTTGTCGTTTTCCACCCACCAATCCAGAATTTCTTCGGGCGGCTCAAAATAGGCCGCTTCTTGGCGCAGATTTGCCGGCGTGCTGACCGTGGACAACTGCCCGGTGGCGCTGTTGATCTCGACCGTTCGCCAGCGATTGTCTAGCCGCAAGTCGGAGCCGGCCGGCACCAGCTCCTGGCGCGTGGGACAATGGTCGGTGGTGGCGGGCAACAAGCCGGAAAGCTCACAAACCAGGTACTCCTCGATATCGGCCGGCGCCGTCCAGCCTCGCGGCGGCAAGTTGAGCGAAGCATGCGCGGTTTGCATAAGCGCCCGCCAGACCGGCGCGGAGCCCAGGCGCTGATAGGCGTCGATGCTCATCCCGGCTTTGTCCTGCCTGCCGCTATGCGCCGCCAGCGCCAAATCGGGCGTATAACCCACCGTCCAACTGTCGCGCTTGTCGCGGCTTAAGCCATCGAGCACAGCTGCCGGCCGGTCCAGCCGCAAGGCAAGATCGGGCTGTTGAAGGGTCGCCCGCCGCGCGTCGGCATCCGCCAGTATGTCGCTGACCAGGTAAGCCAAACTGGGCTCTATGAGGGCGGTCTGCCTGGCGCCCGGCGGCAGTTGCTCAAGCGACCAGAGCGCGCGCCCGGCGGCGTCTTCGATGCGCAGGACAGCGACCGGGTCGAGCGGGCGCTGCCCGTCCGCCGCCGCAGTTTCAATCCCGCGCATGACACCGTTTGCAGCCAGTACGCTGTAGGCGTAAGCGGTATCCAGCACGGAGACCGCGCCGCCCCGCTCCAGCAAATCCAGTCTAGCGCGGCCGGCTTCCAAATCGTTGAATCCCAGCGCTTGCGCCATGCGGATGGCGGAGGGCATGCCCGTCACGCTGGCCACTTGAACCACCGGCGGCAGCAAACTCGCCGACATGGCGTCGCGCAAGAGCAGCGGACCACGGAACCGGCCATCAGGATTAGCCGGACTGTAGATCAGGTCAGCCGCCCAGCCGGGGTAAGACTTTGGGATGTCGTAGAGCATCGACGCCGGCGTGAATTCGCGGCGCAGGAAGGCATCCATATAGACGAAAGGCTGCAGCGCGACCGCCGGCTGGAATTGGGGCGTCGCCGCCTCGCCGACCAGGCTGAGGATTTCGCCGCTGCCGACATCAATCAGCGTCAGCTCGCCGCTGTCTGCTGGCAAATCCAGTCCTTCGCTCGGCAGCCCCGCCTGGCTATCAGCCGGGCAAGGCGCGCCCAGCGCCGCGCGACTTGCTGAGGCTTTGCCGCGCAAGCCGTCCAGATGCGCTTGCAGCAGGCAGGCCGCAGCCCGCTGCAGTTCCATGTCGAGTGTGGTGATGACGCGCAGACCACCGCGCGCTATCAGCCGGCCGCCGTCCAGCCCCTGCCGATCCAGTATCGCCGCGGCTTGCCGCTTGGCGTATTGGGAGAAAGCCGGCGCGATTTCGGCGGCGCTGTCAGCTCGCGCCGGCTCGACGATGCGTTCAGTTGACGCGGCGTCGAAAGCGGCTTTGTCGATCAGCCCGACGTCCAGCATCTCGAAGAGCAGATCTGAACCGCGTTCGCGGCTGCGGGGGGCGTCATCAAGCGGATTGATGACAGGTTGGGCGCCGGTCATCGTCAAGACGGCGGCTTCGGCCAGAGTCAAGCGCTCGGCGCTTTTGCCGAAATACACCTGAGCCGCGGCGTCCAGGCCGTAGGCATCGTGGCCGTAGGCGCTGCTGTTCAGGCGCCACTCCAGCAGCTCTTCCGGCGAGAGAGTACGCTGGCTTTCGGCGATCAGCACGATTTCCAGCAGGCGCTCATCCAAGCCGCTGGAGCGCGTCAGGGGCAGCATAGTCTCGCGCGCCAAATCGCCGGCGAGGCCGCCCTCGATCGTCAGCGGCAGGCCGATGATATAGCGCCAGAGTTGCAGGGCGGTTTCCAGCGGCGCGAAGCCCGCCGACGCTTGCCGGGAATCGGAGGCTTTCACCAGCAGCGCCGCGTCCACCACATAGGGCGGCAGATCCTCCAGCCGCAGCCAGCGCCGCCGGTCGCCCAGTGGATCGTCGACGCGGTGAATCTCCCGCAGTCCGTCGCGGTCGTAAAAGCGGGTCAAGCCCTGGTCACGATTGAGAAAGACCGTCTCCTGCGGCGTCGGCAAGTGGCTGGCAGCCTGTACATAAAGCCAGACCGACAGACCCAGCAGCGCCAGCGGCGGCGTCAAGGCCAGCGTCAAGGGCAGGATAAAGACAATCGTCAGCCATAAGGCCGAGCGCCGGGCTTCACGCTGAGCGCGCCGTTTGCGATTGTGCCGGCGGCGGATGATATGAGCGACGGCAGGCATGAGTTGAATTTCGTTCTGCGCCCCAGTTTCCTGCGCTCAGTGTACTCTTGCGCGGCAGTCGTCGGCAATCCAGACTTGCTTGATTCAGATTAGAGTTGGTCGACGAAGCGCTTTAAGCCGTCCCAATCGCCCTTGGCGGCTAATTCCGCTTGCTGCGGCCAAGTCTCAAGTCGGCCGGGCCGGCTGCGTCCGGAGGCCTCGATGATCGCTTCCAGCTCTGCTACAGAAGCGCGGGCCAAGGTCGCGTAGCTGCGTATGCCGGCATCATTCAGCATCGTCTCAAAGACGGCGCCGATGCCGTTGATCTTGGTCAAGTTATCCGGCTCGGCCTGGGCGTCGTCATCCCGCCGCACAATAGTCCGTTTCACAAGCTCTTCCGCTTCCTGCACGGCTTCTTCGGCCGCTCCGGCGGCGACGGCGTCGTTTTCCGCCATAGCTTCCCGGCGCGACCAGAGCCAGAAGAAGACCGCCAGGGCGACCAAACCCAGCGTCCAGGAGAACATGTCCCGGTTGCTTTCGGGTGATATCGCCATATTCAGCGCCAAGGCAATCGCCAGCACCAGCGCCACCGTCGCTACCATGTCCTTCGCTTCATGACTGAGTTTCATAATAATTGTCATCGCCTCGGTTCATAAGCCTGTTGCCGATTATAGCATATTCAGCCGCCGGAACTGTTTGGCGACGGGTCGGATTTTTACAGGCGGGCAACTGAAGCCACAGCGGAATTGCCGGCGCGGCTTGCTCAGGGGTGGTGAACATCGCGGATATAACTCTCTAAGCGAACAGTTCACAGGTTTTTTCACCAAAGAGAACACGAAGTAGATGCAAGTAAGTGATGCAAATTTCACAGCATCGGATCAGCCAAGGCTGACCCCTACAGGGTTCAAAATATAGTCGAAAGTTGTAGGGGCGAGCCTTGGCTCGCCCACGCAAACACGAAAATTCGCAATTATGTGATGATGTACCTATATTCTCATTACTTACTCGCACTTACTGAGGGGCGCGTAGACACTGCCCGCCGGCAAAGAGTTTTTTCGCGGATACGCGAAATAAAGGTGGTGATGTCGGGGCGTTTTGCTGAATCGTCCGCGATGTCCAAGCAAATTTTGTGGGTGACTCGCCGAGTCGTCCCTACAAATCGCTGGAATTATGTTGCAATCGACATAAACTGATTCTGGTATGATTGCTCTGCCCGGCGTAATAGGCATAAGTCAATTCCTGCAAATCTGTGATATTATCCCTTTCCCGCATAAACACTTAACAGTGAGGACGAATCAATGATAATCGGACTTGCAGGCGTAGTCGTAGAAGACCAATCCAAAGCGCTGGAATTTTATACTGAGGTCCTGGGCTTCCAACTCAAGCGCGACATCCCCCTCGGCAATCCGGAAGGCGACCGCTGGCTGACGGTGGTGTCTCCGGAGCGGCCCGATGGCGTGGAGCTGCTGCTGGAGCCCAATCGCAATCCGCTTTCCCTCACCCATCAGCAAGGCTTAATGGAACAGAGCATTCCCGCGACCATCTTCAGCGTCGACGATACTCAGGCGGAATACGAGCGGCTGGTAGCGCTGGACGTCGAATTCCTGATGCCGCCGTCCGATATCGGGCCCGCCATCATCGCCATATTCAACGACACCTGCGGCAATCTGATTCAGATTATGCAGGAAAAAGCGGGTTAGCTGGCGCGGGTTAGCTGGCGCGGGTTTCTGTCGTTGTTGCCGCCGGGTTGGACAAGCGGACGAGCCAAGGGTAGCGTGGGCGACTCACCGAGTCGCCCCTACAAATTCCTTTGGAGTTGCGGCCTGATCAGCCGCCGTGCTGGCGCAGCAAGCGCAGCGCGCTCTCTGCCATGACGCCCACGCCGACCGGCATGCAGTCTTCGTGAATGTCAAAAATGGGGCTGTGATGCGGGCGATTGCGCTCGTCTAGCTGCGCGCCCAAACGCATCATGGCGCCGGGCGCCTGCTGCGTCATGTAGGCGAAATCCTCGCCGGCCATGATGGGCGCGCCCTCGCCGGTATTGGCCGCGCCAATCAATTCGCTGCTCACGGACCTCATCAGCTCGGCCACGCCCGGATCGTTGTAGAGCGCCGGATAGCCAGTCGATATACTCAGCTCGTAGTCGCCGCCGAAGTGCCGCGCCAACGCAAAGGCCTCTTCGACCAGCCGATGGATTTCCTCGCGCGCTTCTTGCTCGAAGGTGCGGATGGTGCCGGTGATGATCACTTCGTTGGGGATGACGTTGGGGGCGATGCCGGCGTGGATGGAGCCGATGCTGACCACCGAGCGCTCGGTGGGGTCGCGCCGCCGCGAGCGGATGGCTTGCAGCGCGTTGACGACCTGCGCTTGCAGCCAGATGGGGTCCAGGCCCACGTGCGGCGTCGCGCCGTGCGCGCCCTCGCCGGTGATCTTGGCTTCGAAGGTATCGGGCGCCGCCAGCGAAAAGCCATCGCTGACCTCGACAAAGCCAACTGGCGAACCGCTCGACACATGGCAAGCGATGACGGCGTCCAAGCCATCCAGAGCCTTCTGCTCGACCATGAGGCTGCCGCCGCTATGCCCGTCGGACGGGCGCCATTTTTCTTCGCTGGGCTGGAAGAGCAGGCGGATTTCGCCAGCCGGCCGCTCGGGCAGATCCTTGAGCAGCTTGGCCACTCCCAGCAGCATGGAGGTATGGGCGTCGTGGCCGCAGGCGTGCATCAGCCCGGGCGTCTGCGATTTGTAAGGCACGTCGTTGGCTTCTTGTATCGGCAGCGCGTCCATGTCGGCGCGGATGCCGACGGCGGGCCGGCCCTCGCCGATACGCGCCACCACGCCGGTTTCAGCCACGCCGACTTCGGTCTCGATGCCCATCTCGCGCAGCGAATCCGCCACCAGGCACGAGGTGCGCCGCTCCTCGAAGCCCAGCTCGGGGTGCATGTGGATTTCGCGGCGCCAGGCGACTAACTGCTCCTGCATGTCCTTGGCTTGCTCCAGCAATGTCATGCGCTTGTCCTCTGTCCGTCAATCCGAGTGGCTGCATGATAGCGCATTTGCGGCGCGCCGCGTAGGGAAGAGAGCGGCGTCGCTTTTAATACGTTGCGGGCAAATTCGGGGCCTCCTACAGGGCTTCGTCAGTTTCAAAACTTGCGGCTGGATTCGACGCCTCGTTGACGCTGAATTTGAAGACATCGGGATGGTTGTGATGGCCGACCGCGTCATTGAGCCGCGCCAATGCAGAAAGCGACCGAGTCAGTGAGAAGTTGAAGCTCGTCTCTGGTCACAACACCCAGCTTTTCACCAAAGCGCGCAGTAGAAACCGACTTGACCTGAAACGTGTCGGCGCCGGAGTCTTCTGCTAGCTTGTTTAGGCTGTTCATAGGGATCTTAATCATCCAGAAGAAACTGTTTGTCACATAGTCTTCATTCCATTCGGTTAAGGGCACGACTATTCGTAGCTTCAAATCCCATTGCCCAGCAACACTCACAACCACTGCGGGCCGCACCTTGAAGATTTCGTCGCCTGTCGTGGGTAGTTGGTCCCTATTTACCCACTTATCCGGAGTCTTGGCCGATAGAGGCGAATTGAAATTCACGCGCCAAATTTCACCTCGCTTGGCTCCCCGAACTCTAGTACGGCGCCTAGTCATCGAAATCCTCAAGTTCGTAGAATTCGTTCGCTTCGAAAATCTCAAAATCGTATTCCGCCGCCAACTCAAACGCTCGCGCCATCACGGCCTCGCGCTCGTCTTCTGGCATGGCCAGCAAATCGTAAACAGTTAAATGCTTTGATTCGGGCCGCTTCCTCTCTGATTCCCAAAAATCTACTCCTATCCGCGTCATTCGGTCGATAGACACCAGCCCCTCGGATACAGCACGCGACGCCATCTGCTTGAGTTGAATCGGCTCCTCGTCGCCGAGATATTCGACTGGTTCGTTTATGCGCCATCCCCGCGACGATCGCTCAATGTTGAGAGCTTTGTAGTATCGCTCAGAAATGATCTTTAGGTCTCTTGCGCGTCTAATCCAGGCGGCCATGCTCAAGCCATATTTTCTCTTGAGCATCATCAATTCACCCCAATCCAGTTGTCGCCGATCTCGCCCGAGTTCTCGGACTGCATGATCCTCTGGAACTAACAGCGCAGCGGCAAATCGATGCGCGAGGCTTTCGTCGCCCTCGCTGGCATGGGACGTATCCATTACCAAGTGTCCGATCTCGTGAGCCAGATTAAACCGCTTGCGATCCGCGCTTCTGTTTGCATTGATAACAGTCACCGGATAGTTGCCGCACCGGCCAGACAATCCATCGAATTTTCCGCTTTCATCTTCCCATTCGACGATTATCACCCCTTGGTCTTCTGCCGTCTGTAAGAGATTGTCCAAGGGACGATTTCCGACGTCCCAAGTCGCCCGTACCTGCGCCGCAATCAGTTCAGCATCGTCGAAGGTTTTTGTTATTGCCGGTTCCGGCAAATTGGGTGGCGTATTTGGATACAAAACCGAATGCAATTCAATCTGCAATTCCACAATGTCTGAAGCGTAGGCCATTACTGCTTCTTGCTGTTTCTTTCCCAATTTGCTATGACGGCGAAACGCAGTCCATTCGACGCTCTTTGCAGGCTGATGCAGAAAATACGAACCCGGCACGTTGAGCACACTGCTTGCTAGCAACATGAATTGCGCAGTCGGAAAACTCTTTCCCTTTTCATACTTTGAGATTGCCGCTGCAGTTATCTTCAAGCCCTTCTTGCCTAAGGCGCTGGCGAGCTCCCGCTGCGTCATCCCCGCCAACAAGCGCGCTTGTTTCAGCCGTGCCCCTATCATTGGTCACCCCCTCGCTCTGTTGACAAGTTTACCAGTTTTGGACAAGAAATCAACGAAAACAGACTGGCGATTCAGCTCATGCCTCGTCTTGAACCAGGCTCGCGTAAACTTCCTCCAGGCGCTCGGCAATCTTCCGCCACGAATAGCGCTCCGCCGCCAGCTGCCGCGCTCGCAGCCCCATCGCTTCCCGCAAGGCCGAATCGCTCAGCAGGCGGCTCAGCTTGTCGGCGAATGCGACCGCGGACGCTTCGACCACGTAGCCCGCGCCGAACTCTGCCGCCGCGCCCAAATTGCAGCCGGGCGACAATACCACCGGCATGCCCGCCGCCATCGCTTCCAGCGCCGCCATGGGCTGGCCCTCGCCCGTGGCCGGCAGCGCAAAGATATCGCCCGCCGCCAGCGCGCCCAACCGCGCTTTGCCCTCCAGATAGCCGCTGAAGACGATGCGCGGGTCGCCGCCCGCCAGGGCTCTCAAGGTCGGCAGCATACCTTCGTCTGGCCCGACGATCAGCAAACGGGCATTCTCGCTACCTGAAGCTTTGAATGCTTCGATCAAGATATCGACGCCCTTGCGCCTTTGCAGACGACCCATGTAAAGGACGATCGGCGCTGTGCCAAGGCTGTAGCGCTCGCGGAAATCCGCCGCCAGCTCGCGCCGCCCATCTAAGGCCGGCGGGTCAACGCCATTGGGCAGGACGCAGAAGCGGGTGGGGCGCTGCCGTCTGCCGAAGCGACGCCAAAGCGCCTCGGCTTCGGCCCGCTCCGCTTCCGACAGGGCGATGACATGATCCACGCGCAATGCCAGGCTCGGGCTGAGCAGGCGATCCCAGATTGTTTTCAGCCGGCCGCGGCCGGTCTCAAGGTTGAGCGTGCCATGCGGTGAAAGCACGATTGGTATGTTGAGACGCTGAGCGACCGGCGTCACCAGCAAGTTTTCCAGCGTGCGAAATTCGTGGATGTGAAGCAGGTCAATGCTTGGCAGGAGCGTTTCCGCTGCCCGCTTCATGCCGCGCGGCGTGGACAAATTCAAGCGCCCGCGCAGCCAGGGTTGGACATTCGGCCGCCGCAGCGCGCGTACGCCAGCGAGCGTTTCGTCAAGGGCGCCGAGGTGGCGCCGCTGCTGATCAAGAGCGTCGGTGGTCAGAACGGTAACTTTATGCCCGCGCTTGACCAGCGCCGTCGCCATGCCCTCCACCGACCGCACGACGCCGCCGAAAGTATAAGCGGGAGCGTAGTAGGGCGTTAGCTGCAGAATACGCATGTCGTCACCAGCTTAAATCCACATCGCGCTTCCAGAAACGCGCCATAATCGCCGCGCCGGGCATGGACGACGCCAGCCGATAAATCAGATCCCAGTCTTCGCCATCCAAGACGCGCGACAGAATGACGCCGCTGAGAAAAACGCCCAGCCCGCCGAGCAGCGGGAGCGCGATGAATTGATCTCGCAGCCCCAGCATCACCAGCGCGGCGGGCAGAGCGGCGACGGCTGCGCGAGCGGCGCTGCGGGCGATGCGCCCGGGTTGCCAGCCGAGCGCTCGAAAGCTCATCAGCATCAGCGCCAGCGACAGAATCTCGCCGACGATCGAGGCGATGACGGCACCGCGCGGGTCGCGCCAATTGAGCAGCAATGCGGCCGAGAGCGTGATATTCAGCGCCAGGCTCGATCCGCGGATCAAGAGCAGGCGACGCTGCCGATTCTGGATGAGCAGCCCGCGCGTTAAAACGTTGCCGACGATGGTGATGCCGGTATACCAAACCAGCAGGCGCAGGATGCCGGCCGCTGGCGCGTAGGCTTCACCCAGCAGCGGGATAATGATGCCGTCGGCCAGGATGCTGATGCTCAGGGTCATGGGCAGGGCGGCCAGGAACATGTACAGCGTCAGCTTCTCAATCATGAAGCCGAAGATAGGATTGCGCCCTTCGTCATAATAGCGCGAGAGCAGGGGAAAGGCGGCTATCATCACCGAGACGCTGAGCAATTCGATAAGTCCGAAGTTGATGACGAAGGCGGCGGTCAAATAGCCGGTGACTCGTTCGCTGAGAATGCCGGTGGTCAGTAATTTGTCGGAATGGCTGTAGGCCAGGGTCAAGAATGACGACAGAGCCAGCGGCGCGCTGTTGATCAGAAGCGGCTTGGCTGTCCTCCAATCGAAGGGAAATTCCGGCCGAACGCCGTCGTGCAGGTTCAAGCCGACCAGCAAGATAGAGCGCAGCGCGCCCGTGAGGATCGCCGCGCCGTAAACGCCAAGCAAGCCCCAGCCGGCCGTCAGCGCCAGCCAGGCCAGCGCGATGCGCAGGGCGATATGGACCGTCTCCACCACAGATGCCCGCGCCATCTTCTCGCGAGCGATTAGCAAATCGTAACCCATGGTGCCGAAGAGGTCGACGAAGAGGTTGAGGCCGGCCAGGGCGGCTAAACCGCGCAAGGTCTCGCTATAGCCGACGGCGAAGGCATTCATGCCGACGTAAGCGCCTAGCGCCATTAGCGTCTGCGCGAAGAGCATCGCCGTCCAGTACTTGCCGGCTTTCCGCGGCTCGCGCGCCACATCGCGAATCACGATCAAGCCCATGCCAAAGCTGGCGACGGAGGCCGCCGTCACCATCATGCCGCCTATCGTGCCGTAGATGCCGTATTCGCTGGGTCCCAGCAGCACCGACAGCGCGATCTGCCACAGGTAGAGCGCGCCCTTGCTGATGACGCTGGCCAGCATCAGCACGCTGACATTGCGGGCCGCGCGTCTGGCGTCGCTGCCGGTTATCCCGGCGGATTCAGTCATGGCGGTCAGGGTCCCGGAGCTGATTCAAGGAGAGTCTCAAGAGAGTATCCAGCCCACAGGCGGATTTTAACACAGGGAAGATAGCTGCCGCGGCTGCCGCCAGGCGCGCTGCTTTGGTGATCGCGCCGGGAATCTGACTGGAATCCACTAGGGAAGCGCTTTGTCTTTCGTTATGATTGGCGCGCTGGACAATCGGGAAACAGGCCCATGTTCGCCGATATGGAAGCGGCTGTCAGCTACATTTTTCGCACCCGCCGCCGGCTGGATGCCGCGCCGCGCGGGCTTGACGAATATACACGCGACCCGACGCCGACGTGTAATCTGCTCGCTGAGGCGGGTTTGCTAGATTTCGAGCGCGACTATGCTGTGGTGACCGGCAGCCGCGGCAAAGGCTCGGTGGCCGCCATCATGGCCAAGCTGCTGCAAGCCCAGGGGCGCCGCGTCGGCGCCATCACCAGCCCGCATCTTGTGCATTGGAACGAGCGCATTCGCGTGGACGGGCGCATGATACCGACCGAGCGCTTCCTGAGCATACTAGGCGACTTGAAGCCGGCTATCGACGCTGCCATCCAGGGCTTGGGCGCGGCCGACTATCTCAGCCCGCAAGGCATCTTTCTGGCCATCGCCCTGCGCTATTTCGACGAGATGGATGTTGACGCGGCCATTCTCGAAGTCGGGCGTGGCGGGCGCTTCGACGATGTCGCCGTCGTGCCCAATCGACTGTCGGTTTTCGCGCCGATCATGCTGGAGCACACCGCGCTGCTGGGCGGCAGCCTGCGGCGGATCGCCTGGCATAAAGCCGGCATCATCAAGCCCGGAAGCTCCGCTCTCAGCCTGCCGCAAGCGGCGCCCGCGCTGGACGAATTGCGGCGCGAAGCCAAGGCGCAGGCGGCAGGCTTGACCCACCTTAGGCAAGCGGATCTCGGGCAGTGGCTGGCGGATTGGCCCCAAAGCCAGTTGATGCGCCTGCCTCCTTATGGCGAGTTGACACTGCCGCTGCTCGGACGTTATCAGATCGAGAACGCCACGCTGGCGATTCGCGCTGTGGAAATGCTGCGCGGGAAGAGCGGCGCGCTATCGACTGAATACCAGGAGAGGATACGTCGCGGCTTAAGCGCTGTCCGCTGGCCCGGCCGCGCGCAGCAGCTGGGGGGCGCCCCGTCAATTTACGTCGATGGCGCCATCACCCTGCGCTCGGCGGAGTCCTTTCTGGACAGCGTTGAACCGCGCTTGCGCCAGCCTGTCATTTCTGTCGTCGGCGTACCTCAAGACCGCGACTACGCCGGCGTATATCGGGTCATGGGCTCGGCCAGCCGGGCGCTGATCATCACCGAGACCGACATCAATCCCAATACGCGTTTCCCGGATCGAGACCAGGCTCTCGCCGCCGCCGCCGGCCTGACGGACGAGTTGTTTCACACGCGCGACCTGCAAGGCGCGCTTGAGCTGGCGCGGCCGCTGGCGGGCGATTCGGGCACGATCCTGCTGGCGGCGTCGCTGATGCTGGTCGGCGAGTGTATGCTGATCTGGGATGTTGATACAACTGCTATTTAGGCGACCGCGCGCCTTGCTCATTCTGATTTAATTGCCTGCGCAAGCCTTTGATGGGGCCATCAATCCGATTGCCTGGTGTAGGGCGGGGGCTCTCCCAGCGCCTGCAAAATTTGCGCCGCCGGCCGCGCGCGAAGTAAGATTGGGGTAGGCAAATTGGGCGAAAGCTAGATCATTATGAATAAACAAGCGCTTTTACTGTCTATCCTGTTCTTGCTGCTCACCGGCCTTGCGCCGGCGGCATATACTCAGTCCGATTGTGATTTCAGCATTTCCAATTATGCTCGCGCCGTACAGCTGCACGATATGGGCGATTACGGGCGAGCGCTGCAGCACTACGATTGCGCGCTGCTGGAAGACCCGGGCGATTCGATCATCCCCATTCTCATCGCCAATGTCTATGAAGATATCGAGAGCGCCAGCAGCGCTTGGGATGCGCCGATGCGGCCCGTATGCGCTCCGGCGCGCGATCATGGCGAGCTGGGCGCCGCGGCCTTCGAGCGCGGCGACAGCAGCGGGGCGCAGGCGCATTTGCACTGCGCATTGCTGGCGGATCCAACTGATGCGCCAGCCTTGACGCTCATGGGCCGTATCCACGCCAACCTGGGCGACGCCCATTCAGCCAAGCATTATCTCGACCGGGCGGAGCTGGCGTGGGCGGCTGCGGACGAGCCGTCGACCGGTTTCGTGATGCCGGACTGGCTCAAGCCCTACGAGACTGTGCCCCGGCCAGATGCCGGCGGACCATCAGCTTTCGGCTCGCTGGCGGATTTGACGCTTGCGCCTGATGGGGCGCGCATCCATGCCGTTTTAATCAGGGCGCGGCTTCTGTTCAAAAGCGCTGAGGCTGCGCCGGACGCGAGCGAGCGGACGCGGCCTGCCAGCCAGGCCGGTGACCTGGCGACAGCTATCCAGGCCATGCTGGCCGTGACGAACGCCGCTGGTGTCACGGCGGATGACTACGTCAATTTGGCTCAGCTCTATGACATAAATGGCGACCTGAACGCAGCCGCGCGCGCATTGGCGTCGGCAGTCGACTTGGCGCCGGCCCGCCTGGATATTCGCTGCCGGCTGGGCAGCGCATATAAGGCGCTGGGCGATTATGCCCGGGCGGCTGCGCAATTCTTCAAAGTGATTGAGCATGAGATTGGCGCCGTTTGCGCGGCGCTGCGCGAAGCGCCATGAGGTCAGGCTTGCGGGCCGCCGCCGTTATACAACGGCAAGGATTCCGTTACATCGGCTTTAGCATTGCCGACTAACTTGCATTGAACAGGCAAGGTAAGTGAGCATCCGTGCTATGCTCTCTTTGCTATGGAATAGGAGAACAGTCATGCTAAAGAAACTGGCACTGCTGCTGATTATGCTCGTGGCGCTGGGCGGCTTGGCGCAAGCGCAGCGCTCGCCGCAGGAGTTATATGAAGGGCAGGTCGCCGCGCCCGAGTTCCCGGCCGATATGGATTGGATCAACATCGACGCGCCGCTGACGATGAACGGGCTGCTGGGCAAGATCGTCATCCTGGATTTCTGGACTTACGGCTGCATCAATTGCCTGCATATCATTCCCATACTGGAGCAGGTCGAGCGGAAGTACGCCCAGGAAGTGGTGGTCATCGGCGTTCATTCGGCGAAATTCGCCAACGAGGGCCAGACCGAGAATCTGCGTCAGATCGTACAGCGCTATGAAGTCCACCATCCGGTGATTAACGACCATCAATTCGCCGTCTGGAATAGTTATGGCGTGCGCGCCTGGCCCACTGTGGCCATCATCGACCCGCTTGGCCGGGCAGTCATTCGCCAATCGGGCGAGATTCCCTTCGATACTTTTGACAACTATCTCAGCGGCATGATCGCATACTACGATGGCCTTGACGACGGCATCATTGATCGGACGCCGCTAGAATTGGCGCTGGAAGGCGCCGGCGACCCGGGTACGCCGCTGCTGTATCCGGGCAAAGTGCTGGCGGACGCGGCTGGCAATCGCCTCTTTATCGCCGACAGCAGCCATAATCGCATCGTGATCGCCGATCTCAGCAGCTACGAGGTGCTGGA
Organism: Anaerolineae bacterium; assembly: GCA_022823165.1. Taxonomy (GTDB): domain Bacteria; phylum Chloroflexota; class Anaerolineae; order Aggregatilineales; family Phototrophicaceae; genus UBA6055. Next base: position 73,361 of record JAJDXR010000051.1, on the reverse strand, counting down.
TATCATCGGCGCGTCCGCGCGTGGATTCGGCGATGGCGATTTCGATAGCGCCGCCTTTGACAAGCCGCAGGGCATGGCGCTGGACGGCGACTTGCTGTATATCGCTGATGTGAATAACCACAGCATTCGCATGGCGGACCTGGCAGCGCGAACGGTCGCGACTGTGGCGGGCAACGGCGTCATGGGGCGCAGCCGAATTGAATTTGGCCGCCCGGTTGCTGACCCGCTGGGCGTGGCGCTGCGCAGCCCCTGGGACGTCGAATTCGACGATGCCGGCCGCCTGCATATCGCCATGGCGGGTACGCACCAGCTCTATATCTACGAGCCGGAGACTAACGCGCTCTACCCGTCGGTCGGCAACGGGCGCGAAGCCAATCTCAACGACGTCCCCCTGGCTGACAGCGAATTAGCGCAGCCCAGCGGGCTATACTACTCCGGCGCCGGCAAGCTCTATTTCGCCGACAGCGAATCCAGCACCATTCGCCTGGCCGACTTCGAGAATGACCTGGTCACCGTCGTCTCGGGCACCACCGAAAACAGCCTCTTCGACTTTGACGATATTGACGGCGAATTGGGCGTCAACCGCCTGCAGCACGCGCTGGGCATCGACGGCGACGGCGAGGGCAACCTGTATATCGCTGACACCTACAATAGCCGCGTCAAAATCGTGCCCGCCGGCGAAACCAGCACACATACCCTGTTTGGCCTGGGCGGGTCGGGGGCTTATCAAGACGGCGATAAGCAACTGGCGCAATTTGACGAGCCCGGCGGCTTGAGCTACGCCGATGGCGTCTTGTACGTGGCTGACACTAACAACCACGTCATCCGGACGATTGACCTCGACGCCGCGGTGGTTGACACCATCGAGTTCAAAAATCCCGAAGCGCTGATCATTGACGACTCTCGTCTGACGCTGCTGGGCGGCAATGCCGGCGACAAGTCGGTCATCACGGGCGGGATACACCGGGTGGCGGCCGGCGAGGGCGCGCTGAATCTGCGCTTCAACCTGCCGGATGACTTCAAAATCAATCCGCTGATTGACAGCCAGGTCAACGTCGCCTGGGGCGAGCCGGCGCAGCAGACGGCAGCGACAGTCACCGGCGACAGCCTCAGCGTCCCGCTGCAGTTTAGCGAGGGCAATGCCTTCCTGAAAGCCGATGTGACGCTCTACTACTGCCGCGAAGGCCGGGAAGCGCTCTGTTTCATTGATGCTTTTACTTACTCCGTCACCCTGGAGGTGTCAGCGGAGCATGAACTCATGGAGATCTCGCTGGAGCGAGAGGTCGAGCCACCCGATGTCTAAGCGGGACTATACAGCTAGCCTGGTAAATCCGCAGGTCAAGAACGAAAAGGGGCGACTCGGCAAGCCGCCCCTTTTGCTCACAACTTCTTGAAGCTGACGCTGCCGCTTACTACTGCGCGCCGACCACGACGCTGCCCTGGCGCAGATCGCCGCCGCGCGCATAGCTGAACGCGACTTCGCCGCCCGGCTCAAGGCGCATCAGCAGCGATTGCAGTTCGTCGACATCTTCCAGCGGCTCGCTCTGCAGCGCTGTCAGGATATCGCCGACCATCATGCCGGCTACTGCTGCCGGGCTGTCCGGCTCGACCGAGACGATCAGCAGACCGGCGCCCTGCCCCAGGGACTCGGCGATGGCCTCCGGCAGCAAGGCGGATTGCACGCCGATGCCGAGATAGCCGGTTTGTATTTTGCCATCGGCCAGCAGCGCCGATACCGACTTGCGGATGGTCGAGACGGGCAGGGCGATGCTGACGCCGCCGGCGAAGCCCGAGGTATTCATGCCCTGTACGCGGCCGTCCGCCGCCAGCAAGGGACCGCCGGAAAAGCCGGGGTACATGGTGACGTCCGTCTGGATGATGCTGCCGGCCAGCAGCCGCTCCCAGCCGCCGGCTTTCCAGGCGGCCTTCTTCATCCAGGCGCGCTGTTTCCCTTTCCATTTGCCGCCGTCCCTATGTTCGGCGAAGCGCTGCTTCAGGCGCCGGCGCCGTCTGCGCGCGTCTCCAGGGCTAATCAAACCGGTGACGACGCCCAGCGTCGCCTTGACATGCCGCCGCGGGCGCCCCAGCGCCAGCGCCAGATTGCCGACGCGCAGGCTGTCGCCTTCCGCCAGTTGCGCCGCTTTTAACTCGGCCTCTACCCGCAGCAGCGCCAAATCATGGCGCGGGTCGCGGCCGACAAGCTCGGCTTCGGCTCGGCCCCCGTCGGGCAATCCGATGCTGATGTCGTCGTCGCGTTCGAGGACGTGATGCGCCGTGACGATCAGGCGCTCCGACCAGGCGATGCCGGTGGCCGGCAGACGCCGCCGCCCGTCCACTCGCAGGACCGAGGGCGCTGCGTCCGCTGTCAAGTCCGCCATCGCTTCCGATAGTTCTTGCAGAATACTTGCCATGCTATGCTCCTTTTCTTCGCTGTCCTTGTTCATATTCTGCGCGATTTGCCGCGCCGCGCGATATTAGACCTTTGGGCAGGAGCCGCCTGGTAAGACGGGCAGGTGGGCAAGATTGGGAGCGTTCCGCGTCTTGACGCTTTGATACAATAGCGGCGCTCAATGATTCCGGAGTCTAAATTTTGTCGCTTGCCCAGTTAGCCGCGCTGATCACACTAGCCGCCTTTTGGGGCGCATCCTACATCTTCATTCGTATTGCGGTAGAGCCGCTGGGGCCGGTATTCTTAATGTTCGTGCGGGTCGCCGCGACCGGGCTGATCCTGGTTGTATACGCGCGGCTGCGCGGGCAGCGGCTGCATATACGCGGTCACTGGCGCAAGTTTCTGGTGCTGGGTTTTTTGGGCTCGGCGCTGCCCTTTTCCTTGATCGCCTGGGCTGAGCTGACCGTCACCGCGTCGATGGCCGCCATCTTGATGTCGACAACGCCGCTGTTTACCACGCTGGTGGCGGCGGTTGGGCTAGGCGAGGAGCTGACGCCGGCCAAACTGATTGGCGCTGTGCTCGGCATCATCGGCGTGGCGATCACAGTCGGCGGCAGCGATATGACCTTAAACGCCGAGGTCATCGCCGCCACCCTGGCGCTGCTGGGCGCGACCTTGAGTTACGCGGTCGGCGGCGTCTTCGCCAAGCGCGCCTTCACCGGCTTGAACAATATGTCTATGTCGAGCGGGCAGTTGATCGCGGCGGCATTCATTTCGGCGCCGGTCGCGCTGGCGGATTTGCCGCAGGCGGCTCCGCCAGCGGAGGCGGTTTGGGCGACGCTGGCTTTGATCCTTATCTGCACGGCGCTGGCCTACCAACTCTACTACTACCTCATCATCAGCGCGGGCCCCACCAAAGCGCTGACTGTGACGCTGCTGATACCGGTTTTCGGCCTCATCTTCGGCGCGATGTGGCTGCAGGAAAGCATCAGCCCGGGCATCATCGTCGGTCTGGTCATAGTGCTTTTGAGCGTCGGCCTGGTAACCGGGCTGATTTCGCCCAAGCGAGCGCGGACAATAAAAAATCCCTCCTAGACAGCTCTATCCACGAATCCGCGCGCGGCGGACAAAGCTGCAGGAGGGATTGCGGCTGACCGTCAGCGCTTGCGCGCGGCGGCCAGCCTTCGATTTTGAACTGAGCTACATATTGAGCGCGTCGTAGCCGGGACCCTGGGTGAAAAAGTCGTAATTAGGCGCGATGTCCGGTGTGAGATCGACGATATCGCCTTCCTTGTGCTCAATGATCACCTTGGTGTCAAAAGGCACGCGTTCTTGACCTTCCATCATCTCATATTCAGACGACACCTCTTCTTCGATGAAAATGGCTTCAAAGGGGCATTCCGGGATGCAGGCGCCGCAATCGATACAAGTATCGGGATCGATGAAATACCAGGGCCAGTCGTTCTCCGGTTTGCCGGCGATGATGCATTCCACCGGGCAAACTTCCACGCAGGCGCCATCTCGCAGACACAGGCTCGTGATGATGTGGGTCATTTGACGTCTCCTTGCCAGTTTCGCGCTGCGCCTGTCACCCGTCGCAAGCGAAACACATTCCTCTGAGCTTAACTAGCGTTATAGTAGCTTAATTTGATTGGCGACGCTATAGTCTTTGCGCGATTTTAACCGCCATTTCCGCGCTTGTTAAGTAGCGATTCCGCGGGCGATTTCCGGCGCGGGCAGTTGGCGCCTTATCGTCAGCCTTCGCGCATTTGAGGGGCGCCGCCCGTCTGATATAATGACGGACAGACGCATTCGCTCCAGTAGCTCAGGGGATAGAGCATTGGTTTCCTAAACCAAGTGCCGCAGGTTCGAATCCTGCCTGGAGCGCCTTGATTTCAAGTTCATGAACATGCGGCAGTGTCATATTTGACTTTTCCGGCCGATGTCAGTATTGTCAGCGAGTATTGGAGGTGAGACGTGGTCCCGAAAAAGCATTCAGAACCGTTACCTGCATTGGACCTGCTTGGCAATGGCGTAGGCGCAGCGGGTGACAGCATACCGTCAAAAGCGCAGATTCTTGAAGATATTCGACAGGGATACCATTTTGCCAAGACCGGTGGCGAAGGCCAGCCAATAGATGAAATGCACCGTGAAATCGCGCAAGAATTGGCTCGTGAAGAACTAGAAGACAATGCGGATACCCGTCACTATTCTGCAGCGATACAAGCGACAGTGAAATCACTGAATTGCTCAAGGATGTAGACTGTCAACTGTCCAGAGATTAGGACAGGTGAAAAGCCCCCTTGATAGTCGCCGCTGTCTTCCAAGCAGGTCAATTTACTTAAAGCATGATCTCCTGAGACTGCGACTGGACAATCCCCCGCGCGGCGTCGGCGAAGCTCGTCAGCGGCATGGCGCCCAGATCTTCGTCGCTGCGCAGCCGAACGCTGACGGTCCGGTTCTCGATATCGCGGTCGCCGACGATCAGCAGCCAGGGGACATTCATGCGCCGGTGCTGCTTGATCTTGGAGCGCATGTTGCGGTCTTGCAAGTCGGCTTTGACGCGCAAACCGCGTGACTTGAGCAGGCTCTCGATTTCGCGGGCGTAGCCGTTGTGGCTTTCGCGAATGGGGATGACGACGGCTTGAGTCGGCGCCAGCCAGGGCGGAAACGCGCCGGCGAAATGTTCGATCAGGATGCCGATGAAGCGCTCCATACTGCCGAAGGGCGCGCGGTGAATCATGACCGGGCGTTTGCGCTCGTTGTCGCGGTCGACATATTCCAGGTCAAAGCGCTGCGGCAGATTGTAATCGACTTGCACCGTGCCCAGCTGCCATTCGCGTTTCAAAACATCACGCACGATAAAATCGAGCTTGGGCCCGTAGAATGCGGCTTCGCCGGGCTCGATGTGATAATCCATGCCCAGCGCTTCACAAGCCTCGATGATGGCGGTGGTAGCGGTCTCCCACAGGCTGTTGTCGCCGACATATTTGTCGCTGACGGCTTCGCGCGTGCCGAGGCGGGCGCGGAAATCGCTCATGCCCAGCGAGCTGAAAACGTGCTGAATCAGCCGGACGACGCCTTTGAATTCATCCAGCAATTGGTCGGGCCGCACGAAGAGATGAGCGTCATCGACGGTGAAGCCGCGCGCCCGCGTCAAGCCGCGCAATTCGCCCGACTGCTCATAACGATAGACCGTGCCGAATTCGGCGTAGCGCAGCGGCAAATCACGGTAGGAGCGTGGCTGGCTGCTGTAGATGCGGCAGTGATGCGGGCAATTCATGGGCCGCAGCAAGAATTGATCGCCGTCGACATCAATCGGCGTGTACTGGCTGTCGGCGTAGTAGGGGTAGTGGCCCGAAGTCTTGTACAGCTCGATATTGCCCAAATGCGGCGTGACCACCGGCAAATAGCCGCGCTCGATCTGAATGTCGCGCAGCCAGCGTTCCAGCGTGTCGCGCAGGGTCGCGCCATCGGGCAGCCACAGCGGCAGTCCCTTGCCCACCATTGAATCAATGATGAAGAGATCAAGCTTTTCGCCGAGAACGCGGTGGTCGCGTTTGATCGCTTCTTCCAGCCGAATGCGGTGCGCTTTTAGCTCCGCCGGATGGGTCCAGGCTGTGCCGTAGATGCGCGTGAGCTGCTGGCGCTTTTCGTCGCCGCGCCAATACGCGCCGGCCGGCGGGCGCAGCGAAATGCTGACCGCTTTGGGATTGATGTCTTTGGTGCTGTCGACGTGGGGCCCGCGGCAGAGGTCGGTGAAGTTATTCTGCGTGTAAACCGTCAAGCTTTCGGCAGGTTCGCTGATGGCATTGCCGTTGTCGTCGACGCGGCCCCTTACCAGGTCGTCGATGAGCTCCAACTTGTAGGGCTGGTCATGAAATATCGCTTTGGCTTCGGCCGGGCTGACTTCGCGCATGGTAAATGCGTGGCGCTGCGACAATATCTTCTTCATGCGCTTTTCGACCCACTTGATGTCGTCGGCGCTGATTGCGCTCGGCAAATCGAAGTCGTAATAGAAGCCGTCCTCGATCGGCGGGCCGATGGCGATTTTGGCGTCGGGGAATCGTTCCAGCACCGCTTCCGCCATGACATGGGCGGCGGAGTGCCTGATCTTGTAAAGTTGACTGTCTTCGTATGCTGCTTCGGCCATCGTCTGTCCTCAAGTGGAGTACTGTTTTCAGCCGGTCAAGGCTGAGGTACCAGGCGGCAAACGCCGCGAATTATAGCGGAGAAGGGCGCTATTGAGGTAGGGGCAGCCTGCGGCAGCCTCGCCCAGTATTGTCTTTGCCACAGAGTACACCGAGTTCATTCGTTGGCGCAGAGGTATTGGCGATCTTGCGATATTGCTGAATATCAGCCGCCGTCAGCTTGCGAGAATCGCCTCTGACTCACTGGCTAATTTGCTTTTCTCTGTGTCCTCAAAGGTCTCGGCGTACTCGGTGGCATAAGCGAACAGAAACACGATACCCGCTAAGGGGAACGCAGTTGACTGACAATCAGGCGCGAAGGGCGTTATGGACTTGAGGTTCAGTCGTTGATCAAGACCAGCACTTCTTCGATGACCGCCTGCGCGATGGCTTGGGTGGCCAGCTTCCTCTGCGGGGCGGCGGCTTGTGGATCGGCGCGCTCGTCTTCAGTGACGCGGGTGAAGAGGCTCTCGAAGACATCTTGCGCGACTAAATTGTCGATCGTATCTTCAATTATCTCGGGGTGCAGCTTCTCAACGATGATATGGGGCGTATCCAGGACGGCGTAACGGACCGGCGGCGTCTCGGGTATTGATTCAGTGACCATCCAGGTCAAGGACAGTTGCCGGTGGATATAGGACAGTGTGGCGAACAGGGCTGTGTATACTGTCCCGTCTTCCATCTGCACGAGCACATCGCAGGCATCGCCCTCCTCGTGCATCTCGCAAAGAATCTCATCCGGGACGATCATAATATCGGCAAACGAATAAACAGACATCGGTTCCAGTTCCCTGCTTTAGAACGCTTATACAGTCTCAATTATATGCACATTGAAGCGACAATGGAATAAGCATATCATAAATTGCGCGGCAAAGGTGATATTTATCACAATCATGCGGCGTCTTGGCTACAGCGACTCTCCAATGCAATTTTGACCTGAGTCGTCTATCATGCCGGCAATGCCAGATAGCGAGAGCAATCAATGCAAAATCGAGACCAGGCGGATCATCCGCTGAATCAGAAACGAAGCGAAAATCTGTCGCCGGCGACGCCGGCTGCGGCTGTCAGGCGCAAGCGGATTCCGCTGCGAGACAGGCCCTGGCTGACTTATGCCCTCGTGGCGGTCAACGGTTTGATATTCCTGGCCGGCTATCTGTCGCCTCGGCTGGAGTGGGAGTTGCTTTTGCGCGGCGCCTTGGCGCCCGAGCCGGTGGTCTTTAACGGCGAGGTTTACCGGCTCTTCACGGCTATGTTTCTGCACGGTGGCCTGGCTCACATTTTGTTCAACACCTACGCGATTTTTATAGTCGGCCAGATGGTTGAGCCGATCTTCGGCCGGGCGCGCTTCCTGCTGATTTATCTGCTGGGCGGCTTGACCGGCTCGGTAGCCAGCCTGGCGCTGGGCGGGCTGGACGGCGTCTCGGTTGGCGCGTCAGGGGCGGTCTTCGCCATCTTCGCGGCGCAGGGCGTACATCTGTATCAACATCGCGGCGTCTATGTCAATGTACGTGGGCAGCTGCGCCACATGGCCATTCTGATTGGCCTCAATCTGCTGATTGGCTTCCTGCCCGGCTCGCGCATTGACAATTGGGGCCATATCGGCGGCCTGTTGGGAGGCGCGCTGCTGGCTTGGCGCATTGGTCCGCGGCTGGTCCGGCCCGGCGCGCCGGTCCGCAGCGTCCGCGAACTCGCCAGGCTGGATAGCAATCCGCTGCGCTTGCATCTGCCCGCGCTAGTGATCTACATCGGCGCTTTGATCGGATTGGTTTTTCTGGTCATTAATCTGCTGGCCGCGTAGCCGCTCCAGCTCGAAGCCAAGCCGGGCAATCTGCTGGGCTGATTCTTTGCTTTCCCGCGTCAGCCTGGTGATGACCGTCGAGAAGTAGAGTTGGATGAAGAGCATAAAGAACCCCGCCAGCAAAAATAACAGATTCGAGGGGTCATAGATGCCGACTAATTCCGCCAAATTGTGGAGCAGGTCGCGCCACAATCCCAAGGTCAGCATGACGACCGCCGTAGCCAGCCAGAGCAAGGAGTATTCCTCGCTCAAGTGGCGCCGTCGCACCAATTCCAAAACCACCAGCAGAGCAATCACGGCAGCGCCAACCGTAAAGATTATCGAGCGGTCGATCATGTTCTGCCTCCTCCGTTTGCTCCACGGTCAGCGCGGCCGGTCGATAAGTAGCTTAGCATGAATCAGGTTTCACCATGCCGCAGACCTTGATTGAACTGGCTGGAGACTCTGGCGCCCCGCTCCTCAACATCATGCCCGCCAACGGTTTCCCGCCGCAGACTTACTTGCCCATCCTGGGCGGCTTGGCGGGCTTTCGCGCGATCAGCCTGCCGCCGCGCGCGCTGTGGGGCGATCAGGCCGCGCCGACCACCTTCGGCAACTGGCGCGATGCCGCCGACGATCTGCTGCAAGGGCTCGAGCAATTCGATCTGCGCGACATCGTCGCCGTCGGGCACTCCTTGGGCGGCGTACTGTCCATGTTGGCGCTGATCAAGCAGCCGGGGCGCTTCCGAGCCTTGATCATGCTCGATCCCGTTTTGCTGCCGCAAGCTGCGCTGGACATGCTGACGCGGGCGCGGGACGCGGGCCGGATCGACGACATGCCGCTGGTTCAAGGCGCGCGGCGCCGGCGTAAGGTCTTTGATAGCCGCGAGGACGCTTACAGCCGCTTTCGCGCCAAACCGATCTTCGCCGATTGGTCGGCCGAGGCGCTGAGCCTTTACGTCGAGCACGGCCTGCGCGCTCGCTCGGATGGCGCCGGCTTCGAGCTGACCTGGAGCCCGGAGTGGGAGGCCTATTATTTCGCCACGGTTTACCAGGGCGTCTGGCAAGATTTGCCCAAGGTTACCGGCTTGGCGCCGACTCTGATTATACGCGCCGGGCGCAGCGATACCTTTCCCCCGGCGTCCTTCGCCCGGGCGCAGGCGCTGGCGCCGGCCGCGTCCTTTCACGAGCTGAGAGGGCAGGGGCATCTCTTCCCGCAGGCGGCGCCGCTGAAGACCGCGCGTATCATCAACGATTGGCTGCGCGCCTCACTCTAACCGAGAGTGATAAATTCCGATGACTTGATAAGCCTGTCAAGTGAAAAAGCAGAATCTGCGTGCTTAGTATGACCAAGAAAGTCATGACAAATTAGCCACTGAGTACACCGAGTAAATCAGTCAAAATGCGCTTTCGCGGCGCAAATGGCGGCAGCAATGGCTATGATAATAGCCTCTGCGCCCTCAAAATCACTCGGTGTACTCGGTGGCAAAAAGACTGTGCCGCGCGCGCGGAATTATATCCACGATATTCAACACTCCTCTAACCTTGACATTCGCCGGTTGCCGCTCTACACTGCTTGCGTCAAATAAGGCCTTGGCTGCCGAGATAGCTCAGTTGGTAGAGCATCGCACTGAAAATGCGGGTGTCCCCAGTTCAAGTCTGGGTCTCGGCACAAGAAATACTCGTCCACTGGGCGAGTATTTTGCGTTTGGCCTGTAATATGGGCATAAGCTGAGGGCATTGGATCAGCGCGAGTGTGTATGCTTAGTCCAACGTGGGCGGCGAGCTTGTGAAGACTATCCTGCTCATTTCACGCTGCCCGCCCTATCCACTTCATCTCGGCGACCGGCTGATCATCTGGCATTTGGCGCGGGAGCTGTCGCGGCGCGGCTACGTCATTGATTTGCTGGCGCTTTATGACCGCGACGATGACCCGGAGCAAGTGGACCGGTATCGGGCGTACTTCCGGCACATTGAACTATTTCGCGAGCCACCGCGCGCATCCGGCGCTTACCTGCGCCGTCTGATCCATCGCCCGGCTCGCTTTGCCGCGTCAGCCGAGCGCAGCTTCAGCCCGCCGCTTTGGCGCGCCATCGCCGATTATCTGAGCCGCCATGAATATGACCTGATTCACTGCTTCGGCTCGGTCAGCGTCTACGAGTTTTTTCCGCTCTTCGCCGACCGACCCAACATCATCACGCCCTACGAATCGCATACCTTGTATCTGAAATCGGCCGCGGCGCAAGGCAATTGGGGCGCCCGGCTGCGCCTGCCGCTGGCGCGGCGCTACGAGCGCTTTATGTTCGCGCCCTTCGACCGGACGGTGGTCATCTCGGAGGCCGATCGCGCGCTGCTGCTCGACATAAATCCGGCGCTGAACATCGCGGTCATCCCCAATGGCATTGAACTGGCGCGTTTTCGACCGCAGGCCGTCGAGCGCGATGCTTGTACGCTGCTCTTCGTGGGCAACTACGAGTACGCGCCCAATCAAGACGCTGCGCGTATTTTGCTGGAGCAGGTGCTGCCGCGGGTCCGGCAGGCGCTGCCAGACGCACGTCTCCAGTTGGTTGGCGCCAATCCGCCGGGCTGGCTGCGCGAGCTGGACGGCGGACTGGGCAACCAAATTGAAGTCACTGGGACCGTGCCGGAGGTAGCGCCCTATCTGGCGCGCGCGACCGTCTTCGTCTGTCCGCTGCGCTTCGGCGCCGGCTTGAAGAACAAGGTGCTGGAAGCCCTGGCGATGGGCATCCCGGTCGCGGCCACGCCGCTCAGCCTGGACGGCATCGCTGCGCGCGACGGCGAATCGGCGCTGGTCGCTGACATCGACGACATCGCGGTGGCGGCGATTAAACTGCTGGGAGACTCGGCTTTACACCAGCGTCTGTCGCAAGGTGGGCGCGCGCTAATCGAAGCGCAGTACAGCTGGGAGCAGACTGCTGCCAGCTATGAGCGGCTTTACGACGAGATCTGTCGCGCTAGATGATCTGCAGCTGATCGCGCGCGGGCAAAGCCGGGAAGGGCGCCTGCGGCAGGGTTTGATACCAGTAAGCCACCGAGGCGATATCGTCTTGCAGCGGCAGATAGCGCCGATTATAGCCCCAGCCCAGAGCCTGCATGGTCACGCGCAGGTCGGTTTCAAAGCGGATGGGGTCCATAATATGCCAGCGGTACATGCCCATACGATGCTGTGACCGGTAGCCGCCGTCCGGTCGAATCACCTGGTGGAAACCGGCGTAGGGCGTGGTGTAGGTGACATAGCCTTCATTATGCCGTGGGCTGGGGTCAAAATTGTAGGAGCCGCAGAAGTAGTCTTCGGTGCCCGTGCCGCAAATTGTAGGGTAATCGTCGCCGTCCATATAGAACTTGATTTCGCCTTCACCCCACCAGCCGTTATTATTGCTGCCCCAGGCCATATACGTGCCTACATAATGCCCGCGCCCGCGGATGCCGTCGACGATGGTGTAGACATCTTTGTAAGGCAGCGGGTTGACGCGGCGGAATTGGGCGTGGAAATAGGCGGCGTCTTCGGGCACATCCGTCAGCGTATAATTCACCTGATAATAGAGCGTCATTTCTTCTTCGGCGATATTGCTGATGGTCATGCGGCAGCGTTTGCGGAAGGGCATTTCCCAATAGCAATTGAAGGCGCTGCCCGGGTTGACGCAGACCGGCAGCGATGTGACCTGAGCGTATTCGCCCCAGCCGACCGCGAAGAAATCGCCGATGGGGCATTCGACCGAGGGCTGCTCGCTGTCGTCCCAATAGATGCGCAGGATGCAAAAGCGCCAGTTGCCTGTGGGCGTCAGCCAGATTTGCTGGATGGCGCCGGGTCCCGCGATATCGGCCATGGTGAAGGTGTCACCCGCCGCGATGCGCACCGAGGGCGAGACCTTCCAGCCCCGGCCCAGATCGCGGGCGGCGCGGCTGCCGGCGCCTTCGTCGGCCATGCCACCGCGCCCTTTGGCGCCGTCGAAATTTTCCGCGCTTAGCGAGCGCGACTTGGCCGATGACAGCCGCGACAAATTGCCCAGATGCAAACCCAAGCCATTGAATCCAGTCATTTGCAAGCTCCCGTTTCCTGCCGATTACGCGTCCGGTGTGGCCGCTACCGTCGCGCTGGCGAGATTGTCAAAATGCAGCTGAAATACTTCGCAGACATCCGGATGCGAGCCGACATAGACATAACTGATGTTGTCGCCATCATAAACCAGGCTGCCCGCGCTGGCGCAAGGTTCGACCTCGAAAGCCTGCGCGCTGGCATTGCCTTCTTGCCCGCCCAGGACGCAGTTGATGACTTCCTGGTTAATGCGCGATTGATTCAGCACCAGCGCCCCGCCGATCTTGGGCGCGGTCACGGTCGACTCTACCTGCCGGTAGAACTTGGCGGCCAGCGCGCCGCGATCCTGGAAGCATTGCAAGATCTGCTCCGCTTTGGCCAGGACAGCGGTAATGCCCACTTGCCCGCTCAGCAAGGAAGCGCCGCCAAAAGCCGCGAAGGCGCCGTCGATCGTCGTGTCGACATCCGTGGCCGAATAGTCAGCCAGGTTCGGCAGCAGCCGCTGGGCGGAATTGGCGTCGTTGGCCTCATTGCCGGTATCGCCGCAGGCGCTCAGCCACAGAATCATCAGTAACAGGCAAGCCAGTCTCATGCCCAAGGCATCTCCGCCAGTCATTTGACAGTCACTTTCCGTACCATTCTATCAGAGTTTGCCATTCGGGTCGGACGACTGATTGCTGATTGAAAAAGACCGACTCCAAACGCAAATGATAGCTGGATTAGAGTCCGTTGACATCTCGCAGAATCCTTGCGGATGTATTCAGCGCTCAACGTATATTTGTCACCGCCAAGTAAGCGACACGGAGGTTCAGCATGAAGCAAGTCGCTCGCCTGTGTTTGATTGCCGTCATGTTCGCGGCGCTAGCGCTGCCGTCTCTGGCTGCGGAGCGTTTAGATGAGGAGCCGATATTCTATCAGTTTTACAGCATCGGGCATTGCGTCGCTGAAGCCAGTGGTATCGGCAAAGTCAGCGCCACCTTCCTCTATTATTGGGATGTCGTGGCGAAGGAGAATGTGGTCGCCTCAATCATGCATGTCAGCTACGATTTGGCAGCCGGATATTTCGGCAGCGTCCACAAAGGGCGCAACACGGTCCACATCAGAGTCTTTGGCTCCCCGGGCGCGCTCTTCCTAACCAGGACCTGCAAAGTCTGAGCTGGCCGCGCCGCCTCAGATTCATCAGCCTCGTCAGCCGGCGGGGCTGTTTTCTTTCACCAATTTCGGCGCGGCGCGTGGCTAATGTTCAGCATATTGAATAGAATAGCCGGAAATCAATTGAACCGGGAACCATGGCACAATGAAACTCTTGCGATACGCATTGGACGACACGGTACACATTGGCATCTTAAACGGCGGCGAGATCCTGCGCCTGGGCCTCGGCGATATGACCGAGCTGATGGCGGGCGACGCGGCTTTTGCCGAGACGGGCCTGCTTGATGACTTGGCCGAAGCTCGCGTTTTGCCGCCCCTGCAGCCGAGCAAAATTCTGGCTATCGGCCGCAATTACGCCGAGCATGCCCGCGAGCTGGACAACGAAGTGCCGGCCGAGCCGCTGGTCTTCGCCGTCATGCCCAGCGCGGTCATCGGCGCCGGCGCTGTCATCGAATGGGAAAGCGAACTGACCCAGCAGGTCGATTGGGAAGGCGAGCTGGCGGTCATCATCGGCAAAACCGCGCGCCGAGTTTCGCAGGCGGACGCCCTGGATTATGTCTTCGGCTACACCATCGCCAACGATGTCTCCGCGCGCGACCTGCAGACGCGGGACAAACAGTGGACGCGCGCCAAGGGGCTCGACACTTTCTGTCCGCTGGGTCCCGTTGTCGTCACCGCGGACGAGATCCCCGACCCGCAGAATCTGCGCATCGTGACGGCCGTCGATGGCGTCGAAAAGCAGAATGGCTCGACCGCTGACATGATATTCTCGGTCAGCTTCTTGATCGCGCATCTGTCGCGGGCTTTCACGCTCAACCCGGGCGACATCATCTTGACCGGTACGCCCAGCGGCGTGGGCAAAGCCATGAATCCGCCCGAATTCCTGGGCGTGGGCAGCGTCGTCAGCATCAAGATCGAAGGCATCGGCAAGTTGACCAATAGCTGCCGGGTGTTATAATGATGCTGTAATCATGCGAAGGGAAAATGACCATGGCGAGTCAACAGGGTACGCTGGGCAATGAGCCGGCAATCAGGGAACGGTTAACCAAGGTGGAAACTCAGGTAGAAAGCATATTGCAGCACTTTGCCACCAAAGCGGACCTGGAACGGCAAACGCGGCTGATTGTGATGTGGATGATTGGGACGCAGATAGCCGTAGTTGGCTTGATGCTCGCTGTTATGGGCAACTGGATTTCATCCATTGGCTAGCGAACCTGGAATCTCAGCGATAATTGCATGAACCGAACACTGTTTGCCGCCGACTGTCTGGAAGTGCTGAACGACAGCGACGCTATCGCCGACGCTTCGATCGACCTCATCTACCTCGACCCGCCCTTTAATTCCAACTCGAAATACAACCTGCCTTTCAAAGGCAAAGACAAGACCCACAAGCCGGTCGAAGCCTTCGTCGACATCTGGAAATGGAGCGACCAGGACGCCGAGACGCTGGACGACCTGCAGCGCGACCCGCGCACGCGTCCGCTGGCCACCATCATCAAGTTCGCGCAGTCTGTAGAACAAATGAGCGGGGGGGGGGGGCGAGAAAGGGGTCGAGCTTAGCGTCCTACCTGTTGAATATGGCGCTGCGCCTGCGCGCCATGCGGCGTACGCTCAAACCGACCGGCTCAATTTACCTGCACTGCGACCCGACGGCGAGCCACTACCTCAAGCTGCTGATGGACGCGCTCTATGGGCGCAAGAATTTCCGAAATGAGATTGTATGGCACTATCGACGTTGGACAGCAGGTACAAAGCACTTTCAGCGGATGCACGACATACTTCTAAGATACACACGTTCTGATAAGTTTATGTTTAATTTGCAATATGAACCTTATGGAGACTGGATAAAGAAAGATTACGGGTACGTTGACAAGGAGACCGGGAAAAGGTGGCGCTGGCACACTGTTAAAGGCCGAAGATACAAGGTAGTCCTTGAGGACGAAAATAGAGGCGTAAAGCTTAATGATGTCTGGCTGATCAATCATCTTGGCTCTACAAGTAAAGAACGTCTCGGCTACCCCACGCAGAAACCGCTCGCGCTGATGAATCGCATCATCAAAGCCTCGTCCAACGAAGGCGACACAGTACTCGACCCCTTCTGCGGCTGCGGCACCACCGTGCACGCCGCCGAATCGCTGAGCCGCCAGTGGATCGGCATCGACATTTCCAAGTTCTCGACCGGCCTCATCCGCGACCGCATCCTGCACAATTTCAAGTACCTCAACGGCGATGACATCGACCTGCGCGGCACGCCCGATTCAGTCGGTGAAGCCCGCAGCCTGGCGCGCAGCGACCCCTTCGAGTTCGAGAAGTGGGTCTGCGGTTACATCGGCGCGGAGGGCATGTTCCGCGAACCGGGCGAGCGCGGCGCGGACGGCGGCGTCGACGGCGTACTCAAGTTCTTCCCCGTGCGCGAGGGCAAAAAGGTCAAACCGGAATACGCTATCGTGCAGGTCAAGGGCGGCAATGTCAGCCCCGACGCGGTGAAGGCGCTGCATGAAACCGTGCGCCGCTACGAAGCGACTGCCGGCGTGATGGTCTGCTTCTCGGACCAGCTGGGCACGGTCGAGAATCAGCGTGTCAAGGCGACCTTCAGCGACGCCTGGGGCAGCTACCCGGTGATTCAGGGCTTCAGCGTCGAGAGCTTGCTCGGCGACGAACAGCTGGACTTGCCGCTCTACGGCTACAAGCGCCGCGGCGCCATGCTGGGATTGTAAGACACGGCTCTCCCCCCCCCATTATTTCCTCTGTGCTCTCTGTGCCCTCTGTGGTTAAATCCAAGGCCATGTCAAACCCGGTCACTATAAAAGACGTCCGAGTCATCTTGACGCAGCCGGAAAACTCGCGGCTGGTCATCGTCAAGGTGATCACCTCCGAGCCCGGGCTGCATGGCGTTGGCTGCGCCACGTTTACGCAGCGCATCTTCGCCGTCGCCGCAGCCATTGAGCGCCATCTGAAGCCCTTCTTGCTCGGTCGCGATGTCGACCGCATCGAAGAGATCTGGAATATGTCGATGGTGCACGGCTACTGGCGCAACGGTCCCGTGCTCAATAACGCCATTTCCGGCGTCGACCAGGCGCTATGGGATATCAAGGGCAAACGCGCCGGCATGAGCGTCTGCGATTTACTGGGCGGGAAGTCGCGCGAGGCGGCTCACGTATACGAGCATGCGGACGGACGCGACAAGCAGGAAGTCGCCGACAGCGCGCGCTCCTTTATAGAGCAGGGCTACCGCTACGTTCGCGTGCAGATGGGCGGTTACGGCGGCCAAGGCAGCCCGATGGTGAAGCCGAAGAAGGCCCCGACCGGCGCCTACTACAATCCGCGCGATTATTGCCGCCGAATGCTGGATATGATCGCGTATGTGCGCGAGCAAGTCGGCGCCGAGATTGAGTTGCTGCACGATATTCACGAGCGCCTCGCGCCGATTCACGCCGTCGAATTCGCCAAAGACGTCGAGCAATTCAAGCTCTTTTTCCTCGAGGACGCGCTGGCGCCGGAGGACATCCACTGGTTCCGCGCGATCCGCGCGCAGTGCGCCACGCCGCTGGCCATGGGCGAACTCTTCAATAATCCGCAGGAATGGCAGCTGCTGATTCAGGAACGCCTGATCGACTTCATTCGCATGCACATCAGCCAGATGGGCGGGATAACGCCGGCGCGCAATGTCGCTATTTTCGCCGATATGTACGGGGCGCGCACGGCCTGGCATGGGCCCGGCGACACCTCGCCGGTGGGGCACGCCGCCAACTTGCAGCTGGATCTCTGGCATCCCAACTTCGGCGTCCAGGAATGGCGCAGCCCCTCAGATTTGATCTACGAGATCTTCCCCGGTATGCCGGTCGTGGAGGATGGCTATCTCTATCCCAACGATCAGCCGGGGCTGGGCATCGATATCAACGAGGAATTGGCGGCGAAGTATCCCTGCCGGGACATCGTCGAGGACTGGACGCAGACGCGCTTGCCCGATGGCAGCCCGGCGCGGCCCTGAGCTAAACGGATGACAATTCGCATGTCGCGGACTATAATGGCCTTGTATGAGCGAGGAGCTTGGACATGGTAATCAATCGGTCTCCCGTCATGACCGTCGAAGACTATTTCGAATGGGAATTGAATCAGGAGCGTAAACACGAATACATTGACGGAGTCGTCATCGAGATGCCTGGAGTAAGCAATAAGCACAGTCTAATCACGACAAACCTGATTTATCTCTTCGTCGCTGCGCTTGACCGATCCCGCTACACCATGCACACCTCCGAACTTCGTCTGCAAGTGAGCCCAACGCGCTATGTTTATCCCGACCTTACATTTGTGCGAGGCGCATCCGACTTTGCCGACCCCGGCGAGTACAACTTGATGAATCCGGTCTTCGTCATCGAAGTGACATCGCCTACCAGCGAAGATCGTGACCGACTGGAAAAACTTGGGCACTACTACGATGTGCCTTCAATCGAAGCCTATCTCATTGTTGATCAGCATCGCGTTTGCGCGGAATTGCGCACGCGCGGCGATGCCGGCTGGCAGAGTCAGGTGTACACCGAGATGAAGAATGTGATATCGCTGGCGATGCTAGACTGTGAATTGCCGCTCGACCAAGTGTATCTCGGCATCGATTTCGAGGAGACTTAGCTCGAATTTTCCGCCGGATTGCATACATTCTCCGCCTTCCCGTGGAGCAAGAAATCAATCACTAACTGCGCCGCTTCTACCGCGACCGTGACTTGCGCGTCCGAGGTGCTGGCCGCCAGATGAGGCGTATGCACCACATTGGGCAAGCCAATCAGCGGATGGTCCGCGGGCGGCGGTTCCTGCTCATAGACATCCAGCGCCGCGCCGGCGACCTGCCCGCTTTGCAGCGCCGCCGCCAAATCAGCCGCGTTAATCAGCGCGCCGCGGGCGGCGTTGATGATGCGAATGCCGCGCTTCATCCTGCCGATTGACTCGGCGTTGATCATGCCGCGCGTCTCGTCAGTGACCAGGGCGTGCAGCGAGAGGTAGTCCGAACTCGCGTAGACCTCGTTCAGGGCGAGCAGGGGCGCGTTCATGGCGGCGGCGACCTCAGGCGGCAAGTAAGGGTCGTGGGCGATGACGTTCATTTCAAAAACCTGGGCGCGCGCGGCGATAGCCTGCCCGATGCGCCCCAAGCCGATGATGCCCAGCGTCTTGCCCTTCAGCTCGACGCCTGTGAAGGCTTTGCGCTCCCAGCGCCCTTCCGCCAGCGACTGATGGCCCTGCGGAATATGTCGTGAGAGCGCCAGCATCAAGCCGATGCTGTGCTCGGCGGTGGAGATGGTATTACCGCCGGGCGTATTCATAACGACCACGCCTTGCGCGGTGGCGGCGGCCAGGTCGACATTGTCCACGCCGACGCCAGCGCGGGCGATGGCTTTGAGCTGAGGCGCGCTGTTGATGAGCTCGGCGTCAGCGGTAACGCCACTGCGGATGATCATCGCGTCGGCGTCGACGACCGCTTCCAGCAAGGCGGCGCGTTCCAGCTTGCCGGGCGCGGACACACGAATGTCGGCGTTTGTCTGCAAGATGTCGATCGCCTCTTGATGGACGTTGTCGGGTACGAGTATATGAAAGATCATTGGCTTCGCCTGCTCAGTTCTGTTGGGTCAAGAAGGCGTCGATGCCGCTGAGAACTTCATGCAGCATGTCCATCGACACGTCGCCCATGTGCGGCAAGCGGAAGGTCTTGCCTTTTATAGCGCCGTATCCTTTGTCCATGGCGTAGCCGACCTCGCGCTCCATGTAGGCGCCCATGGCGTTCACGTCTATGCCGCGCGTATTGTCCACCGTGGTCACCGTGTCGCTGCGATAGCCTGCTTGCGCGTACATGCCGAAGCCCCGCGCCAGCGCCCACTCATGCGTCGCGTCGCGCATGTCGCGGTGACGCGCCCAGCGCGCTTCGATGCCTTCGGCCAGGATGGCGTCCATCTGGGCGTCGGCGGCGAACATCAGGGCGATGGGCGGCGTCGATGGCGTATTGTTTTTGAGCAGCGACTTCTCCAGCGTCAGAAAATCAAAGTAGTAGCCGCGATTGACGATGCCTTCCGCGCGCTCCAGCAGGCGGTCGCTGACGGCGGCGAAGGCGATGCCGGGCGGCAGCGCGAAAGCCTTTTGGCTCGAAGTCAAGGCGATGTCAATGCCCCAGTCGTCGACGCGCAGCTCCATGCCCAGGAAACCGCTGACGGTATCGACGAAGAAGAGCGTATCGTCGTGCTGATTGACGACTTCGCCGATGGCTTGTATCGGGTTGGTGACGCCGGTGCTGGTTTCGTTGTGCACGGCGCAGACGGCGTCGTAACGCTGCCTGGATAGCGCGTCGGCGACCATGTCCGGACTATGCGCCCGACCCCAGTCGACTTGAATGCAATCGACCTGCTTGCCGTTGGCGCGGCTGATCTGCGCCCAGCGCTCGCTGAAGGCTCCGCCGGTCAAGTGCAGCGCGCGGCTCTGGTCGCGCACCCCGCAGCGTATCGCGCCTTCCCACAAGCCGCTGCCGGAGGAGCCGCTGATATAGACGCGGCTGTCGGTGAAGAAGGCGCGCTTCAGTTTATTTTGCAAGCGCGCGAACAAATCGGCGAAGTCGCCTGTGCGATGGCCGATCATCCATTGCGTCTGCGCCTCGAGGATCTCGCGGCGGACTTCAACGGGACCGGGCAGGAAGAGTTTGGTATGGTCAGTATGGCTCATTGAGCTAAGGTCCTACTCCTGTATCGAATCCAGTGGCTGCAAGCAGGCGGATTGTAGCCCCGCGACCATGCCGCGCACAGGGCGAAACAGCAGACAACCCTGAAACGTCAACAGAACCGGAAATCTGGCGGTTTTCATCGTTGCAATTCATGGAACAAATGTTATACTGTTACTTATTGTCAACAAGAGGTTATTGCTATGAGTCTGAAAAGAAGAACTCAATCCGGAATGACTACCTCTGACCTCATTTTCTCCGCGTATCAGGAAACAAATTCTGAGGTGTTTCCCAAGGTGCTGAAATTGCATGTGCCGCTGTTTTCGACGGTGGCAGATGTAACGTACGGTAAAGGTGTTTTCTGGCGGAATGTTCCTGATGGCGACTACAATGTTTTGGCCAGCGATTTAAAGACAGGTGTTGATTGCAGGGACTTACCTTATGAAAAGGCAAGTATAGATTGTGTGGTACTTGATCCGCCCTATATGGAAGGTCTCTTGCGAGAGAATAACAACCATCGTAGTGGGGCAGGTACCCACGTTTCGTTTCGTGAGGCATACTCTGATAATGGGAAAGCGAAAATCCCGACAAAGCCAACTAAAGCAAAGTGGCATGCCGCTGTGCTTGAGTTATACGTTGATGCTGGGATTGAAGCCTTCCGCGTCCTTCGCAAGCACGGCGTTCTTATCGTTAAATGTCAAGATGAAGTGAGCGCAAACAAACAGTGGCTAACACATATTGAAATCACTTTGGAATATGCAAAGCTAGGATTTTACGCAAAAGATTTATTCGTGGTGGTTCGTAAAAACAAGCCTGGCGTTAGCAGAATAAAGAAACAGATTCATGCACGAAAGAACCATTCGTATTTTCTTGTATTCGTCAAAACTAAATAGAATTTTCCTTGATAAGTTTCTCCAATAATTCTACCGGGTCTGAAGTATACGGCGAACGAATCGGAAATGTTACTTTTACGGTTGTTGCCAGCAAATGTTGTTTCTGATACGGTGTGTATTTCCGATAATTGGATCTTGGCAGGTCGCTATTGAGAATAAACGCAAAGTCCCACTGCTCCCTGAATTGAAATAAGTTTAGCGCAAGAATGTCAAACCGGCCTGCTAAGAGGCAGGTCGTCTGTAGCTGTGTGCCGTCAGGAAAAGTTACTTGGCGGCTATCGCTTGCGTCAACTTGTGCTCGTCCTTCATATACTCTGGTCTCAAGATCATGTTTTATTGAGTTTGTCTGTAGCGATTTCACCTCAAAAGAGAATTCACGCCCCTTATACTTTACTATCAAATCATTCTTGCTTCCTCCCCTTCGATTATGGTCGTCGGGTTTGTGTAATCCAGTCATATGGAGTTGCCGACTAAGAAAATCCCGAACCTTGAACTCAGCGATGTAGCCTAACATGAATCCACGCAGGCTCGGATTTTCCAAAACTATACGCGTGAGTTCCGTTTCTGTAAGTTGCCACTTTTCTAAAATATCCTTATTTTCGTCCGTCTTTAATCCTCTGAATAGCTGAGTTAGGTTGACATCTAGAGATAGAGCGATTGCGGAGATATTTTCTAGACTTACGTTTCTATGACCGCGCTCAATGCTACTAATGTAGGTTCTGTCGAGACCACATAACTCGCCAAGTTTTTCTTGTGATAGTCCCTTGGCTAGACGTAGTCTTCGAACTCTATAACCAAATTGCTCTTTTATGCTGTTTGAGTTTCCCATAGATGATAGAGTAATGACTTACAGGTATTTTTCTACGGACTATAAGTCACATCCACGATGATGGATGTACGCTTGAGTTGCTTGCCGCGCGCTGGAAAACTGCTATACTCGGGCGCACTATTTCACCGGTCTCGCGATTGAGGGCGAGGCTGGAAGCGGCGGCGGAGGCAACATGTTACAAGTGGCGAATGCGCCCTGCTCCTGGGGCATCATCGAGAATATCGAAGGCGAACGCTACGACTACGCGCGCGTCCTGGATGAGATCGCCGCAACCGGCTATGCCGGCGCCGAATTGGGCGACTGGGGCTTTATGCCGACCGACCCCGATGTGCTGCGCGCCGAGCTGGATCAGCGCGGCTTGAAAATGCTCGGATCCTGGGTCAATGTCAATTTCCAGGACAAAGGCCGGCGCCAAGAAAGCGCCGATGAATGCGTACGCACGGCCAAGCTCTTGGCCGCGGTTGGCGGTCCCGAAGCCCTGGTGGTTCTGGGTCCAGACCCCTACACCAATCCCATGCGCAGTTTGAATTCGGGTCGGATTACGCCCGAGATGAGCCTGGACGAAGACGGCTGGCGTCTGTTCGCGCAAGGCGCCGACCATGCCGCGCGCCGCGTCATGGACGAAACCGGCTTGCGCTGCGTCTTGCATCATCACACCGGTACCTGGATCGAGACGCCAGCCGAGACCGAGCGGCTGATGGACATGACCGATGAAGCGGTCGTCGGTTTGGTCTTTGATACGGGCCACTGGGCCTTTGGCGGCGGCGATCCCGTAACCGGCATTCGGCAATTCGCCGATCGCATCTGGTACGTCCACTTCAAAGACCGCGATCCAGCCGTGCATGAGCAGTCGCGCATTCAGCAATGGGACGGGCCGACATCGGTAGGCCAAGGCATTTTCCCCGAGCTGGGCCAGGGCGATGTCGATTTCCCCGGCGTGCTGAGCGAGTTGGAGAAGATCGGCTACGACAGTTGGATCGTGGTCGAGCAAGACGTCTTGCCCGGTATGGGCAGCCCGCGCGAATCGGCGCGGCGCAACCGTGATTACCTGCGCGGCATCGGCTTGTAAGCGGCGCTGATGAACCTGCCGCTGGGAGACATCGTCCGCGCGCAGCATCGGCTGCGACCGCTTCTGCAAGCCACCGCGCTTGAGGCAGAGCCGGAATTGGGCTCAAATGTCTGGCTCAAGCTGGAAAACTGCAATCAAACGCATTCATTTAAGATACGAGGCGCGTTAAACGCCATCCTCTCGCTATCCGCTGACGAGCGCGGCCGGGGCATTATCGCCGCCTCATCGGGCAATCACGCGGCCGCAGTCGCCTACGCCGCGCAACTGACCGGCGCATCGGCGCAAATCGTAATGCCCAGGACAACGCCGCAAAAGAAGGTCAAAAACGTGCAGCGTTATGGCGCCGAGGCGGTCTTGTTCGGCGACAACTATGACCTAGCCGAGGCTGAAGCGCTGCGGCGGGTGGCTCAGGGCAGGACCTGGGTGTCGCCCTACAACGATGCCAGCGTCATCGCCGGCGCGGGCACGATCGGGCTGGAAATCCTGGAGCAGCTGCCGCAGGTCGAGCGAGTCGTCGTGCCGGTCAGCGGCGGCGGGCTGATCGCCGGAATCGCGGCGGCGGTCAAGCAAATCAACCCCGCTATCGAAGTCATCGGCGTCAATGCGCAATCGGCGCCGGCCATGTACAACGTCTTCTACGAGGCGGCGCGCCCGCAGGTCTGGGATACGCTGGCGGACGCGCTCTCGGGCGATATTGAAGCCGGCTCAATTACGTTACCGATCAGCCAGCGCTACGTGGACAAAATCGTGCTGGTCTCTGAGGCCGAGATTGCGGCGGCGATGCGCTTCATGCTGGAAGTGGCTGGCTGGGTGGTGGAGGGCGGCGGCGCGGTCGCTGTGGCGGCGCTGCTGCACGAAGTTGTGCCGGCGGATGGCCGGGCGACGGCGTTGGTGGTCAGCGGCGGCAATGTCGATCTGGCGGTGCTGCGGGGAGTGTTGTCTTGAGCCTGGCGCTTGATTACAATGTAGGCAAGCGAGGGAGACTTATGAGCGACGCCATTGTATTTGACCTGCCGCTGAAGGCAATCCGCAAGTACTGCGCTGGGCAGCCAATCAAGCGTTTGTCTTTGTTTGGCTCCTTCTTGCATGGCGACGCCCATGTCGAAAGCGATGTCGACTTGCTGGTGGAATATGTGCCAGGCGCCCCGGTTGGCTTGCTGACGATGGCCGGGCAGGAAATTGAGTTAAGCGAAATCGTGGGCAAACGCGTCGATCTGCGTACTGCCAATGAGCTAAGTCGCTATTTTCGTCAGGAAGTCGTCGATAGCGCTCGGATGATTTATGAAAAAGACTAGCGCGAACGACCTTGTACGTTTGAAGCATATGTTGGATGCTGCGCAAAAGGCGGAAGTGTTTTCAGTTGGCATGAATCCCACAGATCCGGAATACGATGAAGTGCGGCAATACGCGCTCGTGCGTGCTGTGGAAATAGTCGGTGAAGCTGCCAACAACATAACTGACGAGTTCAAAGCCAAATACTCTGATATTCCCTGGGCGAAGATTGTTGGCATGCGCCATCGGCTAGTTCATGCCTATTTTGAAGTGGACATGGATGTGCTTTGGAGTGCGATTCATGAAGAAATGCCGCCGCTCGTTGCCGCGTTGCGCGACATCCTGAATTCTGACGAGTCGTGACAAGCAACGCTCCAGTTGGCAGAGCCTACTGAAACGGATAATTCATGGCAGATACTCAGGCAAATAGTCATAGCAGCGAGTTTGCTGCAACCGCGCTAATTGAGGCTTTCCAAGCCGGCCAGGACGCCGCCATTGACCGCGTCCATCAACACTTGCCGCAGGTCAAGTACGGCGCTCGCGACCTGGCGGCGGCTTTTCCGCTGACGCTCCGCGACGCGCAGACCGTCATCGCGCGCGAGCAGGGCGCGCAGAGCTGGGGCGAGCTGCGCTTGCGGGAGAAGCTCAGCGAGCTGCGATTTGGCGACGAGCTGGAGCAATTCAAACAGCTCGTCTACGCGCAGGATGGCGAGGCGCTTGACCAACTCTTGACGGCGCATCCCAGGCTGCGGCAAACGCTGGACGATCCGCATTTTTGGTTCGGCTCCACCGCGCTGATCATCGCCAAAGAGCGTACGGATGTGGTAGACCTGCTGCTCAAGCACGGCGCTGATATCAAGGCGACATCGCAGTGGTGGGCGGGCGACTTCCACCTGCTTGAGGGCGCATCCGCCCAAGCGGCGCGGCAGCTCATTGACCGCGGCGCCGAAATCACGGCGCATTCGGCGGCCGAGCAGGGCTGGCTGGATTGGCTGGATGCCGCCTATGAGCGCGACCAGTCGATCATCAATCAGCGCGGGGGCGACGGCAAGACGCCCTTGCACTACGCCCGGGACCCACAAGTTATGGACTGGCTGCTGGAACGGGGCGCGGATCTGGAAGCGCGCGATCTCGACCATGCCTCGACCCCGCTGCAGTGGATGCTGGGCGAGCAGAATGTTGACGCCGCCCGCCAACTGGCAAAGCGGGGCGCGATCGTCGACATATTCGCCGCCGTCATTCTGGGTGAAATGGACCTGGTAACGAATGCCCTAAATGCCTATCCGGACGCGATACGCGCGCGGGTGAACCAAAGCGGTTATGACCTGGCTCCGCCGGCTGACGGCTCGCATCAATACGTCTATACTTTTAACGCCGCCGGCTTGTCGCCGCACCAGGCGGCGCTCGAATTCGGGCGCGCTGATATCTTCGCCTGCTTGCTTGAGCGTAGCTCGCCCGACCTCAAGTTGCTGGCGCATTGCGCGGCAGCCGATGCTGGATCGGCCCGGCGAATCGTGGCGGCACAGCCCGATATCGTGGCGCAATTGACAGACGGCGGCAGACGGCAGCTCATCCATTCAGCCTGGACCAACAAGGTCGATTCCGTCAGCGTAATGGCGGCGCTTGGATTTGATCTGCATATTGTTGATGACGATAAGATGACGCCGCTGCACGCCGCCGCCTTTCATGGCTTCAGCGATGTGATTCGTGTGCTGCTGGACGCCGATGAGGACCCGCCGCTGGCTTGGCTCAACGGCTACGGCGGTACGCCTTTGACTACCTGCCTCTATGGGCGTCAGCACAGTTGGCGCGACGATGGCGACTTCCCG
Source organism: Anaerolineae bacterium (assembly GCA_022823165.1). GTDB lineage: Bacteria > Chloroflexota > Anaerolineae > Aggregatilineales > Phototrophicaceae > UBA6055. The sequence goes on along the minus strand of JAJDXR010000051.1, from coordinate 47,210 downwards.
GCGAGCATAAAGCTGCTGGTGGAGGCCGGTTCCGAGTTACGCGCCGAGTGGCTGCCCACGGGCGACGACGAAATTGATGCCTGTCTGCGCGCCGCGCTTGAACCCGACTCGTAGCTGCGCTGCGCAGCGCCATCATGCCCGCAGGGCTCAACCGCCGGCTTCGAATATCTGCTGGAACAGGATCTGCAGCCGCACATCGCTTTCGGACAGCGCGTTGATTCGGCGCCTTGCCCGGTTCAAAGCGAGTTGAGAAGGCGGGTGGCTGTCGGTCAAGGTTGCTCGAAGCAGGATCTTGCCGTCGGAGCCGTCATCGGCAATGACATTGCTAACGGCGGCGGCGGGAAATACTCCCCGCAATATGGAACTCGCCTCTATGCCCAGTTCCTCCGAATGCGGCACGATTTGGTGCAAGACGACTGTCACCTCCACCTCTCGCTGGTAGGTTTCATGGATGAGCGCATGCGCCGCCTCGATCTGTTCCGGCGTGAGATCGTGATCGGATTGTACGACCAAGGTTACGGCGAGCGGCACCGAAGCGATCACATGGTATTCCGACACCATGGCGCCATCAAAGATCTCCAACTCCAGCACTTCGCGAATATGCGCTTCATCGACCGCGCGTGAACCCAATCTGGCGAATACCAGCAGCATGATGACCGTTATGCTGAAGAGCACAAACCACCAGGCTCGAGATTGATTAAGGGAAGCGCCTTCGCGATCTTCGCTGGGGCGCATGCCCATCCACAAGAAGGTGATATATTGCGCCGCTATGATGAAGGCTATATTTGCCAGGAAGAGCAGATTCGCGCCGAAGGCCAGGTTGATGTCGCGCAGCGCTATGCCCAAGCCGATGGTGCAAAGCGGCGGCATCAGGGCGGCGGCGATGGCCACGCCGGCCAACGCGGCGGGGATGCCCTTGCGCGCTGTGGCGTAGGCGGCTACCCAGCCGGAGACCAGCGCGATGGCGGCATCCAGCAGATTGGGGCTGCCCCGCGCCAGCATTTCATCAGTTGGCGTATCGATAGGCAGGACGACGCCCATCACGATCGAGATGAGCAAGGCCAAGGTCACGCCGGCGAAGAGCGTCACGCTGGCGCGGCGGGTCAGATGCAAGATGCCGGTCGCCATGCCAGTTGAAAAGCTGGAAAGCGGCGACATCAACGGCGCGACCAGCATGGCGCCGATGATCACCGCGGCGCTGTTGGTCAGCAAGCCGAGCGTAGCGAGCGCCGCCGACAGCACGATCATAACAATATAGTCCAGGTTGCTGCTGGCGTTCTTTTGCGCGCTCCAGATAAGCTCGTTCTGCTCGACCAGGGTCAGCTGCGGGTTCAGCCGCGCGATCCCGTGCTCGAACGCGCCGCGGATGCCTCGATGCCATTCGATCTGCGAAATCATGATGACCGGGCCGGGCGCGGTATTAAGCAGTTGATTGCTCAGGTCGTTGATGATGTGGCGTTCGAAATCGGTCTGCTGTGAGAAGCCCATGACCAGCAGGTCGTCCGAGGTCAGGCCGCGGACGATTTCCGGCGCCGGATTGCGCCCGATGATTGCTTTGGGCTTCAAGTCCTTATTGCGCGGCAGATGTCCTTCATAACGTTTGATAGCCGCCTCGTGCTCAGGGTCATAGTGATAATCGAACTGCACGCTCATCTGGCGCAGGGGAATGCTATGCTGCAAGGCGAAGCTGACGCCCAGTTTCATGGCGATGACCGAGGGCAAGCCGCCGTCGATCGGCACGACAACGCGATCAAAATAGGGCGAGACCGAGCTGCGGTAAATCAGTACGCCGCAGGGGGCCGCGGCGATGACATTTTCCACCACCGTGCCCAACTTCACGCTGCCCTGTGTCGGCCGCTGAACGCCCAGCAGGATGACATCCGCGTTACGTTCGCGCGCCACATCCAGGATGCCCCGCGAAATGCTGACTGAAATCTCGGTCAGCAACTCCACACGATGCCCGGCGTCAGTATTGCGGAAATCTTCAACGACCTGCTCGACTTGATCGCTTACCCGGTTGGCTTGTTCGGCGTCGCCCAGCGAAATGACCAGGGCGATTACCAGGCCATGCGCGGGATGCACCATTTCACCGGCGATGCGCAGCATTTCGGCGGCTGTGTCGGGCCTGCCCATGGGCACGACCACAGTCCGCGCGTAATACTCGTCGTGCGGTGAGAAGGCCTCGGGCTCGACGGTCTGGGAAATGTTCAGCTTCACGGTAAATGCTTTTACATATGGATCTAAAAGACAATTATTGTTGCTGTCTACATATTACGCGCCGACTGGCTTGGCCTGATGTCTCGGCTAGTCCAGCATTACGGGACGGCCAGTAAATTGGGTACTGGAATCGCTGTACTGCATGAGTTCGATGCGGACGCCGCTTGGGTCTGTAATCCAGGCTTGCCAGGCATTGTCGGCGCCCATTTTCTTGGCAGACACCTCAAGGCCGCGGTCGCTCAATTTACCGATTACGGCGTCCAGGTCTTCCACTTCGAGACAGAAATGTTTTATCAAAGCGCTGCCATTCTTGGGGGCCTCGTCTATCGCAAATACTTCCAGGAAGGTCGTCTCGCCCACATTGATGTAGAAGCCGATGCGCTGGCCCGCGCGGTAAAACTCAAAGGCAAGATCCATACCCAGGGCATCGACGTAAAAATCCTCGGCCGCGTCCAAATCAACGGCACCTATGCAGACATGCGCCAAGCGCTTGAACATGGCTACCGACTTTCCAATTGCGGCGAATATATTATTAACACGAATTATCGTATCGTAACTTGGCTTATGTCGCAACTTGCTCGCGCAGATCTAACAGGCTGCGCTGGACCTGGCGCCAGGCCGGGGACTGAACCGACACGATTTCAAAGTGGCCCGCATCAGGCAGGACGGTGAGACTCGCTTCATCGCCCAGCGCCTTTGCCGCGCCGGCGTAAGCGCGAGCGTTTTCCAGGATGGCGGTATCTTCGTTGCCGACTATGATCGCTTGCGGTTTGGCGAGCGGCAGCAGCTCACGCGGCGAGCCGCTGGCGTAGTTGTTGGGCGCATCATCCGGACGACCGCCCATGACAGCCAATAGCGCGTCGCTGGAGGATTCAGCGGACGCCAGCAGGGCAATATCGGCAAATGGCGCCAGCGCCAAGACCGCGCGGACAGCCAGCGGCGAATCGCTAAAGAGCGGGCTGGAGTCTTTGATGCGGTGGCGCGCCGCCAACCACAAAGCCAGATGGCCCCCCGCCGAGTGACCCATGCTGATGACTTGACTCAGATTCAGGCTGTGCTCATCAGCGATATGCCGCAGATGGTCGACCGCCGCCGCCACATCGAGGAACATCTGCGGGTACTCGCCCCCGTTGCCATGTCGGCGGTATTCGATGTTCCAGACGGCGAAACCCGCTTCTGTCAGCGAGGCAGCCACGCTTCCCAGCGGGCTTAGGTCGTACAGTTCGCGGTAGCCGCCGCCATGGACCAGGACGACGACCGGGTGCGGCGGCTCGGCGCGCGGCAGGCTCAACTCGCCGAATTGCTGCGAATCAGGTCCGTAAGCATAGCGGAAATCCGCTTCAATCCGCGGGAATCGTAAATAGTCTTCAGCAGTTAGCAGCGGCGGCATTTGGTCACTTTTCCAGCTTGCTTGCCAGGCGGCGGTCCGCGCTAGAGGACTCCCAGAGGATTATCGGGATCGACGGCGTCGTCAAAGGGAATGTGGCGAATGACGTTGGTCACTTGATAGACCGAGCCGAGCCAATTGTTAAAGATGGCTTTGGCGGTATCACCCCAGGTATTATCCAGCCAGGGCAGGAATTCGTCTTCGGGGAACTCGGGCAGTTCACGGCCGTTTTCCAGCGCTGCTTGCGCCTGGCGGATATAGCGCTCGGCAATGTCGCGCGCGTCAATCGGAAAGTAATTCTCCGGGTAGGGCGGCTGGGCGTTCCGACCCTGAAAATAGCCCAGCAGATCGCGCTTGTATTCTTTGAGCAAGCTGTTGATATCGTATTCCGGGTGCCCCTGGAAGTAAACCATGCGCAGTTGATCCGGGCTGACGGCCATGTGAATCTCGCCGTCGAAACTCTGGATGAGCACCGTCAGGCCGGCGGCTTCAATCTGCTGGCGCGTTATGGAATTCCAGCGCGAGTGCGGCACGTCAAAGCGCGTATTGATCTCGCGCAGCAGCGGGTGATTCGGCTGCGTAACGCGGTGTTCATAAACGCCCCATTTCTTCGTGTCGCGCTTCACGCGGTTAATCTGATAGAAGTACTTCATCAGCGCGTGGGTCGATAGACAAGAGCAAATGGTCGAAGTAACGTGCTGGCGCGCCCAATCAATGACCTCGGTTAATGGCTGCCAGAAATCTTCTTGATCCAGGCTGGGATTGGCGACATTGGCGCCCGTGATTATCAGCGCGTCCAAGCCCTCCGCTTTCACCTGCTCGAAACTCGTGTAGTACTGGTCGATATAAGCCCGCGTCGCTTCGCTGCGCTCCAGCCCGGGCACCGAAAAGACATGCACATAAAATTGGGCGATCTGGTTGCTGTTGCCGACCAGCCGCATGAATTGCCGCTCGGTGATTTCCAGCGCCGCATCCGGCATCATGTTTAGCAAGCCGATATGCAATTCGCGGATATCCTGCGATAGCGCGCGCGATAGCGTCAGCACTTCCTGGCCCCGCTGCCGCAAACGGTCGAAGCTCGGCAAGGGCGTATGGGCAACTAATGGCATAGCCAATTGGCTCCGTCATGATTGAATGAGCAGGGTTGATTCAAGCACATCAGTATATCATTCTGTAGCTGGCGGGCAATGCTAATGCTCCCGCGCGCGTCGGCGAATGCTTCGCCTATAATGAGCCTAGGGACGCGCCCTGGCTGAAAGTGGGTTTAGACGGGAGATGGCAAATGTTGCAACAATTCCGCGATACGTTATTTCGCTACAGTCTTGTCGCCTTGGGCATCGTCATTGGCGCCCTGTCGCTGATTGTCTTTTTGCAGCCGCTTGATATTGCGCCGGCCGGTGTGGCCGGGGCGTCTACGCTGCTGAATGAACTCTTCGACACGCCGATTGGGCTGACGATCTTCCTGCTCAATATACCAATTCAACTGCTGGGCTATTGGATGCTGCCCAATGGCGCCCGCGTTATTGGGCGCAGCGTCGTAATCATTTTGATCTTTTCGGTCGTCATTGACAATCTGGGACCCATGGCGCCGGCCGGCGGCATCAGCGACGAGCGAATGCTGAATGCGCTCTTCGGCGGCATCACCGGCGGCATCGGCGTCGGCCTGGTGTATCGCGCCGGCGCGACCTTCGGCGGCACCTCGACGCTGGCGCTCATCTTGCAGCGGCGCTTCGGTTTTCCCATGAGCACAACTTTTCTATGCACAGACACGCTCATCATCATCGCTGCCGGCTTGGTCTATGGCTGGGAGGGGGCGCTCTACGCGGCGGTGGCGCTGTTCACGGCCGGCCTGGCCACCGACTACGTGCTGGAAGGCCCCAGCGTCATTCGCACAGCCATGATCATCACCGACAAGCCGACTGAGATTTCCCAGCGCATCTTCGCCAATTTACAGCGCGGCGCCACCAGTTGGACGATCAAAGGTGAATATACCGGTCTGGAACGGACGATGCTCTACGTTACCGTCGCTCGCTCGCAAGTGCGTGATCTAAAGGAAGAAGTCTCGCAGGTCGACCCCAACGCCTTTGTAGTGATTGGCATGGGACACGCGGCTTACGGCGCTGGATTCCGCCGTGTGAGGGGCCTGCGGATGTGAGCTAGGGCAGATGCTCGCCCGCGTTGACGTGCAGCAGCTCGCCGGTGATGTAATCTTCGCGGCACAAGAAGGCCACGGCGCGGGCCACATCTTCCGGCTGGCCGGTTCGTTGCAGGGCGCTGCGCTTGCCTTTGCGCGCCCAGGCGTCGTCAGAGGTCTCGCGCCCGGCCGGTTTCATTACCGGACCCGGCACGATGGCGTTGACGCGGATGGCCGGTCCCAGCGACAGCGCGCTGACCTGCGTCAACATCCACAGCGCGGACTTGCTGATGCCGTGATGCGGGCGCGCTTCCCACGGTCCGTCAGCGCCCTGATCGCAGATATTGATGATGACGCCGCCTGGCAGCGGGTTCCGCGCCATGAGACGCGCCGCTCGCTGCGTGATTAGAAAGGGCGCGCGCAAATTCACCGCCATGGTCAAATCCCAGTCTTCGAGAGTCACGTCAAGCAGGTCAGCCCGCGGAAAGACCGAAGCGCTGTTCACGACAATGTCCAGCCCTTCGAAGCGCTCCTGAAGCGCGTCAAAAAGCAAATCAACGCCCTCAGCCTGGCTGATATCCGCCGATACGCCGCGCGCGTCAACGCCGAGCGACTTTATCTCCTGCAAGGCGTCGCGCGCTTCGGCCGGCTCGGCGCGGTGGTAGTGCACCAGAATGTTTACGCCCTGCTTGGCCAACTCCAGCGCGATTACTTTGCCGACGCGGCGCGCCGATCCCGTCACCAGGGCGACTTTGCCTTTCAAATCTACTTGCATACCAGCGCTCCCAGTGATTATGGATCAGGCTGCGTCAAGGCGTCGAGGTAAGCCGCCATATCCTCGCTGGTCATCTCTCCCAGCTTCATATAACGAATCTCGCCCTGGCCGTCAATGATGTAGGTGGTCGGCAGGTTTTGTACGCCGTAGTCGCGCTTGACGACCTCGTTGATGTCCATGGCGACCGGCAGATTCGAGATGCCGATGCCGTCGAGAAAGCTGCTGATCACGGCGGCGGGCTCGCCCAGATTGATGGTGAGCAGGGCCGGTCCATCAGGGTACTCGGCTTGCCGCGCGACGAACTCCTCCAGCGCCGGCAATTCGCGTACGCAAGGCGCGCACCAGGTCGCCCAGAAGTTGAGGAAAAGCGGGCGCCCGGCGTAATCCGAGGGCGATACCAGGGTGACGCCATCAAGCAGCGGCAATTCGAAGTCGGGCGCGGCGAAGTTTACCACGCTGCGCGGCGGCGCCGGCGTGAATGCGGACGCGGTAGATTGCGGCTGGCGCTTGTCCAGGACGAGCATCATCAGCGCGGCGAACACGCCGAAGAGCGGGATAATGAGCAGGATCAGCGCGGCGGGGGGGGGGCGCCAATTTTCTTTCAGTGCAGTAGCTGTGTCTGCGCCAAATTCTTCAGTCTGACCTTGCATAACATTTCACATGCGTACGCATTGATTCAAAATGACCAGCCTTCTAGCGCCATTAAATCGTCTAGCGTTCCACAGTTGATGTCAAAGTGATTGCATATACTCGGTATGCGCACTCTGTTGCCGCGCTCTCGTTCTTGCGTAATGATCATTCCATCAATTACATTGGCTCGTGCAATAAGATAGGGATCGGCCGCCGCCTCCGTATCTCTAAGGTTGGTGGGAATGACATGTCGAAAACGCGGTACTTCAAATATTTCACGAAGAAACAGGGATTCATTCTCTGCAAAACTCGGAAACAGATCGGAGTGTGCTTTCGCCCATTCGAGTTCACCATTTCCTTTGTCTCTATGGCTAATCTCTCTCATGACGTGTCGTATCGATGTGATTGCGCCGCTGGCAACCAATTCATCAAACTTTTTCCAAAGAGACGGAAAACGCGCGCGTTTGTAGCAGCCGAACAGTTGCTGAATGCTGCTCGTGTCAAAGACGTATTTCACATTGACGCCTCAAAGAGCGTGTCTTCCAATTGGTCAAGATGCTTTGGTTTGATTGCCAGATAATCTGCCAGTTCCTCTTCGTCGATTCGATCCTGATAGTAACGCTTGAATGCCAACGAAATGTAGTCTTCGCCCAGGTATGCGATTCTCGTGCGGTAGAAGTTTCCACCGCCGTTGCCGCGTCTTCGTGTGACCTGACTGTCCCACTCTTGCTTTGCCGCTTCATAGGCCGCCTCTGAAACCAGTCCTCTGTCCAGGAATTTGCGGAATATCACTTCCCGGCTGACGCAGAATCTACCGGCAAGAGTTTCCGCCAACGATTTCGTTGCCATTTTGTAGCCAATTTCCTTGGTTAAAGCTTCCTCTGGGACCAAGATGTCAGCAGCCAAACGATTGCATTTTGTCTCGATACGCCGTCGATTGGCCGGCAAGGGATTCTCGAATTCGACCTCGCTATCAATGCCGCTGGTTCCAAATAGCAGATGCGCCAACTCGTGAAAGAGCGTGAAAATCTGACGTGTCTTGGTGTTGGAATTGTTTACATAGATGATTGGAAACTCATCATCATAGAGGCTAAACCCGCAGTAACGTTCCTCACGGAACGCGTCCTTGAATACGGTTACGCCAACTTCATAGAATGCCTTGCGCCAAGATTTCAGTGCGGTGTTATCGTCTCGCCAATCGAATTGATCGAGTAGGCTGATACCAAGAATGGCGCGTGCCTGCGCAGCCATGTCGGTGATATCGTCGTCAATACCGAATGCCAGTTCTTTGGTTATCATCTGGCGCGCTGGGTTTCGATCGTCATTCAGTTCGGCAAGCCCAATCTGAAAGGCGCGAGCCTTGTGGAGCAGCAGTCGAATTTTGGGTGGGATCTCAGCGAACTGCTCAGATCCTACTGTCCGAAATGTCTTCTCAATCTCGGGAAAATCAGGGGGTTCGGGAAAGAAGAATATCGCCACAGGCACCCACAAATCCTTGGCCAGCAACTCGAGCTGCCGGTAGGTAGGGTTAGAATCGCCACTCTCCCATTCGGCGATCTTTCTGAACTCGGGGCGCTTCATTGCGAGCGCTGTAAGCGTGTATCCCAATCTCTCCCGCGCGGCTGTTAAGACTTCCTTCGTAATGGGCATCCGTTCAGTAGCCATTACCACAAATCCAACTTGTATCTGCGTACACTCTAACCCTGCCTTTATAGACTGTCAAGCGAGCTGGCAACCGGTGGTGTTTGTCCCGAAGTACTACTCAAACACCCAGCCATCCACATCCCGCTGCCAGCCGCCGCAGAGCTCGGCCTCGCTGAAAAAGTTGGCGATCTCAATCTCGCCGTTCTCCACGCTGTCCGAGCCATGCACCAGGTTGCGCCCGATCTCCAGGCCGTAGTCGCCGCGGATGGTGCCAGCCGCCGCCTCGGAGGGCTTGGTCGCGCCGATGCTAGCGCGGGCGGCCGCGATGGCGTCGCTGCCCTCGAGCGCCATCACCACAACCGGCGCCGAGATGATGTACTCGACCAGCCCGGCAAAAAACGGGCGCTCGTGGTGCGCATCGTAATGCGCCTCCGCCAATTCGCGGCTTACTTGCAGCAGCTTCATACCGATGATCTTGAGGCCGCGCTGCTCGAACCGCTTGATGATGTCGCCGGTCAAACCGCGTTGAACCGCATCGGGCTTGATGATGATCAGTGTCCGTTCCAAGAGATTGCCTTTCTCGTTGAGTCACAAACAGCAGTAGCGGGTATCATACAGGCCTGCGCAGCAAAAGTGTATGCGCAGCGTTGAGGCTCAGCCGGCCCGCCTGTGTACTGGCATAATGCAAGCGGCTGAATTCTGCTATCATACAGGCGGCGTTTAGGAGAGGGACGGACATGGCTTCGGCTTTCTGGCAAGGTCAGTCGGTAATCGTGACCGGTGGCGCGGGTTTCCTGGGTCGGCACGTGGTGGACAAGCTGCGCGCGGAAGGGGCGGGACGCATCATCGTACCGCGCCGCGCGGTCTACGATCTGCGCGAACAAGCAGCAGTAGCGCGCCTCTACGCCGACCATCCCGATGCGACTATGGTCATTCATCTGGCGGCTAATGTTGGCGGCATCGGCATCAACCGCGAGCATCCGGGCCTGTTCTTCTACGAGAATCTTATGATGGGCGTCTTGATGCTGGAGTATGCCCGGCGGGCGGGCCTGGCCAAATTCGTCGGCATTGGCACCGTCTGCAGCTACCCCAAATTCGCGCCCGTCCCCTTCAGCGAAGACGACCTCTGGTCGGGCTATCCGGAGGAGACCAACGCCCCGTATGGCCTGGCGAAAAAGATGCTGCTGGTGCAGAGCCAGGCCTATCGGCAGGAATACGGCTACAACGCCATCCATCTGCTGCCGGTTAACTTGTACGGCCCGCATGACAAGTTCGATCTGAAGTCGTCGCACGTCATCCCGGCTGTCATCCGCAAGATGGTGGATGCGCAAGCAAGCGGCGCCGGCGCCGTGACGCTGTTCGGCGATGGCTCCCCCACGCGCGAATTTCTATTCGTGCGCGACGCCGCCGAAGGCATCGTGCTGGCGGCCGAGCGCTATGACGGCGCGGAACCGGTCAATCTGGGCAGCGCCTTTGAAATCAGCATCCGCGACTTGATCGAAATCATCGCCGACGAGGTTGGATTCACCGGCGATTTGCGTTGGGACAGCAGCAAACCGAACGGGCAGCCCCGGCGCAAGCTGGATGTCTCCCGCGCGCAACGCGAATTCGGCTTCGTCTCGCAGACCGACTTTCGCGCCGGCTTGCGCGAGACCATACGCTGGTACCGCGCGGAGCGCAACCCGGTGTCGATCGCTTGATTAGTTGGTAAACTGGGATCATCTCTGGTAACATTGTGTCAATCGTCGCAGATTTTGAAATGCATTGCTTTAGTTCAAGGTTCTGACACACCTGTCGAATTGGCGAAAAAGCATGGTCACCGTTAAGCAGTTTGCGTTGCCAATCATTCAAGAGTCAAGGTCAGATTCTAAGGATTACCTGGCGGACGATCTGCTGACGTATATTGGCAACAAGCGTAGCCTACTGCGATTCATTGAATTGGGTCTAAAGCAAGTTAAGTCTCGTCTAGGCGCGGCTCGGCTGTCCTGCTTGGATCTGTTCGCAGGAAGTGGAGTAGTTTCTCGCCTAATGAAGTCACATGCGGCTTATCTTGTGAGCAACGATTTTGAAGATTATGCGGCGGCAGTAAATTGCTGTTACCTCACAAACCGCTCCGCTTTTGATAAATGCAACTACGATATCGCAAGGGCGGAACTGCTAAACAAAATTAGAAATGATTGGCGGCGTGGTTTCATTGCGGAGAATTACGCGCCTCTGGATGATGACAATATTTTGCCAAGCGAACGTGTGTTTTATACTCGGAGAAACGCTGAGTTCATTGATACGGCTCGCCAACACATTGACGATATTGACGAGTCTTTGAAAATTTTTTTTCTTGCCCCTCTTATTGTGCGCTCATCAATACACAACAATACAGGTGGAGTGTTCAAAGGCTTTTACAAAAACAGAAATGGAATCGGCGCATTCGGTGGCGAGGGCAGGTACGCGCTCAAACGCATAAAGGGAAAGATAGATGTTCCGGAGCCGATATTATCTGAAGACGAGTGTGATGTAAGAGTGACCAAGTGTGACGCTACACGTTTCGCCTCGCAAATCGGAGGGTATTTCGATGTCGTATATATGGACCCTCCATACAACCAGCACCCCTACGGATCAAATTATTTTATGCTGAACTTGATTTTGACTTACCTACGCCCGGAGTCAATTAGTGCAGTGAGCGGCATTCCAACTGGGTGGAAGCGAAGTCCTTTCAATAAACCTCAACAATGTGGTGAAGCGTTCTTCAAAACATTAGATGATATTGATGCGGCATTTGTTTTAATTTCATACAATAGCGAGGGATTTTTGAGGAAAGAGCGCTTTATTCGGGAGCTTGAAAGGCGGGGAAGCCTGACATATTTTGAGACCGCTTACAATACCTACCGCGCCAGTCGAAATCTTTCTTCTCGTTCTAAGCATGTCAAGGAATATCTCTTCTTGCTGGAGAAAAACTAATGGCAGGCAATGCCCAACTCAGGAAACTCAGAGAAGGCACTGTGATAAATGCCAGGTCCAAGTTTCAAGACAAAGCGCTTGGGCAAAAAAGTGATTGGATTTAGAACTGCGATGTTGAGGGAGAACATTTTTCCATTTGTGTGCTTTGGCGATGGTTGTGATTTTGCGGACGACTCGAGTATTATTGATCGAGTTGTAACTATCGCGATGTTCGGCGAACTCAACAAGACATATGTTCATGTAGAGAGCGGTCTGTTCAACCGCGGCTCATTTTACTTCAAAGTTGAGCAGTGGCAGTAAGACGAAATGTTCGACATTGCGTCGCAGATTGCCGAAGCGAGTGTATATTATTACTTTTCGAAGTACGGTAAACCTGCATTCATTCATACGTGATACGGTATCAGTCATTGTGTATGCAAATGTGTGCCGGACGAGGAGGGTAACACCTTGAGCGCTTTACTTGAGGTCAAAGACCTGGTAGTCAGGTTTTATACACAAGAAGGTACTGTTTATGCCGTGAACGGCGTGTCTTTTGACCTCGAAGAAGGCGAGACGCTTGGCATCGTGGGCGAAAGCGGCAGCGGCAAGAGCGTCAGTTGCCTGGCGCTGATGGGCTTGATACCCAGCCCGCCCGGCAAGGTTGAGTCGGGCACGGTGGTCTTTGAAGGGCGCGACCTGCTAACCCTCAAGCCCGACCAGATGCGGCTCATCCGCGGCAAAGAAATCGCCATGATTTTCCAGGATCCGATGACCTCGCTGAATCCAGTGCTGACCATCGGCACACAGATCACCGAGTCGCTGAAATTGCACGAAGGCATGAATACCACGCAATCGCGCAAGCGGGCGGCGGACCTGCTGGATTTGGTCGGCATACCCGACGCTTACCGGCGCCTGGACGATTATCCACATCAATTCTCCGGCGGTATGCGCCAGCGCGTCATGATCGCGATGGGCCTGTCCTGCAATCCCAAGCTGCTGATCGCTGATGAGCCCACGACCGCGCTTGATGTGACGATTCAGGCGCAGATCATCGAGTTGGTCAAACAGCTCAAGGACGAATTTAATATGGCGATGATCTGGATCACGCACGACTTGGGCGTGGTGGCGGGCATCGCCGATCGAATTCAGGTGATGTACGGCGGCCGCATCATGGAGTCCGGTTCATCTCACGAGGTATTCCGCGATAGTCGCCATCCTTATACGGTGGGTTTGCTGGGTTCATTGCCACGGCTGGATTCCAGCGGCGAAGAAAAGCTGACGCAAATTGAAGGCTCGCCGCCGGACATGCGCAACGAGCCGGTAGGCTGCCCGTTTGCGCCGCGCTGCGATGTACGCGAGCAATTGCAGCTGGAGAAATGCTGGGAGGAGCGGCCGCCGCTGGAGACGGTCCCCGATGCCAGTGGAGCAGAAGCGCACATCATGTCCTGTTGGTCCGATATCCGCGAGGGGGTAGCAGAAAATGTCTAGTCCAGCCATGGTCGCCGACCAGCGCAAAACACATGACGGGGACGATTACATCCTCGAAGTCACCAACCTGAAGAAACACTTCCCGATCTCATCCGGCATTGTTTTCCAGCGCCAAGTTGGGGCGGTGCGCGCCGTGGACGGGATCAGCTTCAATGTGATCCGCGGTGAAACCCTCGGGCTGGTGGGCGAATCCGGCTGCGGCAAGAGCACCACCGGCCGCACGATTTTGCAGCTCTACCGGCCGACGGAAGGCAGCGTCAAGTTTGAGGGTCAGGAATTGTCGACCATGGCCGGCAGCGATCTCCGCCAGATGCGCCGCCGCATGCAAATCATCTTTCAAGACCCCTTCGCTTCCTTGAACCCGCGCATGACTGTCGGCAGCATCGTCAGCGAGCCGCTGCAAATCCACAAAATGTACAACAACAAACAAGAACGGCAGCAGTATGTCGAGCAGTTGATGGAGCGAGTCGGTCTCAATCCCTATTTCATCAATCGATACCCGCACGAATTCTCCGGCGGCCAGCGGCAGCGCATCGGCATCGCCCGCGCGCTGGCTCTGCAGCCCAGCTTTATCGTGGCCGACGAGCCGATTTCGGCGCTTGATGTGTCGATTCAGGCGCAGGTAGTGAACTTGATGGAAGAGTTGCAAGAAGAGCTCGGCTTGACTTACCTCTTCATCGCGCATGACCTCAGCATGGTGCGTCATATCTGCGACCGCGTCGCCGTGATGTATCTGGGCAAAATTGTCGAGCTGGGGCCGGTCGACGAAGTCTACGATAACCCGCAGCATCCCTACACGCAGGCGCTGCTATCCGCGGTGCCAGTGCCGGATCCGGTGGTTGAGGATGACCGGCAGCGCATCATCATCGCCGGCGACCTGCCAAACCCGTCCAATCCGCCCACCGGCTGCAACTTTAATACGCGCTGCCCGGTGGTCTTCGACCTCTGCTATCAAGAGCCCGATCCGCCGCTGATTGAAGTGCGCCCGGATCACTACGTGAGCTGCCATCGGGTGACTTAGCGCGTGGCTCTAGGAGCTAGTTTAATTTCTTGACAGAAAACGTAGGGGCGACCAAGCCGGCCGCCCATTCTTATTTTGTGGAGTGTTCACATACATACTATCAGTTTGACCGTTTATGTATTGGAGGAGCATCCATCGTGAAGCTTCCAAACTCTGAACCTATAAATGACCCGGCAAGCATTGGGAAATTACAATCGGAACTCTTGGCAATGGCTACAGAAATGTTAGGTGCAAGAGACCAGTCGTACAAAATATGTGAGACAAAGCTAAGCGATGGTGGACAGCCGATCACTATTCCCAGCATTATTTCTTGTGAGGTGCAGGTTTTTCTCAGCTGCAACGGAAAATCTTGTTGGCCTACCGTTGTGTACGAAATGGCCCATGAGACTGTACATCTTCTTGATCCTGTTAAGAAAAGCGAAATAAATTATCTTGAAGAAGGCGTGGCTGTCGCTTTTTCCATATATGCTCAAGAACGTTTTGGAGTGAAAGTTCAGAGTCCTTCACCAGACAAACAGGGCGAACTCCAATATTTCATTGCCCTTCGTTGGGTCAACGAATTGCCAAGCGGCGCTCTTGAATCTGCAAGACGTATCCGACGGGAGGTAGGTCAGTTCAGTGCAGTATTACCTGAAGACCTACTTAAACTTTATCCTCCGCCTGCTCTGGATCCTGCGATTGCGAACGCTCTCACTACAAGTTTTTACGGGTAGATTTATGCAACGAGGTAGGTATTAGGTATTTTTTATGAATAGCTTGATAAATGTAGCTAAATCTCTGTGAGAACTTGATTAAGGTGTTTCCGCCAAACCGCAAAATCATACCATCCGCAACCTTTGCAACCATTAGGGTCAAGCTTATCGGCCGGTAACCACATAGGACCTCCGCTGTAAAAGAAATCTATGCCAAAGGGCTTTCCTCTTTCACCAGTTTCGAAGCAATGCTCGCAAGCCCTGCTCTTTAGCAAGTTGTGACTCGCTTTTCCATTGGATTTCTTTAACAGTTGGAAGTGTTCCCGAATGTCGTTTTCGTCCATGTTGTCGTAATCTACAAGGCGTTCGTTCGACTCAACGTTCCACCTGATCATAGGCAACTTATGATCAATTGTGAGTTGATTCGGAGGTCTCTTTGTTGACTCTACTACATCGCGCCCATCAAACACGCACATTGTCCTGTTGATGAATGCTCTTGGCATCGCGCGCAGATTTACCGACGAAACGAACTCGCCCGTCCACCTGTCTTGGCGTGTTCTTCTTTCGCATATATAGCAGTAACGATTGGCGCTTTCAATTTCAATGCCGGGTCTTGTACGATTTCCTCTCTCCAATCCCTGTATGCCGCCTCCGCCTGCAAATTGGGCGGTGCTTACATGGTCATAATCGCAGTCTCTGCAGTGCCACTGCTTGTCCCTGAGAACTTCAAAAACCTGCTTTTGAATGGTCCCGGCCCTAAACTTCCCCTCAAAGTCCTCTAATGATTCAGGCATCCACAGTGTCTCCCAACAATGACTCCAATCGCCCATAAGCTGCTTGATAAATCTCGGGATCTTTCTCGAAGGCCAGCGCTTTCCTGCCCTTTTGCACGGCCGCAATTACTGTGGTAGCACTCCCAGCAAACGGATCGTAAACAGAATCCCCCTCACTGCTAAACAGATCGACAAATCGTTCCATCAGACTTAGTGGCTTCTGAGTAGGGTGGACTCGCTGCTGTGGTGATGGGGACTTACATAGAAAGACATTGTGAACAACTCGACCGTTGAATTTGGTACCTGGCCTCTTGCCTATCACCAGGGCTTCCCACGCGTTTATCGGCTTATACTTGTGATTAAATGGCACAGGATTTGTTTTCTGCCAAACCAATGTACCCACTGCTACGAATTTATGTTGCAAAAGAATTTCGCAGTATTCGCCGATCTGTGCCTGGGCACAAAAAGTAACGAACCACCCACGTACCTTTGGCAGTATCACTTGCGTCCACGATGCAGGTGATACTTCACTATCCCAATCTCCGAAATTGCCTCTTGGCATAATGAAGTCGGTACCATCCTTGCGAAGTCTTCGTGACACTTGACTTTCGCAGATATATGCTTTGCTGATTCCATAAGGAGGATCGGTCAGCACCAAGTCAATTGACTTGTCTGGTATGAGAGCTGCTTCTTCTATACCGTCACCCAAGCGAAACTCGTAATCGAGTCCAATAAGCTCCCTCTTTAATTCGATGGGAGATTCGTTGCTCTCTAATAGTCTTTCCAACTGCTGGTATACGGAAGCCGGCTCCGCTGCCTTCAAAATACCTGCGTCATCGTCAATTAGAAGGCGACCAACAATTACAGAATGGCCGTTCAGATTCTTTGTTGAAATAGAGGTTAGCCAAGCACCGTCCGCCGCGCTGAATTCGGGCTTGCTGTGCGACAGATATTTTCGGTGGGTCGGAAAGTTTTTGGAAATCCATGCATTGGCCGACGCTCTGATTTTCAGTTTTTTCTCGACGGGGATATCTGCTTGCAGCGATGACATTTTCTCCAATGGAAGCTGTTGCTGTAGCATAGTCTCCCCCTATCCACAATTGCCATTTGTCTGGCTATTGTACCTTGTTGGTCAAATCGTGCCAGATATTGGATGTGTTCCCTTCGGCGTGAATTGGGATTATATGTCGGCAAACATCGTCGCCGCCGGACCGTCCACGATATCGACGAACTCCTCAGCGTTGAGCGTCTCGCGCTCAATCAGGATCTTTACCAATTCTTCCATCTTGCCGCGCTGCTCGTTGAGCAGGTTCTTGGCGCGTTCGTATGCGCCCTGCAAAATGCGCTTGACCTCGTCGTCAATCTGCTGGGCGTAGTGTTCGCTGTAGTCGCGCTGCTCGGCGATCTCCCGCCCCAGGAAGACCGCGCCCTGGCCGTTGCCGTATGAGCGCGGACCCAGCAGGTCGCTCATGCCGAATTGCGTCACCATAGCCCGCGCCATGCGCGTCGCTTGCTGTAAATCGTTGCTGGCGCCGGTGGTGAACTGATTGTAGATGATCTCTTCGGCCGCGCGGCCGCCCATAGCCGCCACGATATCGTCCTCGAATTTCTCGCGCGTTATCAGCATGTCATCGCCATCGGGCAGCGGCATGACGTAACCGCCGGCGCGCCCGCGCGAGACGATGGTGATCTTGTGCACCGGGCTGGTATTGTCCAGCAAGTGGAAGAGCAGGGCGTGGCCCGCTTCGTGATAGGCGACCTTCTCTTTCTCCTCCGGCGTGATGACGCGGCTGCGGCGTTCCGGCCCCATGACCACCCGCTCCATCGCCTCCTGCATTTCGCTCATGCCGATGGACTTCTTGTTGCGGCGCGCCGCCAGTATGGCCGCTTCGTTGACCAGGTTCTCCAGGTCGGCGCCGCTGAAACCGGCGGTAATCTTGGCCAGGGCTTCCACATCAACATCGCCGGCCAGCGGTTTGCCGCGCGAATGCACCTTGAGGATTTCCTGCCGGCCCTTGACATCGGGATTGTCCATCACCACTTTGCGGTCGAAACGCCCCGGGCGCAGCAGCGCGGGATCGAGAATGTCCGGGCGATTGGTGGCGGCGATGATGATGATATTGGTGTCGTTGTCGAAGCCGTCCATCTCGACCAGAATCTGGTTGAGCGTCTGCTCGCGCTCGTCATGACCGCCGCCCAAACCGGCGCCGCGATGCCGCCCGACGGCGTCGATTTCATCGACGAATACGATTGCTGGCGCTTCCGCCTTGGCGCGCTCGAACAGGTCGCGCACGCGGCTGGCGCCGACGCCGACGAACATTTCCACGAATTCCGAACCCGAGATGCTGAAGAAAGGTACGCCGGCTTCCCCCGCCACCGCGCGCGCCATCAGCGTCTTGCCCGTGCCTGGCGGTCCCACCATCAGCACACCTTTGGGCACCCGCGCGCCCAGCCGGATAAACTTCTCCGGCTCCTTGAGGAACTCGACGATCTCCTTGAGGTCTTCTTTGGCTTCTTCGGCGCCGGCGACATCCTTGAAAGTCACCTGCGGCCGCTCCATATCGCGGGAAACGCGCGGCTTGCTGCGGCCGAAGCTCATAGCCTGATCTTGCCCGGCGCGCATCGAGCGCATCATGCGCCACAAGAACCAGATGATGACCAATATCGGCACGACGCCGATGAGAATCTGGAATATGATCTGCGGCGAGTCATCGGATGGCTCGAAGTAATAATCCACGCCCGCCACGCCCAGCGCTTCCAGCTGCGAATAAAAGTCGGCGGAAGGGTTCTTGTACACGGTTTCGCTGGTATTGTCAGTGTAGGTGACGATGAGCTCGCGCCCGCCGCCACGCTCGACGATGCGCTCTACGCGCCCCAGCCGGACATCATCAAGCAGGCGGTTCATAGGCCAGCTATTGTCCAGCTGTATGGCCGCCCGCCCGTTGAGCGCCAGCAGCGCCACCGCCAATACGATTATGCCAAGCACGATCCATAGGCGCTGAGCATTGGGACTGCCAAATGGCGACTTGCCGCCGTCGCTGTTCTTCTTGCCTTCCTTGCCGCCCTCGGTGACGTGCTGCGGGGATTCTGGACGATTGTTCATCAAACAAGCTCCGTTCGTTTGTCAGGCAGCGAGATGACGCAAATCGACAGCCCGCTTTAATACTAATGACCCAGGCCGCCAGCAAAAGGTGATAAATTGCTGCGAACTGATCGGCTCATACGCTAATTGTCGACTGCGGCGCCAGCAATCCCGTGAAAAACCTTTGTGCGGCGGACGAGCCACCGGTGCGCAAAGTCGCGACTAGCGAGCGCTTGCGCGGAACTTAATCAGCGGGAGTGTCTTTTGTAGTGGATGCGGTTTCCCTTCGAACCACAGAAAAAACTCTGCCCCTCTGTGTCTCTGTGGTGAATTAACCTGTCCCATGCTCGGCATTAAGGAAATATCCACTAAGATAGGCACTCCCTAATCAGCTTGTCGCTGAATATTCTCACTGCTTCCTGTATCATTAAATGTAGACTTCGCCGATTCCACAACGGGACCGATGACGCGCCAATGAGCGACCGCAGCAACGAAGAATGGATTGTCGCACTGCAAGCAGAGGGTCAGCCGGCGCAAGCCCAGGCGCTGGCGGATTTGCGCCGGCGGCTGCAGCGCAGCGTCTATTTCTACCTCAGCCAGGATCGCAGCGACCTGCGCGGATTGGCGGCGCAAGAACTGGCGCAGATGGCCGAAGACCTGGCGCAAGACGCCACCCTGCGCGTCATGGCAAATCTGGCCAACTTCCGCGGCGAGAGCCGCTTCATCACCTGGGCTAACAAGATCGCCATTCGCCTGACCATCAGCGACTTGCGGCGCGCCCGTTACCGTGATTTCAGCCTGGACGAATTGAGCGCTGACGGCGACTTGCTGCCGGCGGCGACGCGGCTGGCGGGCCCGAGTTCGCCAACGCCCGAGAAGGTGGCCGAGCGCGATGACGTGCTGGAGCGGATTGAAGCGGCGCTGCAAGAGGCGCTGACCGAGCGTCAGTATCAAGCGCTGGTGGCGGTGGCGCTGAAGGGCATCCCCATGGATGTGCTGGCCGAACGCATGGGCAGCAATCGCAACGCCTTATATAAACTCATCCATGACGCCCGCCGCAAGCTCAAGGCCCACCTCGAGTCGCAGGGCATCTCGACCGATTATATGATGAACCTGTTCGGGAATTGAGGCGTTTCTGCACGGTAGTATCTTATATGTGAAGTATTGATTGAGGGATTCCTTGCTAGAATTCGATTAACGCGCTAGACTATCTACATCCTACCGAACAAATGTGTTTATTTCTCTGCGATGTGATAATCCAACCAAGTAGCGAACAAATGAGCCGATCACAGTATCTGAATCGCGTATTCTACAAAAACTCACAATTTATGAACGAGGTTCCAGATGGCGTAGTTGATCTCATCGTCACATCGCCACCATATTTTAACATTAAGGATTACTCACTCGATGGATACCAGGTTGAAAATCACAGCGCGAAGAACGGTGCGCAAATCGGAGATCTGCAGGACTATTCGGAATTCATCGGCGAACTACTCAAGGTTTGGCAAGAATGCGAACGAGTTCTAAAGCCGAATGGGAAATTGGTGATCAACTCACCGCTAGTACCGATGAAGCGCGCTGACTACAGAACACATTACAATCGCCACATTTTTGATTTGAACGCGGATATTCAACACTCGATTCTATACCAAAATGATACGTCTATGTTTCTATATGATGTATTTATTTGGGACCGGACAAATCCGAGCAAGAGATTAATGTTTGGTAGTTATCCGTTTCCGCGCAACTTTTACGCACAGAATACAAGCGAATTTATTACCGTGTATGTAAAGGATGGAAAACCTGAAAATAACGCGCCGCGCAATGCGAAGGAGGCGAGCCGGCTTACGCAAGACGAGTGGGTAGAATTTACAAAGCAGGTTTGGCGGATACCGATTCCAGGTAAAGACGACTTAGCCTATGGCGATCACAGCGCCATCATGCCAGAGGAAATAGTCTATCGCTGTGTGCGGCTCTTTACATTTGAAGGTGATGTGGTGCTAGATCCTTTTGCTGGCAGCGGCACGACACTCAAGGTCGCAAAGCAAAATCGACGGCATTTCATCGGTTACGAAATAATGTCGAATTACAGAGAAGTAATCGAGCGAAAACTTGATGCGGCGTTTCAAATGCGAATGGATTTCGAGTATGAAAACTGAACTCTCGATTAATCGAATATTTGAATTGGATTGCTTTGAGTTTTTGGCCAAGGTCGAAGATGAGATTGTCGACTTGGCAGTAATTGATCCACCATACAATATGAAGAAGGCTGAGTGGGATACATTCGAGTCAGATGCAGCGTTCTTTGCGTTCACCTACTCTTGGATCGATTTGCTGATTCCAAAACTCAAACCAAACGGCAGCCTCTATATTTTCAACACACCTTACAATAGCGCATTCATTTTACAGCACCTCGTTTCTAGAGGTCTGATTTTTCAGAATTGGATCACATGGGACAAGCGTGATGGGATGGGCGGTGCGCGCCGGCGGTTCAGCAATGGTCAAGAGACAATACTATTCTTCACAAAAGGCAGACGTCACACATTCAACTACGACGAAGTTCGGGTCCCATACGAGTCAGCTCAAAGAATCGAACACGCAAAAACTAAGGGAATCCTCAAGAATGGAAAGCGATGGTTTCCTAATCCAAACGGCCGGCTCTGTGGCGAAGTTTGGCACTTTTCAAGTGCCAGGCACAAGAACAAGGTCAACGGAAGAGTTCATAAAATGGGGCATGCAACTCCAAAACCGCTTGATTTAGTGGAGAGAATAATTAAGGCGAGTTCGAATTGTGGAGACCTTGTGCTTGACTGCTTTGTAGGCACAGGAACGACAGCATTGGCTGCAAAAAAATTGGGTAGGCATTTTATTTGTACAGATAGCAATGCCGATTATGTAACATTGGCTCGTGGTAGATTGGCGGAGTACACCTGAGAAATGGCAATGTACAAGAACTTTGTATCTAATATCAACCGAGGTAACAATGCGCTGGAGTTTATAGATTTTCGACTCAAAGATGACAAATATCGCGGTGATGTGTCATCACAGCACAACCGATACACCAGAAACGAAATGGTCACGATTCTAAGGTTGCTCGACAAATACGCTCCCAATCAATCCTTGATGCCCATAAGGACTACGGATTTATCAGATAGACCAGAGAATTTCCCAGAAGAAGAGACATATGCGCGATTCTGTGCCGAGGTAAAGGCGAGAATTGGCAAGGGAACTCAAGATGCAATGCGCAAGAACTTATTCGTTGATTTTCACAGGATGGGCCTGATAGTTAGGTATAGTCATCCAAATCTGCCAAACGATCCGTATGCTGGCAGTGGAGTGGAAAACAGATTCGCATCGCTTAGCGATCAAGGCCTTAGACTTGTTCAGGCAGAAACAATAGATGAGCAATTCTATATATTTTCGAGAGCCGTGGATATTCTATTGGGCGGGTTCATTGCTACATTGCTCCGGCTCCTACGCGATCCTGATTTCAAGCTAAAACATATAGAAATTCATGAATTCATGTTTTTTGCTTCTGCCGTTAATTCTCCAACATCGTTCAATGTTGGGTTTGAAAGGTGCGTGGAGCTGATTCGATCATACAGGAATCTTGCGCCAACCCAGCGGCGTTCGGTCATCGAAACACTACGTGTTGAACTGCAGCCGGACAAATTCCCGGGCGATAAGACTGCGAAACGTCACTATGATAATTGGCACAACAAAGCGGCACAGATTTATCACCTTCTAGATCAAACGGTTTACTTTGAAATGCGCAAAAGAGGACGTGAAAAGCTACTCTTTCTTCGGCAAGGAAGAGTCAGGTCCTTTAGTCAGAAGATGCGTTATTTTCAGAATCACCGTGTCAGTCGAACTCCCGGATTCGAACTGCATCATGTAGTGCCGCTTGGCTGGTCCGAAAGTGAGGAGCAATTTAAACTCTTAGATAATTGGCAAAACATGGTTTACATTGACGGCTATAGCCACGCGAAAATAACGCAGAATAGAAATCGAAACGTAGTAATGACAGCGAACGAGGAAGATTTATTGTTGAGTGACTATAATGATGGTGAGATATATCTGAAAAACAAGGTTAACCTTCTATACTCACCAGATAAACAGAGCGTTATGCTGACTTACAACAAAGAGTTACTAGATGCGGTAGACTAAACTCCGAAGTCGACGCAACCTCTAAGGCTTCAGCGCCAGGACCGAGCCAAAGCACATCTCATCGGACGTACCCTCGCCCCAGACCACATAGCGCGGCTCGTCCGACAGCGTATTGTCCCAGGTACAAGTCATGTGCAGGATATCTCCGCGCGCTACCCGCAGCGGCTCCTCAAAGAAATACTCGCCTTGCCAATGGAAATCCCAACGCGGGATATCCAGCAGCAGCGCCGATTCATCGCTGTCGGGATTCAGTTCCATGCGAAAGCTGCGCCCCAATTCGTGCATGTGGCCAGAAACACTGTAGAGCGTGATAGACCTTGTGACTGGAAAATCGCAATGACCGATGGCTTGCTCGCCGCTATTGTTGGCATAGTCCGCCAGACTTTGACCGCACTCGTACAATAGATAATCGGGGGTATAGCGCGCATCTTCGCCGTACAGTTCGGCGACGCGTTCAATGGCGGACTCCCGCTTGCATTGCGGTCCTTCAAGACCGGCCGGACAAGGGATTTCCACTGGAGCCGCCAATGAGATATTCATGAGTTCGGCGAGCTCGCTTTCGGCGGATTCCAATTGCAAGATGATTCGGCTTTGATCCGGCTGTCGGACTGTCCAGAGATTGTAGTGCATTTCCACCACAAGTTGCTGACCAGGTCTGATGAGGAAGCCGGCGCCTTGCGGGAACAAGACCGGCGACGCGCCCGGCGCCCAGCCGCCAATCCCCTCGCCGCCGATCGATAAGCCAGGTCCCCCATAACAGGACCAGCCCGGACGCCCATCGGCATAATTTCGCCTTTGAATAAGGCCATCAGCCTCTTCATCAAACAAATACAGGATATTGTGATGCGCCATCTCGACCACATCAGGGATGAATTCGTAGCCGGTGATGAATTGCGGCGCGTCGATGTCCAACGGGAAGGCGAAGCAGCGATAATCGTCCAGCGCATCCTCGGCCGGGACATAAGGCTGGTCGAGCTGCAAAGTGAGGTCGGCGCGGATCTCGACGAAATCGAAGCTGTCTGTTGGCGTGGGCTTGTAATCGGCTGGATCGCCCAAGGGCGCGCCGGCGTCCGCCCAGGCGGCGATGGTGGCGATTTCAGTATCGGAGAGGCTGCGGTCGCGCTTGAGCGGCAAGTTCTGGCGCGAGGGCTTCCAGGGCGGCATGATGCCGTTCACCACATGAAAGCGAATGTCGTCGGCCGCCCATACGACATCGTCGGGATTTTCAAAGGGCGCGTAAGCGGCGACTTGCCCGACGCTGTGGCAAGAGATGCAACTGGCTTCTATGATGGGGCGGACCTGCGCGTGATAGCTGGGGTTCTCCGGCACAGCCACGTCGCTGATTGCTGCCGCCTTTGTCTCGTCTTCATCGTGCTCTTCGTCACCGTGCGCCAGAACGGCAAGTCCGCTGATTATCAGAACAATACATAGTGTTAGATATCTCATCACCATACTCCCGAAACTGCGACCATCGTCGCTAGCCCAGCGGCCGCCCGCCATCAACAGCGATGATATCGCCCGTGCTGAAGCGCAACTGCGCGACGGCCGCGTAGACCGCTTCCGCCACATCCTCAGCTTCGGCGATGCGGCCCAGCGGCGTCTTCTCCTCCTGCTCGGCGATCAGCGCGCGCGGCATGCTGCGGGCATAATCGCCGTTGACCCAGCCGGGAGACACCGACAGCACACGTATTCGCGGCGCCAGCGCTCGCGCCAGCGACCGCGTCATGCTGTCCATCGCCGCCTTGCTGGCGCAATAAGCGACATTGCTGCCGACGCCGGTGCGCCCGGCTATAGACGAAATGTTGATGATGACGCCGCCCTCAGCGTACATCAACGGCGCCAGCGCCCGAATCGACGCGAAGGCGCCGCGCCAGTTGACGCGGAAGATGCGATCGATCAGCTCGTCGTCCAAGCCGTCCAGATCATCATGAGCCACCCCTTTGCTGATGCCGGCGTTGTTCACCAGGATGTCCAGGCGGCCGTATTTCTCGCCTATGGCCTCCGCCAGGTTAGCCTGCGCGGCGCTGTCATCCACCGGGCAGCGCAGCGCCAGATGGTTGCCGCCTTCCAGCGAGTTGGCGGTGGCGCGGGCATTGTCCTGGTTACTATTGTATGTGATCACAAGTTGCGCGCCGGCCGTGGCCAGTCGCCGGCAGATGGCGCTGCCGATGCCGCCGCCGCCGCCCGTAACCAGCGCTACTTTGCCCTGTAAATTTGACATCAGGCGCTTCCTTCGCCGCTCGCCGCTAGAAGCTGCGCATGGCTGGCGGCAGATGGTCGACGCGGTTCAGGTAATGCAGCGCCGGGCGCCTGCCATCATAGTCGACCCGGGTAATGGCGGTATTGTTGTGATAATAGCGCATGGCATAGGCGCGAGACGGCAACTGGCCGAAGATCGCTTTCAGCAGCGTATCGAGGAAGCCGGCGTGCGAGACCAGCGCGATGACCTCATCGGAACGGCCCCGTTCGCTGAGTTCATTGGCGACTTTGATGGCGCGAAAGGCGCTATGCGTCTCGGGCTCGTAACCCAGCGCGGCATCGTACCAGCCACTGTCAGACACCGCTGCCGGCAGGCGATAATCAGGAAACTGCCCCTTTATCGCCGAGCGCGACATGCCGCCGAAGCCGCTGACGCGACCGTTCTGCCGCTGGAACATGCCGCCTTTTTCGTGCAAATCCAGCCAAACCTCCGGCCGCATGTTCAGCGCCGCGCTGACCGGCTGAGTTGTCAAGAGCGAGCGGTACATGGCGCTGGTATACAGGTGGCTGATGGCGAAGGAGCGGTCGGCGAGTTTGGCTTCATTGGCCAGGAAGTCCGCCAATGCCTCGCGCTGTCGATAGCCCAGCTCGGTCAGGTCGGGGTCAACCTTGCGCCGGTGAAGATTATCGGATGACAATACATTATTCTCGGATTGCGCGTGACGGATTAGATAGGCTTGCATGAATATGACCTCTGCCCAACTTCGGTAGCCTGCTGCTGGCGATTATAAGTCAAACTCTGTTGAAAGTAACCCAAGGCTGGCGCGCAAATCCTGCTAGTCGGCGCGGCGCTGTTGTCGTTTGAGCGGGCGTTTAACGAAATGGCCGCCAACGCTGAGGCCTTACAGGCTGGTCACAGGCTGCCGCGCTCGCTACACTTGTCGCTGTCGCCGCAAGAGACGAAGAGCGCCAACCATGCAAACTATTGTAACCCTGACGATGAACCCGGCCCTCGATGTCGATACGGACATCCATTCGGTCGCGCCTGAGATAAAGCTGCGCTGCGCCGCGCCGCGCTTTCACCCGGGCGGCGGCGGCATCAACGTATCGCGCGCCATCCGTTTCCTGGGCGGCGAATCGAGCGCGGTTTACACTGCTGGCGGCCACAACGGCATGATGCTCTCGCAGCTGCTGGATGCGGAAGGCATCAAGCATCATCCGGTGGCGATCGCCGGCATCACCCGCGAGAATCTGCTGGTCTACGAAGACAGCACCTCGCTGCAGTACCGATTCACCATGCCCGGCCCCGAATTGGCCGCGGACGAGTGGATCGCCTGTCTGGAAGCGCTCTTCAATCTTAATCCCGCCTACATCGTCGCCAGCGGCAGCTTGCCGCGTGGCGTACCGCAGGAATTCTACGGCGAAATCACGCGCTACGCCCGCGAATACGGCATCCGCGTCATCGTGGACACAGCCGGCGACGCGCTCAACCACATGGCGGGCAATGACGTCTATCTGCTCAAGCCCAACCTGCGCGAGCTGGAAATGTTCGCCGGTGAGAAAATCCGGGGCGAGGCGCATGTTCGTGAAGCTGGCCAGCGCTTGATTGCCGAAGGCCTGGCCGAAGTCCTGGTCGTCTCGATGGGGGCGGCGGGCGCTGTTATGGTCACCAGCGCCGACGCCCTGCACATCCATGCGCCGCTGGCGCCGATCGCCAGCAAAGTCGGCGCGGGCGACAGCATGGTCGCCGGCATTGTCATGGGCTTGGCGCAAGGCTGGGAGCTGGCTGATGCCGTTCGCCTGGGCGTGGCCGCGGGCAGCGCCGCCGTCATGACCACGGGCACCCGCCTCTGCCGCAAAGCCGACGCCTTTCGGCTCTATGAAGCTATTGCCGCCACTGCTTGAGCCAACGGTTGGCGGAACAGTAATCCGAACGGAGGGAGAAATCAGCGTGAGCAGCATTCAAGCGCGCAATGTGAATCATCCCGAACATCGCGAAAACCTTAAAGCCGCGAAATACAACATCATTCGCGAGGCTATCCTGGCGGTCTTGCCCGAGGGCGGCTGGATGTCCTTCACCGATCTTGAAGACGGGGTCCGCGCCCGGCTGAGGGACCAGCAAGTACCGCAGAAGCTCTTTCCCAAGCCTGGCTCCGTCCGCTGGTATTGCAAAGCGGTGCAGCTGGACCTGGAAGCGCGGGGCGAGATTCAGCGCCAGCCCAGGAAGTCGCCCTTGCGCTTGCGAAAGTCCGGCTCATCCGTGGCTTAGTCGCAGACGACTTCGCCCGGCGCCAGCTCTTCGGCGCTGTCCCAGATGCGCCGCCACTCGCGCAGGTACAAATCGGCGATGGCGGCGTGGCGGACGATGACGATGTTTTCGTCATTATTCTTCTCGGCGCTGCGGGAGAAGTTGAACGAGCCGGTGATCACCGTGTGCTCGTCAATGATGATGACCTTGTGATGCAAGACGTAACGATTGCCGTCTTGCCGCATGGCCGCGCCGGCGCAATGCAGAGCCGGCAACTGGCTCCAGCTGGCGGTGCTGTTGCGCTTTTCGAAGACGCCTGCCACCGTGACATCGCGGCTCGCCGCTTGACTGAGCATCGCCTCAGCCAACTCCTCCAGCGAGAAGACATAAGTCATGAAACGTATTGAGCGGGCGGCGCCTTCAATCTCCGCGATAAGCGCGCTGACCTCGTCGGCCTCCGGCGCGAATATGATACTGACGTCGCCGCCGGCGTGCTCAAAGCGCGCGATGCCGTCGTCGGTCGACCTGATGCCGAATTCAGCCCGTTCAAACATCTCGTCGAATTCGGCCTGATAAGCATGGACGGCGTCGACGCTCTTGAGCGTCAGGATATTGTTGTTATTGCGATAGGTCCCGTTGACGGTGTAATTCCACGACCCGGTCCAGACAGTCTCGCGGTCAATGATGGCGAATTTGTTGTGCATCAAGCCGGTGCGGCTGTCATCGCGCACATCAATGCCTAGCTCAGCCAAGTCGCGAATATGCGGGTTGCGCTCGTCCCGCAGTCCGTGATCATCATCGGCCACGATCCTCACGCTAAGGCCTCGTTCGGCGGCGCCGGCTAGCGCTGCATGAATCGGACCGCTGTTCAACTCGAAGATCGCGATGTCGAGCGTCTCTGACGCGGCCTCAATCGCCTTGGCGAAAACCACGTCCATCCCGTCAGCGTAATCGGCGCGGTCGACGCTCTCATCCGGCTGATTGAAGTAAACCTGCCAGCCCGCGCCAATATAGCCGCGCCCGAAGGCAAACTCGACTTGCCTGTAGCGGGTCGGCTCTGGCTCGCTGACGTTGTCCGGCGCCGGTTCGATTGGCGCCCGCCCGATGTGAAATGCGCGCAGCGCGAAGGCGATGATGAGAAGCAGTAAGACAGCGCAAGCCGCCAGCAATCGGCGTGCCTGCTGCCGCTGTCGCTTGGCCAGCAATTCTTCGGGTTGATAATCCATCTTTTCGCCGTCGCCTTTGAATTTGCGCTGAGTCAGACTGTACTCGTCGAATGGCGCTCGCGCCACGCGCGCTTCAGCCAGGGCAATCGCTTCAAAACAGGCATCCCCTGCGACGAGCAAAACTAAACTGAAATTTAACCACCGAGGACACCGAGAGCACCGAGAAATGCGATTGATCAGAGATTTCGCGGCATTTTGTCGCAAAATTTTTTGACGCGAAGGAAGTATATCGGCAAAGTTGCGGCAGGCCCGCTCAATTTAAGCAGTGGATTTAGGAGAAAAGTTGTCAAAAGAACCTAAACTCCGTGTCCTCGGTGTACTCGGTGGTAAAGATTATTTTGAAGCGATTGCCCTGCGAACCTACATCCATTGCTTTTCTGACGGTATTGTCGGACAATGTTGATACGTGATTTTCACACTTTCAGCTAGGAGGTGCCAAATCATGTTGATTCGATTCGTCGTCGAAAACTTCCTGTCATTCAAAGATGAAGTGGAGTTCTCAATGCTCGCGGGTGAATCTGACGAGCACCCCGATCATGTTCATAAAGTCCGCGATATGCGGATTCTAAAGACGGGTGTGATCTTCGGGGCAAACGCGTCAGGAAAGACCAATCTGATAAAGGCGATGAGCTTTGCCCAGAACTTCATTACTAGCGGAACGCTCAAGACCGAATATCTCGGGCTTACTCCGTTTTTGCTCGACGGTGAAAGTGCTGCGAAGCCGTCGGAATTCCTGTTTGAAATTCAGTGTGGTATCGGGCAGTGCTTCCAATACTACTTTTCAGTAGATCGTCAGCGTGTGCGTGAAGAATCTTTGCATGAGATTCATCCCGACGGCGCAAGGATGTTGTTTGAGCGCAAAACAACTGCGGACGGTAAGACAGATATAGAATTTGACGAAATCTATGTATTGGCCTCGAATGAAGATGATCCCGTGGATTTCTTGCCCAAGGCTGGAAATCCGCGTCAATTGTTCCTGACTCAATACAAACGGCTTGAAGTTGAACTTGAAGAACAGAGAATTCCCTTTCTAGCACACATTTACGATTGGTTTGATCTTACGCTGGTGCCTGTGTTTCCAGACTCGATTCCCACTCAGGGAATTGGACTCGGAATGATGAAAGATGACGATTTGGAGCGCAGGCTAAAAGAGCTAATTGATGTTTTCGATCTTGGGATAGATGGGTTTGATCTGCAACCGATCGAATTCAACGCTGACAGAGACCTTTCGGACGATTTCGCGCAGCATATAAATGAAGTCGTAAAGCAAATCCCCAACGATACCGATCAGAGAGCCATATTTGGACGTTACGGCAATGAACAGTATCTAACCGTTGACGCGGCAAGCAATTTTTCAGCCTATAAGCTAGTAACTCTTCATGAACTTCCTAAAGATGGGGGAGCCGTCCCCTTTGATCTACAAGCGGAATCGGACGGTACTAGGCGTCTGCTTGCACTCTTGCCTGCGCTGTTTCGCCTGCACAGCGGACAGTCAGATCACGTTTTCGTGATAGACGAACTTGATCGAAGTTTGCATACCCATTTAACTTATAACGTCTTGGACCAGTTCCTCACTAGCAGTGTTAAGGGTCGTAGCCAATTGATAGTTACGACTCATGACACAGGATTGCTGGACTTTGATCTATTAAGACGTGACGTGGTTTGGTTCATCGAAAAGGACCGCAATAATTCTTCGCTCTTGTTTTCGCTGGAAGAATTCAAGCTCCCAGATAATATGAATATCCAAAAGGGTTACTTAGGTGGACGGTTCGGTGCCATTCCTATTCTATCCATCCTGCACGAACATGAGACTGCAGAATAATCATGACCAGAAAACAGAAGAAGCGTCGTACCGGTTTCCGGGAAGTTAACAAGCGCATTGTTGTTGCTACTGAAGGCGCAACAGAAAGGAATTACATTAAGAGATTTATCGGCAAGGACAGATTCAGCAATGTTTCATTTGCAAAGCAGACTGGTGACAATTCTGATCCAGACAGCGTTATCAACTCACTTGACAAAGCTAAAGAAAGAATCGCACAGAAATTCGATCCAAACGACGACGATGAATATTGGGCTGTAATTGACAAAGATCGGTGGGATCTTGAACGCGCTGCAAAGCGAATACGCCAGAATAGCTATTGCTTAGCTGAAAGCTATCCGTGTTTCGAACTTTGGCTTTTGTTGCACTTTAAGCGACCGAATGAGCTTCGCGGGCTTGCTGGCAAGGCATCGGGTGGCTCATGCAAGCCTGTAACAGACATTCTCAAAATAGTAGATCCGTCTTACCAGAAAGGAAAAGTGACAAGTAAGCGCTACTTTAATACAAACCAGACCACTAAAGCGATTACTAAAGCTAAAGATCTTGACAATACAAGCGCCAACCGTGCGCTACGAGGTTTTGGCACTCGCGTTTACAAGCTGATTGAGTCCATCCGCGACTCCGCAACCTAACCCACCACCCCCTCAACTAACTCCGCCGCCCACGCGACCCCGCCCAGCGCCGCCATCTCCCGCGCCAGGATTCGCGCCTTCTCCAACACCCAGTCCGCGTCCAGCAGCGCCTGCGCCCCTTCGCGCAGTTGACCCTGCCGCACATCGTGCGCCGTCAGATGCAAACCCACCTTCGCCTCGGCCACCCGCCGCGCCTGAATCCGCTGATCGGCGGCGTGCGGAACCACAATCTGCGGCAAGCCGTGTACGACAGCGCCGTGCGTCGTGCCCATGCCCCCATGATGAATCATCAGCTGGCAGCGCGGCAGCACATGCTCGTAAGGCGCCCAATTTAGAAGCCGCGTCCCGGCCGGCAGCGCTCGCTTCAGTTCCGCTTTCTTCTCGGCCGAAATCGGATTCCAGCCCAGCGTTACGATGGGGATGAGTCCCGCGCTCGCGACGGCTTGAGCCGCCCAACTGTAAAAGCCCAGGTCGCCGGTGAACACCGTGCCCAGGGTGACTAAACCCAGCGGGCGCTCGGGCGGAATGTCCGTCAGCCACTGCGGCGGGGGATTGGCCGGTCGCTTGGGCGCGCCGCCAAGGAATTCCGTCTGCGGCAAAATCGTCGCCTGCTCCCCGCCATACCAGCCCGGCGTGAAATAAGAAATATGCAGCGCCTCGCTGACGATCGACGGCGTCGATCCGCCTGAGAAGTTGCGTCCACTGATGCCGAAGCGCTGGCAGAGCCGCTGAATCCGGCGCTGACTGTCGCTGCTCAGATCGCGCTGCACCGGGAATAGGGCGTTGGCGTCCAGCGCCGCTTGCGCGGGCCAGCCGCAGATGACCAGCGGCGCATCCAACAGCTCGGCAGCGATGGCTGACGCGCTGAGAAAGGGATCGGAGACGATGGCGTCGGGCCTGCCGATTTCATCTTCCAGATCCAGCAATGCCTCGACGGCTTCAGCGACCAGGTCTTCGCTCAGCCAGGTATCCAGCGCCCGCTTGTAACGCAGCATGACCGCCTCTTGTGGCGGAAGACTGCTTAGATCGGGCGGCGGCGGCGGCGGCCAGAGCCAGCCGGTCTTGCGGATAGCGCGGAAGGCGATGCCCCGTTGATTTATCGTCGGCGCCAGCGGCGCTTCGCTCAGCCAGAGCAGATCGTGCCCGCGAGCCTGCAGCGCTTGCGCTGTCTCGAAGAAGCCGCCCCAATCGGTGTGGCTGAAAAGCGGGGCCGAAATAAACCAGAATCTCGCCACAATTATGCGCCCAGCGCCGGGGACATCAGGCCGGCTCCGGAATTCTCAAGTAGGGCGCCAGGTACTGCCCGGTATAGCTGGCTTCGTTGGCCGCTACTGCTTCCGGGGTGCCCTGAGCGATGATTTCGCCGCCGCCGCCGCCGCCCTCCGGCCCGAGGTCAATGATATGGTCAGCGACTTTTACAATGTCGAGATTGTGCTCGATCACGACAATGGTATTGCCGCTGTCAGCCAGCTTCTGCAGTACGTTGATCAGCTTGGCGACATCGAAGGCGTGCAGACCAGTCGACGGTTCATCCAAAATGTAGAGCGTCTGGCCGGTAGCGCGCTTCGATAGCTCGCGGCTCAACTTGATGCGCTGCGCCTCGCCGCCGCTCAAGGTGGTAGCCGGCTGCCCAATGCGGATATAACCCAGCCCCACCGCGTCCAGGGTCTCCAGTTTGCGGCGGATGCGCGGCAAATTCTCGAAGAAGGCCAGACCCTCGCTGACCGTCATGCTGAGCGCATCGGCGATTGACTTGCCCTTGAAATGAACTTGCAGCGTTTCGCGGTTGTAGCGTGTGCCGCGGCAGACTTCGCACTGCACGTAGACATCAGGCAAAAATTGCATTTCGATCTTGATCAGCCCTTGGCCCTCGCAATTCTCGCAGCGGCCGCCTTTGACGTTGAAGCTGAAACGGCCCGCTTTGTAGCCGCGAATCTTGCTCTCGGGCAATTCGGCGAACAGGCTGCGGATATCGTCGAACATCTTGGTATAGGTGCCGGGATTGCTGCGCGGCGTACGCCCGATCGGGCTCTGATCAATATTGATAATTTTGTCGATTTTATCCGCGCCGATTATTTCGTCGTGCGGTCCCGCTCGTTCGCGGCTGCGGTTAATCAACTGCGCCAGGCGGCGATAAAGCGTCTCCACCACCAAAGACGACTTGCCGCTGCCGCTAACGCCCGTCACGCAGATCAATTTCCGCAGCGGAAAATCTACATCGATACTTTTGAGGTTGTTGGCGCGCGCGCCTTTGATGGTCAGCGCCTCACCCGATCCCTCGCGGCGGCTGCCTGGCAAAGGAATCTGGAAACGCCCGGATAAAAAGGCGCCGGTGCGGCTTTCCGCGCAGCGCGCCACTTCCGCCGGTATGCCCGCCGCGATGACTTCGCCGCCGTGCTCGCCCGCTCCTGGTCCCAGGTCAATCAGCCAGTCGGAGGAGCGCATGGTGTCCTCATCATGCTCGACCACCAGCACGGTGTTGCCAATATCGCGCAAGCCGGTCAAGGTGCGTATCAGGCGCTTGTTATCGCGCTGATGCAAGCCGATGGACGGCTCGTCCAGCACATACAAGACGCCGGTCAGTTGACTGCCGACCTGCGTCGCCAGGCGAATCCGCTGTGATTCGCCGCCGCTAAGGGTGGCCGCGCTGCGCGATAGCGACAAATAATTCAGCCCGACATTGCTCAAGAAGCCAACTCTTGAAGTGAGCTCGCGCAGAATCTGATGCGCGATCTGCTGCTCGCGGTCGCTCAAAATCGCGCCGTGGCCTCGCAGCGATTCCACCCAGACGCTCAACTCGTCAATGGGCAAATGCGTGATGTCATGGATGGTATTGCCGCCGATGGTGACCGACAGGGCTTCCGGGCGCAGCCGCCGGCCGCCGCAGGAGCGACAAGGAATCTCGCGCATATACTCCTGAATCTTGCCGCGAATAAACTCCGACTCAGTCTGCCCGTAGCGCCGCTGCAGATTGGGAATGACGCCTTCGTGCCGCGTTGACCAACTGCGCTGCTGGCCGCTGGAGTGATAGTAGGTGACGTCAAAGCGTTTGTCGCCCGAGCCATACAAGACCACTTCCTGATGCTTCTTGCTCAGCTTCTTCCAGGGCGCATCAAGCCTGAAGCCATAAGCTCGCGCCAGGCTGGTGTAGACATTCCAATTCCAGCCGCGCTTATCTTCCACGCTATGACCGTTGGCTTGGATGGCGCCGTCAGCGATGGAAATCTCCTTGTCCGGCACGATCATGTCCGGGTCAATCTCCTGGCTAAAGCCCAAACCCTGGCAAGTTGGGCAAGCCCCGCTAGGCGTGTTGAAACTGAACAGCCGCGGCTCCGGCTGCGGCACGCTGCCGTGCCCGTTGGGGCAAGCCAGGTCTTCACTGTACAGGTGATCAATCGAATTATGGCGGTCGGTCACATCCTGGATGATGATTCGCCCGTCGCCCAATTCCAGTGCCGTTTCGACGGCATCGGTGAGGCGTGTCTCGAAAGCAGTCGCCTCTTCGTATTGTCCCTCGTCATATTGGCGGATGATCAAGCGGTCAACCACAATCTCGATATCGTGGATGACATAGCGATCCAGCTTAATTTCTTCGTCCAGGTCCCGCACTTCGCCATCAACGCGAACGCGCGCGAAGCCCTGCTTGCCGATATCGTCGAGCACCTTGGTATGATTGCCCTTTTTGCGGTGGATCACCGGCGCCAGCACCTGAATCCGGCTGTCGGCCGGCATGCCCAGGACCTGATCCACAATCTGCTGCGCGCTTTGCGCCGACACCTCGACGCCGCAAACGGGACAATGCGGGATGCCGACGCGGGCGTAAAGCAGTCGCAGATAATCGTAGATCTCGGTCACGGTGCCGACCGTCGAGCGCGGATTGTGGCTGACGCTTTTCTGGTCGATCGAGACGGCCGGGCTTAAGCCCTCAATCTGATCGACATCCGGCTTCTCCATCAGCCCCAGAAATTGCCGCGCGTAGCTGCTCAAGCTCTCGACATAGCGCCGCTGGCCCTCGGCGAAAATCGTGTCAAAAGCCAGCGATGACTTGCCCGAGCCGGACAAACCCGTGATGACCACCAGTTGATTGCGCGGGATTTCCACGTCAATGTTCTTGAGATTGTGTTCGCGCGCGCCGCGTACGATGATTTTGTCTTGCATGAAGCTCTGGGTCCGTTCGCGTAATATCGTGTGAATGTCAGCCAGCTTAGCTGTCTCTTGACGGGCTGGAATTTGCGCCTGACACAGCAGCCGGCGCCAGCGCATTATAACCGCTGGGGGCTGGTATTTGAACAGACAATCCGTTCTAGGAGAGCCCTTGCCGTTATCGTTTCCGCGTACAAAATGAGCGGCAAAACCGGTATGATAAACTAGGATCAGCGGCGCGCAGCCAGACGAGGTCTTGATGACGAAGCAATTCCAGTGGGACGACCCCTTCCTGCTCAACGAGCAGCTCAGCGAAGAAGAGCGGATGGTGCGCGATGCCGCGCGCGACTATTGCCAGGATCGGCTCATGCCGCGCATCCTGGCGGCCAATCGCCATGAAGTCTTTGATCGCGACATCTACTATGAAATGGCCGAGCTGGGCATTCTGGGCGCGACCTTGCCGGAAGCGCATGGCGGCGCTGGCTTGAATTATGTCTGCTATGGCTTGATCGCGCGCGAGATTGAGCGGGTGGACAGCAGCTATCGCAGCGCCATGAGTGTGCAAAGCTCGCTGGTTGTGTATCCGATCTTTGCCTACGGCAACGACGAGCAGCGCCAGCGTTATTTGCCCAAACTGGTCAGCGGCGAATGGATC
This sequence comes from Anaerolineae bacterium, assembly GCA_022823165.1. GTDB lineage: Bacteria > Chloroflexota > Anaerolineae > Aggregatilineales > Phototrophicaceae > UBA6055. Next base: position 11,344 of record JAJDXR010000051.1, on the reverse strand, counting down.
GGCTGCTTCGGCTTGACCGAGCCCAACCACGGCAGCGATCCCGGCGGCATGGAAACGCGGGCCACGAAAGTAGACGGCGGCTGGACCCTGCAGGGCAGCAAAATGTGGATCACCAATTCGCCGATCGCCCACGTGTTTATCGTCTGGGCTAAGACTTTTGGCGGCGAGCGCGAAGGCGCGATACGCGGCTTTATCCTGGACAAGGGCATGACGGGATTGACGGCGCCCGCAATCGAAGGCAAGTTCAGCTTGCGCGCCAGCAGCACCGGCGAGATCGTGATGGACGAGGTCTTCGTTCCTGATGAAAACTTGTTGCCCGGCGCTGTCGGCTTGAAGGGTCCCTTTGGCTGCTTGAATCGCGCGCGCTACGGCATCGCCTGGGGCGCGCTGGGCGCGGCCGAATTCTGCTGGCAGTCTGCCCGTCGCTATACGCTGGACCGGCAGCAGTTTGGGCGTCCGCTGGCGGCGAATCAGTTGATTCAATTTAAGCTGGCGAATATGATGAGTGATATCGCTTTGGGTTTGCAGGGCGCTTTGCGGGTGGGGCGGCTGCTGGATCAGGATGCGGCCACACCGGAAATGATCTCGCTGGTCAAGCGCAATTCCTGCGGCAAAGCCCTGGATATCGCCCGCATTGCGCGCGACATGCACGGCGGTAACGGCATCTCGGACGAATTCCATATCATCCGCCACGTCATGAATCTGGAGGCGGTTAATACTTACGAGGGCGCCAGCGATATCCACGCGCTGATTTTGGGCCGCGCGCAAACGGGCATACAGGCCTTCATGTAGATATCAAAAGTAAGTGTAGATATCAAAAGTAAGTGCGAGTAAGTCTTGCAAAAATGAATACTACTGTCCGCGGGGCGCAATTGCACCATGTTTCCATGGTAGGGGCGACCCGGCGGGTCGCCCGTTGGATTCGTCGCAAATTGGGCGAGCCAAGGCTCGCCCCTAGAACTTTCGACTATATTTCGAATCCTGTAGGGGGCAGCCTTGGCTGAGCCGATGCTGCAAATTTGCATGACAAACTTGTTTTTACTGAGAGTTTTCAAGACTGAAGCACAAAATGAAACTGAGAGGAGAGTAAAGCGCATGAGCAGCTTAAAACTTGAGATACCCGGTATCGGCTGCGCGGGCTGTGTGCAAGCCATCAAGAACGAATTGAGTGAATTAGAAGGCGTGAGCGGCGTCAGCGGCGATGTGGCGGCGCGCAGCATTCAGGTCGATTTCAGCGCGCCAGCGAGCCAGGACAGCATTGTCGCGGCCCTTGAGCAAATCGACTATCCGCCAGCTTCAAAATAGCGCCAGCGACATTTTTCGCTACACTTCGCTTTGTCATTCCGGGCATAGCAGGCTGACTTGATGGCGCTGCGACTATCAGACGTCAAGCGGAAAGCCCGCGACCTCGGCTTTAATCTCTGCGGGATAACGCCGGCGCGGCCGTCGCCGACGCTCGCCGCCTACCTGCGCTGGATTGAGCGCGGCATGCAGGGCGCGATGGGCTATATGGCGCGGCCCGATCGCGTCAAGCGGCGGCAAGATCTGCGCGAGATTATGCCCGGCGCCAAGACGCTGATCCTGGTCGGCCTGGATTATTACGCGCGCTACGCCGCTGAAGAAACCCTGCACGATCCCTCTCGCGGGCGCATCGCCGCCTACGCCTGGGGGCTGGACTACCACCGTGTGCTGAAGCTGCGGCTGGAAACCTTCGCCGAATGGCTGGCGGAGACAAGCGGAGGCGCGCCGGCGCAGAAGGTCTACGTCGACACGGGCGCCATCCTGGAGCGCAGCCACGCTCAGCAAGCGGGCCTGGGCTTCATCGGCAAGAACACCATGCTGATCCATCCGCGCCAGGGCAGCTATTTCTTCCTCGGCGAGATCCTGACGTCGCTGGAGTTTGACGACTATGATTCGCCGCATCGCGAGAGCATGTGCGGGACTTGTACGCGCTGCCTGGCGGCCTGCCCGACCGATGCCTTCCCCGAGCCCTTCGTGCTGGACGCGCGGCGCTGCATCAGCTATCACACCATCGAGAACCAGGGCTGGATCGACCGCGAGCTGCGCCCCGACTTCGGCAACTGGATCTTCGGCTGCGACATTTGCATGGATGTCTGCCCCTTTCAGCGCTTCGCCGAGGAGACCGACGAGGTGGCATTCCTGCCGCTTGATTTGGACCGGGTGGCGCCCAGGCTGACCGATATCCTGATGTCCAATGAGGCGAGTTTCCGCGCCATGTTCCGACGGACGCCGGTGGAACGCGTGAGGCGTGAGCGCATCGTGCGCAATGCCTGCATCGCCGCGGGCAACTGGCGTAATGAGCAGGCGATTCCGCATCTGATTCAGCTGCTCTACGACGCCAGCGCGCTGGTGCGCGGTCATGCGGCATGGGCGCTGTGGCGGACGATGGCGCTCGACAGCAGCAAATTGCTGAGCGATCTGCATCGGCGCGAGGATGACGCGCGGGTGCGCGGCGAGGTCGAGGCGCTGCTGGGGTAGCCAACCCCCACCCCAAACCTCTCCCCGACCGCCAGTTTCGGCGGTCAGTGTCTACGCGACCTGCGCGGCGCAAAATGCGGGAGGGACTTTGGGTGGAGGCAATCTGGCAAAATGTGGGCGATTTTGTGAGTCGCCCCTGCGGCTGACGGGCTGAGCCCTAATTCCCCGCCAGTTTCTCCAGCGCGTCCACCACCGGCTGCCAGCGGCTGGCGGTGAAATCATCGCGCATATCTTTCGCCTCTTGCAGTGTCATTGCGCTTTCGCCGCTGTCATAGCCCAGCGCCGCCAATGCCCGCTTCCAGCGCTTGACATGCGCATCGCCATAATCCTCTTTTGTGTAGCCAATCAAGGTGTTGATGAGGCTCTGCGGCACAGTATAGGCTTGCTGCTGTACGGGCGTGTTCGTTGGTGGCGGCACGGGCGTGTTTGTCAGCACAGGCGTGTTGGTCGGTGGCGGTACGGGTGTGTTTGTCGGCACAGGCGTGTTGGTCGGTGGCGGTACGGGCGTGTTTGTCGGCACAGGCGTGTTGGTCGGTGGCGGCACAGGTGTATTCGTTGGCAAGGGCGTATTGGTCGGTGGCTGCAGCTGCGTCAGCGCATCGACGACCGGCTGCCAGCGATTGCTGCTGTAGGTATCCCGCATGTTTTTCGCCTCTTGCAACGTCATCGGCGATTCGCCACTGTCCCAGCCCAGCGCAGCCAAAGCCCGCTTCCAGCGCGTTTGATGCTCAACGCCGTGATCCTCCTGCGCATAGCCAATCAATGTCGAAATCAATGCGGCGTAGGGTCCGCTGGGCGCAGGCGTGTTCGTCGGCAGTGGCTGCGGCGTATTTGTCGGCGGCGGTATCGGCGTGCTCGTTGGCGTCGCAGTCGGCGTTGGCGTCGCTGTGGCAGTCGCAGTAGCCGTGGGCGTGGGCGTTGCCGTAGCCACCACTTGCTGCTGTTGGGACTGCTGCTGCATTTGCGTCAGCGCATCGACCACCGGCTGCCAGCGATTGCGGCTGTAGGTGTCTGCCATCTGCTGCGCCTCCGCCAACGTCAGCGGATTGGCGTGGCTGCCATGCCCCAGCGCCGCCAATGCCCGCGCCCAGCGCTTGTAATGGTCAGTGTTTGATGCTTGCTCATCCCGATAGCCGATTAAAGTCTGTATCAAACTCGGCACAGGCGTGTCAGTTGGGATGGGCGTATCAGTCGGAACAGGCGTGTCTGTGGGAATCGGTGTATCGGTCGGTATCGGCGTCGCTGTCGACGGACCATCCGGCGCGGTTTTGGCGCTGTCCGTGGCGACGAGATTGACCCCATCCTGCTGATAGACGGTGATTTTGATGGTATAGCTCGTATCCGCTTGCAAGCCGCCGAAATCATGCGAAGTCGTGCCAGCGCCAGGCGTGACAAAGTCGTAGTAGCTGCCGAGGCCGCTGATCTCGACGAAATAGAGCAGCACCTTGCCCATGTCGCTCCACTGGACCGTGATGTGGTCTTTGGAGACTTTGGGGAAGATCATGCCCAGCGCGCCATCGGTGGGCAGTTGCGGCTGCGCGTCTTTTTGTGGCTTTGGCTGGCTGCCTGTATCGGGCGTGTTAGTGGGTGTCGGTGTGCTTGTTGGCGTACTGGTCGGTGTCGCTGGGCTGGTCGCGGTTGGCGTCGAGGTCGCGGCGCCTTTTTCATATTGTATGTCGTCACAGACGCTGTTTGTCAGGCTGCCGGCGCTGTCGGCGATGCACCATACCGGACCGTTGTCAAACGAGGCGGTGTTGCCGGTGAAGCTGCTGCCACTGATGCTCAGCTTCCCCAGGTCGCCCGCATACAGTATCGCGCCGCCGGTGAAAGAGACGCTGTTATCTGTGAAACTGCTGTTCTTTATCGTCAGTGAGCCGGCCCCGTCGACACCGATCCATTCGCCATAACCTTCTGGATCTTGGATATTTGTAGAGCCATGGTAAATCGCCCCGCCTTTGAAGCTGGCTTCGTTTTCGCTGAAGGTTGCGCCGCTGATGCTCAGCGAACCCACGTTGTGGATCGCCCCGCCATAGTGGGCGGTTTCATTGTTGCGAAGCGTGCTGTTGCTGATGGTCAGCGTACCCTTGTTGTAAATCGCCCCGCCATAGAAGCTGCTTTCATTGTCGCGAAGCGTGCTGCTGCTGCTGATGGTCAGCGTACCCGCGTTGTAAATCGCCCCACCATAGTAGCTGCTTTCATTGTCGCGAAGCGTACTGTTGCTGATGGTCAGCGTACCCTTGTTCTTGTTGTAAATCGCCCCACCATAGCGAGTAACAAAGCCCCTCGACAGCGTCAGATTGTTGATGACAACCGTGCCGCTGGTGATTTCCAACAGGCGGAAACGCGCCAAACCCTGCGTCTTTTCGAGGGTGAGCTCATACCCGCCGCCCTCGAATGTGATGTCGGAGGTGATGGACGGTAGTTTAGCGCTCAGGGGCGCATTGACGTTGAAAGTGATGGTGTCCGCGCCATTGCCGGCCGGACAGTTGCCGCTGACGGCGTCTGTATTCGCGGCCTTGATGGCGTCCGCCAGGGCGCAGCGCGTCCCGTTCAAACTGACTGACGAAGGCAATTGCGTGGCCGCGGGTTTGGTTTCCGTCGCGACGCTGGCGGTTGGCGTGGCTGTGTCGGGAGCAATGTATTGCTTTCTCAAGATGTCGCAGGCGCTGTTTGTCTGGCTGCCCCCGCTGGTGGCGACGCAGTATACAGAACCTGTTTCCCAAGTGGCGGTGTTGCCTGTAAAGCTGCTGCCGCTGATGCTTAGCTTGGCGAGGTCGCCCACATACAGTATCGCGGAGCCAAAGCTGGTGGTTTCGTTATTGCGGAAGCTGCTGTTCTTTATCGTCAGCGAACCAGCGGCAAGCGGTCGATTCGTCCGGAACAGCCAGCCATTGTCAGATTGGTAGGCGAAGTTGGGGTTATGATTAATCGCGCCGCCATTCCAACTCGTTTCATTCTTGATGAAATTGCTGCTGTTGATGGTCAGGTCGCCATCGTTGTCAATCGCGCCGCCCCCATTGCTTACTTCGTTCTGGAGGAAGGTGCTGTTGTTGATAGTCAGGCTACCACTATTGTTAATTGATCCGCCGCCGCTGACTTCTTCGCCGCCTGTCAAGGTCAGATTGTTGATGACGACGGTGGCGCCGCTGTCGATGGAGAAATGGCGAAATCGCCGTGACGCTCCGCCGACGGCGCGGTCGAGGGTGTAGCCGCCGCCTTCGAATGTAATGTCGGAGCTGATCGTTGGCAGTTTCTGGCGCAAGCCGATATTGCCATGGAAAGTGATGGTATCCGCGCCATTGCCGGCCGGGCAGTTGCCACTGACGGCGTCTGTATTCGCGGCCTTGATGGCCTCAGCCAGTTCATCGCAGCGTGTGCCATTCAAGCTGACCGGCAACGGGTTGAGCGTCGGGCTTGCTGTTGGCGTGGCGCTGGGCACGGCGGTGGGTCTGGGGGCGATGGCGGTCGCTGTGGTTTGGCTCGCTGTCAGCGACGATTCAAACGCGCCGATATCACAGCCATTGCCTTGAGGGCGCGCCACATAGCTCTGGTCGACGCTCAGGCAATATGTGTTGTCGGAGGCGTCGATGGCGGGGCTGCCGGGCAAAAGCGGGAGGTAGGCTGGCGAGCCGGTCAGCGCGCCCAGCTTGGGGGCGCCACCGATCAAGCTGCCCGCCTGGTTCACCGTGGCGCTGGAATCTCCCTTCAACACGGAGCCGATGATGCTGTTGCGCAGGTTCAAGACGCCGTCATAGGTATACAGCTCGCCCTTCATGGTGACATGCGTCACCGTGATAGGTCCGTCATAGGTGTAAATCGCGCTGCCTTTCCGCGCCGCGCGATTGCCGGAGAAGCTGCTGTTGCTGATGTTGACAGTGCCCTCATAGGTGTAGATCGCGCCGCCATAGCCAGATGCGCCATATTCGAAAGACGAGAAAGTCGCCTTGGCGGTGTTATTGCTGAAGCTGCTGTGGCTGACGGTGATGTCACCCTCATAGGTGTAAATCGAGCCGCCGCGTCCCCCGGCTTCATTGTTGCTGAAGCTGCTGGCGATGACGGTGATATCACCCTCGTTGGTGTAAATCGCGCCACCATACTTGACCGCCCGATTATTGCTGAAGCTGCTGGCGATGACGGTGATATCGCCCTCGTAGCTGGTAATCGCGCCACCATCCCGGGCATAGCCGCCGTTTAACGTCAGGTTCTTCACTGTCAACGAGACATCTCTGACATCAAAGATGGATGAGCTGCCGTTGATGACGAAGCCGCCGCCTTCAATGACAGTGTTGTCGCGGATGTTTAACTGGCTGCCGAGGGTGATGACGCCGTTATTGGTGCCGGCCTTGGTGATGGTGATGGTATCTGTGCCGCTGCCCGCCGCGCAGCCGCCAACTGCGCTATCGGTATTGGCTGCTTTGACGGCGCTCGCCAGGCTGCACGAGGCGTCTACGGTGATGCTGCCCGCCGCCATGGCCGGCGCGGCCGCTACAACTAGCGCAAGTATGAGCAGGCTTGCGAAGCATAATAGCTTAGAATTCAGTTGACGCATGCGGGGGGGGGGGGATTCATAGTACACATTAGACCACCTTTATGCATAGCTAAATAAGACGCGCGGGGACGATATCACAGCTTCTCACCTTGGTCAAGATTACAAGCAAAATCTCTACTCATGACAATAGAAATTTGCGCCGCCCCGCGATTGCGCGCAACACAATACTCCTAGACTTGCTCCTTCTCAGAGTCCAAATCTGGATACTGTCGATGCCAGTCAGTGGCGTCCTGGTAGGCTTTGGCGACGGCGAGGGTCTCGGCTTCGCGGTGCAGGCCGCCGACGAAGGTGATGCTGGTGGGACTGCGCTTTTGGGTGAAGCCGTTGGGTACGACCACGGTCGGATGCCCGGTCAGGTTCGTCAGGCTCAGGGTGCGGCCGCCGTAGCTGGGCGAGATGAAGATATCTACTTCTCGCATCAGGCGCGCCATGTCGGCGACAAGCTGGCTGCGTATGCGGTTGGCGTTGATATACTCAACCGCCGGGATGAAGCGGGCGGCGCGGAAGATATTGGGCCAGGCGTCATCGTCCTGGCGCGTCAACTGGTCGACTGAGCCGTCGCGGGTGATCTGGTCGAAGGCGGCGGCGGCTTCGGCGGCCAGAATCACCCAGAGCCCGGACACATCCGTCTCGGGCAGCTCAATCGGCGTCAGCTGAAAGCCGGCCTCGCGCATGACATCAAGCACGTCGGCGCTGTTGACATCGTTGACGCGCTGTAGCTCCTCGCCGGCGGGGCGATGATGGGCGTCCGTGTCGCCGGCATTGGCCGCTTTGAAGGCCCCCGCGACATAGCCGATGCGCAACTGGCGCGGGTCGAGCGCCGGATCCCAGTGAAATGGCTCGGGAGTCAGCGACATGTCCAAGCCGTCGGGCCCGTAGATGGCGCTGAAAACCAGGGCGCAATCCTCGACCGAGCGGCACATGGGGCCGATCTTGTCCAGGCTCCAGCAGAGCGCCATAGCGCCATAACGGCTGACGCGGCCGAAGCTGGGGCGCAAGCCGCTGACGCCGCAGCGAGACGAGGGCGAGACGATGCTGCCCATGGTCTCGCTGCCGATGGCGAAGCCGACCAGGCCGGCGGCCGTCGCCGCGCCCGAGCCCGCCGATGAGCCGCTGCTGCCCTCGGAGGGATCCCAGGGGTTCTTGGTTAAGCCGCCATACCAGACATCGCCGTTGGCCAGCGCGCCTAGGGTCAGCTTGGCGATCAGCACCGCGCCGGCGGCTTCCAGGCGCTGGACGACTGTGGCGTCGACATCAAGCTGCTGGCCCCGGTAGGGCGCCGCGCCCCACTGCGTGGGATAGCCGCGCGTGGCCAGCAGGTCTTTGGCGCCCCAGGGGATGCCGTGCAGCGGTCCGCGGTAGCGTCCGCGGGCGATCTCGTCATCGGCGCGTTTGGCTTGGCGGATGGCGAGCTCATCGGTGTAGGTAGCCACACATTGCAGCAGCGGATCGTAGCGGCGCAGGCGGGCCAGATACATCTCGGTCAGCTCGAGCGAGGTGACCTGGCGACTGCGGATGAGCTCGGCCAACTGCGTGACCGGGTAGAAGGCGGCTTCTTCCAGATCGGCGGGGCGGGTCACGGAGGGCTGAGCGCTCATGGGGGTGCTGCGCGGGACGGGCGCGGGCTCGGGGTCGGCGGCGTGGACCTTGAAGTGCAGGGCCATGGGTACGCTGTTGTCCAGGTCGGCGGCGCGGATGCCCCCGTATTGTGCGCGGCGGCCCGTGACGATCTCGAGCATCTGCTGGCGCTGGGCGGGTGTGAAGCTCAAGCCGAGCAGGGCTTCGGCGGCGGCGATCTGCTCGGAGGTGATGGCGGGTTCGGATTGGGGCATGGGGCGGATCCTTTTTGACGGCGAGTGTAGCACAGGATTATTTGGCCACAGAGACCACAGAGAGCACAGAGGGATTGCCGGCAGTTGCCGCCGGGGGAAAGTTTTTTCGGCGGTTTGGCAATCTGGCGGACGCTGCGCGAACTATGGGGTTGGTAAGGCGCGGGTGTTCATGGACAGGTTAGCATGGGTGGGGCGGGTATGGGTGAGTGGATGGTCGCGTTTGGGGTTTCTGTTTTTATTCACCACAGAGACACAGAGATTTTTTCTTTTGCCACCGAGAGTACTTAAATAGTGGGAGCGTTCGGAATTACGGTAGTGAGTCTGCAATCTTGGGATAATCTGCTATACGGAATTCAACTGTTCGCGAGTTCGCTAAACAAATCGTTATCTTCGGCGGGCAAGTATCCGAGAAGGCTGTTGGTCGTAAGGTGACTGGTCATGAATTCAGATGCCAAGTACGGCGCAGTTACAATCTGGCTGACGTTTCTATACTCAAGTGAATTGGCTATCTCTTGTCTAAGTTCGTCTGACCGAGCATCATCCCCTGGAGCCACCGCTAGTAAGATTCGTTCTGTGTCTGATTGAAGCGCTTGTCTGATAAACGTATTTATGTGTTCGTCGCCGAATCCATATCCAATTACCACCATGATCCGAGACTCCAAAGTCCATCGCCTAAATTCATACGAAAGGAAGAGGAAAGGGTCTCTGTATTCTAGCTTGTACGACGTACCAAAAATCAATGCAGCATCAGTTATGCCACTCCAATCATCGTGAAATGTAAGCTGGTCATTCTCATATGTCCAATCCATTGATCCATGAAGCTTGTAAAGGTAAATGTCCTTCGGATCATCTGGATTGTGATCAAAGAGCCGCCAGTCCCACATTCTATTTTCGTCAAAGCCTCTCTCGATAATTACATCACTGCAGGAAGCGGCCTTTTCGACACATAGATCATAGTTCAACGAAAAGACTCGAAGCGGGAAGTCCAGACTACGCCGAAGCGCCAGGAGACCAGAAAAGTACCTTGCTGAACTGCTGTAATCCTTCACCGCAAGCCACTCCGTAGTAAGAATCCGGACAATGTCGTCGTGAAACTCTTTGACCAATTGGAACTCTTTTCCTGCAACGTCTACAAGTGCCGGATTCCAAGCCCCTACGAATGGATAAAGCGCATGCTGATTTCTTTCGCTAATTTCATTCAGAATATCGACAAGCTTTTCGATGTTGTAGTTTACGTCGTAGTTGAAGCGCCCATGAATGCCTTCCGAATAGAAGATTGCACTGCGAATATAGTTGTACAGGCTTTCGTATCGTGCCCAACCTTCCTTATTAGTTCGAATACGCTTTTCAATCTTGCCGATCATATCGGACGAATGTGGTATACCTGACTCCACGCTCGCGCCAGCCCCCAGCAATACAAGAATCGAATCGTCTTTCAGACCAGACATATCTGATTCTCACAAGAACCACGGATTGACCAGATCGTAATTGAGATCGTCCAACCCAAATCGTTTGAACTGCCTGTAATGTTGAGCGACGAGAATTGCATAGAAAATCGAAACCGGCAACGATTTAGCGTTGAATCCCCGCCAATTGGCACCTGAAATATTCAAGGCATCTTGCAAGTACTCGCGAGGACGTACGTCACCGAAACCAATCTTGGGGTAAATGAATTTGACATGTAACGGCCTTTCAATGCGTGCCGGAATTCGCGATGAGCCATGATCGAGTCCTGCATACCAAATTAAGAACTCTCTGTCTGACAGGGATACGAATGTACTCTCATATGGAATCATACTGTTGTTATTTTTGGCATATCCGAAAAACTTGTTCGAGTCATTAAACTTCATGACAACAAATTTTTTATTTGGAGACTCATCAGTTACTAGCGACTCGATTACGTCTGTAATCGCATCCAATTCTTGTCGCTTTATGGCAAAAGTCGTATGTACAACAATAGAATCGAATTCTTGCAGATAGGGTCGGATAGCACGATTGAGATTCAACTTGACATTTGAGATGTGCTCTTCAAGAATCTCGGTATGGCTTAATGTTCTTAGTTCCCGAAATTGACCGGTAGAATCTGTAAAGATAGAATACGCAAAGTACTTTCTGATTTCTTCTTCTTTGCGGTCTAGTGCCTGGCTGATCCCAACAATCAACGTCTTCTCTGCCGCCTGTAGTACGGTCCAAGGCACTCCGCCCATTTTGGCAAACAATTGGAGTGCGACGCTGGAAACAGCCCACTTAAAATTGTTGTTGTTGCGCATTAACGGAATACTGACGAACTGACTAGGTATACCATTGGAAAGACAAGTATGTTTAGGTTCTGTTGATATTTTGACATGCGGATTTCATAAATGCGTAAAATAGTCTTATGACATACATAAGACTATCTGACAAACAGTGGACGAAAATTCGGGAATTCCTGGTTCAGGAGCCGAATGTTTATCTGGGCAAGGAA
>JAJDXR010000069.1 GCA_022823165.1 Anaerolineae bacterium | reverse complement strand
GAGAAACAGGCAACAGGATTCTGACGCCCAGACGCAAAAACCAGAAAATCCAACATGCTCCTGACTATGAGAGGCGGCTCAACAGACTGCGAGAGCGGATTGAAGGGGTCTTCCATGAGCTTCAGAACACAGGTCGAAACTCAGAACGCTTGCTAGCGAAAACGGTGGCTGGCCTGGCAACTCGACTGATTGCAAAAATCACCGCCCATCTGTTTAAGCGCATTCTGCGCGAAAAATACCACATTGACATCCAAAACTTTCAAGGCGCAATTGATTTCACATAAGGCGTATCTCAGAACTTGCTGCCGCATGTCATCCCCATAGAAACGCGCGGGCTGCGGAGTATATCGGCGCCTGCAGACCTTACAACGATAACGCGGCCTGCCAATACGATTGAAGCCAGATTTGACTTGTTTTTGCGCAGCTTCACAGTCGGGGCATGTAATCATAACTCCAGCCTAGCATAAAGGCCTGTTCACCACTCCCGGCCAAAGCATATAGTTGTATAGTCTCTGCGGATACAGCATCGTATCTTGGTTCGGAAAGCAGTCTTCAATGGGAATTGACCTCCATGATGCTATTGCATATTTAGACTTGGCGATTGCGGTAGCGATGTACATTCGGTCAATATGGTGTCAGTGTATGGAATTCCCGAAAAAAGGATAATGAAGTGACCACAACACTCGGTTTGGAAGTCTTGCTGGCATCGCAGCTGCGTCTGGTCGCTGGCAAGCGCGTCGGATTGGTCGCCTGCCCCAGCAGCGTCGACCGCCATCTGCGCGGGAGCGTTGAATTGCTGCATGGTCATCCCGATGTCAATCTGGTGGCGCTCTTCGGTCCGGAGCACGGCATCCGCGGCGACGCGCAAGCCGGCGCCAAAGTCGACTCGGCCATCGACCCGCTGACCCAGTTGCCGGTTCACAGCCTTTATGGCAAGACCCAACGCCCGACGGCGGAAATGCTGCGCGATCTCGACGCCATCATCATTGACCTGCAAGACGGCGGCGTGCGCTTCTACACCTTCGTCGCCACAGCGCTCTATGTAATGGCGGCGGCGCGCGCAGCCGGCATCAGCGTCATCATCCTCGACCGGCCGGCGCCGATCAATGGCGCGCGCGTAGAAGGTCCAATACTTAACCCCGACTACAGCTCTTTTGTGGGGCCGGCGCCGCTGCCCATCCGCTACGGCTTGACCATCGGCGAATTGGCGCGCCTGCTTAACGAGCGGGGCAAGGTCCATTGCGACCTGACGGTAATCCCGCTGGGTAACTGGTCGCGGGCGATGTGGGCCGACGACACGGGCCTGCCCTTTGTGCCTTCGTCGCCCAACCTGCCAACGCTTGACGCCATGACGCTTTACCCGGGCGCCTGTCTCATCGAAGGCACGAATCTCTCAGAAGGCCGCGGCACGACCCGGCCCTTCGAGTATATCGGCGCGCCCTGGGTCAAGGCCGAGCCCTTGGCCGCTCAGCTCAACGCCCTCAAGTTGGCCGGCCTACGCTTTCGCCCGGTCTATTTCGTACCCACATTCAGCAAGCACCAGAGCCAGCTCTGCGCCGGCGTCCATATCTACGTCAGCGACCGCGAGCAATTCCAGCCGGTAGCCGCCATGCTGCGCGTCCTGCAGACAGTCAAGCGCAGCTACCCCGACCGCTTCGGCTGGCGCCAAGCCTGGCAACCGGGTCGGCAGCGGCCGATCGACTTGCTCTGGGGCAGCGACCGCTTGCGCCGCCAGATTGACGCTGACCGCCCAGTCGACGAGCTGGCGGCTCAATGGCAGCCCGGCTTGCAGGAATTTGAAAGGCTGCGAAGGGATTACATGCTATACTAACCTCGTTACAAATTGTTAAGCGTCAAAAACAAATCTAGGAGAATTGTCATGAATTATTTGCGTAAACCCTTGCTATGCTTGCTTCTTGTTACGCTCATCGGCGCGTTGGCCGGCGCCGGCCTGGCGCAGGACGACATCACGCTGACGATGCTGACGCATTGGGGCACGGAAGACCAACTGGCGGCGCAGCAGGTGATCATCGACGCCTACATGGAAGCCAATCCCGGCGTCAATATCGAGTTGGTCACGGTCGATTTCGGCGAGCTGCGCACCAAGATCATCACCGGGCGCACCGCCGGCATCAGCGCCGATGTCTACCACTTCTATCACCTGTGGCTGCCCGATTTCGTGAACGCCGGCGTACTGGCCGAGCCGACGCAGGACGACCTTTCCTACATTGACGAGAACGTGGCGCAAGGCACGATCGACGCCGTCAGCACCGCCGACGGCCAGGTCTGGGGTTATCCCACCGAGGTCAATCCCTATCTGCTGGTCTATAACAAGCGCTTGCTGGCGGAAGCCGGTTACGATGCGCCGCCTTCGACCTGGGACGAGCTCAAGGAAATCGCCGAAGCGGTCACGCAAGTGGACGACACCGGCGCTATCAGCCAGCTGGGCTTGGGCGTGATGGCTGGCTGGGACTCCGGCATAGTGCATCCTTTCAGCGCGCTGCTCTTCTCCAACGGCGGCAGTTATCTGAGCGACGACCGCACGGTGGCGGAATTCAACAGCCCGCAAGGCATCGAAACGCTGCAGCTCTACGCCGATCTGGTCGCCAGCGGCGGCACCGACCCCAGCATCAGCGGCTTGGGCGACTTCCCCAGCGGCACGGTGGGCATGGTCATCATGGCGCCCTGGTGGCGGGCGACCCTGCGCGCGGCCGAAGGCATTGACTTCGACAGCGAAGTCGGCGTGGCCGAGATCCCGGTGGGACCCAGCGGCGACGCTCCGTCCAGCATCGCTTACACCTGGCTCTTCGCGGTAGACTCCAACTCACCCAACAAAGCCGCCGCCTGGGACTTCATCCACTGGATGAACGCCGAGCATGAAGCAGGGCAAGGATCGGCCATCGGCGACTTCCTGGTCAACGCCCTGGGCGCGATTCCCAGCTTCGACCACGATCAAGCCGCCTTCGCCGACTCCATGAGCGATCATTATGTGTCGGCATTTGTGGCCGCCTCGGCCTACGCCCATCCCGAGCAGATCGTGGCCGGCGGGCAGGAGATCAAGACCCTGCTGCAAGTCGAGATTGAAGCGGTCTTGGCCGGCATGACCACGCCGGAGGAAGCGCTGGCTTCCGTAGCCGCGCAGGCCGACGCCATCCTGGAAGAACAGCGGATGATGGCGGAAGAATAAAGACCGGCTGGAACCAGCCAAAGCCTCGCTCAATCGAATCAAAACCTTACAGCCTCTTCTCATTGGTATGGGGAGAGGCTGAAGGATAAATCACGATGACAGCCGTCTCCCCCAAACGAGCCTGGTGGACGCCCGACATTCCCAAGAGCCCGCTGATGCGGCGGCGTATGTTATGGGCTTACGCTTTTATCTCGCTGCCGATTTTGGCGCTGCTGGTCTTTCTGCTGGGGCCGATTCTGTTTTCCGGTTGGGTGAGCCTGCATCGCTGGGATATGCTGTCGCCGGTGAGCGAGATGCCCTGGCGCGGCTTGGGCAATTATGTCTTCCTGCTCACCAAAGACAAGGTATTCGCCAAAGCGCTGGGTAATACTTTTTTGTTCGCCATCGGCGGCGTCGGCGCCAACACGATACTGGGTTTGGGATTCGCGCTGCTGCTCAACAGCCGCATTCGCGGCCAGCGCGTCTGGCGGGTGCTCTATTTCATGCCGGTCATCACCGCGCCGCTGGCGCTGGCTGTCATGTTCTCCTTCATATTCGACCGCAATTTCGGCGTGGTCAACAGCTTCATCACTTCGCTGGGCTTGCCGCGCCAGCCCTTTCTCAGCGCGCCGTCCCAGGTGTTGATGACCCTGATTTTCATCGCCGTCTATCAATTCGTCGGCTACTACATCGTCATCTTCCTGGCCGGCCTGCAGGGCATCCCGCAAGATTATTACGACGCCGCCCAGGTCGATGGCGCGGGCAAGTGGCAGGAGTTTCGCTTTATCACCCTGCCCCTGCTCAAGCCGGTGATGCTCTTTGTGGTGGTGACCAATACCATCGGCGCATTGCAAGTCTTCGATCTGGTCTTCGCCACCACCGGCGGCGCGCCCGCCAACAGCAGCATGACAGTCGTGCTGCACATGTACAATACGGCCTTCAAGTTCTCGCGTATGGGGCGAGCGTCAGCGATGGCGTTCATCTTGTTCGGCATTATCTTGCTGATTACCATCCTTCAGGTCCGCCTCCTGCGCGACCGGGCCTATCAGGATTGAGCGGCTATGATACAGTCAGATCACCCGCTGGGCGGCTTCGCGACCGCGCTCAAGTATATCGTCCTGGTCGGCGGGGCTTTTGTCATGGTCTTCCCTTTCGTCTGGATGCTGATCGCCTCGCTGATGACGGCCGGAGAGATTCAGTTGCGGCCGCCGGTATGGCTGCCGGCTACGCCGCAATTCAACAATTACGCCGAGCTGGTGGAGTCGATCCCCATCGCGCGGCTGTACTTCAACAGCCTCTTCACCTCCGGCATCATCGTATTTGGCGTTTTGCTCAGCAGCTCGCTGGCCGGTTTCGCCTTCGCCAAGTACCGTTTTCCCGGCCGCGAGCTGCTCTTTTACCTGATCCTGGCTACGATGATGATTCCCTTCTTTGTAACGCTGATCCCGGTCTTCTTCATCGTGCGCCAGCTGGGCTGGATCGACACATACCAGGGCCTGGTGATTCCCGGCCTGACCTCGGCTTACGGCATCTTCCTCATGCGGCAATTCATGATCACGGTGCCGGACGAAATCATCGACGCGGCGCGCATCGACGGCGCTTCCGAGCTGAGCATTTACTGGCGCATTGTGCTGCCGCTGATCAAACCGGCGCTGGCGACCCTGGGCACCTTCGTCTTCATCGGCGCCTGGAATAATTTCCTGTGGCCGCTGCTGGTGCTCAACAGCCGCGAGCTTATGACCTTGCCCCTGGGCATCAACTCGCTGCGCAGCCTCTACGCCGACAATACCAATTTGCTGATGGCGGGCACGGCGGTATCGGTGCTGCCCATGCTATTTGTCTTCATTTATTTGCAGCGCTATTTCATCCAGGGCATCGCCCTGACGGGATTGAAAGGTTAGGTGAACTCCCATGCAAATCCGCCCCTATCAAGGCGCTGACGAGCCGGCGCTGCTGGAAACCTGGCATAGCGCCATGACCCACGACCGCGTCAGCGCGAGCGCCTTCCGGACGCAGGTGCTGCTCGATCCCAATTTCAGCGCCGAGAACCTGCCGGTGGCTGTCGTCGACGGTCGTGCCGTCGGCTTCATCCTCTGCATCACGCGGCAGGTGCCCTACTTCCTGCAGGGCATGGATGCGTCCGAAGCCTGGATCACCGCTTTTGGTGTGCATCCCGACTATCGCAGGCGCGGCATCGGCAGCGCTTTATTCGAGTACATCTGGAATAAGCTGCGCGCCGAGGGCCGGCAGTTAGTCGATATTTCGCCCTATGTGCCCAACTATTTTGTGCCCGGCGTCGATGTCAGCGCCTATCCCGAGACCATCCGTTTCTTGAGCGAGCGGATAGGTTTCGACACCTTGTATCAGGCCATCAGCATGGGCGCCGACCTGAGCGGTTTCCAGATCCCGGCTGAAATCCAGGCGCGCATCAACCAGAGCGAAGCAGAGGAGGGCCTGACGATTCGTCCGATTGTAGCGGCTGACATCCCCGACTTGATGCCCTTCCTGGTCGAGCATTTCGGCTGGGACTGGTTCCGCTTCGCCCAGAGTTATCTGCTGGAGGTTTTTGGCGACAGTCCGCATCAGATCTGCTTTCTGATCGCGCGGCAGCGAGGCGAAGTGGTCGGCTTCTGCCAGCAGCGCGCCGAGCGCTTTGGTCCCTTCGGCGTTCGGCCCGACTGTCGCAATCGCGGCATCGGCCGCATGTTATTATTCAAGTGTCTGGAGATTATGAGCGCCAGGCACGTCTTCTTCGCGTACTTCCTTTGGACCGACGAAGACGCGGCGCGCTTGTACTCGCTGGCCGGCTTCAAACGGCGGCGCGAATTCGCCGTCATGCGCAAGAATCTGTGAAAGACTGACGAGAGGAGGACGATATGGCAGGACATCTGATGGTCGTAGGCGGTCATATATCGGACGCCGAGAATATGGCGGGCGCCGTCATGCTCAAACACAAAAAAGCCGGCTGGGATATCACCATCGTACACGCCACCACCGGCGAAAAGGGCCACCCAACCCTTAGCGCGCGGGAGTATCTCAAGATGCGGCTGGAAGACGCGCGCGCCTCAGCGGAATTCATCGGCGCCAATATGGAACTGCTGCCCTACGGCGATGGCGAGCTGCCGGTCGACGACCAATCTATTTGGCTGATGGCGGATCTCATCCGGCAATATCAGCCCAGCCTTATCATCACGCATTGGAAAGGCAGCTTCCACATTGATCACAACAACACCCATGATGTGGTCATGAAAGCGCTGTTCCGCGCCGGCTTGCCCGCCTTTGAGCGCGAACACCCGGCGCATTCACCGCAAGCTCTGCTCTTCTCGGAAAATTGGGAAGACATGGAAGATTATAACGCCGATATCTACCTCGATGTCAGTGATGTCTTTGACGATTATCTCAAGCTGTTGAAGACCCATGCGCTAATGCGCGAAGATTATTCCAGCTTCCGTTATTGGGATTATTACAAAGCGCTGGGCGAAGCGCGGGGCGCGCTGGGCGGCTTCGAGCGCGCGGTCACGCTGATGCGCCCGCGCAGTCTGTATTCATTTGAGCGCAAGAGCGGTCTGCTGCTTGATGGCTGAGAGCGGTGGAAATCAGGCACTGGTTAACTCACCACAGAGACACAGAAGTTGGTCCAATGGAGTAATGATAATCCAGAATCGAGTCGGTTGTAGGGGCGACACTGAGCGTCGCCCGTAAATCCACGACAATTGCAGCGGGCGATTCACAGGGTCGCGTAGACACTGACCGTCAATCGCCCCTACATTCATACGAATAATTTGGAATCTTCTCAGCAGCTAATTAGAGGAGCCTGTTTCCGCTGCAAGTTGGCCATCCCAACGGTAGCGAGCGGACCAACCGAGCATGCGCTGGGCTTTGCTGGTGTCGACCGGGCTGGCCGCACCGCGAATACGCTCAGCGATGGGATAATCGCCGGGGAAGTACTCGGCCAGCAAGTCGCGGATATCTTCGCGGCGGTAGATGCTGGGCGCGTTGATGAAGCAGGCTTCGTGGCCGGCTTGGGCGTATTCCAGCGCCAGCCGGCAGGCAGCGGCGGCATCGCGCGCGTCAACGAAGGTCCAGAAAGCGCCGAAGGCGGCCGCGCCATCGGGCGGGTTGTCGCGAGCCGGTCGCAGCCACTCGCGTTCAGCGGCGTCGACCACCAGCGTGAAGCGCAGACTGGTGATGGACATGTCGGGATTCCGGCGGGTGAAGCCTTCAGCCAGCGTTTCGCCGACCATTTTTGACAGGCCGTAGCTATCTTGCGATAGCAGGGGATGGGATTCGTCGATGGGTACAAATTGCGGGTGAAAGTAACGGTGGCGGTAGGCGTATCCCAGCGCCGAGATGCTGCTGGCCAGGACCAGTTTTTTGACGCCCAGTATGGTCGCCGCTTCCAGAACGTTAAATGTCGAGACGATATTGTTGCTGAAGACGAGCTCGTTGGTGTGCGCTTCGGGCGAGGGTATAGCCGCGAGATGCACTACCGCATCCTGGCTCTGCATGACGCCGATGACCTGGCCCAGGTCAGTAAAATCGACAATTTGTGTGTTCCAGGCGGCGCGGCGCTGGAGATCGGCGGCGGTAACTTCGTAGCCATGTGCTTGCAGTTCCGCCACGGTGACCTGGCCGATGCGCCCGTCGGAGCCGCTTACAAGAACTCTGCTTAGCGACATTTACGGTAGCCTCCTATATTACGCGGCAGCTTGATGCGTGAACGCCGGTGAGTATTTACGTTAGCCGGCATAGCGCCAGGACAGAGCCTCAGCCGAAACAAGCAGCTGCAGGTCATCCACATAATAGACGCCGGCGTCATCATATATTTTTACGTCGAAGACAGTTTGCCCGTCGGCATGGCTCGCAATTTCCGCCTCGGTATTCCAAGCAAATTGCTCGCTGCGTTCATGCTGCGCGCCGGCAGCAAGCAGCGTTTGCGGATCCAGGTTGGCTGCCAGCCCGCAGCCGGCGCCGTTGCAGGCATAGATGTGAAACGCGCCATGATGCTGCTGAAACATCTTGACTTCTGTGGTAGCGACTTTGCTGTAGTAGAAGTCTTGGTCGCAGGCGTCGCCGACGCCCATCTTGCCCCAGTGATCGGCTTGGTCCGGGTTGGCGACCAAGGGGCAGTTATCGTCGGCATTGGGTACGCCGTCAAAGTCCTTGTCATTGTCGGGCGCGTGAATCAACTTGTGAATGACGCCATCAATGGTGGTGATGTAGATTTCCCCGTCGATATCTTCCGCTACCGCGGTGACGTTCCAGTCGGTTTCGATCAGTTTGCGCGACTGCCAGCCCTCAGTGTCTTGCCAAAGCGTCCATAAGTCACCGTGGCAATAATCGCTGTAAATATAGAGACCTTGCAACTCCGGCATGGCGGCGCCGCGATAGACGTGACCGCCGATTACCGCGCAGCCGATGGGTACGCTGCCATCGTAGCCGAAGGGCTTCACATGCGGATAGGCATAAACGGGAGCTATCAGGGCTGCGGCCGGCTGGGAAGCTGGCGGATAGTCGGCGACGAGTGCTTCGCCTTCGAATATTCGCCAGCCGAAGTTGCCGCCGCCCCCAGCGCCGGCGGGCAGGTAATTGATCTCTTCAAAGCTCGACCAGCCGACATCGGCGATGAAAAGCGCGCGGGTGCCGGGCGCGAAGCTGAATTTCCAGGGATTTCGCAAGCCCATGAGCCAGATTTCGGGCCGATAATCGGGAAGTTCTCTAAAGGGGTTGTCCGGCGGTATCGCATAGGGTGGCGCGCCGCTGACGTCAAGGCGCAGGATCTTCCCGCGCAGGTCGTCGCTGTTTTGGCCAGTCGAGCTTTGGTCTTCCGACAAGCCGCCATCGCCCACCGACAGGTATAGGTAGCCATCAGGACCAAAGCGCAGATGCCCGCCCTTGTGCAGCGGCGAAGCCTGCGGCACAGACAGCAGCAACTCGCTCGAACCGGGCAGGGCGACCGTGGGCAGAGCCGATACCTGGTAGCGCTCCAGGCGCAGTGTGAAGCTGGCGTCGCTGTAGCTAATGTAGAAATAGCCGTTGTCGGCGTAATTGGGGTCGAAAGCCAAGCCAAGCAGGCCTTGCTCAAAGCTCTCCTCAGCGTCGACTTTTTCGCTAATGTCCAGGAAAGGCCGGCGCGCACGCTTGCCGCGCTCGACGATCATAATCCGCCCGGCGCGCTCGGTAATGAAGAGACGGTCATCTTGCGCGTAGGACATGCCGGTCGGCTGCTTTAAGCCACCGACAATTCTATCCAGCGCATAGAATTCCTGCGCGGAGTCTTGGCCAAGGGTAAGCGCTGCGGTCAGAGACAGCAACGCGGATACGATGGCTAGCAGAATCCTCGTCCCTGTGCCTTTTGTATACGATGTCAAGCTGACCGTCCGACCGAGATACTCCGAGCTTTTATGCTACCAGTCCCGTATTGCCGCTGCCAGCCTGATTGGGGAGTGGTGAAATTCGAGGATGTCTTTCCCTCAGCGAAGACCGCGCAGGATTTTTCGCCATAAAGACCCAGAAGCATGACCAATCCAGCCATGCGACAATTCATTGGAAACTCGTAGCAATCGTAGGCGAGCATCCGGCCCGCCCCTACATCCATACGAGTATTATGGCAGTTTCTTTCTTGTGTGCGGCTGCGATTGTCATTACTTTCCTGGGGGAGTGGTTTTTCCGCGGGGACTCGGAAGTAAGGCCAAGAAAGTTGTGCAACAGATCATAGAACGGACTAAGGACGCTTGGCGGCCAGTGTCTACGCGACCCTGCGAATCGCCCGATGTTGTAAGCGCGAGTCTGCGGACGACCCACCGGGTCGCCCCTAGGCCTCTCGACGTGAAGGGAATTGTATCCACGATATTCAACACTCCTGAAATCACTTGCGGCTATTCGCTGCCGCTGCGATATACTAGCAACCAAGTCCCATAAGCATCGCAAAAAAGGAGAGGCATCGTGACACTGGATATGCGCGTGGCGCTGGGCCAGCATTCGGCGGCCACTGACGACTATTTGACCTTCGCCAGGCAACTGGGTGTGGGCGGCGTACAATTCAACATGATTGGCAAGCATATCGGCTTGATCCCGGAAGATTTGGATTTGCCCGAGGACAAGGGCTACTGGGACGCCGCCGAGCTCAAAGAGCTGAAGCAGCGAGTCAAGGACTACGATTTGCGGCTGGAAGCGATCGAGAATGTGCCGCGCAGCTTTTACATCGACGCCATGCTCAAGGGGCCGCGCCGCGACGAACAGATCGCCAATTATCAGCGGACGGTGCGCAGTATGGGCGAGGCGGGCATACCGGTGCTGGGAATCAACTGGATGCCGAATCTGGTCTGGCGCACCCCAATGCAAAAAGGGCGCGGCGGCGTCATCGTCACAGCTTATGATCATGAGCGCGCGCTGGCCGGCGATGTGATTGCGGGCATTACCGATGTTGCCGAAGCCGAAGACCGCCCGTATAGCGAAGCGGAGATCTTCGACAATTATGTCTACTTTATGGAGCGGGTGATACCGGTGGCGGAGCAAGCCGGCGTCAAAATCGCGCTGCACCCGGACGACCCGCCGGTAGCATCGCTGGGCGGCATCGCGCGGGTCTTTTATAAGCCGGATAATTTCAAGCGGGCGCTGGATGCTGTGCCTAGCCCGAATCATGGGCTTGACTTCTGCATGGGCTGTTTCAGTGAGATGGTCTATGCCGAGCGCAGCAACAACGAGGGTGTGCTGGAGGCAATCCGTTATTTTGGCGAGCGGGGCAAGATCTTCTACGTGCATTTCCGCGATGTGCAGGGCTGCGTACCCAGGTTCCAGGAGTGCTTCCCCGGCGAAGGCAACGTCAATGTGGTGCAAGCGGTGAAGACGCTCAAGGATGTGGGCTTCACCGGCTTCATCATCGACGACCATGTGCCGGAGATGTTGGACGACAGCGACTGGAATCATCGCGGCCACGCCTATTCGACCGGCTACATCATGGCGCTGGTCGAGGCGGTGAAGCAACTGGCCTAGCGCTCAGGACAAGCGCGCGAGCGGGTGGCGGATTTCGCGCCAAAGAATCGCTTCGTGCATCAGGAAAGTCAGCAGCGCCGCCAGGAAAATAAATTGCGGGATGATATCCAGGCCGACCTTTTCAGCCAGCGCGCCGGCCAGCCAGGGCAGGAAAGCCATGCCGATGCTGGCGCCGGTGAATTGCAGGCCGATGGCGTTGGCGGTGTGCGGCCGCCCCACCCGGCCCGGCGTGTCCGATGCCATCAGCGGGGCGAAAGGCGCGATGCAGAAACCGATAAGCGCTAAGCCGCAAAGATTGCTCAGGGGATCCAGATTCAGCCATAACAAACCCGCGCCGAGCATTAGCCCGACGCTGTTCAAGCGCAAGAAGAGGCTGTTGCTGATGCGGCCCAGGATGAAGCCGGCCGCAAAGCGGCTGAGGGTCAAGCTGGCCCAGTAAGCGCTGACCCAGGCGCCGGCTGCCTTGGCGTCGATGGCGCGGGCTTCGATCAGGAAGCTGTTGGCGAATTGGCCGGTTACCAGCTCGGCGCCGGTGGCCATCACGAAAGCGCCGATCATCAGCCAGATGATGGGCAGGCGCAGGGTGGCGCGCAGCTTGGGGTGATCGCTTTCGACCGCTTTGCCCTCGCTTGCGCCAATGCGCCATTGACGGCGCGTCAGCCAGAACATCAGCAGCAGGGCGAGGCGTATCAGCGTGAATACCACATAAGCCCAGCGCCAGTCCAAGCCCAGATCAATGACAATGGTGGTGATGATCAGGGGACCGATGGTTGAGCCGACGCCAAAACTGCCGTGCAGCCAGTTCATTTGCCGGGCGCTGAAATTGACGGCGGCGAAGACATTCAGGCCGGTGGCCATGATGCCGCTGCCGACGCCGCTGCCAAAAGCCACCAGCATCACGGCGAGCCAGCTTTGCGCCAGCGCGAAACCGAACATGCTGGCGGCGGTAACGGATACGCCCACCATCATGATCGAGGCGATGCCGAAGCGATTTATCAGCGGGCCGCTGGAGGTTGAGGTGAGGATGCGGCCCAGGGTGGCGGCGGTGACGAGGGCGCCAAGCGCGCCCAAAGTCACATTGAAGTCGGCTTGGACGTAGATCCAGACCACGCCCAGGGCGCTGTTTGAGATGCCGCCGACGGCGAATACCGCGCATGACAGAATGAATAGCTTGAGCGAGTTGTCCAGGCGAATCAAGTTCATTCAGCCGGCCTCAGTAATTCCAGGTAAGTAATGAGAATCGCAGCAGCAAGACCGAAACTGCCAAAATACTCCTGTGGTTGTAGGATCGAGCGGAGGGCTGTGTCTACGCGCCCCTTGGCTCGCCCACTCCTGGACAGGCCTCCCTTCAATTTTCGCATGACTAACTTGGTTCCACTTCTGTCAACCTGCTGTGCGGTTTTTGAGCAGGCGCAGCAGCCAGGACAATTCCTGGAGTTTGAGCCAATGGGCCGCCAGCAGGAATACGCCGCCGTATAGCATTGCGCAGACAGCCACCAGCAGCAGTTCCTGCAAAATGCTCTCGGCGCCGATGGTCTGCGTCAGCCAGGGCAGCGTGAGCAGCGCGATGGCCACCATCAAAAGCGAGGCCAGCGCGGATTTGAGGCCGGTGACGGTGAGCCGTTGCGCGCCGAAGCCGTCCAGACGCCGCCAGAGCAGCCAGCCGCTTATCGCGGCGTGCACGAAGTGTTTGGCGCTATCAGCCAGCATCAGGCTGAAGAGGCCGAAGCGCTCGAAGAGCAGCAGCGCCACGCCCAGATAGACAGCCAGACTAACGATGCCTATCAGCGCCGGCGTCAAGGTGTCCTTGCGAGCGTAGAAGGCGTAGATCAGCAGCAGATCAATGGCGGCGAAGGGCAAGCCGATCAAATAGAGGCGCAGCGCTTGCGCGGTGATGGCGGTATCCGCGGCCAGAAAAGCGCCGTTTTCAAAAAGCAGAGCAATGATGGGAACAGCCAGCACAAACAAGCCAGCCACAGCCGGCAAGATCAAGGCGGTCGCCAGGCGCAAGCCCAGCCCCAGCGTGTCTTTGAAGGCGCGCTGGGCTTGCTGCGACATTTCAGCGCTTTGCCGCGCCAACGTGGGCAAGATGGCAATGCTGATGGCGGTGGCGACCAAGCCCTGCGGGAATTGGACCAGCGTGGTCGCCCAATTCATGATGGCGATGCCGCCTTCGCCGGTATGGCTGGCCAGGCGATAGCTGAAGGGCCGGATGACCAACGTGTCCATGCTCAGCGAGAGCATGACGGGCAGATAAAGCAGCGCGACGCTCTTCAGAGCCGGGTGCCGCCAGTTGACGCTGAGGCGCAGCCGGCGCAGATCCAGGCCCGGGATTTGCAGCAGCATTTGGGCGATAGCGCCGACCAGCCAGCCAATAGCCACGACGATGATGCCATCCGCCGGGCGCGCGACCTCGAAGGGGAAGAGCGCGGGTATGGCGGTCAGCCGCGGCAGCCATGCCACCGACGGCGCCAGCGTCAGCGTCACTAGAACGATGCAGCCGTTGAAGACGACGCCGGCGAAGGCGGGCAGCGTAAAGGAACGCAGCGCGAAGAGCGTCCCGCTGAAGACGGCGAAGAGGCTCATGAATATCAGCGCGGGCGCGGTCAAGCGCAGCAGCGCTATCGCGAGGCGCCGCGTTTCGGCATCGGCGCCCTGGGCGACCAGCGGCACGATTTGCGGGGCGAGCGCCTCAATCAGCAGCACCAGAACTGCCAGGATGGCGATGACGAGGCTAATCAGCGCGGAGACGACACGCCATAATTCCCGCTTGCCATGCAGGGTGATGACATCGCTGAGCACAGGCACGATGGCGCCGTTTACGTGTCCGCCGATGAGCAAGTCGTAGATGGCTTTGGGAACGATGATGGCGACCTGCAGGGCGTCGGCCGCGCCAGTCGCGCCGAAGAGAAAGGTGATGACTGTTTCGCGCGCCAGGCCCAGGATGCGGCTGCAGATATTGCCCAGGGCGAGGATGCCGCTGGCGCCAGCGACGCGAGCGTTGGTGCGCTCTTGATCGCCGGATGTTGCGGCCTCGGCAATAGCATCCTGCTTCAAAGATGAGCTTTCCGCGGTATACAGTCCGTTTTCACTCTCTAACATACACTGATATACAGGTCTTGCTCAATGCGCAAGGCGCCGATTCGGTTTTTTTCAGCGCAAGAACCCGGCTATAGGCATCCGATTTGGCGGCGGAATGTGAGGCTTCCGGGCCTCTGAACTATTTTGCGTCGTCCGCCATGCAAGCTGCAAAGCCTGCGCGCGACGCCCGCCTTCACCGGCCAGTGACCACTTGCTTGACAGCGAACGCGGAACTCAATTACGCTGATAATAGATACCCCAAGATTAAGAGGCGGCTCCATGAAGATTCCCAAGATCGTTTCAATCGCAATCGCGTTGATTGCGCTGCTATTTGTCTTTTCCGCTTTGCCAAATTTGGCAAGCTCAAGCTGCTCGAAGCCCGACAACTTCAAATATGACGGCTACGAAGACCAGCTCGACTATTTTACTTGGGATACGGTGAACTGCAGCGGCGCTATCAAGATACAAGTCAAAGGCGGCGGCTACCATAGCAACTGGATTTCTGTGTACTATTCCACCGACTATCTGACGCACAGTTCCGGCACCACCAAGTTGGGCATTACGCCGCTGAACAACGTGCCCGGCTACCCGCTGCAATTCCGCGTGAAGGTAGGCAATTCGCCCTACAGCGATATCGTTGAAGTGGACTTCCACGCCACCTAGCTCCCGCCGCTGCCAGCCCCGCTTGATTCGGGCGACCTGACAGGTCGCCCGAAATTTGCGCCTTATAAGCGGGCGACTCGCCGGATCGCCCCTGCAATTGTGCTGCTGTGATGAATTAAGTGTGTCCAGTTCGAAAAGAAATTTCAACAAATAATCGCCACTGCCGAAGCGACGACTTGTTTGACTTGCAATCTAATTCTCGTTTATGCTGATAGTAAGAGATTTCACAATTGGAGGATCAAGATGCCCATTCGCCCCGTCAGCAGGATTGCCAGCGTCACGATTGCGCTCATTTTCTTATTCGTCGCCCTGCCGCTGCAAGCGGGGTTCCTGAATCCAGCCGAGGACTTTACCTATGACGGAGAAGCCCTCACCGGCGCTTTGAAATTCAGTTGGAAGACCATTGATAACGAGGTCGGCGCCAAAATCCAATACAAGGGCGGCGGCACCGCATTGATCCCGGCATTCTCTAGCTGGACCACTGCCTCACTAAGCCCTTCCGGTACCTCGGATGGCAAGACTCATGTTCTGACTAATCGGCCCGCCAATAATTTGTCGGGGCAAACATTCCAATTCCGCCTGACCGTCGGTGTCTGCAAGATATGGTCGCGGACGCAGGCCAATGTTTGTTTGAACTATGCGACCACCCAGTATGTGGAAATTCAACAGTCCTTCTAGGGAAGGCGAGCGCGCGAGCGCGCAAGCTGTGAACGAAATAATAGTTTAAGAATGGAGCAGTCTCATGTTCACACAATATACGGTCCGAAACATAGGTCGAATCATCTGCCTGGCGCTGCTCGCGCTCGCACTCATCGTCGCCCTGCCGCTGCAGGCGCAAACGAACGACGACAACGACAACGACACCGCCGTAGAAGACTTCGCCTTCGAGGAATTGCACACTGACGGCCAATTGAAATTCAGTTGGGAGACCGCCGACAACGAGGTTTATGACACCACGTCCTTCAGGTTCAAAGGCGGGGGCGTGACCAATGTCTGGACCTCGTCCTACCTGACTGGCTTGTCCTACAGCGACGGCCGCACGAGAATCCAAGTCCCGGCATTGACCAACGATTATTCGGGCAAGACTTTTCAGTTCAGCGTCTCCGTCAATATCTGCACGAATTACAACAGCAGCGGCGCCTGCCTGAGCTCCTACCGGACAGACCCCGCCGAGATCGAGAAGACATTTGATTAGCCGCCTTGGCAAGGGGCCGGCATGGACAGCCTCCGCGCTGGCAATTTAACCAATAAGGCCAGGAAGGGAAATCAAAATGAAAAACCGCGCAGCCATTATCAGCCTGTCGCTACTGCTGATAGCCCTTATCGTCCTGCCTATTCAGGCGCAATCGAGCGACAAGCCCGATGATTTCAAATATGACGGCATGTCCAGCTCGGGCAATCTCAACTTCAGTTGGAAGACCGCCGATGACGAGGTTAATGCGGCGGCGCTGCAATTTGTGGGCGGGGACATCACCAGCGTCTGGCTCTCGGTCTGGATCAATAACCATTGGTTTGACGATGGCCGCAGCAATATCACCACCGCGCCGCTGACCTCGTCGCCTTCCGATCTGTCTGGCAATACTTTGAAGTTCCAGGTGCGAGCCTGGATATGCACCAGCTATGATGACTATGGCGACTGCGACGAACGACAGAAAACCGACTGGGCGACATTGGAAGTCGACTTTGATTAACGGTCGAGCCCAAGCGAAAGGAAGTGTGAAATGAAGCAGCAGCGATTTGCCATCATCATCAGCCTGTGCATCGTTCTAATCGCCGCCCTGCCCGCGCTCGCGGAAGCTGTACCCGAGCTGAAATGGGAAGGCGTCGATAGCGATTCCGGCCGATGGGAATTCAGCTGGAAGACCACCACGGGCGAGTATTGGGCAACGGTACAATACGAAACCAACCCCGACACTTGGACCACGCTGAGCAACCTGCAATGGGCGCGCGAGGGAGACCGGACGCATGTAAGCAGCCCGGCGCTGTCCAACAACCCATCGGGCGAAACCTTCAATTTCCGTGTGAAGGTGAAGGCTTGCGGAAACTGGGATGAAGATGAGGCAGGTCGATATTGCATGGATCATCGCACCTATGGCTGGACCGAACTGGAAGTGGAATTTTAATTAGTGGTCGATCCCCCATCCCATACCCATGCGCCATCTCTATGGCGCATCGTCCCATGAATGAGGGAGGGGCTTCAAAAGCAAGCGAAAGGAAGTGTGAAGTGAAACATCGACGAGTTGCCGTCATTATCAGCCTGCTGCTGGCGCTGCTGCTTTTTGGCGCGGCAATGCCGGCGCAGGCGCAATGGCAAGGCACCGTGCCCGACTTCAAATATGACGGCTTAACCGCGGACGGCCATTGGAAATTCAGTTGGGATGTCCCCGTCAAT
>JAJDXR010000091.1 GCA_022823165.1 Anaerolineae bacterium | reverse complement strand
ACTAACACGTATAATGTGGTCAAGAAGGTGTCTAAATCCATGAGTAAGCTCCTTATGTGAGAGTGTGGCGCTTACTCTAAATTAGCACCTTCTTTCCATTTCCGTTGAGAAAACGCGACACAGTACCGGACAAGCCTTATAAGGTTGAAATGAGTATTTTCCTATTCCAAACATCGAGAATCTGGGAGCATTCTTATAGATACTCGATTTTCGAGAGTCCATTCGATCAGCGTGTAAGCTTAAGTAACGCCAGAGCTTTGGAGCATTTTCGCGCAGATGCACAGTTTGCTGTCCGACTCTTTCCTGCGTCGCGATTACGTATTTTCTAGGTACATACCCTATGCTTACTGATTGCACATCTGAACTCTTTAGGAGAGGATAGAGATAGTCCGTTTCAATATCGACATGATCTCCATAGCCGTTTCGCAAGATACCATTAAGATATGTCAATTCCATGATTTTCGCCGCGTCATGTTTGACGCCTTGACGCCAGATTAGGCGGCTGTTTCCCTCCAAGTCCGCAACTTGGCGATAAGAGTCTAAGTCCGCCACCATATTCCTGCCATAAAACCCGAATGTTCTTATATGGTTTGCATCCACTGGGTTGTCGTATTCGGCAACATCATAAGAGACTTCGCCTTGATTAAGTTCCAACTTAAAAAGCCCCGCATCAACAGCAACGTTGAACCACCTCCGCGCCTCTATGCGATATAGGGACATACTGTTTACTGGTAACTCCTTCTGCAGAACGAATTGCGCCACTCGACGCGCAACTGATGTTTTACACAGCAAAGCAATAGTTACGGTATCATTAACAAATTCGTGAATGAGCTTCAACCAGACTGCCTCAGCGATGTCAAAGTTCGACTTACCCGTCATGGCTTCAAGCCCAGACAGTCTGTGAAAATTTGATTTCTTGGGTAGATTATTTCCGTTTATTCGCCCTAGTTCCGCATTGGTTATCCAAGGTGGGTTGCCAATAACAAGAAGCGGGGACGAGGAATTCCATTCAAGAGATTCGGCCAAATTAATGTCGAAAATATCTTGTTGATGTATCGAGACCTTTACCGCGTCTGAGTGTATTCTCTTAGATTTCTTCACATAACTCTGCTGGATTTCCAGTCCAATTATCTCACGAACACCAGCTTCCTCAACACAAGCGCGAATGAAATTTCCTTGCCCGCATGTTGGTTCAAGAATGCGTTCCCACTGGAGCCCATCTGCAAATAATCGGGTGACAACGTTTCGCGCAAGTTGGACGGGAGTCTGGAAGTCACCTAGTGTCTTTTTTTTGCTCACAATAGGCTATCCACGCCGTTTACTTGTCCTGCGATTGAAATGGTCCGAGCGTACTGAAGTCGCCATTAAAGTGCGTTTGAAATTGTAACGTAGCCTTGCCCCGGCGGATTCGCAACGATCTTCTCTGCCAACATTCGTCGACCAATCTCGTCAAGTGGAAGATTTCTCTCTTCTAAAAAGGCATCAATATCATCCAAGTTTGCTCCGTTGTTCAAAATATTGATTATGCCCCTAGTAGTCTGATAATCAGCGGTTCTGGTGTCCGCAACAAATACTGCGTTAACAAAGCTTAGGTACGCAAGTTCACTCTCAGCATCGTCCCGTTTTTCATGCACGAATACCATTAGATTGTAGCCCAAACCATATACCTTTTGCTCAGCAGATCTATACGGACACGAAGACTGAGGTTGACGACTTGATGTCACCTTTAAGTCAACGCCAAGTTCCGGGAAATCTATTCCTCTTGCGGAACTACCTATGACGAAGTGATAGCCTCGTTCCAAGTGTGTATGAAACTCATGCTCAACGTACGTTCCGACGGCTTTGCCATCAGTTACACCAAACAACGAATCAATTCCACGCTGGCTAAGCGAGCGCAGAAAAACACGGGCTTCAAATTTGATATCAGATACGGTAAGTTCTGGCATTGAAACTACCTCAGCAGATTTTGGCTAACAGACAAGGTGCGATAGTTTTCGATCTGCGCCATTCGCTTGAAATAGCTATCAGGTAAGCTTCCAGATGGTGCCGTCGGCGCGGTCTTCCAACACGATGCCCAGAGCCGCCAGCTGATCGCGTATTTCGTCGCTGCGGGCATAGTCGCGCGCGGCTCGGGCTTGGGCCCGCATGTCGATTAGCATCTCGATCAGCGCCGCCTCGCGCCGGCCGTCGCCGCTTTCGACCGCGTCCGCCGTCGGCGCCAAGCCCAACACATCGCCACCCAGCGCCATGTAGGTCTCATTAATCGCGGCCAAGGTGGCTATGCCGACTTCAGTCTCGCTGTTGAGCAAGGTGTTGACATCCCGCGTCAGGTCTTGCAGCACGGCGATGCCGCGCGGCGAATTGAAGTCATCGTCCATCACCGCGCGAAACTCTGCTTGCGCCTCGTCCAGGCGCGCCAGGAAGACGCTGCCGCCCTCATTATCAGGCGCGATGTTCAATTGCCGGCGCACCAGCCGCAGGGCGTTGGTCAGGCGTTCCCAGCCGGATTTGGCCGACGCCAGCGAGTCTTCGCTGTAGAGCACCGGATTGCTGTAATGCGAGGTCAGGATGAAATAGCGCAACTCCTGCGGGCGGTAGACGGCGAGCGCGTCCTTGATGGTGACGTAATTGCCCAGCGATTTGCTCATTTTGACCGGGATGCCCTCGTCGGGATCCAGCACATTCAGGCTGCCGGTCAACATCCAGAAATTGGCGAAGGCGCAGTCGTTGGCGCATTCGCTTTGGGCGATTTCGTTTTCGTTATGCGGGTAGATATTGTCGATGCCGCCGCCATGAATATCGAAGTTGGCGCCCAGATATTTCTTGGCCATAGCCGAGCATTCGATGTGCCAGCCGGGGAAGCCGACGCCCCAGGGGCTGTTCCAGCGCAGGATATGCTCCGGCTCGGCTTTTTTCCACAAGGCGAAATCGGCCGGATGCCGCTTGTCGCCGCCGACCAGGTCGCGCGATTCGTCCTGCTGCTCTTCTACGCGCCGATTGGACAGTTTGCCGTAATCCTCATCGCTGAGCACATCAAAATAGACATTGCCATCGACCTCATAGGCATGTCCCTCGGCGATCAGCGTGTCGATCATCTCGATTTGTTCGGGGACGTGGCCGCTGGCCCGCGGGGAGATGTCGGGCCGCATGACGCCCAGCGCGTCCATATCCTCGAAATAACTGCGGGCATAAGTCTCGACAACTTGCATGGGTTTGGCGTTGAGCTGCGCCGCGCGCTTCAGTACGCGGTCTTCTTCATTGGCGCGCAGATGGCCGACATCGGTGATGTTCTGCACGTAAAGCAGGTCGAAGCCGCGATAACGCAGGTAACGCGCCACCACATCGAAGGAAACGTAGGTCTTGGCATGGCCCAAATGCGAATGCTCGTAGACCGTGGGACCGCAGACATACATGCCGACCCGCCCGTCGTGGATCGGCGTAAAGGGCTGTTTCTCGCGACCCAGCACATTAAAAATTTGCAAAGCAGTCGCTCCTTATTGGCTCCTCATCATCCAGCTTATTTTACCAGCGGCTGGGACACAGGCAACAGTGCCGCTGTCGAGGGAGCGGCGAATATCGCGCGCATGAACCCGGCGGCGAACACAACACAGGTAAATCTAAGCACCGAGAACACAGAAGCAGTTCCAACAAAGTAATGATAATGTTTGCGCTATGAAAGAGTTTGTCAAACTAATCGAAAAGCTGTAGGGGCGAGCCGGTGGCTCGCCCGCTCCTGAATAGACTTCCTCAATCACCACATCCGCAGGCGATTGCGGCGTCGGGCTAGAATTTCCGGGGGCTGTGCCCAATCGGCTTTTTGTAGTCGTAAATCTCGAAGCGCGGCTTGAAGCCGACGGAAGCGTAGAGCGCGGCCGAGGCGGGATTCTTCTCCGCCGGTTCATGGCCGACGTAAGCGCATTCGATGCCTGCTTCGGCTTGCAGGCGGCGCATGGCGTAGAGCATCAGCGCTTTGCCCAATCCCTGACGGCGAAAATCGGAGTGTGTGCCGACCGGCTCGAAAAGCAGCGAGCGATTCACCGGGTCGATCCACAGGTTGACAAAGGCAGCGAAGCGGTTGTCAGGCGCGACAACTACCCACTCGCGCTCCATGTGCGGCGCATTGAAGACGGCTCCGTAAGACGCGGCATTCCACTTGTCGGCGAAGGTGTGATTATGCAGGTCCATCAGTTGATCCATGTCCGCCGCCGTCACTTCGTGGAAGCGGAATCCGGGCGGCAGCTCCGCTTGCGGCAGGTCTTGCAGGTCCTGTCGCGTCAGCGTCAGACCGCGCTTTTCCCGCTGATAGCCGCGCGCCTCAACGAAGGCGCTATAGGCGGGGTCACAGTCGAAGACTTCGACGTACAAGTCTTTGAGGCGGGTATTGAATAGCTTGGCCAGGCGCAGGCACTCGCGCTCGCAGAATTCGAACAGGGCGATATGCTCGGCGCTGCCGCGTACGCTGGGCGCCACTTGCAGATTAAAAAACTCCCAATGCGGCGCCAGCAGAACAAAGGCGATCAGCTCGTCCTCGACGCCCAGCCAGTAGCGGAAGACTTCGCTTTTGTCATAGCCGTAGCAGGTATTGAAGAGCTGGTGGCCGACATCGCCCTTGTGCAGATAATTGCAGTCGCCGGCTTCGCGCGTCCATTGCATCAGGGCGGCTTGGGCGCGGTAGAGGTCGTCGGCTGTTGAATATCGATGAGCTTGCATCGCGCTGTCTACTCCTCGATTTCGCGCCGGCCAAGAGCGAACTTCAGACCGGCGTGTATGCCGGGCGCGGCAACGGCGCAATGATCGTGGGCCGGAAAATACTCGCTCGCCAATTCCAGGTCCAGGTAGTCGCGGCTGCGCAGGATGGTGGAGAAACGTATCGTATCCGTCAATGTCGTATCGTCAACAAATTCTTCGTCGCCGGCGTAAATGAAAACCTTTGCCGGCAGGCTTTCGTTGGCGCGGACGAATTGCGATTCTTGCTGAAATACATAACAATCGCCATAGGCCAACGTGGGGCTGCCGATCACATAGGCGCGGAAATGCTTTGGAGTTCGCAGCAAGCTGTAGGCGGCGAAGAGCCCGCCGTACGAATGCCCAATCAGCGTGCGCTGCGAGGAGTCGGCGCGGTAGCGACTTTCGATGAAGGCGGTAAGCTCGGCGCAGATGAAGCGATGAAAGGCTTCGGCGCCGCCGGTGGGCGCTGGCCGAGCAAAGCGCTGCGCCATCGACCGCTCTTCGGCTTGGTCGCGGGCCGGCGTCAAATCCAGATTGCGGCGCGTGAAAGCGCTGCGGAAGGCTTCACGCGCATCCTCCGCTTCTTCGTAGCCGATGCCGACCACGATCGCGTCCGATGCGCCGCCACACCAAGACATGGGGCGGATGATGTCAGTCACCATTCCGAAGTACCAATTGCCATCGAGCACATAGACGGTGGGCCAGCGGTTCGGCGCGCCTGCAAAGGGCCAAGCGTCGGCGGGAGCGGCGTCGTAAGCGAGCGGCAGCGCAACAGTAATACGGTATGTTCGCCCGGCGGCGGAAGTAAGCAGATGAGTCTCGCTCGACAGCACCGAGCTGGCTGCAGGTTTCACTGGCGGCTCGCTTTCATAGCTCGTTGATAGATCTCCGTCATCTGACTGACCTGCCGCGTCAGAGAGAAATGCGCCCGAATGCGTTCGCGGCCGCGTTCACCCATGGCTGCGCGCAGCGCATCGTCAGTCAGCAGCCGCTGCAGACAAGCGGCGAATTCATCAACCTTGAGCGGATTCACGATGTAGCCAGTCTCTCCGTCCAGGACGACTTCCGGGGAGCCGCCAAAGCAGGTGGCTACCACCGGTTTGCCGGCCGCCATGGCCTCCAGGTTGACGGTGGGAAAGGGATCCATGTAAATCGACGGCACGGCCACCACATCCGCCAGCTGATAAGCCGCCCGCAGTTCAGCGCCGCTCAGCCAGCCGCCGATTATAAGGTAAGGGCGCAGATGATTGAAGTCGGTAGGCAGCTGCCCCGCGATATCGCGCGATGTTAGAAGCAGAAGCCGGACTTCAGGCATGCGGTCGCGCAGGCGATCGAGCGCGAGCAGCGTCTGCCGTAAGCCCTTTTCCGTGGTCAGGCGGCCGGCCACGAGAATGACGCGTTTGCCCGCCAAGCCGAGCCGCGCGCGCAGCTCCGCGACGACGGCTTCATCGGGCGGCTGCCAGTCAGCCGGGTCAATGCCGTTGTGAACGACCTCCATCGGCGGCATATCGTTGTCGGCGAAGGCGGCTGCCAGCGCCTGACTGGGCGCGGTGCGGAGCTGCGCCTGTCGCTCCAGCGCGCGTCGGATAATTATATTGCGCCAGGGATTGTAGCGGAAGCGGTTGGCGCGCAGGTTGTAACCGCTAGGCAAGCGCAAGCCGCCGGGCTGCGCCGGGTCGCGATCGTCGAAAGACGCCGGCAGCTTGCCGTAAACCAGCGGCATGGCGTCATGGGCGCTGAAGACGACCCCGCAGCCGGCGGCCCTCGCCAGTGTCAGGGCGTGATAGGTCAGGAAGGAGTGGATATTGTGGGCATTGACGACATCCGGCTGCAAGCGCGCCAACAAGCGATGCAGGGCGCCGGCTGTCTGCGGATTCCACAAGGAAAGCCAGGCGCGAAAACGCTCGGGGTACCTGGCGCTCAGGTGATAGGTCGGGATGCCGTCGCGCAGCTCTTCAAAGGGCGGGCCGGGGGTGCTGGCGGCGACATGCAGCTCGTGCCCGGCGGCCGCCAGTGCCTGCGCCAGGCACCAAACGACAGCTTCCGCCCCGCCCCGGCCTTCCGGCGGAATCCGGTCGCTGAGCAACAGGATCTTCATGCAATCATCTCAGCCAGGCTTTTCGAGGAGGCGCTGAGCAACTTCAATTCTCGATTTGCGTAATGATAGGTGTATGACAATAGCAATAGTTTAACCAATCCATGGTGGAGAAACATGTCGAAATCATTGCAAGATGCCGACCGCGATGCGCGGAAGCTGGTATCCAATTGGACCACCGGCGCCGCCCTCACTGGCTGGATCCCCGGCAGCGCCTTCTTCCTGACCGCGGCTGATACCGCCATGATCCACCAGGTGGCGGGCGCTTACGGCGTCAACGCCTTTGATATGGATCACCTGCTGTCGATTATTTCCGGGGCGGTGGGCAGCGCTATTGCCGGCGGCGTGATAGCCGAAGTCGTCGGCATCATT
Organism: Anaerolineae bacterium; assembly: GCA_022823165.1. Lineage (GTDB taxonomy): Bacteria > Chloroflexota > Anaerolineae > Aggregatilineales > Phototrophicaceae > UBA6055. Next base: position 61,098 of record JAJDXR010000091.1, on the reverse strand, counting down.
CCCTTGGTCGGCTGGGCGGTGAAAAGCGCGGCCATGGCCGCCAAAGCCCGCGTGATTGGCGACGCCGTCATCAAGTACTTCCGCGAACGCTCGAAGTTACCGGACGCAAAAGTTGTCATCCCAATGGATGACACGGACGGAGAAAAGCCCAAAAATCCCCCCAAACCGAAAACCGCTATCGCTGTCGAAGAGGACGACGACTAAACAGCCCAGACAAATCCCCGGCAATCAATTGTCGCTTCCGCCGTAATGAGGTAGGATTCTCGTCGTGTTGGCGTCGCAAGCGAAGGGGAAGACATGGCTGGGACATTACGACAAAAAGTCTTGACGCTCTATCTGCATACATCGGCTTTGGACAGCCGTGTGCTGGGCTGGTCCATCTACGACGGCACCGGCAAAGAGTCCTTCACCACCGGCGATAATACCGAGCCGCCCTACACAACGGGCTTGGACGCGTTAAAAGACGGCTGGCGCTTGATACAGCAGCCGGTGCTGATTCCGCCTTACCCGGGCGAAGAATACAGCACCTCGTTTATGAAATACGGCTTTCTCTTTGAAAAGCTGGAGGAAATTTGATTGGCAATTTGTTACAAGTCGCTTTGAGAACAGCTAAGCGCTGTCGGTAGCTTTTGCAGCATTTAAGGGAGTTTTGGCATGATTGACAAGAAGTATCTACTTTCATCGAAGCAGATGGCTGAGTTTGTGGCGCGCGGCTATTTGCGCTTCGACGAGTTGGTTCCGGACGAGATCAACCAGGCGGTTATGCGCGGCATCGACCGACAAGAGATCAAGGGACATCCGGCCGGTACGCCCTTGTCGCAGTGTTATCACGGCACGCCGATTCGGCAGCTGCTGGACCTGCCGCAGATTCGGGGCTTGATCTCCAGCCTGGTTGGCGATGACCCGCTTTTTGATCACGACGCCATTCATGTGCGCGAGCCGAACGAGGGCAAAGCCCAAGGATTGCACGCCGATTCGATCATCGATTGCCGCAGGCATTTCGACATTCAGCTGATGTATTTCCCGCATGATGTGCCGCTGGAGATGGGCGGGACGCTGCTGCTGCCGGGCAGCCACTTCCGGCGCGTCAACGAGATGGATGTAGCCGCCTACCAGAATATGCGCGGGCAGATCCCCATGGTCTGCAATGCCGGCTCGGTCTTGGCGCTGCACCACGGCATCTGGCATTGCGGCCGCCAGAACCAGACCGACCGCCGGCGTTATATGTTCAAGCTGCGGCTGAACCCGGTCGTGCGGCAACTGCGGCTGTGGAATACCGACGACCTGCCGGCTGACTATGCCGCGCCCAAAGAAATCCACAGCGGTTTCCCGCGCACGGACGACGTGCAGGGCATCCTGTCCAAGCAGGAACCCTGGTTTGAGGCGGCGGCAGGCCGGCTGGAGATCGTCAATCGCATCAAGCTGTGGCGCTTCCTGACCGGCGATGAGACCTTCGACGTGCATTACTGGCTGGGACGGCTGGAGAATCAGCCGGCTTAGTTTGGGTTTTGCCACAGAGGCACAGAGACACAGAGTATTAGTAGGGGCGACCCGGCGGGTCGCCCGAAAACTCGACTTGCAAATTCGGGCGACCTGATAGGTCGCCCCTACATTTCCTACCGCGCGAGCGCCCCGGCAAACTCGCCCTAGCATTGCGCCCGCATTCCGCTACACTGTATGCCCGATTTCTGAGAATCAGCGGGCTTAATGCGCCCCGCATTTGAAGAGGAATTGTTAGCCTATGGCATCGTATCACGGACCCAAAGCCAAACCCCAGCGCCGCTTCGGCGAGTTGCTGGTGCCGCGCCCCAAGTATTCGCGCATCCTGGAAAACCGCGCCTACCCGCCCGGGGAACACGGCCGCGAGAAGTCCTTCCGTTCCGGCCGCCGCAGCAATTACGCGCTGCAGCTGGACGAGAAGCAGAAGCTGTCTTTCATCTACAATGTGCGAGAACGGCAACTGCGCAATTACTACAAGAAGGCGGCGCTGATGGCGGGGCCCACCGGCGTCAACTTGCTCAGCCTGCTGGAACGGCGTTTGGATAATATCGTCTACCGCTCCGGCTTGGCGGCGACCATCTGGTCGGCGCGGCAGATCGTGGGGCACGGGCATATTTTGGTCAACGGCCGCCGCGTCAATTTGCCTTCGTATCAGGTGCGCGCCAATGATGTCATTGAAGTCACCGACAAGATGAAGAAGAATGTGCACATCCAGGAATGGATCCAGCAGTCGGCTTACTTCCCGCCCTACATGACGGTCGACAAAGACAACTTCCGCGTGACGCTGGATCGCGTCCCCGAAGAAGGCGAAGTGCAAACGCCGATCGACATTCAGATGGTGGTCGAGTTCTACAACCGGCTGACCTAAGATAGATTGACCGAGCAATCCTAAACGCCATCGAGAAATAGATGGCAATACATAGCTAAACTATCGTCAAGGGATGCAAATTAGCGTCCCTTTTTGGTTGCGAGATTGGACACTGAATAAAATCCTTGCAATAATAGTGGTGATCCAATATCTAAATTGCCACCGTGCAGAAGCCATGACTTGGAGAACGATGCGATGGAAAACATCTCGACAGACACGATGTTACAGATTGTGGTTACAATTGCAGCCGCTTTGGGATTATGGTTGAGACTGGACTCCAAAGTTGATGGGTTGCGCAAGGAAATGAAAAATGACAATCAGCGCGTGGATGACAAGGTTAATGCGCTGACAAATACTGTCCAGGATTTTCGATTGGAAACTGTTGAACGTCTGACGCGGCTGGAAGAGCGAACCGAGCGCTTCCAGGATGATCAATCGGAAGCTCCTCTCTCCTAAGATAAAGATGTAGGCAACGAAAGTATCCGCCGGATCAGCCCGCTGGTACTGCGTCCCGGCAAGTACTCAATAAGCTCGACGCGCCCGCCGTAAGCCTCGACGGTCGGGCGCTCGGGCAGCGGCTTGTCGGCATAGTCGCCGCCCTTGACATAGATATCCGGCTGCAGAGCGCGCAGCAAGCTATCGGCAGTGTCTTCTTCAAAGATGATCACAGCCGCGACCGGGACCAGCGCCGCCACGAGTCGCGCCCGTTCGGCATCCGGCACGAGCGGACGGCCCGGCCCCTTTAAGCGCGTGGTTGAGGCGTCGCCGTTCAGGCCGACGAAAAGCGCATCGCCCAGCTGGCTGGCCTTTTCCAGATAATCCAGATGGCCGACATGCAGCAGATCAAAGTGACCATTGGTGAAGACCAGCGACTTGCCGGCTTCGCGCAGGGAGTCGCGCGCGACCTGCGCCTCGGAGAGCTTTAGCACTTCGCCCATTACAGCACTCAGCGATCCCTGCGGCGGTAGACCAGCTTCAGCCCTGACCACTGGGCGTCGATGGCGGCGACCTTGACATCGACCAAGCCGCCGGCCAGCGCCACCTGGCGCACGACGTCTTCGCTGATATCGGTGGGCATTTTGGTTGCTTTTTTGTACCAGGATATCCAGACCATGCCGTCCTTGTGGATGGCGGCTTTCAGGCGCGTGAAGTCGGCTTCGTAGTCGGCGCGCCAGCGGTAGAAAGCCTGCACGAAGTCGTAGTCGGCATCCGCCAGTTCGCGGTCGATGGACACGTCAGCGGGCAAATCGCCCAGCAAATCGAGATAGCGCTCTGGAGCCCCCAGCAGCGCGGCGCGGTTGCCGCTTTTGATGCCCAGCTTCTTGACCAGGGGCGTCCCCGAATACCCTGCCGTCATGCGCCTGTCCGGGCGAACTTGTCGGGATAGAGTTGGCGCGCCAGCGCTTCGGCTTGCGCCACCCATTCCTCGATTACATCAATGCCCTTTTGCCAGAAGCCGGGGTCGTTGATGTCGACGCCGACTTTCTCTAGCAGCCGATCGGGATAGTCGGAGTCGCCGGCGGCCAGCAGGTCGATGTATTTGGGCACGAAGCCGGCGCCCTCTTCCTGATAGATGCGGTAGAGCGCCAGCACCAGCAGCTCGCCGAAGGAATAGGCGTAGACGTAGCCGGGCGTATGCAGGAAGTGGGGCACGTAGCTCCACCAACTGCCGTATTCGTCAGTGATGATGACGCTGTCGCCGAACATATCGCGCTGTGTCTCCAGCCATAGCTCGTTAAAGCGCTCGGCGGTCAATTCGCCTTCACTGCGGCGGGCGCTGTGCATCTTGTCTTCGAAGCGATTCATGGAAATCTGCCGGAAGACAGTGGCGAAGGTGTCCTCGATTTTCTCGGTCAGCATGGACAGCTTGATTTCCTGGTCGTCTTCGGCGGCCATCAGGTCCTGGAAGACCAGCATTTCCGCGAAAGTCGAGGCCATCTCGGCGGTGGTCAGCGGCGTGTAGAGGGCGAATAATCCGCTCTCGCGCCCGGACAGGAACATGTGGATGCCGTGCCCCAACTCGTGCGCCAACGTGGTGATATCGCGGGTATCGCCCAGGTAGTTGAGAAAGACGTAGGGGTTGGCTGAGGCGACTGTGGGCGAGGCGAAGGCGCCGCCGCGTTTATTGGGCAGGACGGGCGCGTGAATCCAGTTATTGTCGAAGAAACGCTGAGCCGCGGATTTCATGCGTGGGCTGAAATTGTCGAAGGCTTCCAGCACGATAGCGCGGGCCTGCTCCCAGACGTAGAATTCTTCGCTCGCTTTGAGATTCAGAGGCGCGTAGCGGTCGTAGTCGTAGAGCTCGTCATAACCCAGCAGCGCCTTTTTCAGCTGGTAGTGCCGCGCGACTATGCCGTAATTGCCGGTCACGGTGGACACCAGCGCCTCGACGACTTCGTCGCTGGCTTTGTTGCTCAAGTTGCGCGACGAGATCCAACTGGCGTAACCCCGGCGGCGGTCGCTGTTGGCTTTGTCCAGCGCCAGGGTGTTAAAGATGAAGGTCAGCTCCAGGGACTTTTCTTCCAGTTTGTCAGTCAGCGCGCGCCAGGCCATCTCGCGCGCATCGCGGTCGCTGTCGCGCAGCTTGTTGAGGACGAAGGTCATGTTGACCTGCTCGCCCAGCCAGTCGAAGCGGAAGGCGCTGGTCAGCTGGGTGAAGAAACGCGTCCAGGCGGCGCTGCCGGTGACCTGCTTTTCGATGACGATCTGCTCTTCGGCTTCCGACAGGTAGTAGGGTTTGTTGCGGCGTTCCGCTTCGAGGTAGTAGCGGCATTTTTCCAGCTGCGGGTTGGCCAGGATGGCTTCCGCCCGCTCGTCATCAAGGGCGTTCCACTCGATGTAGAAGAAGACGATCTTCTGGTTCAGCTCGGCGTCCAAATCCTGGATCCTGGCCACGTGAGCCATGTAGTCCGGATTGCCGGTGTCGGTGGAGAAGTTGAGCATGGCGTATGAGCCTAGTCGGCCGCTGAGGTCGTAAATCGCTTCCAGATCAGCGTAGGCGCTGACGAAGTCGGCCGCGCTCATCTGCGCCAGTCGGCCGCGCCAGCGCTCCTGGAAGGCGTCCATTAAGTCCTTGAGTTTATGTATGTCGGTTTCGATCTGCGGGTCGTCCAGGCTTTGGTAGAAAACGGACAAATCCCAGATGACATCTTCCGCGCCAGTCAGGCGTTCTTGCAGGGCTTCGCTCATCGTATGCTCGCTTGGGTATCTGTGGTTAAGTTAACGGCGCAATCCTAGCAGAAGCGCGCAAATCGTGTAGGGGCGACAGGCGCGCAACAGGAATATGCGCCTCGCAGTTTTTCTATCTGTAGTGGTCCTGAAAAGCTGACCACATGCTGACCAATGTCAATGGAGCGAACTTTGTGGTAGACTATACGCAAACAGATATTGCAACATCAGAATCGGAAGTGGATAAAAATAGGAGGTCTGAAGTGGAAGAGGCCGCCACATTGACAAAGTCACAAATAAATCTTATCAAAGCAATCGTGAACGAGCTATTGGATGAGAAACTTCGCGCTCTACCTACGAAGGCCGACATAGAGGAGCTCGCCAAGGCAGACGATATAGGCGCTATTGTTAAAGTGCTTGAACATCATAACTTGATTGTGAAAGCAGACTAAACTATGTTTGACGCCATCACAATGTTAACTGGTGCAAGATAGAGCGAATAATGAGCGAGAGCGAACGTTCGGCGGTTGAATCCTCTGGCAAAGCAACCAGTTTCGAGGAATTGCATGGGCGACGCTGGCTGGTAACAGCAAGAGCAGATAACACAAGGCAAGCGCCAATGGAAATCAGAGGGAATCAGTTCTTCTCGATCATTGGCACAATCTTGGCGCTCCTAACGATTGCGGGTACGTTTCTGCTATTGGTGAACCCCAGATTTGAGGATGTCAATCGCAGCATTGGCTCACTGGATTCTCGCATCGCCAATCTCGAGTCTCGCATAACAGTAATTGAGACAAATCTGACAAAGTTGGATGGCAAACTTGACGCCATTGGCAGTATGTTCATCGTCGCATATGACGATGAAGAACTAGCATCCGCCGAGATAAGCGCCATCTGGCAGCAAGTCTCAGACTAGATCGCAAATTCTGGCAGGTTTCCGCATCCGCCTTTAGCGCCCGGATTTGGCTTGCGGCACGGCGAAGATCATGCGGCCTGTCGGGCGGTTGATCAGCTTGGTCACTTCCACGCTGATCTTGCGATCCATATATTTCTGTCCCGATTCCACCACCACCATCGTGCCGTCATCCAGGTAGCCGACGCCTTGATTGGGATCGCGCCCTGGCTGGATGATGCGGATGGCGAATTTCTCGCCGGGGATATAGACCGAGCGCACAGCATTTGCCAGCGCGTTGATATTCAGCACATCGACGCCTTGGGCGTCAGCGACTTGATTGAGATTGAAGTCGTTGGTTACCAGCGAGGCGTTGAGCTGGATCGACAGCGCCACCAGTTTGGCGTCCACTCCGACGAAATCCGGCGGGTCGTCATCGATGATTTTGACGGGCAAATCGTTGTTGCGCTGCAATTCGTTGAGCTTGGCCAGCCCGCGCCGACCGCGATTGCGCCGCAGGGGATCGGAAGAATCGGCCACGCGGTGCAGCTCGCCCAGCACAAAACGCGGGATCACCAGCGTCCCGCCGATGAAGCCGGTTTCTGCGATTTCGACGATGCGGCCGTCAATCAAGACACTGGTATCCAGAAGCAGTTGGCGGTTGGCGTAGGGCTGCAAGCGCCGCTGCCGCCCCATGACTTTCTCGCTGATGACATCCGTGATTTCGCTTGACCTTGTATTGAACAGATTCATGCCCAGATAGCCGCAGACCAGGGATACAATTGCCGGCAGCACAGTCCCCAGCGGTTCGCCCAGAAGCGACAGCGGAAAAGCCAGCATCAGCGCCACAGTCAAGCCAACTAAACCGCCAAGAATCGCCAGCATCAAGCTCGGTATGGTCATTTCGCCGGCCTGACGCCGCCAGAAGCGAAAGGGCGCTATAGTGAACCAGGGCATCGCGATTATGCCGACCACAGCGCCTAATCCGGCAAATATCAGCCTACTTTCTTCACCGCCAAATTCGGTGAGATGCGCCAGCGCCGCGCCGAGGCGACTGCCGATGAAGGCGAATACGATCAGGCCGATAAAGCGGCAAATAAGATATGAACTCATAAAATCCTATTCTCCCCTGCTTAACCTGATCTTTACTCCTTCCGCGTCAACTGTGGCATAACGAAGAGCTAGACAAGGATAAACAATAACATACTTATGACAATCCAGTGCGGCCAGCCAGCTGCGCATCGGGCGGGAGCGGCCATTGACGAGTCTGCATGCGCGTCCAAGCGCAGTCTATCTATATGCAATTATAGCCGCGGCAGGCAGCTCCTACACAGGATTCCCAACTGAGTTGAGGCTAAGCGCGCCAGCCGGCGCGCCTGACGGAAACGGCCTGGTTAATTCCGCGCGCTTGGCATCTCCGCCACGCCAGGAATAATCTCAGCAACACCAGGAAAGTAATGCAGCCATCTGAAGAACGGCCCAGGAGCGATTGACGGTCAGTCTCTGCGCGCCCCTGGGAATCGCCCGCCGTCCAGCCCGGCAAAGCCCGGCGCATGACCGCGGCGCAGCGCCATCCGCTCAGCGCGCAAGCGGCGTCCATAGCTGCCCGCCAAGTACCCTTGCACCGGCACAAAGAGCAGCAGGCCGAGCAGAGCCACCGGCAGCAGAGCCAGCAAGATGATGTTAGCCGCCAGGGAAGCGATCAACCATTGCAGCGCCAGCGTACTGTGCTTGTGCAAGCTGCGCAGCAATCGACTCAACTGGTATAAGGACGCGGCTTCCCAGGCGTCGGCATAGCGCGCCAAGCCAGCCGCCAACAGCGACCAGACCAATGCCAAATACAAGCCCATCAGCGGCGCCAGCCCGCCCAGGATGCTCAAGAAAGTGATACCGCCGAAGAGGCTTACGGCGATGACATGCCGGAAGACAAAGAGAAACAGCAGGCCGAAGAACAGCGGCGAATGATAAACGATAATCGCCAGCAGCACCGGCAGCCCTTTACTTATCTTCTCGCCGATGCGGCCCCACTCGGGCAGTGGGCGCGGGTAATCGTTGCCGACATTGTGTATTAACTCCACCAGGTAACCGAGCAGGGCGCAGAGGCTGATCAGCCCGATGCCCGGCACGGCGCAGAGCAAGGCGACTATGGCCGTCGCGCCCAGTTTGCCCAGCCGGCGTCTGTCTTCGGAAATGTAGGTAAAGGCGCGTATGAAGTCCATATCCGCTGACTTTGGACTCGCTTTTATGGGAGTTTATTGTCGCATGACTTGCTTGCTGCTTCCAAGTGCGGCGTAACCGGGAGTGATTATTTCCGCGGACTTGATAACTCCGCCAGGTGAACTAGAAAACTCTGCGTCCTCATCAAGACCAAGTATGTCGTGATAAATTAGCCGCCGAGTACACCGAGAAAAAGAGGACGCCGGGTAAAGCAGTTTAGAAGCATTATGGCTGCGGCAGTTTCCAAATGAAGGTTGGGGGCGCAAATAGCGAAAGCCTTGGCAAATACAACAGACTCTGTGCCCTCAAACTCACTCGGTGTACTCGGTGGCAAAATAGCTGTGCTGTGTACGCATAGGAGATTATAGCCACGATATTCACCACTCCCGCGAAACTGAGCGACAGTTCGCATTGGCACAAGCAGCACTGGTCGGCGACGGCGCTCTGGATTACATTGGGCGCAGCTTGTTCCAGCTGAGGAATGTGGAGTATCCCCTGAGCATGGAAGCGACCGCCAGCTCAAATCCAAAGCGAATCGTCCTGATTCGTCCCTGCTGCATTGGCGATGCGGTCATGGCCACGGCTGCGCTCAGCGGCTTGAGAGAGTCCTTCCCCGCCGCGCATATCAGCTGGGTGGCGGGTCCCTGGTCGGCGCGGGCCATCGCGCATCACCCCGCCCTGGACGAGATCGTCGCTGCCGGCGCCGATATGCCGCTGAAATCAGCAGCCGGATTCATGCGCCTGGTCGGGCTGCTGCGAGCCGGCAGTTACGATATGGCGATATCACTGGTACGCTCGCCCTTGATGAGCCTGGCGGCGCGCCTGTCCGGAATTGCCATCCGCGCTGGTCTCGATAGTGGCGGGCGCGGCTTCGGCTACAACCTGCGCGTTCCAGTCGATCCCAATGCGCTCGAGCATGAATGCGCGATTTACCTGCGCGTCGTCAGCGCCGTGGCCGGGCGCCAAGTCCACGCTTACGCCAACTTGCCGCTGATAGACGAAGCGCGCGCCACGGTCAGAACGCGCCTGGCAAACCAGCAGGTGGCGCCACCCTTCATCGTGGCGCATCCGGGCGGCGGCGTCAATCCGGGGGCGCGTTTTGAAGGCAAGCGCTTTCCGCTGCCGCTGTTCGCGGAGATGCTCAATCGGGTGGCAGATGCCTGGGGCGCGAGCGTGATTCTATTGGGCGGGCCGGGCGATGTCGAGCTGGTCGCTGAGGTCGCGCGGGGTCTTAAGGCGCGGCATGCCCAATGGATTGACCAGCTCAGCTTCGCCGAGATCGGGGCGCTGGCGGCGGATTCGCTGGTCTATATCGGCAACGACAGCGGCTTGACGCATCTGGCGGCGGCCAGCGGCGCCAAAACCGTCATGCTCATGGGACCCACCGACCCGCGGCGTTACGCGCCCTACGCGCCGGGTTCCATTGCCGTCAGTGTACATGGCAAGGCGGTCACCGCTTATTCGGTATCCCGGACAAATCCTCGCGAAGGACAGGACATCTGCCTTAGCGTTGAATCAGCGGTAAGAGAAATCGTTGCGAGCCGCGACTAACGAAAATGACAGTCCTTGAATCGGATCGCTTCACGCCGTGCTATGGTCTGTGCTAGCATTGAGCGGCTATTCAGGGAGTGGCTAACAAGGTGGACATAATTTGCAATGCCGAGCTTGGCGCAGTTTAATTCACCACAGAGACGCAGAGGGCACAGAGTTTTATGTTTGGGTCTAAGAGAAACCACAGCCACTACAATAGACACTCCCGCTATTCGCCCTGATTTGACAAAGGAGTTGACAGCATGAGCTACGAGAACATCATTGTCGATCAACCGGCGCAGGGTGTGGGACGTGTGCGGCTCAACCGGCCCAAGGCGCTGAACGCGCTCAACTCGGCGCTGATGGACGAGGTGATGGCGGCGATGTCGGCTTTCGACGCCGATAGCGAAATCGGCGCTATGATCCTGACCGGCGACGACAAAGCCTTCGCCGCCGGCGCCGACATCAAGGAGATGGATGGCAAAACCCAGATCGATATGCTGATGTCGCGCTCGCTGGTCGACCGCTTTGATATCGAGAGCATCAGCAAGCCGGTCATCGCGGCGGTATCGGGATACGCGCTGGGCGGCGGCTGCGAAGTCGCTATGAGCTGCGACATGATCGTGGCTTCGGAAACGGCGGTCTTCGGCCAGCCGGAGATCAACCTGGGCATCATCCCCGGCGCCGGCGGCACCCAGCGCCTGACCCGCGCGGTGGGCAAGGCGCTGGCCATGGAAATCATGCTGACCGACCGGGCGCTAAGCGCGCAGGAAGCGCTGGATTGCGGCCTGGTCAATCACGTGGCGCCGCTGGATGAATACATGGACGTGGCCATCGGCATCGGCCAGAAAGTGGCGCGCCGCTCCCAGGTCGCCATCCGCCTGACCAAAGAGGCGATAAACAAAGCCTACGAGACCTCGCTGAGCGAAGGCCTGGCGCTGGAACGGCGCAACTTCCTGATCGCTTTCGGCTCGGAAGACAAAGCCGAAGGCATGCGCGCCTTCATCGAAAAGCGGCGGGCCGAATGGAAAAACCGCTGAGCCTGAGCCTGCGCTACAGCGCGGGCATCGCCGGCGATCTGGCGCTGCTGCCGCGACTGTTTACCTTCTTGCAGCGCTTACAAGCGGCGGAGGGCCAAGGCGCGCTGCTGCTCGATCTGGGCGGGAGCTGCGCCGACTCGGTCTGGCATTGCCGCGCCACCGGCGGGCGCTCGGCGCTGATCGTGCTGGATGGCATGGGCTACCACGCCGCCAATGTCGAGGGAGCGCTGGACTCGGACAGCCGCGCCAGGCTGGCTCAGCAGGTCACGCTGGCGCTGGTCGATCGACATAATCATTGGGGCTATCGCAGGGCCTCGGGGAAGGAGGTCATCGTCGCTCTGCGAGCGGTCGCGCCCGACGAGCGCCTGCAAGTCCTGCTTGAACCGGCCGCATCGACGCGCCTCGATGGCAAGATACTGAGCCTGGCCGCGGTGAAATCCGGGCAGGTCGGCGAAGCTGTCGTTGACCTGCGCGGCGCTCCGCGGCTTGTATCGGCGACCGTGCATGAGATGCCGACGGATACGCCGCCTAACCCCAGCATCGCCGGCGCGGTCGAATTCGTCGAGGCCGAAGCGCGCTATTATCAGCGGCAGCAGGCGGAGGGGTAATGGGCGCGAGCAAACTACGGATTCTCTCCCGACATCGAGAGCATATGGGCGTACTGACCTCGATGGCTGATTTTGAGCTGGCCCACGGCGGCAGCCTCAACGCCGACTCGCTCATCGACGATCCCCGCTACAGCCTCTACTGCCTCGACCATGACAAACAGCGCGCCATATTCACTTGTCTGCCCGCCGGCGTTGACCCGCTGGCGGCGCCTTTTATGTACCAGGCGCAATTCGATCAAGCTGAATATCTGGTCGCCCTGCCTTACTCGGACTTTCTGCAGTTGGCTGAGCAGGTCGCCCCGCCGCCGAAACTGCTCTGCCTGCACAATATCGGCCGCTGCGGCTCCACCGTCTTGAGCCGCGCCTTGAACGAAATCGATGGCCTGCTCTCCCTGTCCGAGCCGGACGCGCTGACCGCCTTTATCGGCATGCGCTCAAGGCCGCGCGCCGAGCAGCGCGACCTGCTGCGCGCTTGCGTCGCCTGGCTGGTCCGCCCGGCCATCTGCGGCGAGGCGGCGCAAGTCGCCATCAAGTTTCGCAACCAGGCCATGGCCGTGCTGGAGTGTTATGTGGAGGCGCTGCCGGAAGCGCAGCACCTCTTTATGTACCGCAATGTCATCGACTGGCTGGCGTCTTTTCAGCGTCTGCGCGTCAATCGCGGCGATTCGCCCACGCGCTACAGCCGCGAGCAAATCATTGAGCAGCAAGCGGCCTATTATCAGTGCGCGGCGGAAGACATCGAAAGGCTGGCGCAGCCGTCGCTGCGCAGCTACCTGGGGCTGGAAGGCCGCGCGCTAGGCTGGCTGTATATGCTGGAGCGCTACCTCGACGCGCGGCAGCGGAACGCGGCGCTGTCAGCCATCCGCTACGAAGACTTGCAGCGCGAGCGCGATGCTGTCTTGTTGAGCCTGCTGCGGCTGCTGGGCTTGCCGGAGGCGGCGCTGTCGCAAGCGGTCGGCGCGTTTGCAAGCGATGCGCAGGCGGGCACGAAGCTGGCGCGGGATGGCGAGCGCGGCAATACGGTAGCGCTGCCGGCGGAGATGGAGGCGACGGTGCGGCGGCTGCTGGCGCTGCAGCCGGTGATTACGCGGGCTGACTATACGCTGCCGGGAACGATTGGGTCGCGTAGACACTGACCGCCCATTCAAATGACACAGAGAATACTTATTGGGAAGCGGCCCGTTCCAGATTGAGGGCGAGCAGACGGCGCAGAATCTCTTCCTTGTCATCCAGCACAGCGCAGTCCCAGCCGTAGGCATCGCAGACGGCTTCGTCCAGCTCGCGGTGGAGTTGGTCCAGGCGCGGCGCGAAGTCGGCGGCGGCGGGTTTGGTCTTGATATCGTCCAGCCCACGCCAGACTTGCAGGGCGTTGTAGAGGTTGGTGAGGGTGCGGTCTTTGAGACGCGGGCGACCCAATGGCTCGCCCCTACAGTCGTCATGAGGGGTATGCGGATTAAGCCAGGCCTCGCGTTCTTCGTGCAGCTGTTTGGCGGCGGCGCTGATGCGAACGTGGGCGGGGTGGGATTGGTCTTCGCGCCCGGGCGACCAGGGGAAGGGAAATGTCTCGAAGGTGGTGGTGGGCGTGTAGCGGGGATCGTTGCCTTTGCCATGCCACGTACAAGTGCGCAGTGTCCACGCTTCATGTACTCTGGAATGGAGCACTCCTAGGAAATAGTCATCATCACGGGTAAACACTGTAAGACGCTTATCAGGAAGGATGTCTTTCGACATCCAAACGAAGAGTCGATGCTTTGAGACTATCGGAGTCACAATATATCTGGTTAGCGGGACCAACTTTTCGCGCATTCTTGGACGACTGTTCCAATGCAACCACCAGTAGTCACGAGATTCTCGCTGTTTTGTCTTTAAGCGCATTGGTCTTACGTTGTCGTACACATGCTTAAACGGCAGGGTATACGTTTGCGCTACTTCAACAGGAGTGGCGACACCAAAATCAACAATCCATGTGTTGCGAGAACGCCTTGTTACGTCAATTGCGTTCGCAATGGGTTTCAGCACCTCTTTATTTCTTGGTTCATTCAATATCATGAATTGCGCTGCTGACGCGTCTAAGTCAAATGGCCCGCGTTTAACTACGCCTTGAAACGATAAACTCTGGTTTTCCACAAGCACGGTTCTGCTTGTAATGTCGATATCAGCCGTCAAATCTGAGAATATAGACTTTACAGGAATGTCATCTAGCCGAACTTCATCTTCCGCGCCATTGTCGAAACAGATCATAGAAACGCGCACCGCCGCGCCATCGAGAATCCACTCTCGATCTGACCAAGCGTTGAAGATTTGCGCTTTTTCGACGATCTTGTTGAGTACATGACGATTTGTGCCGCCTCGAATAGAATTTGTTGCAAGCAAACCAACTCTCTTGACCTTGCCTGCTAGCAAGTGATTCAAAGACTTTTGATGCCAATAGCAAACTAAGTCTGGTGTATGGTGACCAAAATCAGACTCGAAATGCTGTACAAGAGAATCCACATAGTCATCGCCTAGCTCTGGGCGCAATTTGCGATTGCCCAAGAAAGGCGGATTGCCGACGATGACATCGACGGCGGGCCATTCGACCCCCCGCGCGGATGTTGTGTGGGGGCGTTTCGCCGAAACGCCCGTTTCCAGCGCGTCGTCAGGCGGGCGTGTCAGCGACACGCCCCTACGGGTTTCACCGGCCGGGGGTTGGGGGCGCGCGGTGGGCTGCGCCGGCGGCAGAATCGCGTCTTTGCAGACGATATTGTCTTCCAGCTCTTCCAGTATCGGCTCGGCGAACTCCTGACCGTAGCCGTTGTTGATGCGCCACTGGATGTAGCCGATCCAGACCACGATGCTGGCGAGGGCTTGGGCGATGGGATCGATTTCAATGCCGTACATCTGGCGCGGATGCACTTGCCGCGCCGCCAATTGCAAGCCCGCCCAAAGCGGATGATAGATAATTTCTTTCTCCAAATCCATCAGCAGCTGCAGGGAGACATAGAGAAAGTTGCCGCTGCCGCAAGCCGGGTCAAGCACGGTAGTCCCGCGGACGCGCGCGAGGATTTCGTCCCGCTTCGCCAGCAATTGGCTGCGCGCATTGGTTTTGGCGCGGCCCGTCCTCGCGTTGTCGTAACGTTCGCGGATGGGCGCGGCTTCCAACTGAACGGTATCCCAAGCGTAACGCAGAGGCTGCATAAGCACGGGTTCGACTATGAGTAGAATATCCTCGCGCGAGGTGTAATGCGCACCGCGCTGGCTGCGTTTGTTGGGGTCAAGGCTGCGTTCGAATAGCGTACCGAAAATGGAGGGCTCAATCGACGCCCAATTCAGCTTCGCCGCTGTCGCCAATTCATCCAGGGCTTCCTGCTTGAGTTCTTCGACTGTCACCACTTTGAAGAGCGCGCCGTTGAAGTAGGGGATGTCGCGCATGAACATGTTTCCGCCTTCGTTCATGGCGACAAAGAGATTCTGAACATACTGTTTGAAAACGCTGGGTTTGCCGCGCGAGTGCTCAATAATGTAGCTGAAGATTCCCTGCGGCTGGCCGGACATGGTCGGCAGCAAGCCCACATCTTCGGCGAAGAGGCAAAATACGAGTTTAGTCAGGAAATAGGCGATGCGCGTCGGCGCGGCATTCCAGTCGCGCATGTTATCGGCGACGAGTTGAAAGGCGTCAGCCGCTTCTTTGGTGACCTGCGCGGTATTGCGGCCGGGATGCAGGCGCTGCGGCGCGTGGAAAATGGCGCGCAGCCAAGCCTAGGCCTCGGAACTGCTGGCGATTTCACTGTGGCTGAAATTATAAACGCGCTTTTCGGTATTTGGGAAGTTGCTATGTATTTCCCAGCGCTTGAAGTCGGTCACCGCCATTAGCGGCGGATTGTTCAGTTTTTCACGGTATTTGAGCAACTGCTCGTAGGCGGCGTTAAGATCTTTGTATTTGTCCGCCGTTTTGTATTCAATGGCAAAATGGTTTTCGTAATATACATCAGCGAATCCATGGCCGCTACGCAGTTTAAGCGAGGGCTCGAAGACGAATTCTTCTCCGGCTTCAGTCTTGCCATCAGCGGGCATCTCGACGCCGACAAGGCGGCAAACATCGAGAAAATGGGCTTGCGCGATCTGTTTTTCACCCAGCGGGGAGTTCGCCCATTTGTTGACGAATTCTTGCGGCGTCATGCGCTTGACAACCTAAGGCGCCACGCGGTGATTCAGCATCTCGTTGAGCGCGACCACCAGCCGGCGCAATTCCTCTTCCATATCGCGGCTGATGCCGTCGTCGATCATCGCCTCGCGGATGAGGTCGCGGGCCTCGCGCACATTCTCCTGGCCCAGGCGCAGGCGCTCCAGGCCAGCCCGCAGCTGGATGCGCGCCTCGCTGCTGGCGGCGCTGGTGTAGTAATCGGAGAATTGCCAGCCGTGCTGGGTGGCGACCCGCTGCAAGCCGTTGATGAATTCCTGCACCGTCTCGATGCTTTCAGAGGCGCCGCGCTGCAGTAGCTCGGCAATGCCTTCGCTGAGGCTGGGCTCCATGCTGAAGTCGAGGCTGTGGATATCGGTGTAGCGGGCTTCGACAGCGTCGCGGCTGCTGGGCTGGGGGCGCAGCGAGCCTTTCTGCGGCGACATGCCAGTGAAGATGGTATAGAGTACGCCGACGCACATATTGTGCACATCTTTGCTATATTGCTGCGGCGATTGCGTTCGGTCGTCTTCCAGCGCGCGCGAGCTGTTGAAGTCGATGACCTTCAGGTGAATGCCGTCCCAATAGACGTGCTCCAGCTTGTGATCGAGATAGACGATTTTATTGGCGTGCGCCAGGCTGAGCAGTTCGCTGAATTGCAGCGCCAGCGCCAGGCCCTCTTCGCTGGGCAGGCGCCGGCGACTGTTGGCGCTGTTAGGTTTCATCAAATAGAAGAGGCTGTGATGGCGCGGCAGATTCTCCAGCGCCAGGTAGGGGCGCCAGCCGGCCGCGGCGAAGCGCGACATCGACTCGATGAATCCGCGCACATCGCTCTGAAACGATGTGATCTCGCCATCGCGCGGCGCTTCCTCGCCGTCGGAGATGAAGCCGCAGTCGTAGAGTTTGACGATATTGGGGCTATGCCAGAGCCGCGTCAGGATGTCCGCCTCATTGCCGAAGGCGCGGTACTCCCAGCGCATGTCGCCATCGCGGTCCAGATGCTCGGGCCGCATGACTTTGAAGGCGACATGATTGCCGTTGCGCCGGTCCAGCGCGTCCAGCACACGCGCGTAGTGACCGAGGGCGAAGGTATCGATGAAATTGTCCAGTTGATACAATTCAGGCAAACGCGGCATAGCACTTCCAGCGGACAACGGGCGGCGGCATAACCTCAAGGTAAGCTCGCAATTTACCAGTTTTCAGGCCTTTGATACAGGGTATCTTTGCGTCTTTCGCAGCGCGGCGATTCCGCTTCTGCCGCCTGGGCGGGCGTCGGTTAGAATGTGGGCGGGCCGGCGCGTCGGGAGAATTAGCTTGCGGATAGTCTCGCATGTCCTTATCACAATTATTGCACTGGGCTGCGCGATGTCCGGCGCTGGCCAGGCGCCGGATTTGGTCGACCGAGCCCGCAGCCTGTACCCGCCCCTGCAAGCTGCCGGCGAGCCGTCGGTGACGCCCCTGCCCGCGGCCGATACAACCGCGCTGGGCTGTGAGCTGCTGAGGGGACTTCCCCTGCCCGACCCGCTTGATGTCTATCGCCTCGAGTTTTCAGTGGCGGGCGCCGCCTTCGCTGTTCATGTCGCCGCCGATGGATCGCTGATGCAAGCCTGCGACGAGCGCCTGCCTAATCTGGGCGCGGGGACGCAGTGGGTCGCGCGAGCCGACGCCGATAGCGATGGCGACGGCATGCCGGATAGCGCCGACGACTGCCCCTATGTCGCCGGGGGGCCGGCAGCTACCGGCTGCCCGTTGATTTCCGCGACCGATCGCGATGGCGATGGCATGCCGGACGGCGCTGATCGCTGCGAGAAGCAAGCCGGCGCGGCGCTGGCCGAGGGCTGCGCGCTGCTGGCGGATGCTGACGGCGACGGCCTGCCTGATCACATAGATATCTGCCCCTTTGATTTCGGCCTCTATCGGATCAATTTCGCCAGCGGCTGTCCCGCCGACGGCAGCGGCAGTTCGGCGCAGCGCCGCAGCGAAACCGACGTATGCGCGATTACGAATGCGGATGTCCCGCTGCGAGCGAGCGGCGACCAGGCGTCCCCAGTGATTGGCGGACTCACAGCTGCGGATGACCGCTCGGTCATCGGCCGCGGCGCTGGCGGCGATTGGCTGCAGCTGGCGGCAGGCTGGGTGAGCATTGAGGGGGCGCAGTTGACGGGGGCTTGCTACAACATCCCGCTGGTGAACGCCGAGGCCGGTGGCGCGACCGGCTGCTTCCTGCGTCCGCTGGACGACTACGCCAACGTGCGGGAAACGCCCACCGCCGCAATCGTCGCGCGCCTGGAAGATGGCGGCAGGCCGCATGCGCTGCTGGGCAGCAACCTCGCCGGCGACTGGCTGATGATCCGCGCCGGTTGGGTCAACCGCGCCGTGGTGGAGCTGGCCGGTCACTGTGACAACTTGCCTGTCCTCGATCCCGCGCTGGTCAGCAGCGGCGTGATCCACTTTTGTCCGCCCGGCTTCCGCGGCTTCTTGCCGCCGCGCATCGGCGTTGGCAGTGGCAAAGCGCGCGTCGTCTCCGAGACGCTGCCCAATCGCCTGCGCGCCCGGCCCGGCATCGACGCCCGGCAAATCGGCGAGATCGCGCCGCGCCAAACCATCGCCGCCGTGCTGGATGGTCCCGCTTGCAACGGACCCTGGGTCTGGTGGCAGGTTGAAGTCGACGGCCTGGTCGGTTGGACGGTCGAGAGCGATGTCAATTACAATTATTACTACCTTGAACCAGTTCCCGGCGCGCCTCCAGTCGCTGAGTCGCGCCCAAAATCCTGGGAAACACCGATGCCCGCGTCCGGCCGTCTGATTCACAGCGGCAATGTCGACGCTGTCAATCTGGTTGGCATGCTGCCGGTGGCCGCGCCGCGCGCTTTGGCTTGGTCAGCGCGGCAGCGCCTGCTGGCGGTAAGCGGCGCGGACGGCGCGGTAAGGGTCTTTAGCGCAGCCGACTTCAGCTCAACTGCGGTGACCCTGAGCCCCCCGGCGGGAGCGGGAGAGTCAAGCGCCCTGTCTTTCAGCCCCGATGAGCGCTGGCTGGCGCTGGGAGATAAGAGCGGCAATGTTCGCCTGCTGGACCTGCAAGAGGCCTCGGCCGAGGCGCGGCAAATGGGGCGGCTGGAGGGGCCGATTCAGGCGCTGGCCTGGTCGCGGGCCGGGGACAAGCTGGCGGCGGTCAGTGGCGCTGATGCGCTGCGGCTGGCGCGCCGCGCGGGAACGCTGCAAGTCTGGACGATCGACGAGTCCTCCGTGGAAGACAGCCGCTTGCAAATGCGCCAGCATTTTCCCTATTCTCTGACCAGCCTGGCTTTCAGCGCCGACGACCGCTGGCTGGCGGTTAGCGGCGAATCAAGCCGGGCTAGGCGCGCCGCCCTCTGGATCTTCGCCGCCGGCGGCGAATTGCAGTTGGCGAAGCCTCTGATTCCCTTGCGCGGACACAGTTCCGTACTGGCCTCGCCCGCCGGCAGCTTGAGCGACTTCGTCTACAGCAGCGGCGACAGCTTGTACCAGCTTGATGTGATCAGCGGCATCGCGAAGCGTTTCTATCATCAAGCCGGGGCGCTGCTCAAGGGCTTCGCATTTCGGCCGCAGGTATTGTCCGGCGCGGAAGCGCTGATGGCGCTGTCAATTGAAATGCCGGGCGGTCGCGCTCGGCTGCAACTGGCGAACGCGCTCAGCCCCTTCAGCAAAGCCATCACGCTTGACATGGCGTCCAGCGCCCTGGCCTTCAGCCCGGACGGGCGCAGCCTGGCGCTGGCCGAGCCCGAGCGCGACCGCGTCTTGATCCTGGGGGTGACAGAGAGCTGATCCTGCCAATGGACAGCGACTGCGCTTAGTGACAAAGTTCTGCCGTCATCAGCGCGCCGCAACCTTCGCCGAAGCCGCTGGCAAATCAGGAAAAGGCTTAGGCAAAACTCCGCGCGCCGCGCATTGACGAGGCGCAGGCTTGTCCAGTAATTCGCCAGGGCGGCGCATTCGCCAGACTTTGCAAGGGATATATACTGGTAAGGTATAGCCTAAGGGTTAGCGCAATCAAGGATGGAATTCCAATGCCACAATCCCTGACCGTCACCCCGATCCGCGCGCCTGTGCGAGACCAGCCCTTTGACCTGGCGGGTACGCTGGTCGAAAGCCTCGAAGCCGCCGGGGCATCGCTGCAAACTGGCGATGTATTGGCGGTATCCAGCAAATACGCGTCAATCGCCAGTGGGCGCACGGTCAGCCTGGCTGAGGTTGAGGCCGGCGCCCGGGCCGAAGCATTGGCGGGGCGATATGGCATGGATGCCGCCGTGGCTCAGCTGGTCCTCGATGAAGCCGAGCATATCTTCGGCGGTATCGAGCTGGGATTCCTCTTGACGGCGAAAGGCGGGGTCATCTCGCCCAATGCCGGTCTGGACCGCTCCAATATCCCCAGCGGCCAGGTAGTGCTGCTGCCCTTGCAGCCATTTGAGACCGCCGAGAATCTGCGGCAGGCGCTGCAAAAACGGCTGCGCTGCCGTATCGGCGTCATCCTCAGCGACAGTTGGCTGATGCCCGGGCGCTACGGCACAACTGGCATCGCCATCGCCATGGCCGGCTTCCAGCCCATCAATGACGAACGCGGCAAAATAGACCTCTTCGGCAACCCCATGGCGGTGACGCAAATCGGCGTGGCCGACTCGCTGGCGGCTTGCGCCCAGGTGGTCATGGGCGAACGGAACGAGGCGACGCCTTTCGCCCTCATCCGCGGCGCGGAGGTGGAATTGAGCGATGCCGCCCTCTCCGCCGCCGATGTATCAATACCCTGGCGACACTGCATCTACGTCGAGTCGCTGACGCTGGGTCTGGCGCCGGTTGCAGCATCAGTCCAAGCCACAGTCTGAAGCCGCCGAGCAGCGCGCGAGCGATTTGCCAGCAAATCTGACCGAACCGGCCAGGAATTGATAACGCTTCACTTCCTGTCGGCGCGCCGGCGAAAACCCCGCAAGCCCGCCTGGCCGAGGCAAAACTCCGCGCCGCCACCTTGTGCAAGATAGACAGAATCAGCCTGATTCAGGCCGGTTTCTGATTGACTTTTCCCAGCGCCTCAAATAGACTGAAAGTAGATGAAACAGGATGCCGCCAACGATGGACAATGACAATGTTTCATACGGCAAGGTCAATATACGCGCGGTGTGACTGACGAAGTCGCTAGCGCGTTTTTTTACATAAATATACGGCGTCTTATAGGTGAAAGGAACGAAATGGACGCAAGTATGATTAACAAAATCCAGAAAGCCAGCGAATACGCCAACCAGCCCGAACGCGCCACCTTCATCAGCCTCGGGGTGGACTTTAAGGGCGACAACAGCAGCCATCGCGTCAGCCTTGATGAAAGCGGCTGGTCCTGCAGTTGCTCCGGGTTTTCGCATTACCAGATCTGCCCGCATATTATGGCTTTGGAAATTTTGCTTAAACCCCTGCTGAAGCGTCCTCCGGCGCCCTACGCGCCGGGACAAAATATCGTCAGCGATGTTGAGAAGGCCAATCGCTACTCACATGAGCGCGACCGCATCCGCATCGTGGAATTCGATTGCCGCTTCGAAGGTTACAATAAGGAACACCGCGTCAGCTATGATCATGGTGCCTGGACCAGCACCGCCTCCTTCTTCGCGCAGCGCGGCGTTTGCAGCCACACCATGGCGCTGGAGAAAATCCTCAAGGGCTTCGTGGAGCCGGCCCGCGCCATGCCGGTCGCTTAGACGAGATGCTTACGGGCGGACGCGGGCTTGCCGGCTCTCGCCCGCAGCAGGCCTTCCCTTATACAGGTTCAGACCTCATGTAGACGATGCTCAGCCGCTCTCGCCGACCGGCGCGATGCCGTCGTCTTCGGCGTCTTCCTCGACTTTCAGGCGCGGATCGCCCGGGCCCACTTCAAAGACGGCCTGCCAGGGCTGATAGCGCGTGAAGACATGATCGCGGGAAATCAAACTGCCGGCAGTATCATAAACGTTGCGGTAGACCCAGACATCAGCGCCATCGGCCGAGTAGTCGATTTGCCGAATCTGCCCCAGCGCCAGGTCGTCCGCTTCGATGAAAGCGTCCGGAGGCGCTGGCAAAATGTCGCGGATTATCGGCTGCTCAATGACCGTCCGCCAATGGGGCGAACTATAAATCCGGAATTGAAGCGCGTCTTGCGTACCCAGGAAGGAGCTCTCGATCAGCAAGTGGTGGGGCGTATTATTCTGGAAGCGCAGATCAATGTCGGGTTGCCAGATGGCGGCGTCCAGGCCCGGCCCGGCGCCGGCGTATTCGTAGTAGCCGACGCGGTAGCCGTGATTATTGCGCTCGGTGACGGCGTAACCACCGCTATAGACCGCCCGGAACATGGTGGTGCTGACTTGGCAGATGCCGCCGCCAACGCCGGTGACAGTAGCGCCGCCCAAGATGACGCTGCCTTCGAGGTAGCCTGCTTCCGGGGTGATATCGCCCAGATGATGATTGAAAGAGAATTCTTCACCGGGCGCGACGATGATGCCGTGCAGCTTGCCCGCGCCCAGGGCGATATTGCTGCGGCGATTCTGCCAGGAGCCCCAATAATAAGTCGTGGCCTCGGCTACCAGTTCGCTGATGCCCAGCTCGGCAGCGGTCACGCCGTGGGGATAACGCGGATGCAGCGTCTTGAAATACATAGCCACCCGCCGATTCAGCGGGTCGAATACCGCCGCCTCCAGCCGCCTGACGGTCTCGGCGACATCCAGTTCGCGCCCTTCGCGCGCGGACGTAATCGGGTTGAGCCGGCCGCTGGCCGGGTCAAAGTCGAAGCGGCCTTCAGCGGAAGATTTGCCCAGGGTTGGCGCCAGCGTCTTCAGGAAGGGCGCGAAGGCGCTGAGATCGACGCTGACGTCATAGCGCCTGTCCTCGCCGGCGCCGCTCAGCGTCACGCTCAGCCCAGCCAGGATCTGCTCGCGCGAGACCACCCAGGGCGACAGCATGTGGCCGTCGGGCAGGTCGCCCACCAGTTGCAAAGGCGTCGACAGCGCAATCTCAATCTGCGCCGCCGCTTCTCTGAGGTTCCATTGGCGCGGCGGGCTTTCGTGAATTGTCAGATCAACATCGCGCTGATCCGACTGCGCCAGCACCAGCTCGGTCAGCGCCTTTAACGCGGCTGATTGATCCAGTTGGCGCCCGCTGACACCCGGGTTAATCTGCACATGAATGCCGTCAAGGCTGAGTGCGGCGTCCTGGCGTTCGCGATCGATTCCCTGCGCCAGCCCAGCCAGGAAGTCCCGCGCCGCGCCCTCATTGAAGGCCAGGCTCAGGGGCAGGTTCACGCCGCTGAACCAGGCGTCGGCCCGCTCACGCATACTGCGCCGGCCGTCTGCGGCGCGACCAATGGCGAAGGCGCGCTCGACCTGCTGCTCAGCCGCCAGGCTCAAGCCGAGATCGGCCGCGGTCGCCACCCAGCGGCGCTCGCCAGCGCGAAAGGTGTAGACGGCTGCTTCGACGCTGCTGTACTGCGCTGAAAGCTCGGCGATGGCTTCGGCGCGGGTCAGGCCGCCGATGTCCAAATCGGCGATGCTGACGCCGGGCGCGGTGCGGTCTTCCAGCGCCATCTGCAGGCCGATCAGCGCGATGGCCAGGCTCAGCGCCACCAGCGACAGCGTGACAAAGACCAGGATTGCCAAGCGCAGCAGTCCTACAATCCAGGGCGTCTTGGCTGGGGGCAGCGTCATCTGCGCGCTCGGCATTGGCTACTTGGCCCGCGGCGGCTAGTCCGGGTAGACGACGACCACGCGGTGCTGCGGCATGGGTTTGGGCGTATCGCCGCAGGAGGTCAAACGCGGCGCGGACATGCCGGTCGTCACTTCGGCGCAGTGCAAACCGCCGTCAGCGTCCAGGAAGGTTACGCGCCGGCGATCGGCGCCGAGATCATTCACTTCGCGCAGGCGCAGGTCGTCCAGGCGATAGAGGCGCGCGCCTTCGCGGATGATGGCTTCAGCTGCGCCGGCCGCTTGATGCGCCGCGGCATCCAGGGCCTGCCCGGCATAAGCGCCGCGACCGCGATATTTGTGCGTCAGCAGATAACCGGCGCGCTGATTGGTGACCAGCGCCTCGACATCGGACGGATCGACATGACCGTAGACAATGCCAGCCGGGAAGGCGATCAGCGTAGCCGCCATGCGATGGCCGCCGATATGCGTGGTCTGCCAGACGCGCTCATGGCCCGCTTGCGCGGTCAGTTCGTGATAGACCGGCGTACCATGCGCGGAGCAGCAGGGGTCGTGCCGGCCATTGGTGCAGACGGCGTAGAGCTCGTCGATTTCGTCCATAGCGCGCCCATTGATGCGCGGGGTCGCGTCCGCAGCCAGGCTGCTGATATCCAGTTGCAGCAATTCGTCGGTGTCTACGAGCGTTGTGTGATAGATGCGAGGCGTCGTCTGGTTCGTCAGCGCGATGTAGAAATTCTTGCCCTGCGATTGCGGTTTGCGGATGAAGAGCGCCTTGGCTCGCGGCGCGGATTGCAGGTGCGCCAGGCCGGGGGCGAAAGGCCCGCCGGACGCCGCTGACTTGACCGCGTCGCCGTTCCAGCCGCCGTAATCGGGCAGGCTGCTTTCGATCAGGAAGAAGGTATCGGCCGGCTTGAACGTGCCTGCCAGATTTTCGGCTACGGCGCGCGATTCCTCGGCACAGGTCATGGTCATTTGCATTTGCCCACCCTCGTTAAACTGCCTGTGATTATCCACCAGTCTACCATGCTCGGCGGGAGTTTGGCATGTAGATCGCAAGCGCAATCTACAGCAAGCATGGATACCCATCGTAAACGACAACGATGGTCCCTCCAACAAGGCGAGCATTTGATGGAAAAGGGAATGCTGGCATACCAGTAAGGACAAATCGTAATGCAGCTTCAGCTAATTAAGATTTAATCGTCCCTATGGTAGCCTGTTGAGACTTACCATTTGCGAAATCGGCGGATGAGACATATGGATATTCTTTGGGCGCAGCTAGTCGATGATATAAAGACGGATCCCTGCGATGATCGTGTACTCGACTATGGCTTCCCTGTGCATATCTTGGAATATGGGGGTATGCCTGCGCGGCCCGGCGAGATTATTGAGCTCTCTAAACCCATTGTCTTGTTGTGCAAATGGGGAAGAATGGATGCGGCAACCTTTGGCGATGTCTATTTTGCCGCGTCACTTACAGCGCCAGATTTCAGCACTAGTTTAATGAAAGTCGACTCTAATGGGACGGAAGAAGTATTCTTCCCCGTGTCGATTCCCCCGCAACAGTTCGAATGGTTTACATATCTGCAACTGAGCGATATAATTTATCGTGGAGACGGATGTTACAGAATCACCATTAGCGGCGCCCGGTATGGAATACCGGTGCATCTGTCTAGCTCATATATTGCGTCTGTAGGGTTTATGCTGAGAAGGAGGCTGGATGATGGACAAGATCAACAGACCGCCGCTGCAATGTACGGTACGCCGTAGCGATAGTTCAGCGAAACTTCCAAGCGTTTCTGATGGCTCTCGTAAAGCTGATACTCTCGTAATCGGCTCGGATGGGTCCATTCCTACGCCAATTCTGGAACATATAGACAAAGTCAGCAAGATGCGCATATTTGATGATGAGCCAAGTCAGCCCCGCCAATAGTCCGGCCGTGCTTACTATGACGATAGCCCGCACGACGCGGGCTTTTCTTTCTCTGTTATTCTGATTTAAAGTTACATCTCTCGCTTATAGCTCCAACCCAATTGATCGACACATTTTGAGCCTTACACTCTATTAGCGACAAACCTGGTATGCTTCATTTGAGAACACACTAATGTCCAAACTCTCCATCCGCAATCTGAGCCTCAACCGCGGCGGCGCGACCGTCTTGCGCGATGTATCGCTCGAGGCACCCGCCGGCGAGCTGCTGGTAGTCATCGGGCCCAGCGGCAGCGGCAAAAGCTCGCTGCTGCGCTGCGTCAACCGACTGACCGACATCGACGCCGGCAGCATCCGTCTCGATGGCCAGTCGATTTACGACCTGCCCGTCACCGAGCTGCGGCGCCAGGTGGGCATGATGTTCCAGAAGACGGCGCCCTTTGAAGGCAGCGTGGCCGACAACATCGCATTCGGGGCGCGCTTGCAGGGCAAGGCCCTGAGCCGAGACCAGGTCCTCAAGCTGATGGCGCAGGTGTCGCTGGATGCCCAGCTGGCGGATAAAGCGGCGGCTGATTTGTCCGGCGGGCAGGAGCAGCGGCTGGCCATCGCCCGCGCTCTGGCGCTGAATCCGACCTTGCTGCTCTTGGATGAGCCGACCTCGTCGCTCGACCCCATCGCCACCAGCCGCGTGGAAGACTCACTGACGCAGCTGCGCCGGCAGACCAATCTGACCATGATCTGGGTGTCGCATTCGATTGAGCAGGCGCGCCGCATCGGCAGCCGCGTGTTGCTGCTGGATGAAGGGCGTGTCATCCGCGAGGACAGCGTCGACGCCATGCTTGACCCCGAGAGCGGCGATAAACGCGCGCTGGCATTCGCCGAGGGCGATCAAGCCGGCTTGAGCGAGACGGCGCGCCCTAATCCACCTGCCCCGCTTCCAGCTCCGCCAGGTAGGCGCGGTCGGCGTCGCTGAGATCGGCGCGTTCCAGCAAATCAGGTCGCCGCTGCCAGGTGCGCTTTATCGCCTGCCGGCGCCGCCAACGATCGACTCCGGCGTGGTTTCCGCTGGTCAGCGCATCGGGTACGCCCAAGCCGCGAAACTCGGGCGGGCGTGTATAATGCGGACCTTCCAGCAGGCCATCGGCGTGACTGTCGCGATGTTGCGCGCCATCAGCGCCGAGCACGCCGGGGATCAGCCGCACGACCGCGTCGATCAGCACCATGGCCGCCAGCTCGCCGCCGGTCAGCACATAATCGCCGATGCTGATTTCGTCGCTGATAGCCAGTTCACGGACGCGCTCGTCGACGCCTTCGTAGCGCCCGCAGACCAGAATCAGGCGCGGCAGCCGCGATAGCTCGGTCGCGAGCTCGTGCGTCAGCCGGCGTCCCTGCGGCGAGAGCAGGATGACGGGCGTATCGGTGGCGCCCTTGACCGCTTCGATGGTACGCACCAACACATCCGGCTTGAGGATCATGCCGCCGCCGCCGCCGTAGGGCGCGTCATCAACCTGGCGGTGTTTGTCTTGAGTGAAGTCGCGGATGTCGCGCGCGTGAAAATCGAGCAGGCCGCGGTCGCGCGCCTTCCACATCATGCTCTCGGACATGACAGCGCTGAACATGTCGGGGAATAGGGTCAAAACTTCGATCTTCATGAGAGCGTCACAACCCCTCCCCGTTCCCTAGCCAAGGCATTGACAAGGAGTAACGGGTCAGTGAGTAACTCAAGTGGCGCAAGCAGCCTGAGGGCGTCTGCTGCTCGGCGCAAAGTAACTTCACCAGGTATGCCACAGGCTTATCGAGCGCAATTACATTGAATCGCGGGTCTGGAGAAAGAAGGCTTTTTTCAAATTGGGCAGGGTAAAGTCGAAGCCGCAAGACTTAAAGAAGTTCTCGGCCACGCTGATGGCCATAATCTCGTAGATGCCCTCGCGCTGCGCCAACTCGACGCAGGCGGCCACCAACTGCTTGCCGATGCCCAAGCCCTGCGCGCCGGGATCAACCGCCAGGCTGCGGATCTCGCAGAGCTTCTTGCTGTAGATTTCGAGCGCGGCGCAACCAACGATGCGCCCATTGACTCGGGCGATGAATGAGGTCTCCAGCAGGTCTTCCAATTCGTCAAAGGTGCGCGGCAGCAAATCACCACTGGCCACGAACGGCTTGATGAAATCCGACAAGTCGACCAGGTCCTTCGGGCCGGCTTTGAGCACGCGGACTTGGGTTGATGCCTCGTCCAACATACGACTCCCTGCAATTGCGAACCCATTACAGTGTAGCAGTTTGAGGCGCGTCCGCAACAGTCGGGAGCCGCGGCACCGCAAGATTTCTAGCACCGAGGACACAGAGTGGGCGAGCCAAGGCTCGCCCCTACGGTGTTGCCGTTGCTGAAATCAGCCCTCGGCTTCCGCTTCAGGCTCAGGCGGATTCTCCAGAGCTTGCAAAGTTGGCATGACTGCCTTCTTGGAGTGGACGCCGGTGGCGCCATCGGGCCGGGTACCGCGGTTTTCCAGGCTTTGTAAAACGCCATCCGCATCGTAGGCGCGCACTTCAAAGCGGTGGTCGCCTTCCTGGAAGCGCCAGTCATAGCGCCAGATGACCCAAGTCAATTCCGAGAGCGGCTGCCGCAAGCCGGCCAGCTCCCAGTCGCCGCCGTTGACGCTGACTTCGACCCGCGAAATCATCTTGGCGCCCGCGTAAGCGATGCCGCCAATCGGCACCAGGTAACCGGTATCGTCTTTGAGGATGGAATCGGTGGCGACGGCGTCGACTACCGAGGTGGTGTTTACGATAGCGTCCACGCTCCAGCCGCGCCGCACCCAATAGCCCTCAGCCCAGGCATCGACAAATTCAATGCTCTTGATCCATTTGGGCTGCTTCATGCCGTAACGGTCGGGGATGTAGATGCGCAGCGGGAAGCCGTGCTTCTGCTTGAGCGGCTGATCGTCCCATTCGTAGGCGAACATAACGCGCTCTTCGGCTTCCACCACATCCAGCATGACGTATTCATCGAAATTGTCAGCGCCGGTGATCTTCATAGCCACAGCGCCAGCGCGCGGCTTGACGAAGTCGAGGAATTCACTCATGCGAAAGCCCGACCACTTGGTGGTGCTGATCAAGCTGCCGCCGATGCGATTGCTGATGCAGGACAGGGTGATGAAACGGTCGACGCGCTCGAAATTGTCGTAGAGATCTTGCAGCGACAGGCTGACCGGATTATCGACCAAGCCGCTGACCTCGAGCCGCCATTCGTTGGAATCAATCACGGGCGGGCGCGAACTGATGTCAATGCGATAGTGGTCGTCCAGCGGCGTATACTCGGGGCGGGTGCCCGGCGCGGGCAGCATATCGTCGTTCATATTGGGCAGCTCGCCGTCAGCGCCGGCGCCAGTGGGCAACTCGCCCACCACCTGCCCCTCACCCGGTCGGGAGCCCAGCATAGCGCCCAAGCCCGCGCCGATTACTGTGATAACCGCGCTGGCGCCGCCGATACGCAGCATAAATTGACGCCGGTCAAGCGGCTCTACCGTGATCGATTCGCCGGTTTCTTCGTCGATTTTGGTCTTGCCATCGCTGTGCGCCAGGTCGTTGTAGATCCAATTCGCGGCCAGCCCCCAAGCGGCGAAAGCCAGCACGACCCAGACTATCTGCACCGGCACCGGCGCCGTCGCCGTCAGATTGACCTGCGAGGAAATCAGCATCATCACGGCGCCCATTGCCAGGCCCAGGACCAAGCCAGGCGCGAGGTTGCGCGCTGAAGTAAGACTGCGGTTCATCAGCGCGAAGAGGCCGGCGAAGGCCACGATTCCCAAAGCAATAAATGCGCCCAAGCCCATCACCTGCTCGGCGGTCTTGGCGGCGGCCGAAGTTTCACCCAAATTGAAGGTGATGATCATCTCCACCATGGCGTCGATGCCGAAGGTCAGGAGCGGCCCCGGTAATTGGCGCGAGACAAAGTCGAACACATCAAACGGAATAAATGGCAATCCGGCAAGCATATCCGCCAGAAAGAGCACCGACATCAGCGCCATGGTCAGCAAGCCGCCGACTAAAGCGCCTAGCCACATTGAGGGTTTGCGCAGAGTATCCATGATTCTTACGTTCTCCGTCGAACACCGATACAGGTATTATAGCCCAGCATTAGCTGCAATTCTATTTCTATGAGATTACAGGCCGATTACAATCGCGAGCTGGCGATTCCCGACATAATTGAGGCGCCAAGCCAAGTGAGCGCAGCTGATTCCGGCGCGTTGCTTGACCTTTAACTATGCAATGCAATTCACAAGGATGAACGTATGAGCAAAGCAAGCGAGCGGGAACCGCTCTGGCGGCGGCTGGACGCCGAGCAAAATAGCCGAGAGGCCTTTCGTCTGGCGCTGGAGTACGGCGGCGAGTATCTGGAGACTGCCCGCCATCGCCGGGTTTTCCCCGACCAGGGAGCGCTGGCCGCGCTGGCCGCCTTTGACGAGCCGCTGCCTGAGCAAGCGACGCCTGCCGCTGCGGTGATTGAGCGGCTGCACCAACTGGGCTCGCCCGCCACAAGCGCTCAGGGCGGCGGGCGCTACTTCGGTTTCGTCAATGGCGGGCTTTTGCCGGCCGCCTTGGGCGCGCGGCTGCTGGCGGATGTCTGGGATCAAAACGCGGCGCTTGAGGTAATGTCGCCGGTTGCGGCGACGCTGGAAGCGGTCTGCGAGCGCTGGCTGGTCGAGCTGCTGAAGCTGCCCGCGGGCAGCGCGGCCGGCTTGGTGAGCGGCACATCGGCGGCGACGCTTTGCGGATTGCTGGCGGGCCGGAATACGCTGCTGCGCCGGCTGGGCTGGGATGTGGCTGCGCAGGGATTGTTCGGCGCGCCACAGCTGCGCGCGGTGCTCAGCGAGGGCGCGCATGTCACGGTGCTAAAGACGCTGGCGATACTGGGCATAGGGGCGGCGCAGATCGAAACCGTGCCGGCGGATGCCCAGGGACGCCTCGACGCCAGTCGTCTGCCGCCGCTGGACGACCGTACGCTGCTGGTCTTGCAGGCGGGCAATGTCAACAGCGGCGCATTCGATCCTTTTAGGCCGCTCTGCGCTGCGGCGAGGCAGGCTGGCGCCTGGGCGCATATTGACGGCGCTTTTGGTTTGTGGGCGCGCGGGTGTGAATCGACCGCGCATCTTGCAGCCGGCATTGAATTGGCCGATTCCTGGTCCGCCGATGCGCACAAAACCCTGAACAGTCCCTATGACTGCGGCATCATCCTCTGCCGCGATCGCGGAGCGCTGGTCAGCGCGCTGCAAGCCAGCGACAGTTACCTGCATGTCGGCACGGGCCGCGATGGCATGCTGTATACGCCGGACATGTCGCGGCGGGCGCGCGGCGTCGACTTGTGGGCGGCGCTGAAATCGCTGGGACGAGACGGCGTCGATCAATTGGTGGCGCAACTATGCCGACGAGCGCGACAATTTGCCGAGGAATTAAGCGCGCATGATTTTCGCGTACTGAACGAGGTGGTGTTTAATCAAGCGCTGATCGCTTGCGACAGTCCCGAGTTAACCGAGCGTACGCTGGCGCTGCTGCAGGCCAGCGGCGAATGCTGGTGCGGCGGGTCAAACTGGCGGGGCGAGCCGGTCATCCGCATCAGCGTCTGCTCCTGGACGACCACGACGGAGGATGTGAGGCGCGCGGTCGCGGCTTTTGTTGCTGCGCGCGCCAGAAGCGCCTCCGGTTGCTAGCCTGGCAGGCGCAGATTTTGCTGTGATCAGTGAAATCGTTTACCATTTAAGCAGGTGGCTCTGTTGAGCTTGGTAGCAAGGGTGGCGCCCATGCAGAATCGAATGATCGAATTCGTCCGCGCTCTCCGCGCTGCCGGTATTCGCGTGTCCCTGGCCGAGAGCCAGGACGCCATGTTCGCGGTTGATCACAGCGGCGTTCGTGATCAGGGTGCGTTTAAGAACTCAATGAAGGCGACTCTGGTCAAGAATCAGCGCGATCAACCCATCTTCGATTACTTCTTCCCACTCTTCTTCAAAAATAACAAGCCGCCGCTGCAGAACATCCTGGAGCAGCTCTCGCCAGAGCAGGAGCAGCTCTTGCAAGAGGCGCTGCAGTCGCTCATGGGTGATGTGGATGCCCTGCGCGACCTCTTGCGGCGACTTCTTGAAGGGCGCGAATTCAGCGACGAGGAGTTGCAGAAGCTGGGCGAGTCTGCGGGCCTGGCGCAAGGCGACGAGATGTACATGCGCAACTGGTTTGAACGGCGTATGAATCGACAGGCGGGTTTAACTCAACTGGAACGGATGCTGGATGAATTGCTGGAAGCATTGGCGGAAATGGGGATGAGCGAAGAGGCGCTGGCGCAGTTGGAAGAAATGCTGCGTGAAAACATGCAGGGCTTGTCGGAGCAGATCTCGCAGCATGTGGGTTCCTCGCTGGCGGAGCAGATGGCTGAGCAGGAACCACGCGAGCGCCCGGACCTGCTGGATGCGCCATTGCAGCGGCTCAGCAGCGGAGACATTGAAGATGTGCGCGACGAAGTGAGGCGGCTGGCGGCTCGCCTGCGGACGCGGGCGGCGCTGCGGCAGAAACGCGCCAAATCGGGCCAATTTGACCCGCGCAAAACCATCCGCAAGAATATGCGCTACGGCGGCGTACCGCTGGATGTGCAGTTCCGCAAACGCCACCGAAAACCCAGCCTGATTCTCATCTGCGACTTGAGCACGTCCATGCGCTACGCCGTCGAATTTTTGCTCACGCTGGTTTATGAACTGAGCGATCAAGTACGGCGTACGCACAGCTTTATCTTCATTCACGACCTGGTTGACGTCAGCACCACGCTGGCGGAGCTGCCGCCGCGCGAAGCCGTCACCCGCATCATGGCGGAAAACCCGCCCGGCTATTACAGCACCGACTTGGGCAACAGCCTAAACAGCTTCCATAAAGAATATATGCGCTTGATCGACAGCCGCAGCACCGTCATTTGCTTTGGCGATGGGCGCAACAATTACAACGATCCGCGCCTCGATATCGCCCGCGATATGCAGCGCAAGAGCCGGCGGCTGATCTGGTTCTGCCCCGAACCGCGCCGGCAATGGGGCAGCGGCGACAGTGACATGTGGGAATACAGCATGTACGCCGACCGGGTCTTTATGGTCAATAACCTGCGCCAACTGGCTGATGCCGTCGATCGCATTCTGGCTGAGGGCTAGCGCTGACGCTGTGATACACTGGAAGACATAGGCCGGACTGAAGCTGACAGCATCACCATGGCTGAGACAAGCACAATTCACACATTAGAAGACATCCGCCGCCTGCGCCCGCAGATCATGGAGCTGGCTCACAGATACCGCGCGCGCAGTGTATCGGTCTTCGGCTCCTGCGTACGCGGGGAAATGCGCGCGGATAGCGATATTGATTTCCTGGTCGACTTTGAGGAGGAGTATTCGCTGTTGGATCACGCCGGGCTCTTGGTTGGCTTGGAGGACTTGCTAGGCCGCAAAGTTGATGTCGTGCCTCGCAGAGCGCTGCGCCCCTTTCTAAGAGATACCGTATTAAACGAAGCGCAAGAAGTGTGACAAGACCACAGGCCGATTACTGCCACGATATACTGGGTCGAATCGTGCGCATTGAGGAATATGTCTCGTGCGGTTATGACGCTTTTATGCAATCCAATTTGCATCAGGATGCGGTCAAATTCTGCTTTCTGGTCATCGGGGAAGCGATTAAACGGCTTGACGATAACCTGACTGCATTGCATCCGCAGGTTCCTTGGCGTGTATACGCGCGCTTTCGCGATGTACTCATACATCAGTATCATAATACCGAAATAATCATCGCCTGGCGGGCGTCGCAAGAAGACCTGCCGGCTTTGAAAGCAGCCGTCACCGCAATGCTGGCCGCATTGGACGAAGGCCAATCAAGCGCATGAATTCAGCGCCTG
Source organism: Anaerolineae bacterium (assembly GCA_022823165.1). GTDB lineage: Bacteria > Chloroflexota > Anaerolineae > Aggregatilineales > Phototrophicaceae > UBA6055. The sequence goes on along the minus strand of JAJDXR010000091.1, from coordinate 27,592 downwards.
CCAGCGCGTGATATACTGAAGGGCGTATCTACGTTCAGGACTAGATCGTATTACATGGCTGAGGCAAGCACGATACGCACCTTGGAAGACATCCGCCGCCTGCGCCCGCAGATTATGGAGTTGGCTCAGAAGTATCGTGCGCATAAGGTAGCTGTCTTCGGCTCCGTCGTACGCGGGGAAATGCGCGTCGACAGCGATATTGATTTCCTGGTCGACTTTGAGGACAATTACAGGCTACTTGATATTGCCGGCTTGATGAACGGATTGGAAGATTTACTTGGCCGCAACGTCGATGTCGTGCCCCGAAGCGCGCTGCGTGAGGAGTTGAAACCTTTTGTTCTTAAGGAAGCGCAGCCATTGTGACGAGAGTTCAGAGTCTGTATTGTAGAGACATACTTGACCGCATCAAGCGAATAGAATCCTATACTTCGGATGGGCATGATGCATTTATGCGCTCCAAGCAAAAGCAAGATGCGGTGGTATTTTGCTTTACAATCATCGGTGAAGCGATAAAGCAATTGAATGATGATCTCTTGGCTCAGCAACCGCACATAAACTGGCGCGATTATGCCCGTTTCCGGGACTTCTTGATACATCAGTACCACAACACCGAAATAATCATCGCCTGGCGGGCGTCGCAAGAAGACCTGCCGGCTTTGAAAGCAGCCGTCACCGCAATGCTGGCCGCATTGGAAGAAGGCCAATCAGGCGCATGAATTCCGCGCATGCCAGCGCGTGATATACTCGTGGCGTATCCGCATTCAGGACTAGAGCGTGTTACATGGCTGAGGCAAGCACGATACACACCTTGGAAGACATCCGCCGCCTGCGCCCGCAGATCATGGAGCTGGCTCAGAAATACCGCGCGCGCCAGGTATCCGTATTTGGCTCCTGCGTACGCGGGGAGATGCGCGCCGACAGCGATATCGATTTCCTGGTCGACTTTGAAAGCGACTTCCGTCTGACAGACATCATCCGCCTATCACGAAACTTGGAAGAGTTGCTGGGGCGAAAAGTAGACGTTGTGCCAAAACAGGCCTTGCGAAAAGAGTTGCGGAAAACTGTGACAAGTGAGATGCAGGCACTGTGAAACGAAGTCAACTGTTGTACTGCAACGACATTCTTGACCGTATTGCGCGCATTGAAGAATGCACTGCTGCTGGGCGGGATAATTTCATCACAGACAGGTTGCTGCAGGACTGTGTGATTTTAGCCTTCATGATAATCGGCGAAGCAGTTAAACGCTTGGACCCAAAATTGACTTCTGCGCATCCTGACGTGATATGGAGCGAATACGCGGGATTCCGAGATGTGCTTATACATCGGTATCACGAAATTCTCCTGGAGCAAGTTTGATTGTTCGCGCAAGAAGACCTGCCAGCCTTGAAAGCAGCCGTCACCGCGATGCTGGCCTCACTGGATCAAAGCAAATCAAGGTCTTGAAATCAGCGCGCGCTAGCGCGTGTTATACTGTCTCCAACTATTAGGCGATTGAGGTTCGACATGGCAATCCAGACCCAGCGCAAAATGACTGTCGCCGAGTACCTCAAATGGGAGGAGCGGCAGGAATGCAAGCATGAGTACATTGATGGAGACATTATCGAAATGACCGGCGGAACGCTAAAGCACACGCGAATCAAAACTAACATCGGCGGTCTGCTTTATACGCTACTCGATTTCTCAACTTATGTTCTTTGCAATAGTGACATGCGCGTACGGATTGACCCAACCCGCTACGTATATCCAGACTTCAGCATCGTGAATGGTGAGCCGCGAATGGAAGACAAAAAGGAAGTCACATTACTCAATCCGGTTTTCGTCGTCGAGGTAACGTCGCCTTCTTCCAATACTTACGACCGGGTCGACAAACTCGGCTACTACTTGGATGTGCCGTCAATAGAAGCCTATCTCATCATCGACCAGGACCGCGTCCGCGCCGATTTATGCACCCGCGCCGATGAGGGCTGGTATGTGCGTGTCTTCAACCAATCTGGAGCCGTGATTCCGCTTGATGCTTTGAACTGCCAATTCCCGCTTGCGGACGCATATCGCGGCATCGAGTTCAGCGCGGCGGAATCCGCTTAACAGCAACTTCGCTATTTCAAATCCCGCCGGTGCCAGTCATCGCTGAATAGATTGAAATCCGTCTCCCGTTGAGGAAACTCGGCGATTATTTCCTCGTCGATCTCGACGCCCAGCCCTGGTTTAGTCGGCAGCGCGAAGTAGCCGTCCACCACTTCCGGTACGCCAATCCCAACCGCTTTGACCGGCGGATCGGCAAAGTCATTGAAGTACTCTTGTATCTTGAAGTTGGGCGTGGTCGCCGCGACCGCCAGCGACGCCATCGTCGAGCAAGGACCGCCGACATTGTGCGGCGCGACCAGCACATAATACATCTCGGCTGTGCCGGCCAGTTTCTTCATATTCATGATGCCGCCGAAATGCGTGATATCCGTTTGGATGATGTCAGCCGCGCCCAGCTCGAAGAGTTCGCGGTACTCGTAAGGCGTGTGGATGCGTTCGCCGGTCGCCACCGGGATGCCCAGCCCCAGCGCCACTTCGCGCACATCACGCAGCGCGCGCAGATTCTCGGGCGGCACCGGCTCCTCCACCCAGGCCGGCCGAAACTCCGCCAGGTCGCGAATGATTTCCACCGCCGTCACCGGGTTGAAGCGCCCGTGCATCTCGATCAGCAACTCGACATCGGGGCCGACGGCATCGTAAACCGCCTCCACCAGTGAAACCGATAGCAGCTTTTCCTCGCGGGTAAATTCATAGAAGCCGCTGCCGAAGGGGTCGAATTTCAGCGCGCGATAGCCTTTCCCGATAACTTCCTTGGCCGCGTCATACCAGGCTTCCGGCGTTCGTTCGACACGGTACCAGCCGTTGGCGTAGGCTTTGATCTTGTCGCGCATGGCCCCGCCCAGCAAGCGATACACCGGCTGGTTCAGCGCCTTGCCGACGATATCCCAGCAGGCAATCTCCAGCAGGGCGATGCCAGTCATGGCGATCTCGCCGGCGCGCCCATAAGTCTCGCGCAGCATGCGGTAGCACATGGACTCGGTGTTGAAGGGGTCTTGCCCCAGGGCGAAATCGGGTACGTTCTCGTTGAGATAGCCAATCACGGGACCGACTCCACCCACCGGCCGCGCCTCCGCCCAGCCGACCAGGCCCTCGTCCGTCTCGACCTTGACGAAGAGCAGATTGCGCCAGGGCGTCCCCATAACCATTGTGCTGACATTGCTGATTTTCATCTTGGTAATTCCTATCTGTTGCGCCGATATTGGGCGACCCACCCGGTCGCCCCTACGAAGCTACGGTTAATTTTAGGGCTCACAGCGCCGGTATCCCCAAATCCGCCGCGCCGACCGCGCCCATGACTGCCTCGGGAGCATAGCGCTCGATGATATCCATCACCAGCGCCGCGCGATGCGCGCGCTCCCGTGATTGCTTGACCGCCAAGTCCTCGATGTGAAGCCCGCTGGGATAGATATTGGCCGCGTTGCGCAAACCCAGCTTGACGTACATCGGCGCCGCCACGCGAATCATCTCCGGTACTTCGTAGTGGCGCACGAAGCCGCCGAAGTCGTCAGGCGCCTCGACATAGACATCCAGCGGAATGTCGATGGCCGCGCGGATGGCCGCCAGCTGCGGCAGCGTCAAGTCGGTCGGCGTGTTGTAAGTGCCCGCTCCCAAATCCTGGAGCAGCTTGACCGAGATCGGATTGGCCGCCCCCATCTGCACCGAAATCTTGACGACCAGATCGGCCGGCAATTCTCCCGCTTCCTTCATCTCGTTGACCAGCCACAGCTGCCCTTCATCGGCGACCAGGACCGAGCGCAATCCCAAGTCGCAGCCGCGGATGATATCCTCGGTGGCGTAGACCACTTCGTCCATGCCGCGCAGCCGGGCGCCCAAGTTTACCCCTGCGCTCGCTCGCACTTGCGCGCTGGTTCCCCAGCCCGCTCGTGGCCCCACGAACAGGCTGACCTCAATGCCGGCCTCCACGCCCAGGCGGCACATCGCGCGGATTTCGGCGTCGGTCAGCATCCAGATGCCGCTGCCCTGCGAGACGCGGTGGATGGTCACGCCCAGCCGGTCGGCTTCTTCAAGCACCGCTTCCAGCGCGCGCGGTCCCTCGGTGCTGGGGATTTCGACGCGGTATTGCGCGCCATCGGGGAAGCGCTTCTCCGATGTGGGCAAGTCGAAGAGCTCGCCGGGCGGGTAGTTTCTGCTTTCCAGAAAGCCGCGTACTTTTTTCATGGGCAGTCCGTTTGCGTTAAAATGCCAGCGTCCGCGCAGTTTATCGTAGAATGCGGCTATTCGCCACCGGTCGCCAAGTCAACAAGCAGGGGCGCGGAAATGCAACCGTTGGCTTGAGTGCAGGCTGTATTCGCGGTATAGTAGTATGCAGGATAATAGCTCTCTTGAACGGGGAGAATAATGGCGGAATCAAGCGAGAGCTTGGCGCAGCGTGTAGAGGCTTTAGAGCAGATTTCTCATGCCCGAGTCGTGGAGCGCGTCGGACAGATTGAACAGCGTATTTCGCGAATTGAAAGCGCTCGCGAAACGGAAGAGCCGCACGTTGCTACGAAAGCTGACATCGCGCGCTTGGAAACGCTGGTTGTCGAGACGCGGTCTGACTTGCAGCAACAAATCGCTGACCAAGGCGCCGATTTACAGCGGCAGATGGGTGAAAATCATGCCGACCTGGAAGAGAAAATCAACGCGGTCAATACTGCGGGAGAAAAACGCCTCCGGCATTTTTTGATGTGGCTCATCGGCACAGCGATTGCCCTTGCGGCTGTGATTATCGCGGCTTTTGCAATCATTGTCGCTCAGTTGCCCTGATGAGTTAACGCTAAACTGAATTCGCCCGAATACGCGCATGTCAAAATCCCCCAACGTCATCGTCTTCTTCACCGACCAGCAGCGCTGGGACAGCACCGGCCTGCACGGCAATCCACTGGACCTGAGTCCCAATTTCGACCGCCTGGCTCGCGCCGGTACCGATGTGCATTACTCCATCACCTGCCAGCCGGTCTGCGGTCCCGCCCGCGCCTGCCTGCAAACAGGATTGTACGCCACTGAAACCGGCTGTTACCGCAATGGCATCGCCCTGCCGCGCGAGAGCCCTACGCTGGCGCATTACTTCAGCGACGCCGGCTATGATACCGCCTACATCGGCAAGTGGCATCTCTCCGATGAAGCGCAGGGGCCAGTATCAGCCGCGCAGCGCGGCGGCTATGATTACTGGCTGGCCTCAAACTTGCTCGAATTCACCTCCGACGCCTATGACCTGGTCATGTACGACCAGGACGGCGCGGCGCAAAAGCTGCCCGGTTACCGCGTCGACGCCCAGACCGACGCCATGATTCGTTATGTCAGCGAGCATCAGGACAGGCCCTTCTTCCTGTTCTCCTCTTTCATCGAGCCGCACCACCAGAACCACCGCGACGACTATCCGCCGCCGGTCGGCTATTACGAACGCTACCGCGCGCGCTGGATGCCGCCCGATCTGGCTGCGCTGGGCGGCTCGGCGCATCAGCATATGGCCGGCTACCTGGGCATGATCAAGCGGCTGGACGAGGCGCTGGGGCGGCTGGTGGACGCGCTGATCAGCCTGGACATGCTGGACGATACCATCATCCTCTTCACCTCCGATCACGGCTGCCACTTCAAGACGCGCAACGCCGAATACAAACGCTCCTGTCACGATGCTTCCCTGCGCGTACCCACTATGTTTCATGGCGGGCCCTTCAGTGGCGGCGGACGCCTGCCGCAGATGGTCAGCCTGCTGGACCTGCCGCCGACCCTGCTTGACGCGGCCGGCATCCCCGTGCCGGCGCAGATGCAAGGGCGGTCGCTGCTGCCTTTGCTGACGGGCGACGTGGCCGACTGGCCGGACGAGGTCTTCATTCAGATTAGCGAATCGCAGGTGGGGCGCGCCATCCGCAGCCGGCGCTGGAAATACGCCGTGACCGCGCCGGATAGAGACGGTTGGGAGGATATGGACAGCGATGTCTATCACGAGACGGAGCTGTACGATCTGCTGGCCGACCCCAACGAGCTGCACAATCGCGCCGGCTGTGAATCGCATCGCGGCGTGGCGGACGTGCTGCGCTCGCGTCTGATTCGACGGATGATCGAAGCCGGCGAGCGCGAGCCCGTCATTGAACCAGCGCCGGTTGTTTCCTGCTTCGGGCAGCTCAGCGTTGAGATGGAAGAGGGCTGGCAATAGCCTTGCCTAGCTCTGATTCAGCGCGTCAAATCCATGTATAATGGAGTTGATGCTGGATTGACATTTGAATTGGAACTATGAAAGCACTCGTGGTGATTTTGCTGCTGCTGGTCAGCATGACGGTCAGCGCGCAGGCGACCGAAGACAGCGCCGAGCTGCCCGGCATTTTCCGCCTCAATACCCTGGGCAGCGAATATCAAGGCTGGAACAATTGCGCGCCGGCCACGCTGACGAATGCGCTGGTTCACTTCGGCTACGACGATGATCAATCGCGCGCCGCCAAGTGGCTGAAGCCGAACCATGAAGACAAAAATGTCAGCCCCTGGCAACTGGCGGAATTCGTCAACACGCAAATTCCCGAGATGCCCGTGCGCGCCCTTGCCCGCTCCGGCGGCACCCTGGAGCAAGCGCAGACCTTGATGGTCAACGGCTTCCCGGTGCTCATCGAATTCGGTTACGAACCCGACGGCTACGATTGGATGGGGCACTATCTGCTGCTTAGCGGCTGGGACGACTCCCTGAACGAAGTCAATACCATGGACAGCTTCAAAGGTCCCAATACCCGCTACAGCTACGACGACATCGAGCATTACTGGCAGCACTTCAATTACACCTACATCGTGCTATACGAAGCCCAGCGCGAAGAAGCGCTGATGGAGCTGCTGGGCGATGACGCCGATGAATGGCATAATCACATCAAAGCGCTGGAGATGGCGCGGGCCGAAGCCATCGACAATCAAAACGACGCCCATGCCTGGTTCAATATGGGCACGAATTTTGTCAATCTGGGCATGCACGACGCCGCCGCCCAAGCCTACGACAAAGCCATCTCCCTCGGTTTGCCCTGGCGTATGTTCTGGTATCAATTCGGCGCCTGGGAAGCCTACTACCACACCGAGCGCTACGATGACATGATCCGCATCGCGCGACAAAATCAGAACGACGGCGGCGGCCAGTACGTCGAAGAAACCTACTACTACCTGGGCTTGGCGCGCGAGGGCCGCGGCGAGTTGGACAAAGCCCTGCAGAATTACATCACGGCGCTGACCTTCAATCCCAATTTCAGCCCGGCGCGGGAAGCGCGGGATCGCCTGCGGACGGCGGCGAGTTGAGCGCTTACCCCTACTTCGCGCGGGCGGGTCTTCGCTTTGCGGACAAGTCGCGCCTTCGCTATCAGGTCGCAATCTCGCGCAGGTATTGCCCCGCCATGACCTGGCTCAAATAAACGGCGCCGGCGTAGACGGCCAATACGGAGGCCACTTCCACAAAGGGCTCGTATTCGCCGGCAGTGAGTTCCGACAGATAGAATCTGACCAACTGAATCGGCGCAAACAAGTGGACGATGGCGGCGGCTGTGAGCGCCATGACGAACTTGTACAGCCGCGGCTTGGCGCCCCTTGCAAAGAATCGGCCGCTGATAGTCGCCATCGCCGCGCCCATCAGAATCGCAGCCAACAGCCGCTGAAACAGCGCCGTGCCCACGCCAAAGAACAGCGCCAGAATTAGCGCCTGAGACAGGTTCTCCGCGTAGGCATTAGGCAGATCCAGAAGAAAGGCCAAGCTGAAGAGCAGACCGCCGGCGCTGCTGACGACCATGCTGTAGCAGATCATGCGCAGCGCCAGCCTCAGGCGCGGGTTGCGAATCCGCAGGTGTTTATCCGGGTTCCAGAGATTTAACACGATTTATCCCTCGCGCAGCCATTATCTCGATCCAGTTTTCGCTTCCGCGTTCGCCACGATATGTCTGGAATATACCTTCGCGCCACGAGCAGGCAAAAGCCCGTGAAAACTAACGCCACATACACAAGGTCGCTCATTCGGGAGTGGTAATGCCGCGGAGACTCGGAAGTAAGGCCAAGAAAGTTGTGCGACAGATAATGGAACGGACTAAGGCGCTTGGCGGTCAGCGTCTACGCGACCCAGCGAAGCGCCCGATGTTGTAATCGCGAGTCTGCGGGCGACCCACCGGGTCACCCTAGGGCTCTCGACGTGAAGGGAATTATATCCGCGATGGTCACCACTCCCCGGGTTTGCTGTGGTTTAGGGCTGAACCTCAAGCCATTGCTGGCTGCAGGTAGGCTTCGTTCACCGCGAATAGCTCATCCACCATAGACTGAATCTCCCGCAGCGAGCAGACAGCGGCCGAGAGCGGCGAGTAAGCCACCGCCTGGTAGATGAGCCGCTTGTCACCCTTGAGGATACCCTCGACCGCCATCTCTTCAATCTGCGAGTAGAGGTTGGTCAGCGGCGCCACCGATTGCGGCAGGGGACCGACGGCCACCGCTTCCAGCCCATCGCGCGAAGCCCAAACCGGCGCCTCGACGCAGGCGTTCGCAGGCAGATTGTCGACCAGCCCCCTGTTGGGCACGTTGCCGTTGAACTTGAAAGGCTTGCCGCCTTCCATGGCGTTGATAATGTAGGCGGCGTATTCATGGCCGCGCTCCAGGTCAATTTCGTCAGCTTGGAACCAGGCGTGGATATCATCGCGCCAGTTGTGCTCGCGCCGGCGGTATTCTTTCAGGATATAGGCATGCTCGCCTGGATTCCAGTTGGCGCCGTGAGTGGCGTATTTCTCGATCAAGTCGGGGCGCTTGCGGAACCACCAGTTATATTCGGAATTGTGCCCGCTGGATTCGGTGACGTAATAATCCAGCGCCAGATACATCTCGTTGCGCACTTGCTCTTCGTTGTAGATGTCCTCATTCTCGCTGATGGCGCGCCGGATCAGCGGGTAGGCGTCCTTGCCCTTCCAGGTGTAATCGATGAACCAGGCGGTGTGGTTGATGCCGGCGCAGGTGTAATTGATCTCGTCATAGGGCGCGCCGATCCAGTTCGCCAGCATCTTGGACGTGCCTTGCACGCTGTGGCACAAGCCGGTGACATTGATGTCCGTTTCGATATCCATGGCGCGGCAGAGCATAGCCATGGGATTGGTGTAATTGAGCATCAGCGCGTTCGGGCAATAACGCTCCATATCGCGAGCGATATCGACCAGCACCGGGATGGTGCGCAGCGAGCGGAAAATGCCCGAGACGCCGCGTGTATCGCCGACATTCATATCGACGCCGTATTTCATCGGGATCTCAATATCGTGCCGCCAGATATCAGTGGCGCCGACCAGGATGGTCACGACGACATAGTCGGCGCCGCGCAAGGCTTCGACGCGGTCCATAGTGGCGGTTACGCTGGCGGGGTACTCGCCCGCGTCGACGATGCGATTGATGGCGCGCCTGGCGAAATCAAGCCGCTCGGCGTCGATGTCCATCAGCGCGATCTCACTGCCTTCAAGCAGGGGGAAGGTTAATATGTCTTTAACCAGCTTGCGCGTAAAGCCGAAGCTGCCGGCGCCGATAAATGCAATTTTGGGCATGGGTTAAGTCTCCCCAACGTTTGGATGACTTCAGGCAAGTGTAACCGCTTAAATTCGAATCGTAAATTGACTAGCGCTGCGTAATATTGGGATGTCGTAGGGGCGACCCGATGGGTCGCCCACAAATATCACAGCCGCGGACTCTAATAGCCGACGTATAAACGATCATCAGACCACCGGGCTGGATTCTCTACAATGTACTTGCGCAAGTAGTTCAAGGACTGATAACTTCGAATAATATGCTCGTAGTAATTGCGTTGCCAGATCGCCCCGCAGTATGTTGTTGCTTGGCGTCTGGCTCGTCTGGTGACCGTCGACTTGAATTGCCCTATGATCGAGCCAAGCGATCCCGATTGCAGGGTTGACGACCGCGGCGGAAATGACTTGCTCGAGTGTGATGAGCCCGAGGCATTTGAATCATCAAGGATAAACAAGATTCCATGAATGTGATTTGGCATGACAACGAATGCATCCAAGTCGACAGATGGGCGTACGCGCGCAGTACGTTGCCATTCGCGACCTACAAGCGTACCCAAGTCATTATGCCGCATTTGACCGTCTACGATGTCACCGAACATGCATACGCTGTTTAAGGTACAAAGCGTAACAAAATATGCTCCTGCGAGCGTATAATCGTAGTCCCGAAGACGGATTGAACGGCGGAATCTAAACGACTGCATGTTGTTTCCCATCTGTAGAGTGCTGGGCAAGGTGGGCGACCCATCGGGTCGCCCCTACGTGTGTGGCCTGAGACCGCGCGTTCCCCAGCACAACTTGTGCGGGTGCTTATCAGTACCCTAAATCAAGCCCTCCAGCCGATCCACCAGCCCCTCCAGCACGGCGAAGGTCTCCTCCACCGCCAGCGGAGTCGACATATCGACGCCGGCCGCCTGCAGCGCCGGTATCGGATAGTCGCTGCCGCCGGCGCGCAGGAAAGCCCGATAGCGCGTCACCGTGTCAGGGTCGTCGCCGGCCAGGATGGCGTTGGCAAGGGCATGCGCGGCAGAGATGCCGGTGGCGTATTGGAAGGTGTAGTAGGCCTCGTATAGGTGACCAAACTGCGCCCAGGTGATGCCGGTCCTCTGCGGATCATCGCTCATGGTCTTGCCGTAGCCCTCGGCGTAGAAATCCGACATAATCTGATTCAGCATCTCCGGCGTCAGCGGCTCGTCATTTTCCATGCGCGTATGCACTTCAAGCTCAAAGCGCGCCAGGGTCGGCATGATGAAGAAGTAGCGGTGGATGTTGTCCATCGCCTCCTGGATTAGCGCCAGCTGAAAGGCGCGGTCGTTGTTGCGCGCGAAGAGATGCGCTCGCACCAGCGCCTGATTGAAATTGGAGGCAACCTCAGCCGCGAACATGGAATAGTTGCTGTACACGAATGGCTGCGTCTCGCGGGTGTAGTAGCTGTGCATCGAGTGGCCCAGCTCGTGCGCCAGGGTGCTCATTGAGCTGAGGTTGCCGTCGAAGCTCATCATGATGAAGGGCATGCTGTCGTAGGCGCCGAAGGAGAAAGCGCCTTCGGATTTGCCTTCGTTGATGGCGTAATCCACCCAGCGCTCTTCCAGGCAGCCGCGGCGCATGATGTCGACGTAGTCGGCGCCCAGCGGCGCCATGCCCTCGGCAATCATGTCGACCGCCTCGGGGAAGCTCAGCGCGGGATCATTGGCGGTCAGCGGCGCCCAGATATCCCAGGGATGGATCGTGTCGTAACCCAGCGCCCGCCGCCGCACATCCCAGTAGCGATGCCAGGTGGGGATGTGCTGCTTGTAGGTATCGATCAGATTATGGAAGACCTCGACCGGGATATTGCTGGGCGACAGCTTGGCCTGCAGGACGCTCTCGTATCCCCGCAGCCGCGCCCGCACGACATTGCTCTTCACCGACGCCAGATAGGTCGTCGCCAGCGTGTTGTTAAACTTCAGGTAGCTGTCGGCGTAATTGCGCCAGGCGTTCTTGCGCGCCTCGCGGTCGCTATCCGCCAGCAAATTGTTGATCGTGCTCTGCACCAGCGGCTGTGGCGCGCCGGCGCTGTCGACCGCCGCCTCAAAGGTCAAGTCCATATCATTGAGCGCGCTGCGGATGCTTTCGATGCGGCCCAGCGGATCGCTCAGCAGCCCCAGGACGGCTTCGACCTCGGCCGACAGCACATGCTTCTTCTTGCGCAGCAGGTCGTCGATATGCTGCTGATACAGGCGGAGCTCGTCGCGCTGCAGCCAGCTGAGCAGCGTCGCCTCGTCCATCGCCAGCATTTCCGGCTCGGCAAAGGCGACGGCCGCCATGAATTGTCCGGCCAAGCCCTGCGCCTGCCCCACCATGCCCTTGATGGCTTCGTTATTGCCGTCGCAGGCTTGCCACATGACCGGATACATATACAGCGTCCAGACGCGGCGGGCGAGGGCCGACTGTACATCGAACCACTCAGCCAGGCGCGCCGGACTTTGCGCCAGCGTCCCCTGAAAGGGCGCGATGTCGCCCAAGGCGGCGACGGCGTCTTGGTACTCGTCCCGCCAGGCGTCGAAGGAGGGGAAGACGCTCTCGTGATTCCAGGTGGATTCGATGGGCACGTCTGCGCGCACTGGGACTGTGGGCATGGAATGCTCCTTTGTGTTAGAACCAGCCGGACAAAAGCAGCCAATAAACGTCTTTGCCCATGAACTCGTAGGGTTGAGACAGGAAAAATCGTAAGATTGTGTCGGGAGGAAGAACGCGCTCAGGATTTGACACACCTGTGTACTTTACGCGAAAATCTCTACTCTCAGAGTGATAATAGTTACCGTCTTCGTTTTCATTGTTGTCATAATCGTGGTGTAGCGGATCATGAAATCGCCACAAACCGACGCTATAGTTTGGAAGACTTCCCTCGACCTCAATAAACCCTTTGCCATTTTCGTTGAATTCAACCAAGCCATCAAATAGCGCGCTCGGTTGTACGTACGGCGCGTCTAAGTGATTCAGGATAAAGTGTCTGAGTTCAGTACGTGGAACTGTTTTGGTGTGCAACCCCTTCCACATGATATTCCAGTTTTCAGTATGAGGCGCACAAATTTCCATTTCCGAGAAACGCCCCAGCTCGAGTTGCCAGACTTCGCCGATATTCATCTGTATGTCATTTTGATGAGCGTAGCCAACATGACCAGGACCAAGCTGGACATTTCTTTTGGTGGTGAGATTTACTCCACCTAAGAATATTTCCTGACCGTTGCTAGTTTTGCTCGCTATCAGTACGTCATCCATCAGAGTCTCCCTAAATTGCTTAGAGGAACCAACCCGAGAGCTGCAAGAAACAGCGCTTTTGCGGATCGTCGGGAAACGGATGCGCAAGAGAAAAGCGTAGCAATGCGCCGGGCGATATTTCCTCTGGAACTTCTTCTTCCAACCCTACATATTTTACGTCCAGAATTATCCTTCCACGCTCGCTCAAAACCCAGAATCGAGACCCGTCATCTTCGGCGATACGCAATAGAGGTAGACGAAATCGCCAGAAGCCTGTGCTATATTGCGGCAGGCTGTGTCTTGGCGAAACATATCCGCGCGCGTTTCTCGTGAATCGAATATGGGAGTCGAATAATTCTTGTGGGTCAATCGTCCGTACTGTAATGCAATCAACAAGCTTCTTGAGCAACTCATTGCCAGAGTAGCGCCCGATACGCCGTCCGCTAATTGCCCGTACATCTTCCGTGTGAGGCGCTGCGATCTCTGAAGCTGGAACTTCATTGAAAACCATGTCCCAGACATCGCCCAAGTCTATCGGTTTGTCAAGTGGATGGCCTGTACCCTTGCTGGGTAGCAGGCGGACGCTGCGGCGATTCTCCAGCACGATTCCGCCCAAGCATAGCTGCTTGCCCATATTCGTCTTGCCAACAATCAAAACGTGCGCCACTTGTGCCGTCCGTCAACCGGATATGTGCTCAATGCGAACATCTTGCTGTCGTTCCCACGCTTCGGCGACCAGCGAGCGATGGCATGCCTCCGCCTGCTGTTCCACGCAGAACAGGAGGATGCGCCTAAGCGGCCGGTCGCTAGGATACTGCGACGTTTGCCTGACTAGGGCAAGCATCGCCTCGGCGTTGAACTTAGACTCTGGCTGGCGTTTGTAGATGTTCAGAATGTCGCGTTTGTACGCTCGAATGTAATCCTTGCTCAGCACCGCGCGCTGGCGCTTGGCTGTCCGGCCTTCTTTATCCGCTGACTGCTGAATGCCGCGAATTTCTTTGTTCGGCGCAAGCTCTTTTAGATGCGCGTAGTAAATCCCCAAGTCTTTCAACTTCTCTTGCAAATACTTGCTGTTGGCATAGCTGTATCTCGAACCGCGCATCCCACGCCGCGCGCGAATGTCAATGAAAAGCTCGATCTCATTCTCGACGAGCGCGCCAAAAAACGACTCTTCAGTAGAGCCGTACACGCCAATGGTAAATATCGTTTGCAGCTCAGTTGTCATTAGATTGTCCGTCTGAGAGTGGGGTGGAGTATCAGAGAAGAGCTTCTTGATAGTTCGTCTCTCGAATCTGCGATTGCGTCAGTGGTTCGCCATACCGGCCAATGTGCACGACCGTCGTTTCATCGTCGTCAAGCGTTTTGCCGAGCACGTAACCCCGATGACAGTCGTGCGGCTCTAGCTCGCTGCACATGAGCGCGATTCTTCGACCTGCCGACAGCGCTCGTTTCAATCGTGAAATCCCCCGCTGGTAGAAGTCTCTCGTCTCGCATTTCCTGGCGTCCAACAGCTTCTTCTTGCGCTGCGGACTGTAGGTATAACATTCGCTGTCGTCCGGCCTGCCGCCGAGCGAATCGCCCATAAATTGATAGGCGATACCGCTGCGACTCAAGATAGCGGACAGCCGTTCTTTGTTGAAATCCGGCGCGTATCGCGAGTAGGGTTGTGAGCGCACATCGACAAGCGTATCAATGTCGTATTGGTTCAATAAGGCAATGAAATCACTCGTATCGCGGCCACCGTAGCCGATGGTGAAGATTTCATTCATGGATGCGCTTCCCCTGGAAATAACCGACAACACCCGCAATTCTATCTCATTTGCAGAGCTTGTCAATGAAATCCGCTCAAATGTTCGCAGGAATCGCGCGAACTGAATCGCCCTACTTCACCCGCCACTCAAAGGGCATCAGGCACTGGGCGCGATTGCTCAACTGCTCGACGCCCTCCGCCGCATACTGCACCAGCGCGGCCGGATTTTGCTCGGCCGCTTGTACGCCGATAGGCTTGCCTTTATCGCGGATCAGCAGCGACGGCGCCGACGCGCTCAACTTGGCCAGGGCGCGCGCCTTGTCTATGGCCGTCTGCAAATTACCCAGCTCATCCACCAGTCCATGCGCCAGCGCTTGCTGCCCGGTCCAGACGCGGCCGCCGCCAATAGCGTCAATCTCGGCGCTGGTTTTGCCGCGGCTTTCCGCCACGCGCCCCAGGAATTGCTCGTAGATGTGGTCGACGCTGGCGCGGATCATATCGCGCTGGTCAGCGCTGAAATGGCTCTCGCCGCTGAGCAGGTCGGCATTGTCGCCGCGCAAGTACGAGAAAGCGTTGAAGCGCAGCTTGCTCAGCATGTCGCTATTCACCAGCTTGCCCATGAGCACGCCGATCGAGCCGGTGATGGTGCCCGCTTGCGCCACGATCCAGTGCGCCGGCGTGGCGATGTAATATCCGCCCGAGGCCGCGACGCCGCCCATATAAACCACCAGCGGCCGCGATTTGGCGAATTGCGCCAGCGCCGACGCCATCGACTCCGAGGCCGTAGCCGAGCCGCCTCCGCTGTCGATATAGAGCACCAGCGCCCCGCATTGCGGGTCGCGCATTAAATTGCGCACCTGCTGATTCAAGGTGACATCGCCCAGCCGCTCGCCGCCGACCAAGGGAATCGGCAGCGGCGTATCGCCGGGCGGGTTGGCGCTTTCGCCATCGACGATCATGCCTCCGCCATACACTACCGCCACATATTTGCCGCTGAAGTCGCGCTCGGGCAGGTAGACCTGCCCATCCGCTTCTTCCCACAGGGTGACCTTGCTGACGCCCAGGTATTCCGGCAGCTGCTCCTCGTTCATGACCCCGTCGACGTAGCCTTTGTCGAGCGCGGCGTCGCTCATGTGCAAGGCGGCGTTGATCATGTAGGTTACTTCGTCCGGCTTCATCTTGCGCGTGGCGGCGATGCCGTCGATGACCGTCTCGTAGATCGAATCCAGCAGCCAATTGGTCTGTTCGCGGCCCTCCGGCGAGGGTTCTGCGCGCGTCAGCATATCGGCGGCGCCTTTGTAGGGAGAAATCGCCACCGAGTCCCATTGCAGGCCAGCCGCGCCCAAGCCCTCTTTGAGAAAGACTTGCTGGCTGAAAAGCCCCGAGGTCTCCAGCATGCCCCCGGGCGGCAACAAGATTTCGTCGCAGGCGCTGGCCACGTAGTACTCCATCGTGCGATAGCCGGGCGCGTAGCTGAGGGCGCGTTTGCCCTTGTCCCGCAGGCGCAGAATAGCGTCGCGCATGGTCTGCAAGTCGGCTGTGCTGGCGGACAAGCCGCGGAAATAGAGAATCACACCCAGCGGCCGCGGGTCCTCGCCGATGCGCTCCAGCGCCGCCACAAATTCCAGCAGGCTCATGGGCGGCGCGCCCAGGATCTGGCGCTGCAAAAGGTTGCGCTCTTTGGGAATGGGCGCGAAGGACGCTGGAATCTTGATCATGACATAGTCGATTGCCTTGACGCGCGCCCGCTGCATGTTAAGCAGGCCGGTGCTGAGCTGCTGGAACATTCTCATCGTTTTGGACATGGCTTTAGACTTTCCATTTTTCTTTTCACTACAGAGACACAGAAGTAAGTGCGAGTAAGTAATGAGAATATAGGTACATCATCATAAAATAGCGAATTTTCGTGTTTGTGCGGGCGAGCCAAGGCTCGCCCCTACAAATTTCGACTATATTTTGAACCCGGTAGGGGTCAGGCTTGGCTGACCCGATGCTGTGAAATTTGCATGACTTACTTGCATCTACTGAGGGCGCAGAGAAAAGCGACTTGTGTTCGGCTTAACCACCCCTACTTTTCCTGTACGTATTCCACCGCGCCAATGTCGCAGACTGGAGCCAACGCGGTTTCGGAGGCAGCCGGCGAATATGGTATGCTAGGCTGACAGCAAGCGCAAGGCAAGGGCAGCATGGCTATCCAACAGCAACTGCACACGGTCGATAGCGTCCAGCATTTGGCGCGCACACCGGAATTCAATCGCCGCCGCTTTTACCTGATTGACGGAGAGCTATTTGAAATGTCACCGGTACAGCGCGTCCACAGCAGGCTCGCCAGTCGCATTGATCGGATTATCGGAATGCATGTAGAGGAACGCGACTTAGGAGAAGTGCACGTTGAACTCGGCTTTTACCCCGCCGACGACCGAAGTACGTTGCTGGCGCCGGATGTCGCCTTCGTCAGCCACGCGCGCTTGAGCGGACAACCTGAAGATGGATTCCTCTCAACCATGCCTGATTTAGCCATCGAAATCGTCTCACCCTCTAACTCGCTGCGGCAAATCCGCCGCAAAGCGCAAATCTACTTGGAATACGGCGCCAGTCTGGTCTGGATAGTACGGCCCGCCGAAAAAGGCGTCGATGTCTGCCGCGCCGCTGATAGCTCGCGACTGGATATTGAATTCGTCGCCCGTGATGGCCTTCTCTCCGGCGAAGACGTCTTGCCCGGTTTTGAACTCGAATTAACGCAGCTATTTCCGGAGAGCGCCGGCAGCTAGCGCCGGCTGGCTAGATCCCATCCCCCAGCCGCTGAATATGCGCGATCGTCTGCGCGACGCCCTCCGCCAGAGGTGTTTCGTAGACGGCGCCGAAACTCGCCCGCAATTCGCTGTCATCAAAGCCGGCCGGGAAGGGCAGCGGATTGTCCGCCACCTCGATTTGGGCCGCGGGCAAGACCTCCAGCGCGGCATCCACAAAATCGGCGACAGTGACGGGATCGCCGCCGCCTAAATTGAAGCCGCAGGCGCCGTCCAGCGGCTGCTCGGCCGCCAAAATGAATTGCCGCGCCACATCGGAAGCCAGCTGGAATTGCATCGTGCCGCTGAAGGGTATTTGGTAAGGCTGCCCCTTCGCGACCGCCGCCAATGCTTTGGTCGGTTCGCTGGTCATGCCTTGATCGCGCCCCACGCCATAGACAGTATAGGGACGCAGGGCTGTGCTGCTGATGCCGTAATCTTCATAGTAGACCAGCGCCGTCTGCTCGTTGCAGACCTTGTAAGCGCCATAGAGCGTACGCGGTTTTTTGGGCGCGTCATGCGCGATCAATCCCGGCGGAAAATCCGACGGCGGACCATAAACGCCTATGGACGAGGCGTAGGCGATATGCCCGATACCCTGCGCGCGAGCCGCCTCAAAGATGTTGACCGTGCCAGTGACGTTGACCTCGGCGCCCAAGGGCGGGTTGGCGCGGCAGAAAGGCACTTGCAGCGCCGCCAGGTGGATCACATGGGTAATGTCCTGCTCGGCGAAGACCGCTTTAACGGCTTCGGTATCACGCAAATCGCCCTGCACAAATGTGATATCCGCCTGTTCTTCGGCGCTCATCAGCCAGTTGATACGGTGGCGATCGTCGCTCAAGTCGAAGTTGACCGCGCGCGCGCCGCTGCGTTGCAAATGCGTCAGCGCCCAGGCGCCGATGCAGCCCATGCCGCCCGTGACCAGATAAGTAGCGGCCATGGCTAAGCCTTGACCATGCGATTGGCCAGCTTGCCCAAGCCTTCGACTTCGACGATGTATTCATCGCCGGGCTTCAGCCACACGCGCGGATCCATGCCCAGGATGACGCCTTCGGGCGTGCCGCTGCTGATGACATCGCCGGGTTCCAGCGTCATGATGCGGCTGGCGTAGGCAATGACCTCGGCCACGCTGAAGATCATGTCGGCCGTATTGCTGCTCTGCCGCAGTTCGCCATTCAGCCAGCCTTTGATCGACATATTTTGCGGGTCGGGGACTTCGTCAGCCGTGACCACGTAGGGACCCAGGGGCAGGAATTTGTCCAGCGTCTTGCCCAGCAGCCACTGCCCGCTGCGCATCTGGAAGTCGCGCTCGCTGAGGTCGTTCATATTGCAGTAGCCGAAAACGGCATCCAGCGCATCTTCGACCGAGACGTTGCGTACGGTCGCGCCCATGACCACGCCCAACTCCGATTCGTAGTCGACCGTCTCCCAATCGGCTTGCAGCGGGATGTCTTCGTTCGGGGCGGCGATGGTGTTATTGAACTTGCTGAATAGCACGGGTTCCTCAGGCGCCGCCATGCCGGATTCCGCCGCGTGCTTCTGGTAATTCAAGCCGACGCACAAAATCTTGCCCGGGTTGGGCACCGCCGGCCCGTAAGTCAAGTCCGACTCCTCGCGATAAAGCGCCGGGTCGTCCGCCGCCGCGAGCAAGGCCGCCAGCCCTGGCAGCGCCGCCGAGCCTTGCGCGTATAAATCATCGGGACTGGCCGGGCAGTCGATTCCAGTGGCCGCAGCGGCCGCCGCCACATCCAGCACGCCGCGCGCCGTCACGACGCCGAGCCGGATGCCTTTGCTTGACTGATAGGTTAAGAGTTTCATGTCCAACCTTTTTCGCTTCGTATGATTCTCGCGGTTATTGTAGCGGCAAGGGAGCGGATGCGGCAATTGCCGACCGCTATACCCGAGCCATAAGAATTGGCGAATCAGATGCCGACAGTGCAATAGACCGTGACGCGCGCATGCCCCACCCCAGTTAGGATTTGGTCGCGAAATGCGCAGAGGAAGTCGAGAACCAGCTCGTCCAGAGGGCTGAGCGTCGGCGCGATGCCCCCCAGGCGCTGGCTAAGGTCCTGCGTATAGCTGGTGGCAAGCAGCAAGCCGCCCGTTAATGTCAGAATGAGAATTGCGAGTATTATCAGCTTGGCGCGCGCGGTCATGCTCTCCCCTGTTCTCCCGGTTCGCTTTATCCGGGGGCTTTATCTGCCGCATTCATTTGCGGACTCTCGCTGTCGCCGCTCCATCTCCTCTTCGTACCAGCTCTTGCGCTCGGCATCGAACTTCAAGACGCGAAAGTACTCGGCGTATTCGACGCCGACCATCTTGCCGCCGTCGCGATTGCTCTGCATCACCCACTTCCTGGCGCCGTTCTCGTAATCTTCTCCCGCCCCGATCTGCGAGGCATGCGCGCCCAGCGCCGACATCTTGAACTCGATGGCGCAGCTGATGTCGTGGAAGTGCGTCGGCGCCTGGGTCAAATTCAGATACAGCTCGCCGATTTTGTGTGGCTCGTAACCTTCCGCCAGCAACTCGGGGAAGATCGGCCGCGTTTCGGCGCTGGGAAAAGCGGCGTAGATTGTGGCTTCGCCGGCCGCGCGATGATCGGGATGGTTGATGTAACTGGCATGGACAAAGACGGTGGTCGGGTCCTGGCAGATCACGCGATAGGCCTTGGTCTCGCGGATGATGCGCGTGATATCGCGCCGCAGTTCCAAAGTCGCTTGCAGGCTGCCATCGGGATAACCCAGGTAGCGAACATCGCTTACACCCACGCGGGCGGCGGCTTCGTCTTGCTCGGCGCGCCGCAGCGCCACCAGCGCCTCGCGCGTCATACCCGGGTCGTTGCTGCCTGAGCCGCCATCGGTGATGATGACATAGGTGACGCTGGCGCCTTCATCGCGGATCCAGCGCGCCACGCTGCCGGCCACCCCGAATTCGATATCGTCGTGGTGGGCTGCGGTTACCACGATGTGATAGGGTTCTTCCCGCTGCGGAATCGGCTCCAGCCGGTCGTAATCAACTGCCATAGTCTTTCCTTCAATACGCTGTAATTGGCGGAAGTTTCTGAGTGACGAATTATCGTCTATACTCTGAATACGTCAATGATGAGCGAATAGGCCGCGAACCGAAAGTTTCGCGCCGGTGGAGTTGTTCAGAAGGATACGAGCATGCAAGAGAAAACGAAAGTCGCCGCGCCCGAGCTAACCGATATCCGCCAGCTTGGCGACACGGTAGAAGAGATCGTCGAGGCGCTCAAGGATCCGGAGGTCTTTGAAGCCATTTTCGGCGAGCCAACCGACGAAGAAATAGTGGCGGCGCTTAAGGAGGCGGAAGCCGAATACAAAGCGGGCGACTACCAGCCGACCCCGCTTGACGACGACGATGATGGGCCCTATCGAACGCCTACCCGCAAAGAGATCTTGGCGGGCATCAAGCAGGGCTTCAAGGAAGCATTGGCGGGGGACACCAGACCCATTCAAGACTTGTTTGATGAGTTGGAAGACAATTAGTTAGATTCCAAGATGCCCGTCACGGTAGAAACCACCGCCGACTTTGACCAAGATGTCAAGCAGTTGAAAAAGAGATACCGCCGTATCCTCGACGATTTGCGCGACTTGGTCGCTGAAGTTATGGATTCGGGCTATCGCGGCGACCGTCTGTCGGGTACGGGCTCTGAGGTGTATAAGCTCAGGGCGAGAAACAGCTCTGCGCGGCGTGGCAAGAGCGGTGGCTTTCGCGTTCTTTACATTCCCCAAGACGCAGACACTTTGCTGTTTATCCACATTTATTCGAAGTCTGACAAAGCCGGAATAAGCTCGGGCGAAGTCAGGAGAATACTACGGAATCTCAATATCTAGGGCTTTGGCCAGAGCATCCGCACGTATCACCGCTTATTCCAGCAATCTGCATTCTCAACCACCTTCGCAGCAGTTATCATTGCCGCCATTCTAGCGGGAGTAGCAGCCTATGCCGCGTCATAGCCGGCTTCTTTGGTCGGTCTGCATCGGCCACCTCACCAACGACGTCTTCGCCTCCATGACGCCGGTGCTCTTGACCTTCCTGGCCGCGGGCATCATGCCCATGAACAACATCCAAATCGGCCTGGCCGTCAGCCTGGCGCAGTTGATGGGCGCCTTGACGCAGCCTTACTTCGGCATCCGCGCCGACCGCAGCGGCGGACGCTGGCTGGGTTCTTTCGGGCTGCTGTTTCATGTCTTCATGTTCACCTTGTCCGTCATCCTGGCCGCAGGCACGCGACAATACTGGCTGATGTTCTTCCCGATGGTCCTGGCGACTGTCGGCAGCGGCGCCCTGCACCCGGTGGGCGCGCTGCACGCGGCCGAATCCCAGCCCGGGCGCTCCGCCTTCCACATGGCGATCTTCTTCTTGATGGGGCAGACGGGTTTGGCGCTGGGGCCCGCAATCGCCGGCATCTTGCTGGAAGCGGCCAATCCCGACCTGTTGGGCCGAATGGGCGCAATTGTAAGCGTGCATCACTTCGGCATCCAGGACAATGTCACGCCTATTATCCTGCTGTCCGCCTTGGCGATCCCGGCGGCGCTGCTGATGGCAACCAGCATACCCCGCCACCACGAGCATCGTGCCGCGCAGGGCAAACGCAAGTCCGAGCGCGAAAATGAATCGAAACAGCACTTTCCCTTCCTGGCTTTCGTCATCCTGGGCGTGATCGTGCTGCTACGCGGTTTGGGGCAGCAAGGCTCGGTCGCCTTTGTGCCCGTCCTCTTCGAGCAGAAGGGTTGGGACCCGGCCGCTTACGGCGCCATTACCAGCTCCTTCTGGATCGCATCGGCAATTTCGGGCCTGGTCTTCGGGCGCCTGGCCGACCGCTTCGACCGGCGCAAGGTGATGATGCTGAGCATGCTCTTCTCGGCGCCGGCTTTCTTCTTGCTGCCCGCCTACGAAGGTTCATTCGCCTTCTTCCTGGCCATCGCCGCGGGCGGCCTGTCCGGCGGCGCGCACAGCCTGATCGTGGTCATGGCGCAGGATTTGATACCAATGCGCAAGGGCTTCGCCTCGGGCGCGATCCTGGGTTTCATCTTCGCCACTGGCGCCATCGGCTCGCTGGCTATCGGCATTATCTCCGAGCAGATCGGGCTGTCGCTGACCTTCCAAATCGTGGCCGTCATGATCGCGGTCGCGGGCCTACTCAGCCTGCTCCTGCCGCGGCAGTCAAAGACCTAGCCGGCTGCTTCTGACGAATTTTCCCGCCCTCTGAATGGAGGAGGGGCTAGAGGTGGGGGTGAAACCGAGAGCATGCCCAAGCTCCTCTATATCTCGCTGATGCGGCTGCCGACTGAAAAAGCGCACGGCTTGCAAATCATGCAGAATTGCGAAGCCTTCGCCGCCACTGGCTGCGACGTGACGCTGTGGGTCGCCCGCCGCTGGAATACCCGCCAGTTGCGCCAAGTGAAAGACCCCTTCGCCTATTACGGCGTCGCGCCGATTTTCACCATCCGCCGCATCCCCTGCATTGACCTCTTTCCGCTTTTCCCGCCCGAGAGCGTCGGCGCGCGCTTCGCCTTCTACCTGCTGCTGCTGAGCTACACGCTGGCGAGCTTCTTTCCCCTGCTGTTCAGCCGCGCCGATATCTATTACAGCCGTGATGAGCTGCTTCTTGCGCTGCTGGCGCGGCTCAAGCCCCGGCCTTCGCTCGCCTACGAGGCTCATCAATTCGCGCCGGCCGGCCGCGGCGCCGCCTTGCAGAATAGCGTCGCTTCCCGCGTCGGCAGCCTCATCGCCATCACTGAGCGCCTGCGGCAAGACTTAATCGCCGAGCGAGGCGCGCCCCCAGCTCGGTCGATTGTCGCCCACGACGGCATCCGCCGCGCTCGCTTTGCCGATCTGCCGTCGCAGGCCGAGGCGCGCCGACAATTGAACTGGAATGCGGACGCCTTCATCGTCGGCTATATGGGGCGCTTGCATACGCTCGGTATGGACAAAGGCGTTGGCTTTTTGGTCGACGTGCTGGCGACCGTGGTCGGAGCGCATCTGGCGCTGGTCGGCGGACCGGACGACATGGCGCAGACGCTGCGCGAGCGCTGGCTTGCGCGCGGTTTGCCGGCCGAGCGCTTCCTTTACGCCGGGCAGGCGCCGCCGGCTGATGTGCCGCTCTACCTGCGCGCCTTTGACATTTGCGCTATGCCGCACCCCTTCACGACTCATTTTGCCCACTATGTCTCACCGCTGAAGCTCTTTGAATATATGGCGGCCGGCCGCGCCATCATCGCCTCGGATCTGCCTGCCTGGGCCGATGTCGTAACGCACGAGCAAACGGCGCTGCTGCCGCCGCCGGATGACATCACCGCTTGGGCTGCTGCCATCAAACGCCTTAAAGGCGACCGCGATTTGCGCGACCGGCTCGGCGCCCAGGCTTGCGCGCGCGTCCGGGCGCATTACACCTGGCGCGCCCGCGCCGAGCGCATCCTTGCGCATATCGCATCCGCTTGATTCAAACGCGGGGCGCAATGTCTACGCAGCCCAAAAGGCTGCCTCCACTTGACCCTGCCGCGATCGTCCGATTGCCGATAGAATGCTGACTTTTGCCATCCAGCGGAGATGAAATCAGTATGCGCCTGGGGATCATCGGCCTGCCCAACAGCGGGAAAACCACGATTTTTAACGCCTTGACCGGCGGCGAGTCGCTGACCAGCGCGGCAACCAACGGTCAATTCGAGATTAACACGGCAACGGTTCGCGTTCCCGACTTACGAATCGACCACTTGAGCGATATCTATCAGCCGCGTAAAACCACTTACACGCACATCACCTACGTCGATATCGCCGGCCTGGACGAAGGCATCGGCGGCGGAGCCTTGCCCGGCCAATTCCGCAATGAACTGGCGCAAGTGGACGGCTTCCTGCATGTCCTGCGCGGCTTTGACGATCAGCGCGCGCCGCATCCCTGCGGCGCTGTCGATCCGGCGCGCGATTTGGCAACAATCGACAGCGAGTTTCTGCTGATGGATTTACTCAGCGTCGAGTCGCGGTTGCAGCGGATCGCCGACGAGCGCCGGGTCAAAGGCAAAAAGGCTAAGCAGAGCTTGACCGACCAAGCGCCGCTCTTCAAAAAACTCAAGGCGCATCTGGAATCTGAGCAGCCGCTGCGCAGCTTGCGCTTGAGCCGGGCCGAGGACAAGTTGATACGCGGCTTCGGCTTTTTGACGCGCAAGCCAGTTCTGGCTGTCATCAACAGCGGAGACGACGCGCTGGATTCCTCCGCATTAAGCGACCTGCCCTATCCCAATGCCGGGCTGGTCAACATCCAGGGCGCGCTGGAAGCGGAAATCGCCCAGCTAGACGCCGCCGATGCCGCGCTCTTCATGGAGGAATACGGCATCAGCGAGCTGTCCCGATCCAAGGTGATCCGCCTCTCTTACGATTTGCTGGGCATCCGGTCGTTTTTCACCGTCGGCCAAGACGAGGTGCGCGCCTGGAGCTTCCCAGAGGGCGCGACGGCGCCGCAAGCGGCTGGCGTCATCCACAGCGATTTGCAGCGCGGCTTTATACGCGCCGAAGTCTTTCGCTATGCTGATTTGGCCGAGCTGGGCAGCGAGTTCGCCATCAAGAACGCCGGCAAGCAGCGGCTTGAAGGCAAGGAATACCGCGTACTGGACGGCGACATCCTCAACATCAGGCACAATTCCTAGCGTCTTTTGCTTGCGCGCCGCCGGATAGCCGCTGCGCGCTCAGTCACCAGCCCATCACGACGGCTTGCCCGCGCCGCTCTGCCGCAGCTGCTCCAAAGCTGACTCGGCCGTGAAGCGGTCGACATCGGCCCGCTGCATCAAACGCGACAAAGCTTCGTCATAGCGTTCTGCCCGCATCAACGCGCTGAGTTCGCCCTCGTCCAGCGCCGCCTCGGCCAGCAGTTTGCGGCATTTGCGCTTGGCTTCGATTTGCATAAATTGATAGACGCCGACTGCAAAAAGCGTCCCCATCAGCAGTATATTCACAAGTACGAACAGGATAAAGAACACGGGCGATCCTCGGGGGCTAAGCCTAGCAAGTGACGTCTTTGCCCTCTGTACCAAAGACGCTGAGGCGCAGGTCGCTGTCCGGTTGCGCCTTGGCGCTCCGCGGCCGATAATGAAACTGCAGCGCCCAACGCCGGCGCTGTGAGCGGGTCGGCGGCGTACCGTGATGCAGCAGGCAATGAAAGAGCAGGCAGCCGCCGGGTGGTAGGGGCACAGCTGTTATCTTGCCCACCTGCACATCGCTGTCGCAGATCTGCCAGTCGCGCCGCGTCCAATGCGGCATCGGCCCCTCGTGATGACTGCCGGGGATGACCATCATGCAGCCGTTTTCCGGCAGCGCTTCATCCAGGGCGATCCAGGCGCCGATGATAGCTGTGTCGGCGGGATAGTCGAAGTAGGCCATGTCCTGATGCCAGGGTTTCTCGCGTCCGATTCGCGGCGGCTTGAGCATAGCCATATTTTGCGAGAGCGCCGGCGGCTCGCCCATGAGCCGCTCCAGTAGGGCTGACAATTCCGGCAGCGCGGCAAGCGCCCTGAGCCGATCGTCGTAGTCGATGATCGGCATCAGCTTGCGTACGCTGTCCAGCCGCTCTTCGTCAGTCAGCCGGTCAAAGCGCTCACCCACGACCGACTCAACCATGATATTGTCCAGGTCGCGCCGCAGGATCAAGTCGCGCAGGGCAGCGCGCCCGGCTCGAATCGCCGCCGGGTCAATGGCTTTGTGTATCGCCAAAAAACCCAGCGCCTGAAATGCTTCAATATCCGCATCGCTGGCCGCTCCGAAACCGGCGATGCCGGTCCTTACTTGATGCCTGAAATCGTACAAGCCAGCGGGCGGCGATTTTGCGCCATATTCGTCCAGGCTCACGCCATTGCTCCTGCCAGTCCTTTTCGCTAGTCCTCGCCTTTGATAAAGCTATGCTGGCGCTGCAAATGCCGCTCAATACTATCCGCCACTTGCAGCCAGGCGTCGCTGTCGAGCAGGGCGATGTCTTCGTCCGTCCAGAAGGCGTAGGCGATCGCGCTCGCGGCCGGCGCCTCGGGGGCGGCGCGCACCGTGGCCCAAGCCCCCGGACGCGGCCCGTAATAGTGCTCGACCAACTCCGCCATGATGGCGTTGACAGTCGCGCTCACCAGATAGCCGATGCGCGGCGGCAGCGGCCCCGGCTGCAAAGCATGCGCCAGGTCAGACAGCGCTTTCATGAAATTGGCCGCCCCGGGGTATTCGAAGTCGCGCAACGCCTCCGGCGGCAAACGGGCCGGGGCGGCGCCGGTGTTGACCATCTGCATCAGAATTCGCCGCGCGAAGACGCCGTCGGGATAATAGGTCTCAAAGGTCTCCAAAAAAGTCCGCGCCCGTTCAATGACGACCGCCAGCGCCAGATAAAAATCCAGCTCCATAAACAACGTCTTGAGCAAAAACTGGCAGCGCTCGGGATCGCGCGTCTCGGCCGCCTGCCGAAGTTTTTCGAGCGCATCGGGCTGGTGATTCATAGCTTGCCGGCTGTCCTTCGCGTTAAGGCATAACGATAACACAGCGCCGGCGCGAAACAAATCGATTGCCCCAGCCTGGCTAATTGCCCGCCAGCTTCTCCAGCGCGTCCACCACCGGCTGCCAGCGCGAGCGCATGAACTGATCAGCCATGTCCTTCGCCTCGTCCAGCGTCATCGGGTTAGTGTGGCTGCCATGCCCCAGCGCCGCCAATGCCCGCGTCCAGCGCTCGACATGGGCATCGCCGTGCTGCGTCTCCCCTTGATAGCCAATCAAGGTGTCGATGAGGCTCTGCGGCACGGTGTAGGCTGTTGGCGCAGGCGTATCCGTTGGCGGCGGTACCGGCGTGTTCGTTGGGACGGGCGTGTTTGTTGGAACGGGCGTATTCGTCGGGACAGGCGTGTTCGTCGGGACAGGCGTGTTCGTCGGCAGCGGCGTGGCTGTCGGCACAGGCGTATCCGTGGGCGACGGCTGCAAGTTCTCCAGCGCGTCCACGACCGGCTGCCAGCGGCTGCGACTGTAAGTATCCGCCATGTCTTTCGCCTCTTGCAGCGTCATCGGGTTGGCGTGGCTGCCATGCCCTAATGCCGCCAATGCCCGCTTCCAGCGCTCGACATGGGCATCGCCGTAATTCTCCTGCGTATAGCTAATCAAGGTCTGAATCAAGCTCGACACGGGTGTAGCCGTCGGCGCTATTGGCGTATTGGTTGGCACGGGAGTATCTGTCGGAATCGGCGTGCTGG
>JAJDXR010000008.1 GCA_022823165.1 Anaerolineae bacterium | reverse complement strand
ATCAATCAGAACAAAGAGGATGGTGAATACGCTTTCAATGTCTATACTATTCATGTGGCTGACTCTCCTTATATGGTCGGTTGGTACTTACCATTTTGGAGATCAGCCCATTTTTCGCAAATCAATTTCACATAAGACGTTACTTACTCGCACTTACTTCTGTGGGCTGTGGTTAAAATAATCGGCGCTGTGTTCGATACAGGATAGTAGTCACGGTATTTGCGAGCATGACCGAATTGCAAATCGCGCTCGATGGCGACTTGCCCGCCGCGCTGGACGCGCTGGCGCGAGTCCACCCCTATGTTGACATCGCCGAGGTCGGAACGCCGCTGATTTTCCGCGAGGGGATGCGGGCGCTGCGCCTGATTCGCGCCGCTTATCCGCAGCTGACGCTGGTGGCCGACCTCAAAATCATGGACGCTGGCCACGCTGAAGCCGATATCGCCTTTGAGGCCGGCGCCGATTGCGTTACCGTCATGGCGCTGGCCAGCGACGCCACCATTGCCGGCGCGCTACATAGCGCGCGCTCGCACGGGAAGCGCGTCATGATCGACATGATGCAGGTGGCGGACCCCCTGGCGCGGGCGCGGCAACTGCTGGCGCTGGGCTGCGATCTGCTCTGCCTGCACACCGCCCACGATATGCAGTCGTCGCAGGCCTCGCCGTACGCCCAATTGGCCCAGCTGCGGGCGGAACTGCCAAATACGCAACTGGCCATCGCCGGCGGCGTCAAGCTGGCTACGCTGGCAGAGATTCTGCCCTTGAAGCCGCAGGTCATCATCGTCGGTTCGGGCATCACTGCCGCGCCCGATCCAGAGGCGGCCGCGCGCCAATTCCACGAAAGGATAGGCCATGACAGCGCATGATGACTTGGTTGATGCCATCGTCGCCGATGTCGGCCGCACCTTGCGCCGGGTGGACGCGGACGAGGTCGAGGCGCTGTGCGCCGCGCTGCTTGCGGCGGAGCGTATCTTCCTGGCCGGCAAAGGCCGCACCGGCTTGCAGATGCGCGCCTTCGCCATGCGTTTGATGCACCTGGGCTTGACCGTGCACGTCGTCGACGATGTGACGACGCCGGCCATCGGCGCGGGCGATCTGCTGCTGATCGGTTCGTCGTCCGGGCGCACCGGCTCGCTGCTGCGCTATGTCGAGACGGTCGGCGCGACTGGCGCGCAGCTGGCGACCGTGACCGGCAACCTGGAATCGCCAATCGCCGGCGCCGCGCGCTGCCGCGTCTACATCCCGGCCTCGAATTTCAAGGCGGGCGGCAATGCCGGCGAGGACTCCGTGCTGGTCATGGGTTCGCTCTTCGAGCACTGCCTGGGCTTGCTTTGCGATTTGCTCATCATCCGGCTAAAGGCGGCGCTGAATGTCGACGAAACCGAAATGAACGCGCGCCACGCCAACCTCGAATGAGGGGGTGGTAAAAATCGTCGACATAATTCCCGTAGCGAACAGGACAGAAGTTGTATTCACCACAAAGAACACAGAGATTTCTTTATTCCTGGCGAGTTATTAAGTCCGCGGAATTAACCGCTCCTCCTTCCGGCATAGTTGGCAGTTTCAGCAGAATCTGATAGACTTCCCGCAGTCAGATTCTAGAGTTCAGCGGCAGTTGCCCTGCGTGGCGGCTTGTGCTGACGGTGGATATTGGCGACTATCGACATGTAACGAAGAGTGGAGGCAAAGATGGGCAGCAAACGAGGCATTACGAGTATCCTGTTGGTTTTGGCATTTGTCGTCATGTTAGCGGCGCCGACCTTCGCCCAGGACGATCTCGACCGGGCGCATTGGTGCGAAGGCGTGACGGTTCGCTTCTTCGCCGGCGGCACCGAGGGCGACGCCTTCGCCGGCATCGTCTATCGCGGCGCGCTAGCCGCCGAGCGCGACCTGGGCGCGAATGTCGAATATGTATTCTCCGGCTGGGACAGCGAGCTGATGACGCAGCAGCTGCGTGAAGCTGTGGCGCAGGCGCCCGATGGCATCGCCATGATGGGCCACCCGGGCAATGAAGCCATCATGCCGCTGGCGGCCGAAGCCGCCGAAGCCGGCATCATTATGATGTACCAGAATGTCGATGTCGACCAAGTGCGCGCCCGTTACGGCGGCGGCTATGTCGGCGCGCAACTGCACTCACAGGGCCGCGCCCTGGGCGAAGAAGCCCTGCGGCAATTCGGATTCGGCGAAGGCGACAAAGCCATCGTCCTGGCCAACCTGGCGCAGCGGGAACGCGCCCTGCGCGAACTCGGCACCTGGGAAGCGCTGGAAGACGCCGGCATGGAAATCATTCATGTCGACTCGGGCCCGACCTGGGCGGCTGATCCTAACCTGGGCATCCCCTCCATGGTCGCCGCCATCACCGATAATCCCGATGTCAAGCTGGTCGTATTCTCCGGCGGGCAGACGCTCGGCAACACGCAGACCTACTTTGAAGCGGCCGGCCTGGAAGCGGGTCAAGTGAAAGCCATCGGCTTCGACACCAACGAGTTCATCATGCAGGGCTTCGCTGATGACTGGATTCACCTGACCGCCGATCAGCAACCTTTCCTGCAGGGTTACCTGCCGGTGCTCAGCATCTGTCAGACGGCCAAGTTCGGCCTGGCGCCCCTGAATGCCGATACCGGCGCCGGCTTCATCGACGTCAGCAACTACGAGCAAGTCAAGGAACTGGCGATCGCAGGTTATCGTTAAGTCAAGCTGCAGGTAATGATTGTAGGGGCGACCCATTGGGTCGCCCGCCACGATACCAAGTCAATCACGGCCGACCCGGCGGGTCGCCCCTACGCCTAAGTTGCTAGCGGGTTTCAAGGTATGAAACAGAAGCAAAACGACTTCATCATCGAATTGCGCGACGTGACCAAATCCTTTGGCAATGTCAACGCCGTGGATGGCATCAGCTTCGGCGTGCGCCCGGGCGAGGTGGTCGGGCTGATCGGCGATAACGGCGCCGGCAAATCCACCTTAATCAAGATCCTTTCCGGTGTGCACCCGCCGGATAGCGGGCAGATCATCGTGCGCGGGCACGAAGCCCGCAATTGGAACGCCGCCAGATCCCGCGACGCCGGCATAGAGACCGTCTACCAGGATCGCGCCCTGGCGCCCCAGCAGACCATCACGCGCAATATCTTTATGGGGCGGGAGATCAAGGACCGCTTCGGCATTATTAAAGTCAATCAGCAGTATCAGGAAGCCAATCGCCTCATGCGCGAAATCGGCTTCACATCCAAAGTCTTCGATCCCGATTCGCCAGTGGCGACGCTCTCCGGCGGCGAACGTCAAGGCGTGGCAATTGCGCGGGCGCTCTATTTCGACGCCGACCTGATCGTCCTGGATGAGCCGACCACGGCGCTATCGCTGCTTGAGACGGCCAAAGTTTTCGGATTTATCGAAAATGTCCGGGCGCGCGGCCGCTCGATTATTTTTATCGGTCACAATATCTATCACGTCTACGACGTAGCTGACCGTTTTGTGGTGCTGGACCGCGGCCGAGTGGTCATGACCGAGGACAAATCGGCCATTCCAGCGCCCGAGGTTCTTATCAAGCACATGCAGGAAATCGCGGAATTGGGCCACGCGGCGGAGGCTTCGCCCGCCTAGGCAGGAGACAGCATTCATGATCGGAAGCGGAAGCGACGGCCAGCAGATCGCGCGCGAAGACGCCAGCGGGCTGGTCAAGTGGCTGCGCAACAATCGCCGCGCCCTCACCTCGACCCTCTTTTTGATGGTCATGCTGATTGGCTTCACCATGGCCAATACTGACGTCTTCACGCAGTTCAAGACCTACCGCTCGGTCATGATCGCCCTGCCCGTTTCGATATTTCTGGTCGTGCCGCTGGTATTTGTAGTGACCGCCGGCGAGATCGACTTGTCCTTTCCCTCGGTCGTCGGGCTTTCGTCATACGCCTTCGTCTCGATCGTCGACCAAGGCGGCGAACCGCTACTCGGCATAGCCGCCGCGCTTGCCGTTGGCGCCGCGCTGGGGGTCGTCAACGGCATATTGGTCGTCCGCATTGGCTTGTCAGCGCTGGTCGCCACCTTGGGCATGAATTTCTTTCTGCGCGGTTTCATTAATATCCTGGTCGAGGGCTTCTCCATCGCCATCCCCGAAATCCGCGGCAGCCTGATACACACCATCATGGCCGACGATACGATCATCATCGCCGGCAATCAGGGCATTCCCAATCAGATGCTGTGGGCGCTGGCTTTCACCGCCCTGGGTGTCTTTCTGTACAACCGGCATAGCTTCGGCGCGCGCGTGCATTGCGTCGGCGACAACCCCGAGAGCGCGGCCGAGATGGGCATAGACGTAAATCGCACGCGCATCCTGGTCTTCGTATTCACCGGCCTGGGCGCGGCGCTGGCCGGCGTCTTCTCGGTGATGATCAACTTTGTCTGGTGGCCCACCACCGG
Source organism: Anaerolineae bacterium (assembly GCA_022823165.1). Lineage (GTDB taxonomy): Bacteria > Chloroflexota > Anaerolineae > Aggregatilineales > Phototrophicaceae > UBA6055. Next base: position 13,854 of record JAJDXR010000008.1, on the reverse strand, counting down.
CGATGGCTTGCTGCTGCCCGTGCTGGCGGGGCTGTTCGTCGGCGGGACGCCCACCTGGGGCGGCATCGGCACCGTCTTTGGCGGCATGATCGGCACCTCCATCGTGGCCTTTATCGAGACCGGCGTGATCGCGGCCGGCTTAACCGGATTCTTCACCCAATTCTTCTACGGCCTGATCATCATCCTGTCGCTGATTTTCCAGCGCTTCAATGGCGGGCGCGTACGTTAAGCGTTTGCAACGGGGGGCGAGCAGCGGGCGAGCCAAGGCTCGCCCCTATGGAATTCTTGTTGAGGAGTGGCTATGCGCGTCATTCAAGTCGGCATCGGCGGAATGGGCAATGCTTGGCTGAGCGCCGTACAGCGCTCGCCGCAGGTCGAGTTCGCCGGCTTCGTCGAGATCGACGCCGATATCGCTCGCGCCCAAGCCCAAGCCTACTCTCTGGACAAGTCGCGGATATTCGACTCCTTGCCGACCGCGCTGCAACAGGTCCGCGCCGACGCCGTGATCAATGTCACGCCGCCGCAATTCCACCGCGAAGTAACGGTCATGGCGCTGGAAGCCGGCCTGCCCGTGCTGCAGGAAAAGCCGCTGGCGGGAACGCTGGACGAGGCCCGGGCCATAGCGGCGGCGGCGGACGACACCGGCGTCTTATGCAGCGTGGCGCAGAATTATCGCTATCGGCCGCTGACGCAGACGCTGAAGCGTGTGCTGGAAAGCGGCGAGTTAGGCGCGGTGGGGGCGGTCTCAGCCGAGTTCTACAAGGGACCGCATTTCGGCGGCTTCCGCGAAGAGATGGCCCATCCGCTGATCGTCGATATGTCTATCCACCATTTTGACATGATGCGTTTCTTTCTGGAGGCAGACGCGCAGACTATACAAGCCCGCAGTTGGAACCCGCCCTGGAGCTGGTTCGCGGGCGACGCCAGCGCCTCAGCCCAAATTGGCTTCGCCAATGGTGTGCAAGCCGCCTATACCGGCTCCTGGTGCTCGCAAGCGCTGGAGACCAGTTGGAACGCCAATTGGCGCTTTGAATGCGAGCGCGGCGTGCTGTTGGCGCGAGACGACCGCGTGACTGTGCAGCGGCTGCTGCGCGTCGGCGCGGAAGGGCGAGGGCTGGTCAACGAACATGCGGAGCCGAAAGAAATCGCGCTGATAGAGATGGAGCGCGAGGGGCAGGATTATCTGCTGCAGGAATTTTACGAAGCGGTGACTCAGGGCAAAGAGACGGCTACAAGCGCCCAAGACAATATCCACACCATGGAGCTGGTATTCGGCGTCGTGCGCGCTTGTGACAGTGGACGGCCGGTCAGCCTTGGTTGATGAGTTGGACGATGATGCCGACGACGATTCCGGTCAAAGCGATGGCGCCCGGCACCGCGAGCGTGAGTACCCACCGCAGCGTACGCATCTCCACCTGAATTCCAATTACTACGGAACGCAGCCTCTCCATATCAGCGCGCAAGTCGCCGATGTCGGCTTTGGTCGCCATGTGCTTCCGCTCCGCTTCAAGCGCTGCGATGCGTTGTTATGATCTGGTTGGGTTGCCATGTTATGTCCTCGGATTCCGTCAACAAGCTCTCATTATCTTAGCGCAAAACCTACCTCAATCAAAGTAGCTGTCCCCATTCCAGAGCAGCGACCGCGCCACCCTTTCGTTGAGTTCGACGCCGAGGCCGGGCGCTTCCGACACGGTCATCACGCCATCTTGCACAAAGGGCTTCTCGCCATCGCAGAGGTCGCTCCACCAGGAAATCGAGCGGGCGTGGAACTCCAGGAACAAGAAGTTGGGCACAGCCGCCATGACATGGCAAGCCGCCATCATACCCAGCGGCGATGAGACATTATGCGGCGCGATGGGGATGTAGTGCGCGTCGGCCAGGTCGGCGATGCGCATGCCCTCGGCGATGCCGCCGGCTTTGGCCAGATCCGGCATGATGACATCGCAGGCGCCTTTGCTGAAGAGCTCGAGGAAGTCATAGCGCGTGTATTGATTCTCGCCGGTGCAGATGACGGTGGAGGTGGAGGCGCGCACCTGCGCCAGCGCGTCGACGTTTTCGGCCGGCACCGGCTCCTCCAGCCACAGCAGTCGCAGCGGCTCCAGCGCCCGCGCCAGCGTGATGGCCGAGGGCAGGTCAAAGTGGCCGTGGCAATCGATTGCCAGGTCGATGTCGAAGCCGATAGCGTCGCGCACCCCTTCGACAAGGCCGACGATATGCGTCATCTCGCGCGCGCCCACCGTCCAATTCCAGGCATCCAGCTTGCCGTGGCCGGTGTAGTCGACATCAAACTTGACCGCGCCGAAACCCTCGGCCACCGCCTCCAGCGCTTTGTCGCCGAAAGACGCCGGGCTGTCCTCCTCGCCGAAGTGGCAGTCGGCATAGAGACGAATATCGCTGCGGAATTTCCCGCCCAGCAGCTTGTACACTGGCACGCCCAGCGCCTTGCCCACGATATCGTAGAGGGCGTTGTCGATGCCGGTCAGCGCGAAAATCAGCGGCGCATGGCTCGAACCGCCGTAACGCCCGGCCCGGCGCAGCTTCTCGTAAAGCATGTTGATATTGAAGGGGTCTTCACCAATCAGCAGCTCGCGCATGGCCAGGATGGCCTGCTTGGTGGCGAAGCCGGAAAAGCCGGGACCGCCCGAATTGCACTCGCCCGTGCCGACGATGCCTTCGTCGGTGTAAACACGCGCAAAGGTCCAGACGCTGCCGCCGCTATCCGGCTCTTGCCGGCCGATGACACAAGCTTGCACATCAGTGATTTTCATGAGGAGTCCTTAATTCGTTCTTTGCAACATGCCGTAGGGGCGAGCCTTGGCTCGCCCGCCTAATCGTCAATATGTATGTTCGGGCGCCCCATCGGGTCGCCTCAGACAAGATACGAGTCTTAGTAATGATAATGCTTCAGCGTCGCCATGATGCGCTGGATTTCGCGCGCGATATCCGGCGGCACACGGGGATTGAAGGGCCCGCCGCTACCGCCGACCACATCATCGAAGCCGGCGCAGTTGATCGCTTCCATGACCGCCGAATAATTGTAAGCTCGCTCTTGCATGAAGCGGATGTCTTCCAAGGGCGAAATCTCGTTTTCTATCTGCCGCGCCGCTTCGTAATCGCGCCGGCGCTGGGCGTTGTTGATCTCGTCCGAGGCGCGGGCCAGGACAACGCTGATGCCCGAGGTATGGCCTTGCGCGCCCATCTCGGCCGCCGCCGTCGAACGGTCGCCGATGCCCCAGATGACGATCTTGCGCGCATCCAGCGCCTCGACGAATGGCGCCACGTCGTCTTCGTTCGTGCCGATCTTGACGCCGATGAAGTGCGGCGACTCTTGCAGCAGGCGGATGATCATGTCACGGTCGCGCGGACGCCGATAGTAATACAAGAAGCGGGCGCCATGGCGCGCCGCCTGCTCCTCGGCGAAAGCCATCAGCGTCTCAAAGAGCCCGGCCGGCCCATAAGTCCCGCCCAGCGGCATGATCAGATAGACGTCAGGCGGGCGTATCAGGGCGGCCAGCCGCGTCAGCAGCGCTGCGGCTTCCGGCAGCGGATTAGGCGCCAGCGCCGCCATCAGCACTCCCTCGCCCGCCATGCGCTGCCCGGCGATATCCAGCAGCTTGACCTGATCGTCGTAAGCTACGTGGTGGATCAAGCTGGTGCCGGCGATGGACACCACGCGCGGTCGCCCGCCGCTCAGGCTGTTGTTAAGCATGGTGTAGTCGATGTTTTTGGCGTGGCCGGCGAAGTCGATTTCGGCGCCGGCGTAGGGAATGAGCGGGATGCTGATCACAGAGTTGAGCGCGTCAAGCAACTGTGGCGTGTCGATGGTCATACTTGCCTCATTGTAATTTGCCGTTCGAGCGGGCGACCCACCGGGTCGCCCCTACAATCTATCTCGTTCGTGGGCAAACCGGGGCACCCCACCAATACTCGCGCAAAAAGACTACCAGCGCGTTGGCTGGAAAGCCCAGCCCGGCTGTACCTTCCGCATCTCGATTTCATCATTGCGCTCGGTCAAGCCGCAAGCCAGATAGCGCTTGCGCATCCGCTCCAGTTTAGCGCGATCGACTTCAATGCCCAAGCCGGGCGCCTTCGGTACGTCAAGCGCGCCGTCTTCGAATGTCAGCGGCGTCACAAGCAGATCATGCCCGTCCTGCCAGGGATAATGCGTGTCGCAATCGTAAGTCAAGTTGGGCACAGCCGCCGCCAGTTGCACCATTGCCGCCAGCGATATGCCCAAGTGGCTGTTAGAGTGCATGGACAGGCCGCGGCCGAAGACAGCGCAGAAGCGGGCCAGGTCCAGCGAGGCGCGGAAGCCACCCCAGAAGTGATGATCGGAGAGGATAATCGCTTCGGATTGCTGAGCCACGCTGCCCGGCAAATCGTCGAACGAGGTGGTGCACATATTAGTCGCCAGCGGGATGTTCAGCGCGCGCGCCACGGCGGCCATGTCGGCTTGCCCGCGCACCGGGTCTTCGAAGTATTCCAGCACACCTTCCAACTGCCGGCCGGCGGCGATGGCGGTGTCCACGCGCCAGATAGCGTTGGGGTCCAGCCGCAGCGGCATATCGAGCCCAAAAGCCTCCCGCAGCGCCAGGATGGAATCCACCTCAACTTGCGGCTCGAAGACGCCACCCTTGAGTTTGATTGACTGAAAGCCGTAACACTCGACCATAGCCCGCGCCTGCGCCACAATGCCGGCCGGATCCAGCGCCGTTCGCTGCCGCGCCGCCGACCAGCCCGTCGCTTCGGCGTCGACGCCCAAGCCGAACTCTCCGCCCGCGCCTGCGTATTTGTAGAAGAGATAAGCCGCGAAAGGCACACGTTCGCGAACCGCGCCGCCCAGCAAATCGACCAGCGGCCGCCCGACTGATTTGCCCATCAGGTCGTAGCAAGCCACTTCAATGGCGCTGCGGACGTGCACCCAGGCGCGCTGATCCCAGGGCGTGGCGCCGCGATCATCGGGCCGCGCCAGCGATTCCAGCTTCGCGTAAATCGCGTTCAGGCGCCAGGGATCCAGACCAAGCAGATGCTCGGCGGCCGCCTCCAGCGCGGCGCGGGTGGCTTCGCCGCCGGGGATCTCTCCCCAGCCGGAGATGCCGTCAGCGCTGACGATCTCGACGATCAGGCGCAGGGCGTAGGGCGCGTGCAAGCCGGCCGCGTTCAGCAGCGGCGGGTCAGGCACTGCGACCGGGGTGATGTGGATGTGGCTGATTTTCATAACTGTTTCCAAGTTGATTTCTGCTTGTGAAGCATCCGAGGGCGTCTACACTTTTGCCACCGAGTACACCGAGTAAAAGAGAGTACACAGAGGCGGTGATATTTCTTTTGACGCTCCCGCCATTAGTGCGGCTGTTCTTCTTGAAAATGCTGCCTCCGAATCCCGCCAATGCGCTTTACTCGGTGTACTCTTTTGTTCTCGGTGTACTCGGTGGCAAATCTGTTACAAGGCTAACTCCACAAGTGGTCCAGCGACCACTCGTCGTTCCACGCTTCGGTAGGCTCGAAGTAGCCGGCATCGCGCCCGGGCCGCCTATCCACGCGCTCGCGGATGGCCGCCTCGTTTAACTCGCCGAAGCCCAAGCCCGGCGCTTCCGGCACTGGCGCGTAGCCGTCGACGATCAGCGGCTTGTCGATGCCGTCGATCAGGTCGTCCCACCAGGGCAAATCGACCGAGTGATTCTCCAGCACGTAGAAGTTCTCGGTGGCGGCGGCGCAGTGGATATTGGCCAGGAATGACACCGGCGAACCGGCCATGTGCATCGCCATGGGTACGCCGTAATCCTGAGCCAGGTCGCCGATCTTCTTGGTCTCCATAATGCCGCCGGAGGTCGCCAGATCGGGGTGAATCACCGAAACGGCGCCGGCCTCCAGCAGCGGCAGGAAGCCCTCTTTGAGGTAAATATCCTCGCCGGTGCAGACGGGCGTCCGCACTGACTGTTTCAATTGCCGCCACTGATCCGTCAGTTGCCAGGGGATCATGTCCTCGTACCAAGCCAGCGAGAACTGATCCAGCGCCTGACCCAGCCGGATGCAAGATTCGACATTGATGAAGCCGAAGTGGTCGGCCGCCAGCGGAATCTCATAGCCGATGATCTCGCGTACCTGGCGCGCATAATCGACCAGCGCCTCAATGCCGAGCTCGGTGAGCTGCAAGCCCGTGAAAGGATGCATCACATCGCGCCGCTTCAGCGCGCCCGGCGGCGAAGACAAAGCGCCCTCGACGCCCTTCAGCAAGCCGACGCCGATGTCCATCTTGAGAAATTTGAAGCCGTCGTCCATGCGCTGCTTGAGGCGATGCCCCATGGCCGCGCCATCCGCGACCGTGTCGGTATCGCTGTAGACAAGCGCCTGGTCGCGGAATTTGCCGCCGACCAGTTGATAAGCTGGTACGCCGTAGGCTTTCCCGGCCAAATCGAACAGCGCCATCTCAATGCCGCAGACACCCCCGCCCTGCCGCCCGTGGTAGCCGAACTGCTTGATCACCCGGAAGAGCTTGTCGATATTGCAGGGGTTTTCACCCAGCAAGCGCGACTTGAGCAGCAGCGCGTAGGTCGGGCTGGCGCCGTCGCGGACTTCGCCGTAGCCGCTGATGCCCTGATTGGTGTCGATCCGCAGCAGCGACGCATCAAAGGGCAGCGCCCGCAGATTGAGGACGCGCAAGTCGGTGATGCGCAGGTCGCTCGGGCGCGAGTGGCTGTTGATGTTGGATTCAAGTGAACTGTCAGACATTTACTGTCCCCAAAATTGCTGCGCTGTAGGGGCGAGCCTTGGCTCGCCCCTCTGTTGGATCTCAGTCACGCGGGCGGCCAGATAGGTCGCCCCTACATTTCACGCTTCAACGGTCATTTACCGCCGCAGCAGACCTCGCGCGCGGTAGACGTCGGCAGCTTCCCGGATAAAGGCGGCATTTTCGCGCGCTCCATAAGTCGACTCGAGATAATCCGCCAGCCGCTCCAATTCAATGTAAGAAGCCCGCTCGGGCCGCAACGTTTCATAAATCCTGAGCAGCTCGTCGTTGGGCACGTCGGTCAACTCAGCCGCCCGCAGCAAATTGGCCGCCAATTGCGGGAAGCCGCCGGCGCGCGCGATCTCGGCCTGTTGTCGCAATGTATCGGCATGGGTGCGCAGATCATCCCCGCCCAACTCGCCGGCAGCCAGCGCTTCGGCCGTGATTTCGCTGAGCCGGCGACCGCTCTGCGCCCGCAGCGACTCGGCGGCATTTTCGCGCAGCGGGTACTCGCTCACAGGGCCGGCTCCCAGTCATAGCGCAACTCTTGCGGTGGTCGTTCGGGGTTGACCTCGTCGGTCTCGCGTCGATGCAGCAGCGCCGTCTTAACGATCAGGCGCAGGCGAGCGCCATTGTCGATCTTGACCGCCACCGGCACAGTGGCCAGGTCACGAGCATAACGCGCGGCGTTGCGGCCGATGGCTTCGTAAGTCTCCAGCGTCAGGCTGGGCGACTGCGGGAAGAGCTCCAGGTTATTCAGCGGCGCCAGGTCTTTCTGATGGATGACGGCGGTGCCGCGCGATTGCAGGCCGATGCCGATGCCGCTGCCGCTGAGGCGCGCGCCGACATAGCCGATGGCCGCGCAATCTGATGTGTGATAGACGCGCACGATGCGCGCCACCAAGCCTTCAGCGGCGATGCCCGTCAGGATAGCCTGCAGCACAGCTTCCTGCTCCAGCCCGCCGATTGTCTTGCTCAGCGCGCGCCCAAAAGCCGGTCCCAGCGCCAGCACCACTTCGTTTTGGCTGCCTTTCGCCGCTGGACCCATCTCAAGCAGCCGCGACAGAGGCGCGCCGATATGCGGTTCTACGAAACCCTCGGGCGACTTGGCTTGCGGGATGGCGCTGATTTCTTCCCAGCGGGCGCCGTCGGGGCGATAGCCGCTGCCGGGACCCGTGTAATCGTTGGCGTCGTTGATGCCGCTCAACACTTTGAAATCGGCGTCAAATATCGCCGACGGCTGCAAATAATCCGCCGCGATGCGCTGCCGCCCCATCTCCAAAATGTTCTCGGCGACCTCGCTGTAGCCGCTGTCTTGCAGCGCCCGTATCACCCTTAGGAAATCGCTATCTCCCGCCATAAAGGCATCGGCCGCTTCCAGGTCGGGCACGATATCCCGCTCGGGCATGTCGTCGCTGCTATGCGCCCGCGTCGCCGCCTCAACTTCTTCGTCGCTGATCGCGGGCAAATCCAATTCGCGGTAAACCGCTTGAATGGCGCAGGCGGCTTTGTGGCGTATCGCCAGGGCTTCGTCTTCGCTGATCGGCCGCACGCCGCCGTCAATCTGCATATCGCGTTGTAATACATTGTAATCATCAAAGTCTTCAGCATCGAAGTTGCCGCCGCCGAAGAGATTGTCGCGCTTGGGAATGGCGCTGTAGCCGCTGAAGATGAAGTCGGCGCCCGGGATGAATTGCAGCATCAGCTTGGCCGTTTTGCGGATGCTCGAATGAGAAGCCAGCGCATCGTTGCCGGCTGCCACTTCCAAGCCCAGCATCGCGGCCAGCAAATTCTCCGCCAGCACGGCGCGTACGCCACCCGGCAAGGCTTCCGGCAGGGCGATGCAGGATATTGAGCCATTCTGTACGCCCTGGCTGCCAGCGCCTTTGACCACCAGCAAGCAGCGCGCCTCCAGGTAAAGCATCGACTTGCGCTCGGCACGGCCCATCAGCGCTTCCGAACCGGTACCGGAGGTGAAGCGGATTTTCACGCCGCGGGAGGCATAGGCCGACGCCAGGAAGGCTTTGGACCAAGGCGTATCATCGCCGTCGACGAAGGTCCTCTCGGTGCCGTAGACCGAGAGCGTTTCGGCATAGCTGGTCAGCCCTTTCATCGCCAGCCGCAAACCCAGCGCTTCTTCGACCGAGCATTGCGTCAGCACACCGCCGCGCCCGGTCTGCGTACCCACTAGAATCGCCATCGCATTAAAGGGGGCGAAACGCGCCACACGCACCGTCGTCTCGACTTCAGCGAAGCCGCGCAGCCCCGCTTCAGCCGCGTCCGCCGCCAGCAGCGCCGGATGCTCGCGCCAATTGGTGACATGCGCTTGATTGGCCGGCGTCCGGCGCACACGCATCTTGGACAGCCCCAGCATCATCTCGAGTACGTTGAGATGGCGCATGATGTCGGTCAATTTGGCAGGTGTGCAGCCGGCGATCAGGCGGGCGATCTCGGCGCGCGGCACATTGATATCAGCCAGCATGCGCGCGTATTCCTGCGAGGGCAGGGCCATGGCCGCCGCCGCCACATCAAGGTCGAGAGCCCGCGAGACGATGAAGCGATCCAGCGCGTCAAAATCCGCCGCCGCCACGCCGTCCATCTCGGTGACGCGCCCGCCGTCCAGCGCGAGGCTCGGCTGCGGGTCATAGGGGCTGTCAGCCACAATCAAGCCGGCTTCGGGCCAAGGCTCGACGTAGGTTTCTTTGTTGATATCGCGCTTCGCCAGCAGGTCGAAGCGCTTTGAGCCTTGCTTGTCTGCCATGCGGCAAATCTAACACAAGCAAGCGCGACTGTCGACAGGCTGCCCAAACATGTGGACCGTATGGCTTGTCCAGTACATACATGATGAGCGCGATAGTTCCCGGCATGGGGTGGACGCTCAGTATGCGCGCGGATATCGACAGGCTTTTGCCACAGAGTAAAATGAGTATTCACAGAGGCCACAGAGAATCTTTGAGTCAAATGCAGTCTCTTGTGGTCGAAAGCGCTTCTCGTCAAACCCGAAAAAAGAGCGAACAATCGACACGTAATAGCCCAAATATCCTTAGTACGCTTTGTGCCTATGTTTTAGTTTCGTCCTTTTCAGTACCAGACAAGCCTTGTAGAGGCGAGCCACCGGCTCGCCCCTACGCACACGAGTCGGGGTTTCGTATTTTCTGCGAGCCCTGTCGTGAATTGAGAGGACATGAAAACCACAGCTCATTTAACTCTTTTTCCCTCTGTGTACTCGGTGTCAAGGCTACAGAGCTTGAGCAAAGTCATGAGTTGCGAGCGACTGTGGTAAAACTTTAGGCATAGCGCTCGCGCAACATCCCAGCCGCCTGCGCCATAGCCCGCAACTTTTGATAGGCTTCTTCCAGCGAGATGGGGTTGGTGCTGGTCGGAGCGAAGCCGCAGTCGGGATTAAGCGTAATCTGCTCCGGCGCCAGATATTTCAGCGCTTTCTCGACCCGCGCCACGATCTGCTCGGGACTATCAGCGATTTCGCCGCGCACGTCCACCACGCCCAAGCCGATCTCCTTGTCGGTGGGGAAGGCGCCGAAGATGGCGACATCGCCCGCCTGAGACACCGCGAATTCCATCGCCAGTTGGTCGACATCGGCCTTGAGCAGGTAAGGCATGATCGGCTCATAATCGCCATTGGCGTAGACCGTGCGCGCGCGATTGCCACGGCAGACATGCAGCGCGGTCTTAAGGCCCTCAATGCCCGCCACCACCCGATTGAGATCGTCAATGGCGCGCTCGACTTCGGCATCCGGATCCTCGAAGCGCGCCCGGTGCTCTGGATCGACGAAGAAGCAAAGCCAGGGATCGTCGAATTGCACCACATCGACGCCAACATCCCGCAATGCCAGCACTTCGCTCCGCAAGATCGGGATAACCGCCTCGATAAAGTCGCGCCGCGTGGCGTAAGCGCCGCTGGAGTAGTCCGCATGCCACAGCCGGCCGCCGACCATATGCGGCGATGGCAGCGCTACTTTCGTCCCGCGCAGCGTATTCCGCCGCAAATAGGCCGCGCCCCCCGCCGCGATAGGCCGCGAGTAAGCCATCGGCTTCACCACCAAAGCCTGCTGAAACTCCTTAAGCGTCCACTGCTGTGGCGGCGACAAGCCGGTATCGGGCGTGATTTCCGGCGCCAGGGCTTGTGTCCGGTACTCGGCGCGCCTGAAGCCTTCGACCATCTGCGCGAAAACTTCGAAATAGCCGATGCGGCGCCATTCGCCGTCTGAGATGATGTCAAGGCCGGCGTTCTCCTGCAGGCCGATGGCGAAGGCGATCGCCTTGTCGATGGCTGCGTCCAGCGCCTCAGCGCCCAGTTCGCCGCTTTGATGACGCAGCAGCAAATCAAGCACCCATTTCGGGCGCGGCAAACTGCCGATGACACTCGTGGGGAAGAGCAAGTTTTCGCTCATGGCGCAGTCATCGCCGCCGGGGTATCGCGCAGCAACTCGGGTTTGTCGGAACATATCGCGTCCACGCCCAGCGCTTTGAGCGCCGCGATTTCCGCCGGGCGCTCTTCGTGCCAGCAGACGATGCCCAGGTCGGCCGCGCGCGCGGCCGCGATCCACTCCGGCGTGAGCAGGCGATGCGGCTGCGCGGCGCGGTTCTCCCAGCAGGGATGCACGTAGTCCGCGCCGACCGCCTCCGCCAGCTTGACCGCGTCGATATCGACCGCGCTGAACAGGATGGAAGTCTGCGCCGCCGGGCAGGCTGATTTGATGTCCGCCAGATAATCGGGCCGGAAGGCGCCGAAGATGACATGCTTCAGATAATGCCGCGCATTGAGCGCCTCGAATAGGGCGCGAGCCGCGCCGCGGCTGAGCTGCTTGATATCCAGGTAAATGCCCAAGCCCAGCCGGCGGCACAGATCGAGCGCTTCGGCAAAGCTGCTGATCGCGCCCGGCCCCGCCGTCAAGCGCCGCAGCTCATCCATGCGGTAATCCGCAACGCCGCCGTCGATGCCGTAGAGGCGTTTCAAGCTGCTGTCGTGGGTCACCACCGGCACATCATCGGCGGTCACGCGAATATCGATCTCGGCCATGTCCGCGCCCAGCTTGGCGGCGACGCGCAGCGATTCCAGCGAATTCTCCTGCGCGTAAGCCGAGGCGCCGCGATGGGCGATGCGCAAGACGCGCCGCTCTCGCGGGGCGATAGTGGCGCCCAGCGACTCAAGGCATGCGCTCACGCGCCCGGGTATCCAGCGATACAAACTCCGCCAGGGCACGAAGGCGGCTTCTCGCAAATCAAAGCACTGCGAAAAGTCGAAGCTCGGCTCGAACCGCAAGCTCTCCAGATAGGTGTGGACCAGCCGATTCTGCAGCGGTTTGCGCTGATGGATGACGCCCGCGAAAAGCGGCGTAACATGCACGCCCATCTTTCCAGCATGGGCGCCGCAACTGGCTACGGTCGCGGCTCGGCGGTCCAGCAGTTGCCCCGGCGAGGGCGCGAAGGCGTGTTTGCCCGGCTCGGAATACAAGACCGGCCGCCCATCTTGCAGCGGCAGCTCCCCGTGCTCATCCCGCATCTGATGGAAGCGGCCGTGCCAACTGGCTTCCAGGTCCAGGATGCCGCCGCCCGCGTCCACGCTGACCCAGGCGTGCTCCAACTCGTAGAGGTGCTGTATGTCCCAATCCCACCAGATGGCGTATTCGATGACCAAAGCCGCATCGGCGCCCAGCGCGATTTCGCGGGGAAAGGACGCTGACCTGTCGGCACAGCGGAATACGGTGTAACCGACGGCGGAGGGGAAAAAGGGCTCGCGCCGGTCGAAGCGAATTAACGGCGCATAACGCAGCGCCAATTCCTGGTCCGCCGGCGACGCGACGCTGCGGTCAAGCCCCTGGATTGCTTCCGCCAGCATGGTCGAGTTATTGCCGCCAGAGCAGCGAGCGCTCGGTGGTCGGGTCGAAGAATTGCGCCTGCCCCATATCGAACTTGAGCTTGACCCGGTCGCCGCTTTGGTATTGCGAATCGGTGTTGGCCAGCACGATAAAACTGTGCGGACCCACACGCACGTCGATCAGGTCTTCGCGACCCAGCGGCTCGACAATGAAGATCTCGCCGGGGATATCGCCCTCGCCGCTGATATGAATATCCTCCGGCCGCATGCCCAGCACCACCGCGCTCTCACTGCGCGCCGCCGGCTCTCCCCGCTCCGCGCCCAGCTTCAGGCGCAGCGCTTCGGCTTGGGCGACATAGCTGCCGTTGGCTTGCGCCACATTGACCGTGACAAAGTTCATGGGCGGGTTGCCCACAAAGCCGGCGACAAATTGCGTCTTGGGGCGGTTGTAGAGCTCGTCGGGCGAGTCGAAGGCTTGCAGGTGGCCGCCGCTCATGACGGCGATGCGGTCGGCCATGGTCATAGCTTCGACTTGATCGTGGGTGACGTAGATGGAGGTGATGCCCAAGTCTTTCTGCAAGTGCTTGATCTCGCCGCGCATGGTCAGGCGCAGGCGGGCGTCCAGATTGGAGAGGGGCTCGTCGAAGAGCAGGATGTCCGGTTCCTTGACCAGCGCCCGCCCCAGGGCGACGCGCTGCTGCTGACCGCCGGAAAGCTGCCCCGGGCGCCGATCGAGCAAATTGCCGATGCCCATGACATTGGCGACTTGCCGCACACGGTCGTGCTGGTCGGCTTTGGAGACCTTCTTCAGTTTGAGCGGATAAGCGATGTTCTGGAAGACGGTCATATGCGGGTAAAGCGCGTAACTCTGGAAGACCATGCCGATGTTGCGGTCTTTCGGCTGTACTTGATTGACCACGCGCTCGCCAAAGGTGATCGTGCCCTCGGTCGGCTTGTAAATGCCTGCCAGGGTCAGCAGCGTCGTTGTCTTGCCGCAGCCGGAGGGACCAAGGAAAGCCACAAATTCGCCATCGTCGATATGCAGGGTCAAATGCTCGACGCCGATGACATCGCCGAATTTCTTGCTGAGATTGTCAATCGTGACTTTCATAAGCTGTGTATCCTTTTCGGATGTGACACCATACCCTTTGCCACAGAGTTGATCGCCCGTAATTCGGGACAGCCACAAAACCACAACCCGGGCGCGAATGCGGGCAACTAGCTTCTTCCAGGGATTCGTAATTTTATCCGACTCGGGTCATACGGGAGCCCACCGTGCCTACCTTGA
>JAJDXR010000004.1 GCA_022823165.1 Anaerolineae bacterium | reverse complement strand
CGCATAGGAAGTTTATCGGCAAAGTTGCGGCAGGCCCGCTCAATTTAAGCAGTGGATTTAGGAGAAAAGTTGTCAAAAGAACCTAAACTCCGTGTCCTCGGTGTACTCGGTGGTAAAGATTATTTTGAAGCGATTGCCCTGCTTAAGCGATTTCTTGCCAAACTGAGCGCTCGTGGGTAAAGTAGCGTGATATACGCAAGCTATATTCATCAGCATCCTCGTCGTGTCAGTCATCTTGTCGAACGGGTTTTGATGAAATCCTGTGGCAGCCGCGTTTCAGACCGCCGGGCTTGGCTCAGGGGTTCGGGAACAGCGGCCAGCCTGCGCTAGGATGACCGAGAGACAAGTTTGATCTTCTTGCCCGTCATTAACCGCAGCAGCTTCCGCGTACCGGTCTATCGCTGGTATTGGGCGGGCAACGTGCTGGTGCACATCACCTACCTGCTGCAAGCGGTGGCTTTGGGCTGGCACATGCTCGAGGTGACCGGCTCGCCCCTGCAAGTCGGCTTGGTCGCCTCGGCCTACGGGCTGCCGCTGCTTATCGCTACGCCCCTCTCGGGCCCGCTGGCCGACCGGCTTAAGCGGCAATGGGTGGTGCAAGTCTCGTTATGGATTGCCGCGCTGGCCTCTGCGGGATTGGCGCTGGTAGCCGCGAGCGGCGCGACCACCGCGCCTCAGATCCTGATTACATCTTTCGTTCTCGGCGCCACATTCGCCTTTTACGCGCCATCGCGCATGGCGCTGCTGCCCAACCTCGTGCCGCAAGACATGGTCTTCAACGCCACCACGCTCAGCTATTCCGGCACACGCCTGATGGGTTTTTTCGGGCCCGTGCTGGCCGGCGCGCTGCTGGACCTGGCCGATATCGCGACGACTCTGACGGCGCAAGCGGCGCTCTTTGGCATCGGCGCCTTCATCTATTTCAAAGCCACCCACTTCCTGCCGCCGCCCAAACGCAAACGGGGAGCGGAGGACAGCATCCTGAGCGGCTTCGGCGATGTGATCGCCTTTTTGCGTCAGGATCGCGCGCTCTTCTCGCTGACATTGCTGGCGCTGGTCTTTGTACCCATCGGCATGCCTTACCAAAAGCTAATGCCCATCTTTGTCGATCAGGTCTTGAGCGAAGGGCCGGCGCTGCTAGGCCTGCTGGTCGGCAGCGCCAGCCTCGGCTCAGCGCTATCCGGCTTCGCGGTGGCGATAGTCGGCGATGTCTACCCCAAAGGCAAAGCCATCCTGATCTTCTCGATATTCTTCGGCCTCTCTATGGTCATCTTCTCCTTCACCAGCCATCCGCTGAGCGCTTGGGCGCTTATCTTTATCATCGGCGTTTTCTCCGGCCTGTTCCTGACCCTCATAAACGCCTTGTTATTGACGCAACTGCCGGATGAACTGCGCGGACGCATGATGAGCCTCTGGGGTATGGTCTGGGGCTTAATCCCTTTCACCACGTTGGTCGCCGGCTCGGTCGCCGAATACCACGGCATCGCCATCGTATTGGCGGCGGCGGGCTGCTGCGTGACGCTGACATGCGTCGCCATGCTGGCAACTCGCTCGCCCTTACTGGACTTGTAGGAGACTCCCTTCATGGTCTTGCTACTGCGAAACCACGAAATGCGCGGGTTGATGGACATCAACGAGTACATCGACGCTGTCGAAGCCGGTTACCGCGAGCTCGGCAGCGGCGCCGGCGCCGCCTCCCCGCGCGAGAACTTGTGGATCGAAGGCGAGAAGCAGGATGACCACCGCGGCGGCCACCTGCGCCCCGGCAGCAAAGCCTCCTTCAAATTCAAAGCCGCGCTCCTGCCTGGGCTGGGCGGCGCCGGCTTAAACGCTTATACCGCCGGCCTGCCGCAAGGCCTGGAAACATTTATGTTCCTCTTCGACACCGATAGCGGCGCGCTGGCCGCGGTGATGGAAGTCCTCTATTTCGACTGGCTGAAGACCGCCGCCGTCTCGGCAGTGGCCACGCGTTATCTGGCGCCGCCCGGCAGCGCGACCCTGGCCCTCTTCGGCACGGGCCGCCACGCCCACTCCCAGCTTCATGCGCTGACGAAAGTCGCGGCCATCCAACGCGTGCAGGCCTACAGCCGCGACCAAACCAAGCGGCGCGCCTTCTGCGATAGAATGTCCGCCGAGCTAGATATCGACGTGATCCCGGTCGACTCGCCGGCCGCCGCCTTGCGCGCTGCCGACATCGTCACGACCATCACCACCTCGCCTGTGCCGGTATTCGCCGGCGCGGATTTGCCGGATAGACCCTTGCATGTCAACGCCATGGGCGCGCATTATGCCTGGGTGCGCGAAGTCGACCAACACACCGTCGTCAACAGCCGGGTCTTCGTCGATGAAATGGCCCAAGCTTGGGCTGAAGAAGGCGAGATTATCATGCCGCTGCAAGCCGGCGCCATCGACAAATCGCATGTCATCGGCGACCTAGGAGCGCTGGCGGCGGGCACAGTCAGCGGTCGTCTGCCCGACAGCCGCTGGACGCTGTTTCTATCCGGCGGAACCGGCGTCGAAGATGTCGCCGTGGCGACGCGGCTTTATCAGAAGGCGCTGCAAAAGGGCGTCGGTACAAATTTTGAATTCAACCAACCATACCAATTCGACTTATAAAAAGGAGATCTAGATGTTAACCCACGATGCGCTCAAGCGCGACACAGCCCGGCGTGTGCAACGCCTGCAAGCCATGATGAAAGAACAGGATTTGGACGCCCTGATTATCACCGGGCAAGCCGCGCCCGGCGGCCTCGGCGCCATACGCTATATCACGCACGCCCATCTCTGGGGCGGCGGCGCATTTGCTATCCTGGGCGCCGACGATCCCTACCCCTGGCTGCAAGTCTGGAGTTCCTACCAGGCGGTCTGGAGCCGCAACGAGACCACCACCCTGCCCGAGCGCGTACTTTCGCCTTACGAAGACATCGTGCAAGCCACCGCCGATACCGCCAAGGGCTACGCCACCGGCAGCAAGCGCATCGGCATGGTCAACATGAGCAAGCTGATGGGGCTGGGTACCTACCAGGCTTTCGTCGAGGCCTTGGACGGCTACGAAATGGTCGAAGTCAGCGATGCCTTCAACAGCATCCGCCAGATTAAATCGCCCTTCGAGCTGGAAGCGATCCAGCAAAACGGCGCCATCCTCGACTCGGCCATGGATGTCTTCCGCGATATGGCCGGCGTCGGCGTCCGCTATTGGGATGTCTGCGCCGCCGTCGAAGGTTTCATCAAATCCTTCGGCGCATTCTGGGGCCGCACCAAGCTCTCACTCGATGGCACGCCTTATACCGTGCCCACATCCAAGGACCTGCGCATGAGCCCAGACGACATCATCAACTTCGAGATTGTCTACGAATCGCCCTACGGCTACTGGCTGGAGATGACGAGCGTCTTCTCCTTCGAGCCCTTGCCGGACGATGAGCGGGCGCTGCTGGACGGCTACCTGGCGGCGGTGGAAGCCAGCTCGGCTGTGGCCAAAGCCGGCAATACCTTCCGCGATATCTCCGAAGCCAACGACAAAGCCCTGCGCGACCGCGGCTTCCCGGTCGATGGCAAACATACGCCGGATTGCCACAGCACCGGCCTGGACGGCAGCGACGGCCCGAATTCTTTCGGCTCGCCCGATTTCGTGCTGCAGCCCAATATGGTGCTGTCCTACCATCCCGGCACCGTGCTTGAGAACGACCGCGGCTTCTTGATTTCGGACAACTTCCTGGTCACGCCCGAGGGCGCAGTTCGCCTCTCGCCGCACCACGCCGACCGCTACTACATGCAGCTGGAGGCCTAACCCGCCATTAACGCGAAACTGTAGCGGCCAGCCTTGGCTCGCCGGCGCTGCAGATGAGGACCGGTAGGGGCGACTCGGTGAGTCGCCCACTCGCAAGAAGCATAGCGAAAGGACCCGCGAAATGTCAAAACAAACCGCCGTCTCAGTCATCGGGGATTACGCCGCCGCTCGCAGATACGAAGACCTGTCCGAGCTCGCCATCGTGCGCGCCCGCCAAGTACTGCTCGACTTCATCGGCACGATGCTCGGCGGCTACCAGACCGAGCTGGGGCAGCTGTCAGCCGATTACGCGGCGCAGATGCAACCCGGCCACGACGCCACCATCGTCGGCGACGGCCGCCGCAGCACGGTCGACGGCGCTGCCTTCGCCAACGCCACCATGGGCAAATTCCTCGGCATGGACGACTCCCACCGCATCGCCGGGCACGTGGCCTCGCAACTCGTGCCCGCGGCCCTGGCTCTGGGCGAGCAGCATCGCCTCACTGGCCGGCAGTTCATCACGGCGCTGGCGGTGGGCTACGATGTGATGGATCTGGTGCATGGCGCGGTCGATACCTGGCAGCGCGAACGCGGCATGGACCACAAAGGCCAAGCCGGCACCCTGGCCAGCAGCGTCACCGCCGCCAAAGCCCTGGGGCTAAACGCTGAGAAAACCGCCCAGGCCCTGGCCCTCTCAATGGACATGGCCTGCGGCACCGAGCAATACGTTTACGATGCCGGCGCTTGCGATACCAAAGACCTGCTGGCCGGCTACGGCGCGCGCAACGGCATTCTGGCCGCCAAGATGGCCGACTTCGGCTTTCGCGGGCCACCCGGCGCGCTGGACGGACCCTACGGCTACTTCCACGCTTTCGGTCCCGGCCGCGACTCGGCCGATCTGGCGGCGCTGGACAGCGATGCTCTGGCGCGCACCGGCTTCAAGCCGCACGCCGGCTGCCGTCACGTCCACTCCTGCGTCGACGCCACGCAAGCGCTGCTGCGGAGCGGCAGCCCTGACTTGAGCGCCATCGCCGCCATCGAAATCGACACCTATCTGGAAGCCATCACACCTGACTTCCGCGTCAACTATGCGCCGCGGACGGTGGGCCAGGCCGGCTTCAGCTTGCCGGTAACGGCCTCCGTGATTCTCACGCGCGGCCACTGGTTCCGCGAAGACATCGAGACCTATGACGCGCCCGAAGCGCAGCGCCTGCGCCAGCTCGTCAAAGTCGGCTTGGACGCGGACATTCAAGCCGGACACCCGCTCAAAAACGGCTGCGAAGTCCGAATCATCACCAATGACGGCGCGCTCTACCGCGGCCGCGTGGAGTATGCCAAAGGCGAGCCGGAGAATATGCTCAGCGATGCCGAATTTGAAGAGAAGTTCCGCTATCTCGTCGGCGACTTGCTGCCGCCCTATCAGATCGCGCGCTTGCTGGATTCGGTAGCGCGGCTGGAGCATCTGGACGATGTCGGCGAACTCGCGCGCCTGACCGTGCCGCAGCATGAATTCGCGCTGAAATGATCGTGCGGCGCCCGGACGATAGCGCAGGCAGGGGCGGCCCGGCGGCTCGCCCGTAAAAGCATGAATTGCGATAGGGTTGGAATATGAAAATCACAGCGATTGATTCCACTATCGTCAACATCGCGCGCAGCCGCGACCTGGCGACGGTGTATGGCGTCTCTTCCACCACCAACACCGTGGTTGTGCAGGTGCGCACCGACGAGGGCATCACCGGCATCGGCCAAACTGTGGCGCCGGCGCCCTGGAGCGGCGACCCGGTCGAGGTGGTCAAGCATCATATCGACCGCTACCTGGCTCCCGCAATCATCGGCCAAGACCCCTTCAATATCGAGCGTCTGCATCAACTCATGTTTCAGTCTATGCGCAGCGCCGTCAACGCCCGCGCGGCGCTGGACTTCGCCCTGTGGGACATCAAGGGTCGGGCGCTGGGCGTACCTGTCTATCAATTGCTGGGCGGCGCCTGCCGGCCGGGCGCCCTCTGCCACGCTTTCGTCGAACGCGATGAGCCGCCGGCCATGGCCGCCCGCATTGAGGAGCTGGCCGCCAACGGCTGGACCTGGTTCAAAACCAAGATCGGCTTCGGCGTGGCAGCAGACGTGGCTTGGTATCGGCAGCTGCGCGAATTGGTGGGAGACGACATCAGGTTTCAGCTTGACGGCAATACTGGGTATACTCTCGCTGACGCAGTAGCCGCTTTGATGGGCCTGGAAGCGCTGGGCGGCGTCGCCCTGTTCGAACAGCCGGTGCGCTATCTCAACGAGATGGCGGCATTGGCGGCTCGGCTCAATACGCCGCTGCAAGCCGATGAGGCCACGTCCGACCCGCGCAGCGTCTATGAAATCGCGCGCGAGCGAGCGGCGCAGGCGCTGCATTTCAAACTGCATCGTTACGGGGGCTTGCTGCCGGCGATGAAAATGGCGGCGGTGGCCGAGGCGGCCGGCCTGGAACTGTCAATCGCGCCCTACTTTGATGTCATGGCCGCAGGAGCGGCGCATTTGGCCGCGGCCACGCCCGGCGCAAGCTGGCCCGCCGGCTTCTCAGATATGACCGATTCCATTCTCGCTGAGCCTTATGAGCCGGATGGACAGATACTCAAGCCACCCGCCGCACCGGGCTTGGGGGTGGACCTGGATGAGGACAAACTGGCGCATTATGCGGCAGCCAGTTGAAAACTTGGAAAAAAAAGATAATCTACAGCATCAGAAGGAGGTGACTATCGCCAATGCCTCAGCAGCGCAATTCAAATAGAGTCGGCACATACACATCACAAGGAGAGTAGTAATGAAAATCGCAAGACTTTTGCTCATCGCAAGCCTGGTTTTGGTCATCGGCTCCTTGGCCATTATCCCGGCGACAGCGCAAGACGGCATGACCGAATTCGTCTATGCCCACAGCGGGCCCATCCGGCCGATGGACGCGCACTCGCACTGGTACGGCTCCACTCACCATTTGCTCAACCTGTATTACGATTGCCTGATCTGGCGCGCCGCTGATGGCAGCGGCTACGTCCCGCAGGCCGCCCATGCCTGGGAGAATGTCGACCCCACGACCTGGCGCTTCCACCTGCGCGAAGGCGCGACCTTCCATAATGGCGAGCCGGTTGACGCCGAAGCCGTCAAATGGAATATCGACCGCGTCCGCCATCCCATCGGCGACATCCCGCTCTATCAGCAGTGGGCTTTCGTCAAGGAAGTCGTGGTAGTCGATGATCTCACGGTCGATATCATCTCCAACGCCCCGCACGCCTACTTCGAGAATGACGTCAGCTATAACGGCTGCGAGCTGCTGCCGCCTGATTACTTCGAAGAAGTCGGCCAGGAAGAGTTCAACCGCAACCCCGTCGGCTCCGGTCCTTACACGCTGGCCGAGCTCAGCGAGAACGACCGCTACGTCTTCGAGGCTTGGGACGACTATCACAGCGGCCGCCCCGAGGTTGATCGCGTCATCTACCAGGTCATCCCCGAGCCGTCGGCGCAGGTCGCCGCTCTGCTCGCTGGCCAGGTTGACCTGATCAAAGGCGTGCCCGCGCCCGACCGCGCCACCATTGAAGGCGCCGACGGTCTCAGCCTGCTCACTGAGAGCGGCAACCGCATGTACCATTACTACGCTCGCGTGGACACGACCAGCGGCGCCTTCCCGGAGACCTTCCCTGACTACGAGCCGGCCACGCTGGATATCAACGTACGCAAAGCCATCACCCATGCGCTTGACCGCCACCTGCTGGCGGAAGTTCATGGCTCGGCCAGCGCCCGCCTGGCGCGCGTCTGCTCCTACTATCCGGAAGGCTTCGCTGACAAATACGCCGATCCCGACGTCATCTCCGAATGGTACGATCCTGACAAGGCCAAGGAATACCTGGCGGCAGCCGGTTACGCCGATGGCGAAGGCCCCACCCTTTACCTCGATACGCCGGTCGTCGGCCGTGGCGGCAGCGCCAAAGAAGTCGCTGAAGTCGCCGCCGCCCTGCTTGAAGATGTTGGCTTCACCGTGGACCTCACCGTCCGCGACGCCTCCGCCTTCGCCGTTGAAGTACAGCGCAGCGGCAACAACCGCGAACTGATGCTGGCGGCTCTGGGCTGCGGCCCCGCCTTGCTGCCCCTCTTCTACCAGTGCGACTGGTCGGCGGTTGCCTACAGCGTTTGCGACGAAGATTGGGACGCCATCGCCGACGCCATCCAGGTCACCATCCCGCTCGACGAGCGCCTTGAACTCTGGGAACAGTGGTGGGAGCACTACATTGACTTGACCCAGACCATCACGCTCTTCGAAATCACTGATGTGATGGCTTTAAATTCGGCCGAGTTCGATTTCACGCCGCGTAAAGACGGCTGGATGACCTTCCGCGATCTCAAACTCGCGGATATGTAGTCCCATTTCACCCCCACCCTAAGTCCCTCCCCGACCGCCAGTGTCTACGCGGCGCATTAAGAGGAGGGACTTGTCCTCCCCTTCCCTCCTTTGTGGGGGAAGGGGCCGGGGAGGGGGGCGGAGCAGCCATGCGCGGATTCTTCATCAGCCGACTGGTGCAGTTGTGCGTCACCATGTTCATCATATCGGTGGTGGTTTTCTTCATCCTGCGCTTGAGCGGCGACCCCATCCTGGTGGTGGCGCCGGACTTCTTCAGCCAGGAACAAATCGAGCAGATGCGCAAATTCTGGGGTTTTGACAAACCCCTGGGCGAGCAATACCTCACTTTCGTGACCAAAGCCATCACGGGCGATTTCGGCAAATCTTATCTCGCCAAACGCCCGGCTATGGAGCTCATCCTGGAGCGCCTGGGTTACACCTGGATGCTGGCCGCGGCCGCCGCCGCCATCGGCCTGACCATCGCCATACCCTTGGGCATCCTGTCCGCGCTCAAGCGCAACAGCCTGCTGGACTTGATCATTACGTCGCTGTCGTCCCTGGGCACCGCCATGCCCAGCTTCTGGCTCGGTCTCATGCTCATTATCATATTTTCGGTTTACCTGCGTATGCTGCCCGCCTTCGGCGCCCTGGAGCCCAAAGCCATCATCATGCCCTCGGTGACGCTGGGCGTGGGCATGGCGGCGCGCCTCTCGCGCATGACCCGTTCCGCCATGCTCGAGGTGTTGAATCAAGACTACGTCCGCACCGCCCACAGCAAAGGTTTGCTGCGCCAGACGGTCGTCATGCGTCATGCGCTGCGCAACGCCCTCATTCCCATCGTCACCGTCTTCGGCTTGCAGCTCGGCTGGCTGCTGGGCGGCTCGGTGGTGGTCGAAAGCGTCTTCTCCTGGCCCGGTCTGGGTCGACTGATGATTGATTCCATCAGCGTACGCGACAATACGGTAGTGCAAGCCGGCCTGCTGTTTTTTGCCCTCTCCTTTATTCTGATCAACTACGTGATTGATGTGCTTTACATCATGCTTGACCCGCGTATCAGATTCCAATAGCCATCGCCCATGGACGTCCAGCACAGCAGTCAAGCCCGCGTCGGCCAAATCGCCGACATGCCCGCCCGCCGCAGCGCGCCTATGCGCCTGCTGGCGATTCTGCTCAAGAGCCCGGTCGGCATGGCCGGCAGCCTGATCGTAACCGGCATCGTGCTTTTGGCATTTTTTGGTCCGCTGATTTCGCCGCAAGATCCGCAGGGCCGCAATCTGCGCGCCCGCTTCAAGGCGCCGGGCTATACCGACGACATCGGCAGCTACGCCCTGGGCACCGACCAGCTGGGCCGCGACATCCTCAGCCGCATCATCGCCGGCAGCCGCGTTTCGGTGCTGGTCGGCGTAGTGTCCGTGCTCATATCCGGTACTCTCGGCGTCATCTACGGCCTGATCAGCGGCTTCGTCGGCGGCATCCTGGACAGCGTACTCATGCGCATCGTCGACGGCTTGCTCGCCATCCCTTTCATCATCCTGGTCATCGCCATCTCGGGCGTGGTCGGCGCGGGCCTCTCCACGCTGATCCTCATCCTCGGCTTCACCGGCTGGACCACCTACGCGCGCGTCATCCGCGGCGAAGTGCTCAAAGTCCGCGAAATGGAATACGTCATCGCCGCCTACGCCCTGGGCCAAAATCGACTCAAGGTCATGCTGCTGCACATCATGCCCAACGTCATCTCATCGGCCATCGTGCTGGCCGCCGTGCAAGTCGGCGTGACCATCCTGGCCGAGTCTTCGCTGAGCTTCCTGGGCTTGGGCGTCAAGCCGCCGACCGTCACCTGGGGTTTGATGCTCTCTGACGGCAGGCAGTACATCAACAGCGCCTGGTGGATGACGGCTTATCCCGGCATCGCCATCACCATCACGGTGCTGGGCGTGGTCTTCCTGGGCGACTGGCTGCGCGACTTGCTAGACCCCAATGTCCGCGGCCGCGCCTGATGCCCCGGCCCTTCCGCGTCCCCCGCTCGCGCGCCAGCCAGACCCACCAAGCCATGCGCGACGAAATCATCGCCGCCCTGGAGCCCATCCTCTTCGACGCCTACCAGCACAGCTACCCGCTGCGCAGCCAACTGGAAGCGGCCTTCGCCGCCCATGCGCAGGCGCGCTACGCCGTGGCCGCCCACTCCGGCACTGTCGCCCTCGTCATCGCCCTGCGCGCTATCGGCATCGGCCCCGGCGACGAGGTCATCACCGTCGGCAATTCCGACATTTCCACCACCGGCGCCATCAGCCTCTGCGGCGGAAGGCCCGTGCTCTGCGATGTGCTGGAATCCGACTACACCATGGACATCGCGGCGGTTGAAGCGCAAATCAGCGAGCGCGCGCGCGCCATCTTGCCGGTCGACCTGCACGGGCACCCGGCCAATGTCAAAGCCCTGCGCGCCTTGGCCGACCGCTACCAACTCAAGATCGTTGAAGACGCGGCGCTGGCCTCCGGCGCTATGGATCACGGCCTGCCAGCGGGCGCTTTCGCAGATGTCGCCATGTTCAGCTTCGCGCCCTTCAAGCCCCTGGGCAGCGCGGGCAACGGCGCCATGCTGGTGACAAACGACGAGGCGATACACGAGCGATTGCGCCTGCTTGTCGGCTATGGCTACTCGCCCGAGCCGGTGACGCCCGCCGCCTGGCAGAATTATGTCGCCGAAGGTTTCAACGTCCCGCTGGACGGCTTGCAAGCGGCGCTGCTGCTGGTGAAGCTGCCGCGCCTCAAAGAATGGACGGACCGACGCCGAGCCATCGCCGCCGTGCTGGAAGCGGGCTTGTCCGACGCGCCGGTCATCACGCCGCGCTTCCGACCTGAATCGGCGCCCACCTTCCGCTCCTATGCCATCAGAAGCGATCGACAGCTTGAATTGCACGACGGCCTGCGCGCAGCCGGCATTGAAACGGTCATTCACTACGCGCCGCCGATTTATCGTTACGATGTCTATGCCGGCGCTTTCCCAAATCGAGACCAGTTGCCCGTCACCGAACTACTGGCGAGCCAGGTGGTCAATCTGCCCGTCACACCCGAACTCACCGACGACGAGCTAGTCTATATGATTGATACCATTCATAATTTGCTCGTCAGCCAATAACTTTGGCAGGGGCGACCCGGTGGGTCGCCCGCAATAGCTGAGGACCCATCCCATGAACCTGCTAGAAAAATCCGCCGACTACACCCTCAACCTCCGCCTCAACGACATTCCAGCCGAGGCCCTGGACCTCGCCAAATGGATCGTCTTCGACTCCATCGGCACAGGCTTGGGCGGCTATCAGCGCGACCTGGGCCAAAAAGCCGCGCATTACGCCGGCGCAATGATGCCAGGCGACCAAGCGACTCTGCTTGGCGCGGGCGAGCGCGTCTCACTGGAAGGCGCCGCCTTCGCCAACGCCGTCATGATCAAGATCCTGGGCATGGACGACTCGCATCGCTCGGCCGGGCATATCGCCTCCCAGGTGATTCCGGCTGTGCTGGCGGTCGGCGAAGCCTATGGCAGCAGAGGCGAAGACATGCTCGTCTCCATCATCGCCGCTTACGATTTCGCGGTGCGCATCGGGCGGCGGGCGCGCGCGGCGCATCGGGAGCGCGGCAACGATCTCAAGGGCACGCTCGGCGCCATGACAGCGGCGCTGGCTGCCGCGCGCTGTGCCGGCAGCGACCGCGAAACGCTCATCAATGCGGTCGCCCTGGCCGCTGACCTGGCCTCCGGCACTGAGCAGTATGTCTATGAAGGCGGCCCCTGCGATACCAAAGACCTCATCAGCGGCTTCGCCTCGCGCAATGCCATCTTCGCATTGAAGTTAGCCGAGGCCGGTTTCTACGGTCCCCGCGGCGCCCTGGACGGCGAGTACGGCTTCTTCAGCGCTTTCGGTGGCAGTGGCAGTGTCCAGGCGCCACAGGGCTGCGAAGCGGCGAGTACATTCGACGACCTGGGCCAGGACTTCGCCATCCTCGGCACCGCCTTCAAGCCGCACGGCGGCTGTCGCCACACCCACCAAGCCATCGACGCCGCGCAGGCGATACTGCAAGAAGGTCCGCTCGACGCCTCCGCCATCAAGAGCATTAGCCTCAAGACTTACGGCTACGCCACCCGCCCCAGCTTCCGCGTCGATCCCAACCCGCCCGCCCGTGATGTCGCCGGTCTCAGCATCCGCGTCTCCACCGCCGTCGCCTTGACACAGGGCAGCGCCTGGCCGCACGACTTTTCGAGCTGGGACGACCCCGAGGCGCGGCGACTGCGCAACTTGATCGATGTACAAGTCGACGAAGAGATTGAAGCGGGCTATCCCGATCTAAACGGCTGCCGCCTGCAAATCAGGCTGGCGGATGGCCAGATGCGCGAAGCCTACTTGCCCAATATGAAAGGCGAGCCGGAATTCCGCATGACGGAAGTCGAAATGCGGCGGAAGTTCGCTGTGCTGACGCGCGACCTCTTCGACGATTCGCGCGCCGACCACATCTACGAGACTTGCAGCGGATTGGAGCGCTTAGACGACATCGGCGCGCTGACAGAGATCTGCGGCGCCGGCGAAATCGCGCTCGTCTAAGACTCTCGGCTCATTAGGTAGCAAGCGCTATTCGCTTCGCGGACGAATCCGCTGACGGTATAGCCGGCCTCCAGCAGCGAAGTCATCGCCCGCCGTACGCTCAGCTGCCAGATCTTGGCCCGTTCCAGGTCCTCTGATTTGAGCGCGGTGATGTTCAATGGGATTTCAATGCCGTAGCGCGCGTCGGCGAAGTTGTCCGGTTGCTCGTGCCGGAGCTGTCCCGCATCATCCACATACACCAATTTAGTGGCGGCAGCTTGCGCCGACGACTCGCACCGCCGGCCCCCCTCAGCCAGCGCGATCACATGCGGCGAATCCAACTGCCACTGCGCTTCCAGGCGGTCGCTGGACAGGCCGGCGTTGATGCCGTCTTGCATATCGCCGTAATGATTGACCGAATAATTCCGCGCCGTCGTGCCCAGGCGATTGAAGTTGAAATTGGCGTTGCCGCTCTGCATTGGGTCAAAGGTCCAAGCCATCCGACAAAATCCCTGGCTCAGCGCCCATTCGCGCTGCGCCAGCTTGAGCCGCAGGCCGACTCCCCGCCCCTGATACTCCGGGCGCACACCCGCCATATGTGACCAAAGCCACAACTCGCCCTCGCGCCAGGCAGCCATGCCGAAACAGAAACCGACCAGCCGCCGCCCGACTTCGGCGCCGATGACCGCGCCGCCGGCATGGACGATAGCCCGCAGCGTGTGCGGCGAGGACACCTCGACATCCTGCATGCCCCAAACGGATTTCTGCAACTCAACCGTCGCGTTGATATCGGGCATCGCGCTTAATTCGCGAATCGTGATGATATCGGACATACTCCGCCCGCAGCCAGGCTGATGAACGCCTGCAATCATAGCAAGCGCGCGCTCAAATGGCAAAGCGCCGCAGAGCGATCAATGAATAATAATTGTCCAATGCCACATAATAAATCAAACGCAAATTTAACCACAGACACCTCACAAGTAACTCTAGAAAAGTAGTGCAACAATCTGAAGAACGCTGTAGGGGCGAGCCTTGGCTCGCCCACTCTCGAATAGGCTTCCATTCAATTTTCTCATGACAAACTTGGTTTTACTTAAGGCTCTTTGTGTCTTTGTAGTGAAGATCATCGGAATCGGTAGCGTCCGCACCTCGTTTTGCATTCGACCGCCGCCGACTTATAATTTGAGGGCGCGGCCGCCACATGACCGCGCTGCCATAGACAGGCGCGAGGCGATATTTTGTCAGCCCTGAACCATTGCAAATCCGTGCTTGACGCCATCGGCAATACACCCATGGTCGAGCTCGCGCGCATCACCCGCGGTCTGGACGGCGCGGTCTTCGCCAAGCTCGAATACCTCAACCCGGGCTACTCCAAGAAAGACCGCATCGCCCGGCAGATTATCGAAGAGGCCGAAGCCAGCGGGACACTGCATCCAGGCCAGACAGTGGTTGAGCTGACCAGCGGCAACACCGGTACGGGCCTGGCCATTGTCTGCGCCGCCAAAGGCTACCATTTCGTGGCCGTGATGTCGCGCGGCAATTCGATGGAGCGGGCGCGCATGATGACCGCGCTCGGCGCCGAAGTCCTGCTGGTTGATCAAGCGCCGGGCTCGCGCCCCGGGCAAGTCTCCGGCCACGATCTGGCGCTGGTGGAAGACCGGGCGCGGCAGATCACGCGCGAGCGCGGCGCCTTCCGCGCCGACCAATTCCAGCTCGCTGGCAATGCCCGCGCGCATTATCAGCATACCGCGCCGGAAATCATGCGGCAGTCGGGCGGCATCGACGCCTTCTGCGACTTTGTCGGCAGCGGCGGCTCCTTCGCCGGCTGCGCGCGCTACTTCAAAGAACGCGACCCAGCCATCCAATGTTACATTGTCGAGCCCGAAGGCGCGGCCGCAATCGCGGGCGAGGCCGTAACGCGCCCCAATCACAAGCTGCAAGGCGGCGGCTACGCCATCAGCGACCTGCCGCTCATCGATCGCCAGCTCATCGACGGCTGCTTGCAAGTCAGCGATGAAGACGCCCTGGAAATGGCGCGGCGCCTGGCTCGCGAAGAGGGGCTTTTCGCCGGCTTCTCTTCCGGGGCCAACCTGGCCGCCGCCTTGCAGCTGCTGGACAGGGAACTTCGCGGCGGCCGCATTGCCATCTTGCTGCCCGACTCGGGCTTGAAGTATCTGAGTACGGATCTGTGGCTCGTGAGCTCATGAGCGAAAAACGCCCGCCGGACGACATCATCCGCTGGCTGCGCAGCCGGCATGATTCGCTTTCGCCCAGCCAGCGCAAGGTCGCGCAATTCCTGCTGGAAGGACGCCTCAACGTTATCCACTTCACCATCAGCGAGATTGCGGCCGCGGTTGGCGTGAATGCTTCCACCGTGGTCCGCGCCGCGCAGGCCCTGGGCTTCGAGGGCTTCCCGGAGCTGCAATCGGTATTGCGCAGCCAATTGCTCAGCCAGGCGCGCATCTCCCAGCGAATGCAGATCGGCTCGCAGACGCTAATCGACGATCTTTCCGCCGATACCGAAGCGGACGCCCACCTGCTCACCACCGTCCTGCGCGACGAACTCCAAACCCTGCTTGATCTGCCCCAGCATGTGCCCACGCGCCGCTTCGACCAAGCCGTCGATATGCTGGATGCCGCCGAGCAGATTTACATCATCGGCCTGGGCGCCTCTTTCCCGCTGGCGCTCAATTTCGGCATCGTCCTTCGCTATACCCGCCCCGACAGCGCCGTGCTGACGCCTGGCATTGACCCCATCGCCGCGCAGCTCATCCCGCTCAAAGCCGGCGACCTGATCTTTTCGCTCTGTTTCGCCCGTTACACGCGGGAGACGCTGACCGTGATGGATGTCGCCAAAGAGCGTGGCGCATCAGTATTAACCGTGACCGACAGCCACGTTTCGCCGGCGGCCATTCGCGCCGACCTGGCTCTGATCGTGCCATTCCGCCTGCGAATGTACAGCAATACGGTGGCTGTATTCGCCTTGCTTGATGCGCTGCTTGGCGCCCTGGCGCTGCGCTATCCGGAGAAAACGCAAGCGCGCCTGGACAGCCTCGAGGAGTTGTATCAGCAGTTCAATTTGTGGAGCAGCAGCGGCTAAGCTCAGGCGCGCGCGTTGGGGTCCAGCGCATCGCGCAGGGCGTCGCCAATGATGTTGAGGATCAGCACCACCAAGGTGATGGTCATGCCAGGGAAGACAGCGATCCACCACTGCGTCCGCAGATAATTGCGCCCGTCCGCCAGCATGGCGCCCCATTCCGGCGTCGGCGGCCGCACGCCCAAACCGAGGAAGCTCAAGCTGGCGCCAGCCACAATCGCGCCCGATACACCCAGCGTGGTCATCACGATCATCGGCCCCAAGACGCCCGGCAAGATATGAAAGAACATAATACGGGGCGAACCCGCGCCCATACTGCGCGCCGCCACCACGTATTCCATCTCGCGGATTGACAAGGCGATGCCGCGAGTCAAACGCGCAAAAGACGGCAGCGAGAAAAAGGCGATGGCGAAAATGACAACGATGATGCTGGATCCAAACAGGCTCACCAGAAAAATCGCCAGAATCAATCCCGGAAAAGCCAGAATCAGATCCATGACGCGTATGACAGCGTTGTCGATCAGCCGGCCAGCACCCGCCGCGGCGACAGTCCTTTCGAGCGCGCCGTCGACCCAGGTCGCCTCTTCCAGATCAAGCGGCATCAGTCCGCAGGATGCGCTGGCGGCCATCAGCTCGCCGTATCGCCGGTGAATGTCCCGCGTGGCGACGCCGCCGAGCATGGGCGCTATTCTTCTGAACGTTGTTGATAAGTGCAGCCACTGCAATTCGTGCCCTCATTCCAGCAGCGATTTCGATTACCTGAACAGCATTGTTTTTGACATGTCCGTGTACATTCACAGGGTAAGCCAAAGCCTGGACAATATCCAACTGGAAGCTGCTCGGTGACAGTGTAAGACACCCAATCCGAGGTTGCGCATTCATCCGGCGGGTCGGTGGGCTCAGGGCAGATTCTGTTACCCCACTCGCCGCATTTTTCGCCGCCTTCGGTGTCGCATTTGCCGGAAACACGCCAGGAGCGGACGCATGACCGGGTCTCGGTGCATCCCTCTGACGTTGTTCTCGACTCGGTCCACGACTTGCTGTCTTTCCTGCATTCATCATCGTCATCGTCGTCATCGTCTTTGGGTTTCTTCGTAGGCGGGGGCGGCGTGTCAGTTGGCATGGGTGTATCGGTGGGCAAAGGCGTGGCGGTCGGAAGCGGTGTATCGGTCGGCAAGGGGGTATCCGTGGGAAGCGGCGTGTCAGTCGGCACGGGTGTATCGGTTGGTACAGGCGTGGGCGTCTCCGTTGGCGTATTCGTCGCCGTATTGGTGGGCGTATTCGTCGGCGTGTCCGTTGGGATGGGCGTGCTGGTGGGGGGCAGGGTCGTGCCTGTGATCAAAGCGGGCGGCGAGACGCCAGCGCGGTTCCTGGCGCGGACTGACAGGGCGTAGGTCGTGCCGGATTCCAAGCCCAGGAAGCCATGGTCGGTGTAGGCGCCAATATCGAACCAGACGGAATCGCCTATTTTCAGCTCGTAGCTGGCAGCTGTCGGCGCCGGGTCCCAGGCCAGATAGAGGGCGCGGCCTTC
>JAJDXR010000005.1 GCA_022823165.1 Anaerolineae bacterium | reverse complement strand
GAAGCTGATCGGCATGAGCTTTCACCCAATTCATCACGGTGACATGATCAATTCCCAAATGACGCGCTATCCTGCGATAACTGGCACCATCAACATACCATCTAAGAGCTTGCTGCCGCATGTCATCCCCATAGAAACGCGCGGGCTGCGGAGTATAACGGCGCATGCAGACGTTACAACGATAACGCTGGCTGCCAGAACGATTGAAGCCAGCTTTGACTTGCTTTTGTGTAGCTTGACAATCAGGGCAAGTAATCATAACTCCAGTCTAGCATAACCGCCTATTCACCACTCCCCCTTCTGTGATTGCTAGCCACAAAAGCCTGCGAAGTGGTATAATCAGGGCCTGAGTCGCGAATCGCTTTGGGGAGAAGACTGATGGACCTGCTCGGATTGCTTGGGGAGCTTTCCAACTCAGGTATTTCTGATGTTGTGCTGCTGGTCGTTATTCCGTTGCTGGTGCGTTATTGGATCAGCGAGGCGAAGCGTGAATTGCGCGACGATATTGATGTCAGAATAAAGGAGAACAATCAGCATATATTTGCCAGATTTGACGCGCAGGATGCCAAATTTGAGGCTAGGTTTAGAGCATTGGAAGCTCGATTTGACGCGCAGGACGCCAGATTTGACGCGCAGGACGCGAGAATTGACCAGTTGGACAGCAAGAACGATTCTCGCGCCTACGACATAACGATGCATCTTATTGACGTGCGAGAGCGCCTGGCTAATATTGAAGGACGTATGGGCGTTTATCCGCCGCGCCGCGGTGTAGAACCGCCCGCGCCAGAGGCAATAAGCGGTGAAACCGAGCAAAGGTAGTTTGCTTCGCCATGCCATACCAACCCATCCGCGGCGTCATCTGCCCGACGGTGACCCCGCTCAAGCCGAATGGCGACATCAATCCGGGCATGATTCGGCCGCTGGCCGACTTCCTGATCGACAAGGGCGTGGCCGGCATTTACCCGCTGGGCACGACGGGCGAGGGTCCGCTATTCAGCGCTGAGGAGCGCAAAGTCGTGGCCGCGGCCACAGTCGAAGCGGTGGCGGGCCGCGTTCCGGTTATCATTCATACCGGCGCCATCACAACCGGCGAGACCATTGAGCTGACTCGCCATGCGCAGTCGATCGGCGCTGACGCCGCATCGGTCATCACGCCCTGGTATTTCCCGCTGGACGAGGCAGCGCTGGAAGCTCATTACGGCGCTGTCTACCAGGCCGCGCCTGATTTTCCCGTTTATTTGTACAACCTGCCGGCGATGGCGACGAACAGTTTGTCGGCGGCGCTGGCGACTCGCCTGGCGCGGCGCTACGAGAATTGCGTCGGGCTCAAGGACAGCAGCGGCGACCTGGATACGATGTTCGCGACCAATCACTTGCGGGAGGGGCGCTTCAACACCTGCATCGGTCCAGACGGGCTGATCCTGGCCGGCTTGTCGATGGGGCTGGACGCGGCGGTCTCCGGCAGTCTCAATTATATTCCCGAGATAATCGTCGGCTTGTATCAGGCCATCATGGCGGGAGGCCTGGAGCGGGCGCGGCAGTTGCAGCAACAGCAGCAGGCCGTGAGCGCGGTGGTGGCGAGCGGCGGCTGGCTGCCCATCGTCAAGGGCATCATGGCCGAGCGCGGCTTGCCGGTGGGTGGCGCGCGCGCGCCGCTTATGACGGCGTCGGCTGACGCAGTACGGGCTTGCGTCGCGCAGCTGCGGGCTTTGAAGGTGGACTTGTCGCGGGTCTGATGCGCATTCCAAGCACATTCATACGGCAACTGTTGGGGCGAGCCGCTAAGTCGCGCCTGCAGTAGATTTGTTGTGAAGAGATCCTCCGCTCGGTGTATTTCCTTGCTCAAAACCGCTACAATCTGTCGCATTATTGTGTATGCGCCACAAAGGCTCCTCCATGCAAATTGACGAGCTGCTGCATGATCTCCGGGGCGCCATCGGGCGCGATCAGGCGGCCGCGGACCGGATGACGCGCCTGCTTTACAGCACGGACGCCAGCAATTATCAGATCATGCCGCTGGCTGTGACTTACCCGCGCTCTGCCGATGACGTGGTGGCCGTGCACGAGGTGGCGCGCCGGTATACTGTGCCGGTCTTGCCGCGCGGGGGCGGCAGCGCTCTGGCCGGGCAGGCGGTCGGCGAAGCCATCATCATGGATTTCACGCGCAATATGCGCCGCGTACGCGGTGTCAACGCCGAAACACGGTCGGTAGATGTTGAGCCTGGTCTTACTCTGGGCGCGCTGAACGCGCAGCTGGCCGGGCTGAATCTGATGTTTGGTCCCGACCCGGCCAGCGCCGAGCGCGCCGCTATCGGCGGCGTCATCGGCAATAACGCCACCGGCGCGCACAGCATCCGTTACGGCCTGACCGCAGACCATGTGGCGCGTCTGCAGGTGGTGACGGCGGCGGGCGAGTTGGTCTGGCTGGATCAATCGACTATCGAGTTGGATCGAATCCGCGGCCTTGTCGGCGATTTGGCTTCCGAGCATGCGGCGCAGATTGAAGCCCGTTATCCCAAGACCTGGCGCACGGTGGCCGGTTATGCGCTGGACAAAATCGACCCCGAGGCTGTGAACCTGAACTGGCTGCTTTGCGGCTCGGAAGGCACATTGGCGACGGTGGTTCGAGCTGAGCTGCAACTGGTCGAACGCCCGAAGATCGAGCAAAAGCGGCTGGCGCTGGCGCATTTCGATACTTTGCGCGCCGCGTTGGAAGCGACGCCGCGCATCCTGGAGCTGGAGCCGGCCGCCATTGAATTGATGGACAAGTTCTTGCTGGATAAAACGCGCGCCGCCGCCGGCTATCGCGACCGGCTGACCTTTGTCGACGGCCACCCCGAGGCGATCCTGGTGGTGGAATTCGTCGGCTCGGAGCGCGAGTTGAGCGCCAGGCTCGACGACTTGAAGGCGCATCTGCTGCGGCTGGGATTCCGCGGGGCGGTCACCATAGCCGAGACGGCGGAGCAGCAAGACGATGTCTGGACCGTGCGCAAAGCCGGCCTGGGCTTGATGATGAGCGAACGCAGCGAAGCCAAGCCGGTCTCCTTCATCGAAGACGGCGCTGTGCCGGTCGAAAGCCTGGCCGACTACATCAGCGATGTCGAGCGCATCATCTACGATAATGACACGACCTACGCCATCTACGCCCACGCCAGCGCCGGCTGCCTGCACATCCGCCCGCTGATCAATCTCAAGACGCTGAAAGGGCGCGGGCAATATCGCGCGATCGCCGACGCGGTGGCGCGGACGGTAAAAAAATATCAGGGCACGATCACCGGCGAGCACGGGCAGGGCTTAGTGCGCGGCGAATTCAGCGAGTACCTCTTTGGGCCCGAGTTGATGGACGCCTTTCGGGCGGTCAAGCGCGCCTTCGACCCGGACAATATGATGAATCCGGGCAAGATCATCGATTCGCCGCCGATGGACAGCGCCGGGTTCATGCGTTATTCGCCCGATTACGAGGTCATCGACTTAAGGACTCGCTATGATTGGTCGGCGGACAATGGCTACGCCGGCGCGATTGAAATGTGCAACGGGGCGGGCGTCTGCCGCAAAGAGGGCGAGGGCACGATGTGTCCCTCGTATCAAGCGACCCTGGACGAGGCGCATTCGACGCGGGGACGGGCCAATGCGTTGCGGGCGGCCATGAGCGGCGCGCTGCCCCAAGACCTGGGCGACCCGGCGCTGAAGACCGTGCTGGATCTGTGCTTGAGCTGCAAAGCCTGCGCCAGCGAATGCCCGTCGGCGGTGGATGTCGCCAAGCTCAAGAGCGAATTTCTGGCGAGCTGGCAGGACCGGCACGGCGTCGATACCGCCACGCGCGTCTTCGGAAATATTCACAGGGTTAATCAAGTGGCGGGGCTGCTGCCGCGGCTGAGCAACCTGGCGATGAATCACTCGCTGGGCAAATGGGGCGCGAGCCTGCTGGGCATTCCGACCGAGCGCCCGCTGCCGAAGTTCGCCCAGCGCCGCTTCACTGCCGATACTCATAAAAGGCACACGGCGCCTGACGGGATTCTGATCGTCGATACCTTCAGCGAGTGGAATCACCCGGAAGTTGGGCGGGCGGCGCTGGCAATGGCGCGGCGGCTCGGGCTGCGCTTGAACGCGCTGCGCTTGCCCGGCCAAGGTTGCTGCGGCCGTCCGGCTATCAGCAAGGGTTTGCTGGACCAGGCGAAAATGATGGCGGGCGCCAATGTGCGGGGACTGAATGGCCTATCTGGCGAGATTCCGCTGGTATTCCTCGAGCCGAGTTGCTTGAGCGCCTTCAGCGATGACTATCTGACGCTGGTGGAACCAGACGACCGCGCGGCGGCAAAGTCTGTGGCTGAGCGCTGCGTCAGCGCCGAAGTTTTTTTCGCTGATGCCCTGGCTTCGCGCGCTGATTCTCTCGCTTGGCAGGTGACAGCGCCGCGGATATTATTGCACGGGCACTGTCATCAAAAGGCGCTTTGGGGCACGGCGGCTACGCTGCGCTTGCTGCGGGCGATACCCGGCGCTGATGTGCAGGAGCTGAATACCGGCTGCTGCGGCGTGGCGGGCAGCTTCGGCTATGAGCACTACGAGCTGAGCATGAAGATCGCGGAAGACCGCTTGCTGCCGGCAATTCGTGAGAACGCCGACGCCATGATTGCCGCGCCGGGCGCCTCGTGTCGGGCGCAAATCAACGACGCGGGTTACGCCGCGCGACATCCCATCGAGATCCTGGCTATGGCGCTGGTCGAAAGTTAAGCGGGGAGGCGAAATGCCGGCGGTCAAACTGCTTGAGTTGACATCCATGCGCGACTTCATGGCTTTGACCGCTGTGCGCGTCAAGCCGGAACAGCGCCGTTTCACCCGGAATGCCATTATCACCTTTTTGCAGACGCGTCATCCAGCCGTCACAACCTACGCCATTCATCATCAAGGTCAACTGGCGGGTTTTGTCATGCTGATCCACGCGGAGAACCCCACGCAGTGGATTATCGACCGCTTGACCATCGACCGCGATCACCAGGGGCAGGGCCTTGGCTATGCCGTAGCTGACCAGCTTATCGATATGGTTCACGGCTTTGAAAACAGCGAGATGGTCATCGCGCGTTACCGGCCGGAGAACGACGCTGCGCGCAGCCTCTTTAACAAGCTGGGCTTCAAGCAGCGCGAGGAAATGTTCCGCGGGCGCCATGTGACGCTGTTGGAATTTGAATTTGAAGAAGACGACGAAGCCAACGAAGA
Source organism: Anaerolineae bacterium (assembly GCA_022823165.1). Classification (GTDB taxonomy): domain Bacteria; phylum Chloroflexota; class Anaerolineae; order Aggregatilineales; family Phototrophicaceae; genus UBA6055. The sequence goes on along the minus strand of JAJDXR010000005.1, from coordinate 103,147 downwards.
CAAGGACGCGGAGACGGATGATGTCGCTGATGACGAAGCAGCTGATGACCTCCCCAATGCGCCCGAAAGCGCCGATGACGAGCGGGGCGGTTGATAGTGTCACAGCAGCCAACTGCGCCAACGCTTCTGCCTGAAGCAATTCGCCGCCGCCTGGAACCGCTGATGCTGGTCGCCGGCAAGGTGCGGGCCGGCGCTATCAAGGGCGACCGCCGTTCGATCAAACGCGGAACCAGTGTGGAATTCGCCGACTATCGCAATTATGTCGCCGGCGATGACCTGCGGCAACTGGACTGGAATATCTACGCCCGCCTGGAGCGTCCTTATATCAAGCTGCTGGAAGATGAAGAAGACCTGGCGGTGCATCTGATTCTGGATGCGTCCGCCAGTATGGACTTCCCGCCGGAAGGCGAGCCGGACCAGCACAAGCTGCTCTACGCCAAGCGAGTTGTGGCTGGGCTGGCTTACGTGTCGCTGACGAGCGGCGACCGCCTGCGACTGACCGCCATCAATGATCGTCAGGCCGCGAGCTTTGGTCCCGTTCGCGGACGCGGCCACAGCTTCGCCCTGCTGCGCTTCATCCGCGAAGTCGCCGCCGACAGCATCACCGACTTGAACACGGCGCTGGAGGACTATGCCTTGCGGGCGCGGCGCCCCGGCTTGACGCTGGTCGTCAGCGATATGTTCTCGCGCGACGGCGGCTATCTGGACGGCCTCAACGCCTTATTGAGCCGGGGCCATGAAGTTGCCTTCATTCAGGTGCTGGCGCCGGAAGAAGTGCAGCCGCCGGTGGCCGGGGATCTCAGCCTGGTTGATGTGGAGACGGAGCTGCAGCAAGAGGTGACTGTGGACGGCGCCATGCTGGGCATCTATCAGCAGCGGCTGGCCGCCTGGCGCGCGGAGATTCGCGAGGAATGCTTGCGCCGCGGCGCGCACTATTTCCCGCTGGAGACGGACCGGCCCTGGGAGCGACTGATCTTGTCCGATATGCGGCGGGCGGGTCTGGTTAAGTAGCGGCGCTGTGGGCCGCAAGCGACTTCGGTTCGGGAACCGGCTCCCGGTAAAGGCCGGTAAGCATTGCGATCAGATCAATACCCTCGTCGAGTTCTTCCCAATTGACGCTAACGTAGTGGAGTTGGTATTTCTTTCTTTGCGAGTCCGAGGCTGCTTGAAGGCGTGGGAAAAAACTCAGCGGCGATGCAATGGCGCGACCATCGGCCAGATCGATAATGACGAATTCGTCGGTGAATCTGACGTTCTGAGGTCTGTTGCGCGTTCGGTGTATGAATGGCGCTTTTTCGTTTTCGGCCATTGGTCAAGTCGCTCCCATCTAGCTATTGAAGGAACCGGGATACTGATCCCATGTGTCGATCAACAGTGATTCGCACTCCTTGCACACTGTCGCGTCATGTATGTTTTACCGTTGGAGACGGACAGGCCCTGGGAGCGACTGATCTTGTCGAATATGAGGCGGACGGGTCTGGTTAAGTAGCGGTGACTTTCGCTTGTTGGTCGGCGACAAGCTCGTTTAATTGCTCCTGGAACGCTTTGCCCGGTTCCAGATAGAGTCCCGATAGCATAGCCGTCAGGTCAATGCCATCGTCGATATCTTCCCAATATACGTCGAGACCGCCAAGCTGGTAGTTGCGTCGTTCCTCGTCGCTGGCAGCTTCCAGCTGTGGGAAGAACCGAAGCGGCACACCGATTATCCTGCCGTCAGCCAGTTCAATCATGACATGCGATTCAGTAAAGCTGACGCCTTGAGGTTCGTTGCGCGTGTCATGGATTACCGGTTCTACATGCAAGTTACTGTCGACTGCCATCGTTAGCCTGAGCTATCTCCTTGTTCGTGAATCAAATTCCAAACATCAAGCAGCAACTGCTGATGTTCGATCACAAGTCTGCGAATCGCTCGAATTTCTCCTGTGTTGTAGCCGCGATTTTGTTCGACCTCGAGGGTTTTCAGATTGATACGTATGTTCTTTTCGCCTTTCCAGACATGCGCATGAGCCGGCTGATGGTCCTTGGTGTAGATCCGTACGTCGAATCCGTGCCGCTGTCTAAATAGAACGGTGACCATGTCGCCTCACAATCTCAGTATACAGGTTGAACTATACCTGTCAACGATTCCAGCAAGCTCAAATCGCCACCAGGTCGCCGTCCAGACCCAGCCGACCCATGGGAATCGCGCGCGTCATAATCGACGCCATGACGGGATTGCCGGCGATGGCGCCCTGGGAGTGTCTGATCCTGTCTGAGATGCGGCGGGCGGGTCTGGTCAAGTAGGGGTAGCGCTAGTTGCCTCGACGACTTCTTCGGGGTGGGGCATGTCCTTGATGTACAGACCGGTTAGCATGGCGACCATGTCAATGCCTTGATCCATGTCTTCCCAATCGACAGTGTAGTAATTGAGTTGATAATTGTGCCGTTGCTCCTCGGTGGCGTTCCGCAACCAAGGAAAATAGTAAAGCGGCAGGCCTAGCGTACGCCCATCAGCCATTTCGATCACCACATGCATGTCAGTGAAATGTACAGCCACAGGCGCGCAGCGGTCGTCGTTCACAAATGGTATCTTTTTCATTCGGCGCCTTTCCGATACAAGTCGTTCGTTTCATGCTAAGAGTCTTGCAGTCGCTGCCAGACGCTGGCAAGCAAGCTCTCATGTTCTCTCAGGAGATTGACAATTTGTCTGATTTCCCGACTGTTGAACCTATGAGTGGCCGAAATCACTTCCATCGTCGTTAAGTCGATCTTTACTTGCCTCCCGCCCTTCCAGACATGCACATGCGGCGGATCATGGTCTCCCGGGTACATCCTAACATCAAAGCCATGCTGACGCCGGTTCAGAATAGTGACCACAGAAACTCGCGCCTTCAGTATATGCAGTGGGAAGGGAAGCTGTCAAAGCTGCCTTATGCCGGCTCAAATCGCCACCAGGCCGCCATCCAGAACCAGCGCATGCCCGGTGACAAACGAGGAGGCGTCCGAGCACAGCCAGACCACCGCTTCGGCGATTTCTTCGGCCAGCCCCAGCCGGCCCATGGGAATCGCCCGCGCCATGATCGACGCCATGCCCGGATTGCCGGCGATGGCGCCTTGCACCATGGCGGTGTCGGTATAGGCCGGGCAGACAGCGTTAACGCGGATGCCGCTTTTGGCGTAGTCCAGCGCCGCCGACTTGGTGATGCCGACCACGGCATGTTTGCTGGCGGTGTAGTCGGCTGCTTTGGGCGCGCCGATCAAGCCCGCGACCGAGGCGATGTTGACGATCGCGCCGCTCCCCTGCGCCAGCATTGGCGGCAGCTCCGCTTTCATGCAATGCCAGACGCCGCGCAGATTCACATCAATCACGCGCTCGAAAGTCTCGTCATCGGCTTGGTGCAGGCGCTGGTCGAAATGGCCGGAGATGCCGGCGTTGTTAACCGCGGCATCCAGCTTGCCGAAGGCGGTTAGGGCCGCGGCGACCATTGCTTGGACTTCCGATTTGTCGGCGACGTCACAGAGCCGGGCGATTGCCTGGCCACCAGCGGCGCTTATCAGCCGGGCGGTTTCTTGCGCGCCTTCCATGTTGATGTCGGATACGCACAGAGCAGCGCCTTCCCGCGCCAGAGCCAGCGCGCTGGCTCGCCCGATGCCGGACGCGGCGCCAGTTACCAAGGCAGTTTTGCCTTCCAGTTGTGGCATGTTGGCTTGCTCCTTAATTTGCTCTGGGCACATCCTACACTAGCCGAGATTCAATCCCTAGGGGCGCGTGTGAAGGCGGCGCTTGCTTGAGATGGCAGCATGATGATTGCTGGCGCCGCGCATGATATAATTTGCAGCGCGTGGAGAAGGGGAGGCGAGCCCATGATACAAGATCCCATTCTACTCAACGATTGGCACGCGGTGCTGCCGCTGCCGCAGCTGGAGGCGTCCAACAATGTGGCCGGCGCGCGCCTGCTGGGCGAAGACATCGTCATTTGGAAAGCTGGCGCTGAGATCCGCGCCTGGAAAGACCTCTGCGTTCACCGCGGCACGCGCCTCTCCCTGGGTGAAGTTTTGCCCGACGATACGCTGCAGTGCCCCTACCACGGCTGGACTTATAAGGCCGACGGCCAATGCGTGAACATTCCGGCGCATCCTGAGCAGCAGCCGCCAAGCAAAGCCCGGGCTTTCACCTATCACGCCACCGTCGCCTATGATTTTGTCTGGGTCTGCCTGGGCGAACCGGCTTACGACATTCCAGAATTTGAAGAATGGGGTGATGAGAGCTATCGCAAAATCCTTTGCGGCGCCTATGAGTTCCAGGCCGCCGGGCCGCGCATGGTGGAAAACTTCCTCGATGTCGCGCACTTTCCTTTCGTGCATGAGAATATCCTGGGTACGCAAGAACGCCCGGAAATCCCCGACTACGAGGTGATCACCGACGACAATGGCGTTACCGCCTCCGACATCCGCGTATTCCAACCCAATCCGGACGGCTCGCATATTCCCAATTGGGTCAGCTATACCTACAAGGTGTATCGCCCGTTGGTGGCTTATTTCCGCAAAGAAGCCGAGGAGAAATTCGCCATTCTGCTGATGGTCACGCCGATCGAAGAAGTCAAGTCCCTGATGTGGATGTGGATGGTGATGACACAGTCCGACAGCGCCGACGAATCGCTGCGCGCCTTCCAGGATGAAATCGCCTATCAAGACTTGCCTATCGTGCAATCGCAGCGGCCGGAACTGCTGCCGCTCGACTTGCAGGCTGAACTGCACCTGCGCAGCGACAAGACAGCCATCGCCTACCGCCGCTGGCTTAACGAGCTGGGCTTGACCTTCGGCACGAGCTGAGCGCGGGCACAACTATAGGCGCGCGCTTTGCGTATGTTATGCCGAGTGGTGAACATCGCGGATAGAACTCTCTAAGCGAACAGGTCACAGGTTTTTCACTACTAGATATCACAGAGGGCACAGAGTTTTCTTGTTTGTTTGGCGCAGTCTATCATAACCGCCTATTCACACTCCCCCAGACAGAATCCCGACCGGACGCGCCCCATCTGCTATAATGGCGCTAGCAAGCGAGGGCATCAGTATGGGGCAACTGCTGAACGACAAACGCATCCGCCAACTGGCAGTCGCCGTGCTGGTCGTCATTCTGGCATTGGGATTGCTCAGCCTGGTATCGACCGTCTTCCAGATGATTGTGCCGCTGGCGCTGGTCATCGGCGGCGGCTTCGCCTTCTACAAGATCGTGCTCGAAGGGCGCGATACCCCCGACGTTATGGAAGACGAGCTGGCTGAATCCAGCGGGCTGGCCGCCGGCGACCCGGCGCTAGGGGTCGCGTACGCCGATACCGATGACGACGAAGACGAGGCCGAGGCGCTGGAACGACTTAGCGCGGCTGAGCGCGCCCGGAGCGAATACCTCGATAGCTCCTCGCCAGCCGAAGAAATACTCGACCAAATCCGCGCGCGCAAAAAACGCCTGGCTGGAGACGACGACGCGTGAAATTACTCTCGGTCAACGCCGCCCAACCCCGGACCGTCGCCATAGACGGCCGCAGCTACGCTACCGGCATCTACAAGAGGTCGCTTGAGGGACCGGTCTGGCTGGGCAAGCTCAATCTGGCCGGCGACGGACAAGGCGATCTTGTAAACCACGGCGGCCAATACCAAGCCGTCTACTGTTACCCACATGAACATTACGTTTACTGGCGCGAGCGGCTGGGACGAGATGACTTCGCCCCCGGTCAATTCGGCGAAAACCTCACCACGCTGGGATTGCTGGAAGACGAAGTTTGCGTCGGCGACAAGCTGCGCATCGGCGCCGCGCTGATCCAGGTGACGCAGCCGCGTGTGCCCTGCTACAAGCTGGCGGACAAAATGGGCATTCACGGCTTCGGCAAGACTTTCCTGCAAGCCAACCTCTCGGGTTTCTACGCCCAAGTGCTCGAAGAAGGCCAGGTCGCGGTGGGCGACCCAATCGAAAGTGTCAGCCGCGACCCGGTCGGCATGACCGTGGCCGAGGTCAACTCCGCGCTCTTGCTCGACAAGAATCCGGCCGCCGCTGAGCGCGCTCTGCGGCTCAGCGCGCTGTCGCCGGATTGGCGCGGTCGCTTTGAGAAGTTGCTGGACTAAGCCGTATCCCCAAGCAGCGGACTAGATGAACGTCTACATCCGACGGCTATCCATCATTCCTCGATTTTTGACGCCCGTTCGCCGAGAATGTATTCTATAATACATATCATTAGGGATTTGATCGTTACTCAAAAGGCTTGGCGAGCAATCACTACCGCGGGAAGGGACGTCGGAGAACATCAACAACTGTTGCTTCGTTCACTTCTTGGCCACCACCGACTATCCGCCACTTTGAAAGGAAGCCATGACCGACCAAGCTATTGAGCCAGCAATTTCAGTCGTCATGCCGGCATACAATGCGGAAAAGTATCTCGCAGACGCCATCGAGAGCATTCTTACGCAGAGCTTCAAAGACATTGAGGTAATTGTCGTGGACGATGCCTCAACCGACCGCACACTTGAGATCACACAGAAATACCAGCAGCAGGACAAACGCCTGCGCTATATTGCCCTGCCGAACAATCAAGGAATGACTGCCGCTCGCAATCACGGTCTCGCAAGCGCGCACGGCGAATTCGTCGCCTTTTCCGATGCTGATGACCTTAATTTGCCAACCCGACTGCAAGCACAGTACGAAGCGCTCAAAGGAAATCCGCATATAGGCGCTGTTGGCATTCGCTCGCAGGTAATGAACGCGGATTTAAGTCGAGTCATACTGCCGAAACTTTGTCCGGCCTATCATGCAAACATCGTTTTGGCTTTGTTTATCGGCGACTTGTCAATAGTAGGCGGCGCTATCATGGTCAGGTCAGAGCTGGCTCGCAAAGCGGGTGGCTGGGATGAGAACTTGAGGATAGGTGGCGAAGGCGATTTTTTTCTATGCTTGCTGCTTTGTGGCGCTCGATTCTCGAATATCCAGCAAATGCTGTACATTCAGCGCGAGCACGACAGTAATATGAGCAGGCAGTCAGAAACAATCGCCGTGCGAAAAACGTTTTTACACCACCGCAGAATCCTAAGTAAATTGGGTGCTGTAGACGAGCCCATGTTGATTCGTTTCTCGAAATTTCGCAGTAAAGATAAATTGTCCTGGCAGGACCGCCGCCGCGCAAAAAAAGACATGCGGCGCATTGTTGAGCGTACCATCGAGCTGCAAATGGTCGACCCGGCCGACAGGGTTCTAATGCATTCCGATATCGACCGCAGACTTGAAAGAGCCAGCCCGCGATTATGGCAGCAGTTTTGTCACTGGCGTCGCAAGCGACAGAATAAGGGAAATTTTCCCGGAATTTTCGGCCGGTTATGAGAGGTCAACGCCGCGCTCTTGCTCGACAGAAATCCGGCCGCCGCTGAGCGCGCTCTGCGGCTCAGCGCGCTGTCGCAGGAATGGCGCGGTCGCTTTCACAAGTTGCTGGCGAAAACCTAGCCGCCGCTCACTGCGCGAGCGCTTCGCGCTCCAGTTCCTCAGTCCACAATCCTAGCGAAGCCAGGCCGTTCATCTTGGCGCGGTGATGGAGGGCCGCTTGCGCCGCCGGCACATTCTCGGCTCGATTGCTCCAGACGGCCATTGGCTCGCGTTGCAGGGCGCGGGCGTAGGAAAAGCTCAGCTTCCAGGGCAGGTCAAATTTTGCGTTCATGGCGTTGAGATGCGCGGTGGCATGATAGTCGCTCTGCCCGCCAGAGAGGAAGACGATGCCGGGAACCGCCGCGGGAATCTGCCGCTTGAAGGCTTTGACCGTCAGCTCCGCGACCGTATCGACATCGGCCTGCCGGGCGCATTCATTGCCCGATAGCACCATGCTGGCTTTGACCAGCGTCCCCTCCAGATCGACGCGATGTGTGTAGAGCGCCTCAAACGCGCGGCTCAGCACAAATTCGGTCACCTCGTAGCAGCGCTCAATTGTATGATCGCCCCAGAGCATCACTTCGGGCTCGACGATGGGCACGATGCCCGCTTCCTGCGAGAGCGCGGCCACCTGCGCCATAACGTAGGCGTTGGCTTCAATGGCGTAATAGCTGGGTGTGCCCGGCCCGATTTGCAGGGCGGCGCGCCACTTGCTGAAGCCGACGCCCATGCCGGCGTACTCTGCCAGGCGTTCGCGCAAGCCGTCCAGCCCGCTGCCGACCGTCTCGCCGGCGCTGCCCGCCAGCGCCACCATGCCCGTAAAGGGCGAGATGCCGGGTATCATGCCACGCTCAATGACCTGCGGCAGCAGCGGCTCGCCGCGGCCATCGGCCATGCGCGTCTGCTCATCAGTCATAATGATGCCGCTGACGGCTTCGTTCAGGTTCGGCGTTTTGAAGAGCAGCTCCGACCAGTTGCGGTAGCTGTCGTCATCGTGGTCGATGCCTTCGGATTGCATCAGTTCCTTGAAGGCCGGCGACGGCCGATCGGCCGCCATGATGCCCTTGCCGGGCGCCACCAATTGATTCGCGATTTCGTTCAGGCTCATTGCGGTCCCTTCACAGATAGTGCGAGTAAGTAATGAGAAAATAGGTACATCATCACAAAATAGCGAATTTTCGTGTTTGCGCGGGCGAGCCAAGGCTCGCCCCTACAACTTTCGACTATATTTTATCCCTGTAGGGGTCAGCCTTGGCTGACCCGATGCTGTGAAATTTGCATGACTTACTTTGTTCCACTACTGTATTCTCGTTGTCAAACTGTCTGATGTCGTATTCTGTCAGCCTGGGCTGCGCCTGGCAAGACCTCGCCATTGATTCCGCCGCCTCATAGCGCCTGGCGACTGGCGTATCCCAGCTCGCGCAGGGCAGCCTGCAATTTATCCAGCGGCAAGCCGACCACGTTACTGTAGCTGCCTTCTATGCGCGCGACCGGTCGGAATTCCTCGTTCTGGATACCGTACGCGCCGGCTTTGTCCAGCGGGTCGCCCGAGGCGATATAGGCGTCAATCTCAGAATCGCTGATATCGCGCATTTCCACCACTGTCCGCGCGTGGCGGGTGATGACCCGCGACGGCGCGCCGGCCTGATACAGAGTGAAGGCGGTGACGACCAGGTGTTGGCGCCCCCGCAACTGCCGCAGCATCCGCCGCGCGTCAGCCGCGTCAGCCGGTTTGCCCAGCAATTCGCCGCCGACCATCACAATCGTATCGGCCGCGATGATCAGCGCCGGCCGGGCGTCTAGTTGCCGCGCCACAGCCTCGGCTTTCTCGCGGCTGAGGCGCGCGGCATAGGCGACCGGTTCCTCATCAGCGCGGCGAGACTCGTCGATGGCCGGCTGGATGATCTCAAAGCGCAAACCCAATTGCGTCAGGAGTTCGCGGCGGCGCGGGGAAGACGAAGCGAGTATCAGACGCATAGGCTTGGCATTCTTCCCGTCATTCACGCAGCGGATTATATCAGCCGTTAGAAGCCTGTAAATTCGCAAAAGCCGCCACATCCAATCGAGATATTTTTCGTTATAATAGGTGGACAAGAATGAATGACAAGCGTCCACAATACGGCGCTTTGGAGGCAAGCACATGAACTTCAGAAACGACAGCTTCATCGTTGACGCGCCCGGCAGACCCCTGGAAGGTTTGCAGCTCAACGCCGTCATGCGCAACGTCTACGGCTGGATGACGATGGGCCTGCTGGTCACGGCGGCCGTGGCTTTGGCCGTCAGCAACAGCGGCTTCTTCCCCTCGCAAGGCATGATGTTCATCGCGATTTTCGCGCAACTGGGTATCGTCATCGGCTTGAGCTGGGCTATCAATCGCATCTCGGCCACGACCGCCGGCATGCTCTTCTTCGTCTACTCGGCTTTGACCGGATTCACCTTCTCAATTTTCTTCCTGGTCTTCTCGCTGGGGTCGATTGCGGCGGCATTCTTCAGCACGGCCGGCGTCTTCGGGGCGATGACCATATATGGGCTGACGACCAAGACCGATCTGACCAAGTTCAGCAGCTACTTCATGATGGGATTGTTCGGGCTGATCATCGCCAGCATCATCAACATCTTCCTGGGCAGCGGACCGCTCGACTTCCTCATCAGCATCTTCGGCGTGCTGCTCTTCACCGGCTTGACCGCCTGGGACACGCAGCGCATCGCGGCCATGGCGGCGACGCGCAAGCTGAAGGTTGATTCCGATGACACGCTGAAGTTCAGCATCATGGGCGCTTTGACGCTCTACCTCGACTTCATCAACCTGTTCATCTTCATGCTGCGCCTCTTCGGCGGGGGCCGCGACTAAGCTCTCATCAGACAGCCAGCCTCTTTCCGGGCGGCCTGTTAGGTCGCCCTTTTTGCTTTCCCGGCTAAATACGGCTCCTCACAGAGCAAATTTGTAGACTCAAATGCGAATATGCTAGTATTCAGTTGCGTCGCTGGCATCGTCGCCTGCGGCGCGAGACAGGAAATACATGTACAAGGAGCATGGCCATGAAACAGGTAGTTTTTAAGAGGATACTTTTGGTCGTCAGCCTGCTTTTGCTGCTGGCCGTCAGCATCGGCGGGGCGGCCGCGCAAGACCCGGTCACCATCACCTGGTGGACGCTGGCTTCGGCGGAATCGCCCGAGCCGGCCATCCGCGCCGTGGTCGAAGCCTTTGAAGCAGAGCATCCAAATATCAAGATCGATGTAACGATTATGGCCGAATCGGCTTATGGCGATCTTATGAATACCGCGCTGGGAGCCGGCGAAGGCGCGCCCGATATCGCCTATTTCTGGGAGACGCCCTGGCTGCCGCACACGCTGGATATCACGGAGCGCCTGGAAGCCGATCCCGACCTTAGCCGCGATGACTACTTCGAGGAGTATTTCAACAATTGGGCGGTATGGAACGATCGGGTCGTGGGGCTGCCCTTCACTGTTGGCGCCAACTTCGTCATGTATAACAAAGACGTTTTTGACGAGGCCGGCGTCGATTACCCCACTGCCGACTGGACGCCCGATGATTTCATTGAGATCGCCAAAGCCCTGACCGACCCGGACAAGCGGCGCTGGGGCGGGGACCGTCCCCGCGGTCCCTTCCGCGCGCTTTGGCGTAATATGGGCGCTACCAAACCCTACAGCGACGACAGCAGCACCGTCGACGGCTACTTCAACGGGCCCGACTCCGTTGCCGCCTATACCTGGCTTTGGGACTTGGTCGATAGCGGCGCAACCCCCACGCCGGCCGATATTGAAGTGCTCGGCACAGAGGGCACCGGTCCAGTTGACCTGTTCATCGCCGGGCGCCTGGGGATGGCGACGCTCAACAACGGGCACATGATCACAGCGGCCAATGCCGGCGTCAACTTCGGCGTCGTGCCCGAGCCGCATGTGCCGGGCAATGAGCGTTATGTCCACGCCTGGGCTTTGCGCGCCTCCATCTGGGCGGGCAGCGAGCATCCCGACGAAGCTTACGAATTCCTCAGCTTTTGGGCCGGGCCGGAGGGGCAGCGCATCAACATGGAAATTGGCGCGCTAATGCCGTCGCTGCCGGCGGTATTGGAGGACTATCCAGATGCTGAGGTTGACTACTTCCAGGGCTTTATGGGCGTCCTGAACGCTACACAGACGGCCGAGTGGCGCGCCACCCATCCCTGTTGGCGCGGCGCAGTTATCCGCGCAGTCAGCGATGCCTGGGACTTGATCATGCTCGGTGAAATCGAGCGGGACGAGGTGCAAGCCACGTTAGACAGCCTGGTCGAGCCTGCGCAAGCCGCTCTCGACGACTGTGTGCCGCGCCTGGGCGGCTAGCCCGGGCCCATCCATGGGGTCAGCGACCGGCTGACCTCTGCCAGTATCACATGCGTTAAGAAATGTCGGGGCGGCACCTTTGGTCGCCCTGAAATCACTGTTTTCGCTAGGCACATGAGAGGATAGGCCGCGCGTCTATTCCCGCAGCAGCACTTGCAAGATCTCGCCCGTGTCAAGATCGGCGGTGAAGAACCGCCCGTCCGGCGCTTGCGCGCTGCTGTTGCTGGCGCGTAGGGCGTTCTGCCCGGCCGGCAGCTCCTCGCTCAGCAGCGTGACGGTCTCGTAGCGGCCGTCGCCATCCGCATCGCGCAACTGGCTGAGCGCGCCGCCGTGCATCAGCATCAAGCTCGCGCCGCGCGCGAACATGCCCGACACTTGTCCCAGCGCCTCACCTTCGTCCGCGAAGATCAGCGCCGTCTCATCCGCCAGCCCGTCGCCGTCCCGGTCGCTCAGGCGATACACCTCGCCGGCCCGCGTCGCCGCCAGCAGCCGCCCGGCCGCGTCAAAGGCCAGGGCGGCGATGATATTCAGCTTGTCGCTGTCAATCGGTACGGCGCCGTAGACGGTTGTATCGGCGGCGCTAATGTCGAAATCGGGGCGGACGGTCGCTATCGGCGTGCTCGAGGCTGCTGTCTCCAGCGCAATCAAAGTCGCGGCCGAGACAGTGGCGCGCTGCAATTGCGCGCCGGTAGTCGCCTGATAAGCCGCCAGCGCAGCTTGGGCGTCGGCGGCTGGATCCTCCGTGGCCTCTGCGAGCGCGCTGGCGGCGGCTGTCTGGCTGGCCATCCGCTGATGCAACTCGACGGCGCTGCACGCGCTCAGCAGCCAGGCCGCCAGAATCAGGCTGAGGCAGGCGATCAGCCGCGCCGCCGCGTGAATTTCCAGAATCGCTTTCACGCCGACAAGTATAGCGCGCTTGCGCAAGATCAAATCGGGGGCGAAGCTGTCGCGATGAAGACGAATATGAAAGCCAGCAAAGCCCCCAATGCGCCGAAGGAAATCGCTGGCTTGACGCTCGGGCTTTCTCCGGTGGCCTTGACCGTCGCTTCACGCTGGCGCAGCATGGCCTCCGCCAACTGATTGGCGAACCAGCTCACGCCCAAGCCGGTCACGATGATGGCCGCGGCATAGGCCAGGTCGTCCGCGCTGGGCAGCTGATACATGCTGCGAATCACCGGCAGGTTCAAAGCCATGGCGGCTATGATGGCCACAGCGCTCCCGCGCCAATCCGGCGCTGTCTTGCGCATTACGCCGCGATAGTAGGCCCAAATATCAATGGCGATCAGGGGCGGCAAGGCGATAATCCAGGCGGACACTTGCAGCATGTCCGCGTCAAACAGGCGGATGAAAACCAGGCGCATCAGCAAAGCCAGCAACCCGGCCGCGGTCGCCGCGCCGGCACAGCGCGTGACGCGCGTGGCGACTACGCCCATAAACGCAGCGCATGCGGTCAGATTGGCCGCCAGCAGCCACTCCGGACGATACAAATCCAGCGAACCAACGTCGGCGCCGATAATGGTCGCGTCCCAATCAATCAGCATGAGCTGCAGCCAAATCATCTGCATGGCTGCCAAGATCAGCAGGGACAAGCAGTCACTCAGCCGCAGCTTGAAAATGACATGCCATTCATGCCGCCGCCAGGTCGAGACGTGCAGCTCCAGAGCCAGCAGCTGCGTCAAGACGAAGCTGATCAGCAAGATCAAATGCGGTACGCTCCAGGCTGTGATGTCTTCGCCAAAGATCAGATGCCAAACCGGGTCGGCCGGCAAGGCGTAGAACAGAAAGGCCGCGTTCAGGATGAGCAGCCCGACGATGGTGTTGGCGCGGAAGCGCTGCTGGAAGTTGCCGCGCAAATTGCGATTGAGATAGAGTAGCGCCCAAATACCGCTGACGCTGGCGGTGGCGAATCCGAAATACATCAACAGGTGCGGGCGCCACAACAGGTCTTCGCCAAAAGGAATGCCATAGCTGCGGTGCCACAGTTCGTCCCAGATGCCGCCGATGAAGGTTGCAATGCCACCACTGGCCAGTATCAGCGCCAGGACTTCCCGCTCCCGGAATGTCAAGACGCTCTTTTGCGGCTGACGCAAGCCCGGCGCCAGGGGCCGCGAAAGCAAATGCCAAAACGCCAATACAAAAGCGCAAATCACAAGCAGGAAGATCGCGCTCTGCGCCCAGAAGGCGCCGGCGCTCAAATCCGAGGGGATGCCGCCCCAGATGGCAAAGGCCACAAACAAGCCGACACCGGCCGCCGCGGCGATAATCCAAGGCAGTCGTTGACTTAACGTGGTCATGATGCACTCCGGGAAACCTAGCCTGCGCTATGCCTAGCTTACCACAGCTGTGGGCGCGAAGTACATTGGCGCGGGCTCTCAAGGCGCGAGGAGTTGGGTGAGGAAGGCTTTGGCGTCGTCGAAGGCATGATCGTCAAATACACTGTCATCCCACCATTTCATGCTGAACATGAACCGTGGCAACTCTCGGCTAGAATCTTTGCTTCTCGATAATTCTCGCAGAATCAATTTGCCAGAGAGCAAAACACTGATACGGCTTTTGTCTTCTCGATTTCTTGCAACCTCTGATTCAGCATGCTTTTTCTTTACGCACGCCAGGTACTCATCAACGCATGGCATCATTGAATCGCACCGCAGTGCTCTGAGTAGCAAAGTTTCAAGTGAGCCTTCTGTCGCTTTTTCAGAATCAGGCAACACCATGAAGGACAATTTGGGATGTCCGTCTGTGGGTGACATGAAGTCGCGCAAGACTGGCGGCACAATGTCTCTAGAACTTTCTCGATAGGCATTGTCGATTGCAGAATTTGCATTCTGCAACGCCCGTTTAGGTGCGCCAACTGCGCGCTGAGGATCCGATTCGTTGAAGTCCGCATCACGAACAATCCAGATTTTGTCGACTGATTCGAAATTCGGCTGCTGCAAGAGCTCAAACAGATACGCGCCGAGTTTATTCTTGCCGCCAAATTTGCGAATCTTAAGACAAGTTAAATCGAACGGAATTTCGCGTTTGCTCTGCATATGCTTGAGCAGCCGCTTAAAGAACTGCTTGTCATCGGGACCCTCAACCAGAAGTAGCCGTGTTACACCCTCGGGAATGAGATCGGTCATCCACGCACCTCATGTTCGAAGTCAAAGGCTGCGACCGCATCCATGCCGAACTTGTTGTAAGTGACCGCCTCAATGTTTCCGTCAGGCTTTCGGTCGAGACGGTGATAACGGAATTCATAGTCATCATCGTCTTTGAACGCTTCATGCGCCGCGCGAATCATCTCCAGACTGTGCGTCGTGGCAAAGACCTGGATTTCCCATTGCCTGGATACCTCTTCTAGGAAACGCCAGATCTTGTTGTGGATCGTATAGTGTAATCCGTTTTCTATTTCGTCAATGAATATGACCCCGTCTCTAACTTCATACATTGCGAGAATCAGTTCTAGCATGCGATTCATGCCGTCGCCTAGATTGTTTAGTGCGATGAGTTGTGGAAATCCTAATTCCGCCTCAATGACGTGCTGCATATCATTAGTTCCAAGCCGTAAATCAGTCAGTTCTGGCTCAAAGATCTGAAGCAATTTCACAAGAACTTCAAGCCGCTTTGACTTCTGAACTCTATCGAATCTTCTGGTGATTTCATGCGGATGTGTCTTTTCTCTAGTGCTTGACATGTTGGCTGGGTAAAGTCTCGCAAACTTGAAACGAGTTGGTCTTGCGCCCCTGCTTTCAAGCACTAGATATAGGTCATTCGCTTCGTAATTTGAGGCAAACTTTAGAACTTGTAGGGATTCGTCAAAACTGTCGAATCTGCGGTCTAGTAATTCGAGGAGCGCTTCGTCCTCGGTTGCTGAAATGTCTTGAAGCTGACTAATTGTTACCGAAAACCTGGAATGCTGACCTTTGAATTGTTCATGTACGCGGTCGTCATCTGCTGAAAGTTCGACCAGTTTCCTACTGTCAAGATTCGAAAAAATACTGCTCCAACTCTGTGCAAGTTGTGTTGCCTCATCCATGTCTCTACGGATTCGAGGCATCAATGGATTGGCTCTGCGCAGTAGAGTTTTAAGATCTCGACTTCCTGTCAAGATATACATCGCCTCCAGCAACGCAGTCTTGCCAGTATTATTCTTCCCCGCGATCAGATTCACCCGGCCCAGGTCGTTGATCTGCAAGTCCTTGAAGCAGCGGAAATTCTTCACCCGAAATGTCTTGTACATCTGGCGCCTTCCCACGCAACGCGTACCACTTGACCCATTATACATCTCAGCGCCGCGGATTTTCAGTGCTACAATGTCCTGTCATGAGCACCATCCTCGCCATCGAAACTTCCTGCGACGAGACCGCCGCCGCCGTCGTCCGCGCCGGCCGCCACATGCTGTCCAACGTAGTTGCCTCGCAGATCGACTTGCACGCGCCCTACGGCGGAGTCTTCCCTGAAGTGGCGTCCCGGGCCCACGCCGAGGTCATCAGCGCGGTGGTCGCGCAGGCCATGAGCGCGGCCGGCATCGACTACGCCGATCTGGATGCGCTGGCGGTGACGCAAGGTCCCGGGCTGGTCGGCTCGCTGCTGGTGGGCGTCAACTTCGCCAAGGGGCTGGCGCTGGCGACTGGCCTGCCGCTGCTGGGCATCAACCACTTGGAAGGGCATATCTACGCGCTCTGGCTTGCGCCCGATTTCGACCGGCCGGCTTTCCCGCTGCTGGCGCTGATTGTCTCGGGCGGGCACAGCGAGCTGGCGCTGATGAAGCGGCACGGCGTCTATCAGCGGCTGGGCGGGACGATCGACGATGCGGCCGGCGAAGCCTTCGATAAGGTCGGGCGTTTGCTCGGCTTGCCCTTTCCCGGCGGCCCGGCTATAGAGAAGGCGGCTCGCGGTGGCGACGCCAGCGCCTATCGCTTTCCGCGCGCCAAGACCGACAGCCCCTACGACTTCAGCTTCAGCGGGCTGAAGACGGCGGTCATGCGGGCGGTGACTGTGCAGCCGAGCCGAGGCCGCAATCAGCGCCGCCGTGGTGACGAGCGCAAGGTCGCGCTGCGCGACGATGTGCATATTCCCGATGTCGCGGCCAGTTTCCAGGACGCGCTGACGGACGCGCTGGTGACTACCACATATCGGGCCGCGCGCGACTTTGACGCGCAGGCGCTGCTGCTGACGGGCGGGGTAAGCGCCAATACGCCGCTGCGCCAGAAGCTGGAGGTCGCGTTGGATCTGCCCGTTTATTATCCGCCGTTGCCGCTCTGCACTGACAACGCCGCCATGATCGGCGCGGCCGCGTATTTCCGCTTGCGCGCTGGCTTGCGCAGTCCGCTGGATTTCGAGGCCCGCGCCAATTGGCGTTTGAGCGAGGATGTGTATGCTTAAAAGAAATGTACGAATTCTAAAACTCGATACCCAATAGCCTACCGGCCGGCTCATTGTCGGTTAGGCGTAGGCGTACGAAATCGTCGACATTAAACCCGTCACTAAACCTTCCGTACGGGATTGTGTCTGAATTCAAGCAAACTATGTATTGAAATCCGCATTCGCGCGTCTTTCGTTCCGCAAGTTCTAAGGCGAGCGCGATCTGCCGTTCATCCACACCATCGAAAATGTTACTGTCATGGATAAGGAGACCAGGACTCACTTCACGTTCAGACCACAATTCCGCCCGCATCAAGTCGTAACAGAACACTTTCATCTTGCTTATCCCAATGCTGCTGGCGCGGGGAATGTCCACATCAAATCTAAATCCGGCCTCGCGATCGACGTTGACCACCAGCCTACCTGGTGTCTCGTAGAGTGCCTCCGAGTTGCCGCTAAAGATTTCTCGAGCCCGCCTCAGTGTCGGGCGCTCGTCCAAGTCAATGCGTGCGTCGAGATGGAGTTGCTCCCGCTCAATGGTAATCTGCGATGTCTCGGTTTCTATCATATTGAGCTGTTCAATCTGATGCTCAATAGCGTCTAAAGATGAGCGATTGGCCAAGTGCAACTGCTGAAGGTTGCTGTATGCTTCGAGAGCGCCATGTGATTCAAGCACTTTCATCAACTCTGCTTTTCTGTTTGAAAGTCTTTCGATCTCGTTCCTAGTATTCTCTAACTCGCGATTTAGGCGCATGACCTCGCTTCGCAAATAGTCTCGCCTGTTTCGTGTGACTTGAACATGAAACTCCTTCACATCCTCAAGCCGCTTTACAAGAGACACAGCCAGTGCAACGCCAGCTTCTTCGTAGAGCTCAGTTATTCGATTTTCTGTCGCTGGTTGCTCCTGATTGATACTGTCTTCGTGGAAGTCAATGAGTCGCTTTAGCCGTAAAACGTGATTGGAGCGATCATGGATATGTCTTGTAAGATCATTGGCTTCGTTCTCAATCTGTACATACTGCGGATGAACTTGGAAACTGCGCAATTCTGCTTGCGTTTTCTCAATCTCCCGAGTCAGACGGTCTCGTTCTGTTTCCAAGTCACCTATCGTCCCAAGCATTTCAGCGAGCAAATTGTCGCCTTCCTTGACAGCTCGCTTTATGGAATCAACCCTCTTTTTTCTATCCCTTAAATCTTGCCACTTTACCGCATGACGCCAGTTCAAATCCAGCATGAAGGCGTTGCTGATTTGTATATCCTTTGTGGATTGGCGCGTGTAATTCTCGAATGGGTTCGCGAACTGATTCCGTCTAATGTCGTAACTTATAAGATTCCTAAACGTGGCCCCGCTATTTGCAGGAATGTCATACATGGCCCAACCGAGAACGGCTGTCCAGTCCTCCAATCTCCTTCGCGACATAAATTGCTCGCTACCGAATTCCATACTCTGTTGTTGCTGAGAGAGGGAGTCAAACTGTGCCACATGTTTATTGAACCATTCATCCTTGGCATCAGTTAGCACGTCCCCGGTCATGTCTCCCGAGCGAGATACTGTTACTTTTTCGCCTCTGACCAATAAATCTACCGAGAATTCCCAGCCTTTCAGATCTGGTAGTCGCAGTCCTTTATTGGGTTGTTTTCTTCCGCCCAAGCAGAAATGCATAATGTTCAAAAGCGTAGTTTTGCCAAGCCCGTTTCGCGAGTCTTTCTGCGTAGACCGCTTGGTTATGTCCGCGACGACTGCGTTGAAGCCTTTTGAGAAACTGACTCCATTGAATTCTTTTCTATTTGCTCGGACTCCGAGAATCATGTAAAAACTCTCCGGATGTTGCCATCGCGATACTCAATGACATTCATCATATAGAGCAAGTCCAAAGTCAATGTGAAACGCTCAAAAGTTGCAATTTGGGGTAGTTCTCTCACTTCTTGCCAAAGAGCCGACACAGTCACTGGCCGGTCGAGATGCGCAATAAGCAGAGCACCAAGTCCGATTAGGGAATCATCAACCGTGATGTGTTTCGTAGGAAGGATCATGATTCAAATAGTTCACATCGTAGGAAGAAATACATGATAACTGCGAGTCCAGCAAGTTTGTAGTTGAAGTCTAAGCTGTAGCCGCTGGTAAATTGCCAGAGAGGAACGAATATGTCATCTCCACTCATACCGTCGGTTTTGAAATCGGAATATCGGTCTAGCAAAGGCTGTAGCAATCTTTCAGGGTAGTTCGTGTCTAACTTTGCACGATCCTTTACATATGTTCTCACTTCGGGTTCCCACGCTAGCCCAGTGAGGACATGCCTACGCACTGGCGGAGAAAAATCGTTCAATTGCATCTTCTCTTCCGGTGCAACAAGATGAACGCTAGTAGACGGCTCAATTGGCGGCCCGTCAGCGAGCCACGTGATGATTGATTCTAGGTCGGCTGAGTTGAAGTCTTGCGTTTCCAATCGTTCGCTTATCCATGATTCATGAGCAGCTTTCAATTGGCGAAGATGTTCGACGGTGTACTTGTGAGGCTGGGCATCAACTTCAAGATGATGATTCGCGCAAAGCAATATCAGATTTTCATATTTATTGATGTCCGCTGCTGGGAAGTCGTCGGGCTTCGGCCGGGGTCCGTCTTTGCTGTAGGCAAAAATGTGAGCTGCTTGGCCGATTCTTACGTGGGAATCAGCCTCGGTTTGTGGTAACAGCAATATGTTTCGACAATTGGGGAACGCGCATCTGCTGGCAGCTAGTCCCCAGAGTTTAGTTTGTTGTGATGGAGGTACACTTCGCGACTGCCTCGACTGTGGCGGTAAATTCATCATATTGGGCGGATCGCTCGTGTTTGGAGTCATCACGACAGAATGATAGCACAAAATTCTCTGCAAGAGGTATGAACCTGCAGCCAGGGCAATCGCTTCAAAATAATTTTTACCACCGAGTACACTGAGGACACGGAGTTTAGGTTCTTTTGACAACTTTTCTCCTAAATCCACTGCTTAAATTAAGCGGGCCTGCCGCAACTTTGCCGATAAACTTCCTTCGCGTCAAAATATTTTGCGACAAAATGCCGCGAAATCTCTGATCAATCGCATTTCTGGGTGCTCTCGGTGTCCTCGGTGGTCAAATTTCAGTTTAGTTTTGCTCGTCGCAGGGGATGCCTGTTTTGAAGCGATTGCCCTGACCTGCAGCGCTAAAGATGCGCAGATTAGCCCGAGTCGCTGTACAATCGTCAGTTGCGATAGACGCCGGGTTCACAGACAATCCATGACACAACTCAAAATCGGCATTATCGGCGCCGGAGCGGCCGGCCTGGCAGCCGCCTGGGACTTCGTGCGCGCCGGCCACTCCGTCACCATCTACGAAGCGGGCGATCGCGTTGGCGGCTTGGCGGCCGGTTTCAAAGACGAACGCTGGGATTGGACGCTGGAGAAATTTTACCATCACTGGTTCGCCAGCGACCATGATATTCTGGGTTTGGCGGAAGAAATGGGCGTACGCCACAAGGTCGTCTTTCCGCGCCCCAAGACCAGCTACTGGGTCGACGGCAAGCCGGTGCGCAGCGAGATTTCGCCTTCGGCGATCTTCCTGCCCCTCTCGCTGATGTCCACTTTGCGCATGGGCTTGGCCGGTATGGCCATCAAATTCGCGCCGCGCTGGCAGCCCTTCGAGCGCGTGACCGCCGACGTCTGGATGCGTCGCTGGATGGGCGATGAGGCCTACGAGAAATTCTTCAAGCCGCTGCTGATTGGCAAATTCGCCCAGCAATACGACCAGGTGCCGATGTCTTTCATGTGGGCGCGCATCGTCAAACGCACACTCAAGCTGGGAACCTACACCGGCGGATTCCAGGCTTTTCTGGATGAGCTGGCGGGCCAGCTGCGAGCGGGTGGCGCCGCCATTCATTTGAGCGCGCCAGTCGAAGCAATCTGTACGCGCAAGGGGAAACCGGCGCTGCGTGTCGGCGGCCAGCTGCAGGCCTTCGACCGCGTACTCAGCACGACTTCGCCGCGGCTGCTGCTGCGCTTGGCGCCTGAATTGCGCGCAACGGCTTACGGCGAGCAAGCAGCGGCATTGAAGAGCATCGGCGGGCTTTGCGTCGTCTTCGCGCTCAAGCAGCCGCTGATGCCGGACGATACCTACTGGCTCAACCTGCCGGCCGCAACCGCCGACAAAACCCAGTCGAACTTTCCCTTTCTGGCGCTGGTGGAACACACCAACTATATCTCGCGCGAGCATTACGGCGGCGACCATATCGTCTATTGCGGCGACTACGTGCCGCCCGATCACGAATATTTTCAGATGAGCGAAGATCAGTTGGTGGAGCGTTTCCTGCCCGCGCTGGTCAAGATCAACCCGGCTTTTCAGCGCGATTGGATACGCAAACTCTGGGTATGGCGCGCGGCCTACGCACAGCCTGTGCCGACCTTGAATCACAGCCGCAACATTCCCCCGCTGCGGACGCCGCTGCCCGGCCTTTATTGGGCCAGCATGTCGCAGGTATATCCCTGGGATCGCGGGACGAATTATGCCGTGGAAATCGGTCGCCGCGCCGCGCGAGAAGCCCTGCAAAATGTCTAATGGCCCTTGCTGTTTCGGCAAATTGGCGCGCCCGGCCTTTGATGCTCTCGCTATGCAATTGCTGTATACTCAAATCACCGGACGCTTGCGCCGCCGGCCAAGGCTGTCTTTCCGGCGAAGGTGAACATCAAGAAACCGGGCCCGATTGAAAAATCGAGCTTATGGTTTCATAGTCAGATATTGTATTATTGGGCAAAGTAGCGGCCGGCAATCGCAGCGGCCTGCGTAGGCTTTCGGCGCGGGCTCGGCGACATAGTCGGGGCCGGCCGCGGGACGTCGCCGCTAGAGCCAAAGGCGCCAGCCAGCGTGTCAGAATCACAGAACAGCGCGACCAATTTAATCGCCGAGTTGCGGCAGCTTGAGGGCTTGATCGACCAGGTAAGCTCAACTGTCGAGTCGCAGCGCGAATTGCTGCTGAAGCGTCGACTGGCGATGCCGCCCACGATTCTGAAGAAGCTGGGCGAGTTGCAGCAAGATTTCAAGCGTCTTGAAGACAATGTAGTGGGCGAACAAACCGAACTGCGGCAGTTGCGCGCCCTGGCCGACATGTCGACGCGCATCACCAATTCACTTGATGTCGATACCGTCCTGCAGGAGACGATGGAGTTGGTCATCGCGCTGACGCAGGCGGAGCGCGGCTATATCATTCTGCGCAACCAGGACAGCGGGGAGCTTGAGTTTCGCATCAGCAGCGAGGGCGGCATTCTCGGGCGCAGCATGAACAGCGGCGGCGCGCCTCAGATCAGCATGACGGTGGTCAAACAGGTCATTGAGACCGGCGAGCCGCTGCTGGCCGACAACGCCTTCCAGGACGAGCGGCTGGCCAGCACCCAGAGCATCATTAACTTCGTCCTGCGCTCAGTGCTTTGCGTACCCTTGAAATACAAAGATCAAACCACCGGCGTCGTTTACGTGGACAATCGCCTGGTATCGGGCTTATTCACCGAGCGCGAATTGAACCTGATGCTGGCTTTCGCCAACACCGCGGCAGTCGCTATCGCCAACGCGCGTATGTATGGCCGCGCCGAGCAGATCCTGGCGGAGATCACCCGCGTCAGGGACTTGATGGACAATATCTTCTCATCGGTCGGCAGCGGCATCATCGCCGTCGATTCCAATGACCTGGTGCATACCTTCAACCGCGCCGCGGGCGAAATCCTGGATGTCAGGCCGGATGCGGCGGTCGGCTACGAAGTTGATCACCTCATTAAGAACACCGCGCTGCAATTGGCCGATCATCTGGCGCTGGTCAAAGAAAAAAATGTGGACCACTCGCTGGAGTTAAACGCGGACCTGCCTGACGGCGGCCAGATCGCCCTGGCGCTATCACTTTCGCCCTTGAAAGATAGCAAGGACAATATCCAGGGCGTTACCCTGGTGATGGACGATGTTACCCATCTGGTCGAGCACGAGTCTACCATTCGCGAGATGAAGCGCATCTTGCCCGAAGGCATGGTGGACCAGATCAACGAAATCGCCAATATCGAGATGGGCGGCGTCCGGCGCGAGGTTACCTGCATCTTCGCCGATGTGCGCCCCTGGACAACCCTGCCCGATGTCACCGCCAGCGAAAAACTGAGGCTCCTCAACCAGTATCAAGCGGTGGCGACCGCCTGCATCCACGAATCCGGCGGCATCATTGACAAATACATGGGCAACGAGGTGATGGCGCTCTTCAACACCCAGCTCAATCCCGAGCCGAACCACGCTCAGAGAGCGCTCGATTGCTCCCTGCTCATGCGCGACCATTTCGTCGATCTCTACCGTGAAACGGGCATCGATCCGCGGCCGCACTATTATATCATCGGCATGTAC
The DNA here is from genome assembly GCA_022823165.1 of Anaerolineae bacterium. Lineage (GTDB taxonomy): Bacteria > Chloroflexota > Anaerolineae > Aggregatilineales > Phototrophicaceae > UBA6055. The sequence goes on along the minus strand of JAJDXR010000005.1, from coordinate 79,695 downwards.
ACCGGCGTGGCGACCCTGGGCAACGTGGGCAGTTTTCAGCGGCGCGAATTCACCGCGCTGGGCCACAGCATCAACACCGCCAAACGCGTACAGGAAAACGCCGCGCCCGGCAGCATCACGATTGTGCAGGAGACGCTTGACCATTTGAATCAGAATCATAGCGGGCCGCTGACTTACGAAATTCGCCCACGCGATCTCATTTATGGCAAGGGACTATCCGAGGGCAAGCAGGCTTATGAGGTCTTTCGAAAGCGATGAGCCAGCAGATCGGCGCCAGTGGATTCAGCGCGATTCAAGCCGATGTGCGCAGCTTGAAAGTACGCGCCGATGAAATCAAGACCCTGCTGGAGCAGCAGCGGGAATTGTTGCGCCGCCGCGGCATTAACTTGCCGCCCAGCGCCATTGACCGTCTGTGGTCGCTGCGCTCCAGCATCGACAAGCTGTCCGTCGGCTTGGTCGACACGCATATGCGTCTGCAGCAACTGCGCCGCCTGGCTGAGACGACAGCGCTGATCAACTCGCCCCAGGAGACCGACCAGGTCCTGAACCAGGTCATGGAAACCGTCATCCAGTTGACGCAGGCGGAGCGCGGCTATATCGTGCTGAAAAACCCGGACAGCGGCGAGCTTGAATTCAAGGTGGCGCGCGGGCTCAGCGCCGAAGAGACAGCCGCCGGCGGGCGCATCGTCAGTTGGTCGGTGATCAACCTGGTCGTCGAAAGCGGCGAGCCGCTGCTGACCGTGGATGCCGGCTCAGACGAGCAATTCAGCCACAGCGAGAGCATCGCCGGCTTCAACTTGCTCAGCATACTGGCGGCGCCGCTGAAGGCGCGCGACGAAGTGATCGGCGTGGCTTACTGTGATAACCGCGTCATGGCGGGTTTGTTCAAAGAAAACGAGCTCGGTCTATTGACCAGCTTCGGCCAGCAGGCGGCTGTCGCCATCGAGAATGCGCGCCTGTTCGAGGACATTCGCGCGCAGATGGCGCTGATCGAGGAGATGCAAGTTCGCTTGTCCAATATCTTCGCCTCAATCGGCTCCGGCGTTATCACCATAAATGATGAAAATTGCATCATCGTTTGCAACGAAGCGGCCGAGGAAATCACCGGAACGGCCAACGAAGCGGTCATCGGCGTCTCGCTCCGCGAGGTGCTGCCGCATGTCACGGAAGGTTTCTTCAAGGTTATCGACCGGGTCCGGCGCGAGCGCAGCCAGCACATCTGGGCCGAACGTTTTGAACATCACGGGCGGCAGACTTATTGGCAAGTTGTGGCTAGCCCCCTGCGCGGCGACGATGAAGCCAGCCACGGCGTGGCGCTGGTGATCGATGATCTCACCGAGCGCAAGGAGCAGGAAGAACAGCGCCGCCTGCTGGGCACCTTTATACCGGAGGCGCTGCTGCGGAATATCGGCTCAATCAGCGAGCTGGACACCAGCCCGGCCGAGCATACCATAACAGCCATGTTCGCTGACGTTCGCGGCTTCACTTCCTTTAGCGAGACTTTGCAGCCGGAAGACCTGATGCGCATCGTCAACCGTTATCTGGGCGCCGCCAGCGATGCCATTACCGCGCAGGACGGCATCGTCGATCAATACCTGGGCGACGCCATCACCGCGCTGTGGAATACACAGCTCAATCATCAGGGCGACCACGCCACCCGGGCGCTGGCTGCGGCTTGCGCCATTCTGTCCGATGTGCGGGAGCTGCACGACATTTTGCACGTCGATCAGCAATTGCATTTCGGCATCGGCATCCACACCGGGCACTCGGTGCTGGGAATGGTCGGCGGCGCCAATCGCATCGAATTCGCCGCCCTGGGCGAGGCGCCCGATGTCGGCAAGTTCCTGCAAGAAAACGCCGAGCCGGGCGAAATCATCATCAGCCGTGAGACTTACGAGCTGGTTCAGGGACAATTCCAAGCCGAGGCGATAGCCGCGCGCAAGATGCGGCCGGGGTACGAAGCCTACGCTACCGTCTATCGCGTCTATCCGCGCTTTCCAGCCGACACCGGCGTCAAGCGCGCGCCGAACTAAGCCGCTTGGCGCTGGGCCTATGCTTCGGCATCAGCATGGACAACGTCGCCTATGGCATGCCCATCGGCGACATTGCTGGGTATCATCATCGGCGCTATCATGAGCCGGGCAAACAACGATCAGCACTAGCGAAGGGTCGTCGAAACCGACGCCTTTGCCGCGACTATGACGCCTCTAGCGCGCGCTTGACTGCGCTTCTGCTACAATGTGCCGGTATCTTTGGGGATCCAGCGGCGCGACCGACGACCTAAGCATAGACGAGTCAGGACGATGCGAATCGACGCCTTACCTAGTCCGCGGTCAAGCTTGTTCAAGCCACTGCTCATGGCACTGCTGCTGGTATTTTTCCTGGCGGCGACCGGCTATCAGGCCATCAGCAGCGGCATCGACTACGCGCTTGTGCTTGGCGTTTTCGCCACGCGTTTCCTGGGCATCTTCGTCGAAGCGGCGCCCTTTCTGCTGCTCGGCTCGATCACAGCCGGTTTGATAGAAGCCTTCGTCAAAGCCGACGATATCTATCGCCTGGTCCCGCGCAATCGGCTGGCGGCGACGGTCATGGGCGCTTTCCTTGGCCTGGCTTTTCCGGTCTGCGAATGCGGCGTCGTGCCGGTGACGCGCCGCCTCTTCAACAAGGGCCTGCCGGTATCGCTGGGCGTGGCTTTTTTGTTGGGCGCGCCATTTATGAACCCCATAGTCTTCGCCAGCACCTATATCGCCTTCGGTTTTGGCCCCGTATTTATCGGACGCATCGTCATCACCATCCTGGTCGCCGTAATCGTCGGCCTGGTCATCGGCACATTCGCCAAGCCCGGCGCCGCGCTCTTGCCATTGTCGCAGCAGCAGGATCACCCGCACGATCATCACCCGGCGCCGACAGCGCGCGGCAAGCTGCTGCAGGCTTTACAGATCGCCGCGGACGAATTCTTTGAGATGGGGCGCTTTCTTATTCTCGGCTCGGCTCTGGCCGCCTTGATGCAAACGCTCGTGCCGCAGGAAAGCCTGCTGGCGCTTGGGACCGGCCCCGTACTCTCGGTGCTCTTCATGCAGGTGCTGGCTTATATTCTCAGCGTATGCTCGACCGTGGACAGCTTCCTGGCGCTGGCTTTCGTGAATACGTTCACCACCGGCGCCATCGTCAGCTTTCTCAGCTTCGGGCCCATGGTTGATATCAAAAGTACGCTGATGTTCACCGGCGTCTTCCAAAAGCGTATCGTGCTCTATCTCATTCTGTTGCCCTTCATGCTGAACTTGCTGGCGGGTGTGCTGCTCAACCTGCTCCTTGGATATTGATGATGACGATGGAAAATACGCCGATGACAGCGATGGCCGAGCATCAACACTACGAAACGCCGCCAGACGATCTCATCGCCTGGGCGAAGACGGCCATTCTGCTGGGCATGGGCGTCTACTTCGGCTGGCTGCTCATCAGCGGCAATTTGAATTACTACATCAATCAGCGCTTCGCCTGGCTGGTGGTCGTGGGCGCGGCGGTCTTCGTCTTGCTGGCGCTGGTCAACATTTACAGCAGCTTGAGCGCCGATGCTGGCTGCCGGCATCAGCATTTCCAGATCGGCTGGGACATTCTGCTCATCGCCGCCTTGCCCTTGTTGCTGGCGCTGAGCATCCCGTCGCGCTCGCTGGGTATTGAAGCCGTGAACGGCGGCATCAGCCTGAACCCGGTCGGCGTAGCCAGCCAATCCGCCTTGCAGCGCAGTCCGCTGGATCGTAATATCCTCGATTGGCTGCGCGAATTCGAGCGCGCCTCAACGCCGGCCGCCTTCAACGGCGCGGCTGCCGATGTCATCGGCTTCGTCTATCGCGAGCCGGGTTTCGCTGAGGACGGCTTTATGCTCTCGCGCTTCACCATGAGCTGCTGCGTCGCTGACGCCTTTGCCATCGGCATGCCGGTCAGCGCGCCTGATGCAGCCGACTTTGAAGCCGGCGTCTGGCTGCGCGCGCGCGGCAAGTTGGCTGCGGATGACTTCGCCGGCGACTATCTGCCGGTGCTCTTCGCCGATTCGCTCGAGCCTATCGCTGAGCCGCAGCAACCCTATCTTTACCCCTGAGCAGGCGAGGCTATGAAACTGGACAAGCTTGACATCGCCGTATTTATCCTGGTTGGGCTTTGCCTGGCGGGCGTCGCCATCGCCGCTTATATCAGCGATCCGGCCCGTCAGCCGCTTCAGGTAGCCTATCTCTACCCGGCCCTGGGCGCGCCACAGAATGTCTGGCTCTCTGACATTGACAAGCCCGGCCATCAACAGCAACTGACCTTCAGCGAGCGCGGCGTGTCCGATTTCGACATCAGTCCCGATGGACGCCGTCTGGTCTACGCCGAGCATACCGAGGCCCGCGGCCTGACCCTGCGCCTGCTGGATATTCCCAGCGGGGTGGTTCGCGACCTGGTCGACTGCGTCACATTGAGAGCCTTGTGCACGAGCCCGGTCTTCAGCCCGAGTGGCGACCTGCTGGCCTACCAGCGCTCGGAATCGTTGGGGGCGAGTTATGGCTTGTCGAGGATATGGCTGGTAGACCTGACGAGTAGCGGCTATGACACTGCTCCGCTTATCGGCGATACCCAGATTGTCGGACATAGCGCGGTCTGGTCGGGCGACAGTAATATGCTTTCCTTCTATAGCGCTGACACCACGCAACCGGGGATTCTACTCTACTATTTTACGCCGCCGGGCGATGATGACGTACAGCTGCGCTTTATACCCTCGTCCTATGGCGCGATGGGTACGCTATCGCCCAACGGCCAGCAGGTCATCTTTCCCGACTTAGTCTTCCGCGATGGGCAATTTCACGGTCACCTGCAAATTGCCGACTTGGCTGAAAAACAATTCGAGGCTTTTACCGACTCGCAGGCTCTCATCGACGATGTCGCGGCTCGGTTCAGCCCGGACGGCCAGACCGTAGCTATTGCCCGCCGCTACACCGATTCGCGCTGGACGCAGGGGCATCAGCTTTACATTAGAGGGTTCAGGCTTGAGACTGCGGAATGGCAGCCGCTTGCTTACGATCCAGATTACAACACCTCGTACTTCCGCTGGGATGCTAGCGGCGAGCGGCTGGTGATGCAGCGTTTCCCGTTTTACGCCGACGAAGACTCCGGTGTGCCGGCGCGCCCCGAGGTGTGGATTCATGACCTGAACAGCGGCGAAAGCCGCAAGATCATCGTGGACGCCTATTTGCCCAAATGGGTCTCCAGGTAAGCGCGAGCCAGCCCCCATCCCCGTCCGCCAGTGTCTACGCGGCGCGACCCCTTCCCGCCATCTCTATTGCGGGCATCCCCAAAATGAGGGAAGGGGAGAGATGCTTTGATTTGAAGTCCTTCCCTCTTTATGGGAAAATGCGCCATCTATATGGCGCATGGATTTAGGGTGGGGGAAAACGCTGGGAAATCCACAACATTAGACTCTTCCCCCCGTGTACGACGGGTGAGCCGAGGCGGGAAATCGAGTATAATACGCCCACTTGGAAAGTAGACGGCAGCAAGGTCCTGTATGCCTAAACGCAGCCCGTATGTTCAGAGCTTGAAAAAAGCCGGCTACCGCTTGACGCAAGCGCGGCTGACCGTGCTGGATGTGCTGGAGGCGGATCACGGGCATATCACCTCGGCTGATGTGCTGGCCAAGGTTGAGCGCATCAATCCGGCCATCGGGCGAGCCAGCGTCTTTCGCACACTGGAGCTGTTTACGCAGCTGGGTTTTATTCGTCCCACCTATATTGACACCAGCCATACGCCGTCCTATGTCATGATGCGCGGCGGGCACCACCACCATGTCATCTGCACGGATTGCAAGCGCTTCTTCGAATTTGAGAATTGCGGCCTGGAGGCGATGACGCGTAACTTGCAGCGCGAGCTGGATATGCAAATCAGCGGACATCTGCTGGAATTCTATGGCGTTTGCGCCGACTGCCGCGGTGAGGATCGGGCGGAGCAGCCGTCGTGAACGAAGTCGTCATCGTCAGCGCCGCGCGTACGCCCATCGGCAAGATCCGCGGCGCGCTGTCGGCGGTGCGGGCCGATGACCTGGCGGCCTGCGCCATCGCCGCGGCGGTGGAGCGCGCCGGCATCAAACCCGAGGACATTGAAGAAGTCATACTGGGCTGCGCCAACCAGGCGGGCGAGGACAACCGCAATGTGGCGCGTATGGCGCTGCTGCTGGCGGGCCTGCCGGAGACAGTGGCGGGCGTCACGGTCAATCGCCTTTGCGCCAGCGGTTTGACCGCCGTGAATCAAGCGGCGCGCGCCATCAAAATCGGCGAAGGTGATGTCTATGTAGCCGGCGGCGTCGAGAGCATGAGCCGCGCGCCCTACTCCCTGCCCAAGAACCCCATCGGCTTCGGCCCCTCGGGCAATGTCACCGCCTGGGATACGACCCTGGGCTGGCGTTACCCCAATTCGAAACTGGCGGCGCGCTTTCCGCTGGAAGCCATGGGCGAGACCGCTGAGAATATCTTTGACATGAGCTGCGCCGGCGAAATCCGCGGCGGCGAGATCACGCGCGAGGAGCAGGACCGCTTCGCCTTAACTAGCCAGGAGCGAGCCGTACAGGCCATCAACAGCGGCTACTTTCGGCGCGAGATTGTGCCGGTCAGCATCCCGCAGCGCAAAGGCGAGCCGCAAGTTGCCGGCACGGATGAGCATCCCTTCATGCGCCGCGCGGGCGACCGCTACCAAGTGGCGACCAGCCTGGAGAAGTTGGCGGCTCTGCGCCCGGCCTTCCGCGCCGATGGCAGCGTCACCGCCGGCAATTCCAGCGGCTTGAACGACGGCGCCTGCGCTTTGCTGCTGATGTCGCTGGAGAAGGCGCGGCAGCTGGGAATCATGCCGCTGGCGCGTTGGGTCGGCAGCGCGGCGGCCGGCGTCGATCCGCGCGTGATGGGCTTGGGACCGGTACAGGCCGTGCGCAAGTTGCTAGCCCGTCAGCAGCTAAGCATAGGAGACATCAACCTGGCTGAACTCAACGAAGCCTTCGCTGTGCAGGCGATCGCCGTCATGCGCGAGCTGGGCTTGAGCGAGGCGATCACCAATGTCAACGGCGGCGCGATAGCCTTGGGGCATCCGCTGGGCTGCTCGGGCGCGCGCATTTTGACCACGCTGCTGCATGAGATGCGGCGGCGGGCGGCGGGCGGCGCAGCCATGCGCTATGGGCTGGCTACGCTTTGCGTGGGCGTGGGGCAGGGCGAAGCGACCTTGATTGAATTGACGGCCGCGTCAGCATGAAACGCGTCCCGCAGCTAAGCCCGACCGATGCGGCGCGCCTTGTGCCGGCCGACGCGGTCATGATGGTCGGCGGCTTCGGCATGACCGGCGCGCCGGTTCACTTGCTGCATGCGCTGGCCGAGACTGATATCCGCAACCTCACATATATCGCCAATAATATCGGCGAGCCGGGGCTGGGCGGCGGCAGGCTGCTGCGCAACGGGCAGATAAAAAAGGCCGTCGGCTCCTACTTCACCAGCAATCGCGAAGTTGTGGAGGCGGCGTTAAGCGGCGCGATTGACTATGAACTGCTGCCGCAGGGCTCTATGGCTGAGGCGATTCGGGCGGGCGGCGCCGGCATCGGCGGTTTTTATACGCCAACCGCGGCCGGCACAGCCCTGGCTGAAGACGCCGAGACCAGGCTAATCAATGGCAAGCCGCATGTATTTGTGGCGGGTTTGCGCGCTGATGTCGCCTTGATTCGCGCGCGCCGCGCCGATACAGCCGGCAATCTGGTCTATCGCATGACCGAACAAAACTTCAACAAAGCCATGGCGACAGCCGCCGACCTGGTCATCGCCGAAGTGGAAGAGATTCTGCCGCTGGGCGCGCTCGACCCCGACCATATCCATACGAGCGGAAATTATGTCGATTATCTGGTGGAGGCGCGCACCACACTGGACGAGTTGGGCACATCGGCTGATGTGCGCGCGCTGCGCGGCAATGTCAGTGAAAAGCGCCTGTCGATTGCCCGTCGCGCGCTGGCCGAGCTGCGAGCGGGCGATGTGGTCAATCTCGGCATCGGCATCCCCACGCTGATCGCCGATTTGATCACACCGGCGCATGGCATCATCTTGCACACGGAAAACGGCATGCTGGGCGTGGGGCCCGCGCCGGCAGCGGGCGGCGCGCTGGATTACCCGGTAAATGCCGGCAAAGCGCCCGTGACCGCCCTGCCCGGCAGTAGCTATTTCGACAGCGCCGATTCCTTCGCCATGATCCGCGGCGGGCATGTCGATGTGGCGGTGATGGGCGGCTTACAGGTTGACCAGCGGGGAAATTTGGCGAATTGGGCTGTTCCTGGCAAGCCGCTCCTGGGCGTGGGCGGCGCCATGGATCTGGCCAGCGGCGCGCGCCGATTGATCATCACCATGACGCATTGCAACCGCGATGGCAGCGCCAAGCTGGTCGAACGATGCAGCCTGCCGCTGACGGCTGTGGCGGCAGTTGATCTGCTGATTACGGAACTGGCGGTATTCGACTTTGACGCCGGCGAGATGCGTCTGGTTGAGCTGATGCCTGATGCCACGCTGGACGAGCTGCGGGCGAAGACAGATGCCGCATTCTCCGAAAGTTCATGAATGGCGGACGATGAGGGTGAGCGCGAGGCGCCGCTAGCCGTTGGCGGACAATAGGCTGATAATCAGCACGACCAGGGTCACGATGCTGATCACCATTGGCAGAGCGGATCTGAGGAAATCCGCAGCGCCGGTGATGCGGTGCTGCTTGTCGTTGAGCGCCTTCAGCTCCGCCAATATCGCATCAAACCGCTTGTCATTGTGGGCGCGCATTTCATCAATCTTGCTATCGGTGTGCGAGCGCAACTCTTCTATCTTGCTGTCGGTATGCGAGCGCATTTCATCAAGTCTGCTGTCGGTGTGCGTTCGCATTTCGTCAAGTCTGCTGTCGGTATGGGCACGCATAGCATCAGTCTTGCTGTCGCTGTGCCGCCACATCTCTTCAATCTTCTTGTTTAACTGCTGCGTTTGTTCTTGCACCACCTGGAGGACGAATTCCTTGGTCGCCAAGCCGTCGAGCTTGCCGCGCAATTCGCCAATTTCACGTTCGTGGCGCGTGATCTGATCGTCCTCTGCCATGCTTAATTCTCGTTATAACTATAATGATTATGCGTCTACTATAACATACAATCTCTATGAAGTCTAATAGACGCGGATCTCGAGCGTGTCTATTATAGTGGCTGCGGTTTCCCTTCGACTCAAAGAAAAAACTCTGTGCCGGCGGGCAGTGTCTACGCGCCCCTCTGTGTCTCTGTGGTGAATTAACCTGCGCCAAGCTCGGCATTCAGGAATTTCCACCATGTTAGCCACTCCCCGGATCTCGGCCTGGCATTGGTCATCTGACCTGCCCGGCGGCGTAAGCGTCAGTCAGCATGCGCCACTGCCGCATGAGCCGCCGGCTATTTTCGCCGGGAACGCCGGCGCCAATACGGCGGTCATCCACCTGAACGATAGGTACGATCTCTTTGGTGCTTGATGTTATAACGATCTCGTCGGCTGAGTAAAACTCTTCCAGCGAAACAGCGCGCAATTCGAGTTGCCCTTCGCGCTCCAGCAGCTTGATGACTTCGGCGCGGGTGATGCCGGGCAGCAGCCCTTCGGCGGGCGTAATCCAGCGCCCGTCCAGGAAGGCGAAGAGGTTGCTGCGCGTACCTTCCACAACCTGGCCGTCGAGGCAGTAGATGGCGTCGATCGCGCCAGGCAGGCGCCGCTGCGCTTGCCGCTGCGCGGTGATGCCGGGGATATAGTTGATGGTCTTGGCTTCCGGCAGGTGACGATGCTGTTCGACGGTAGCGACGGCGGCGCCTTGCCGGTAGACTGTCGCCGCCAGATTCTGCAGCGGGGTCACCATCACCAGCAAGCGCGAATCCCCGCCGGGCATGAAGCCGTTGGGGCTGTCGCCGCCAGTCACCACCAGGCGGATGCCGGACTCGGCATAGGCGTTGCGGCGCATCGTCTCCATGACAATTTCGCCCAGCGTTTCCAAGTCCCAGGGGCAAGCCAGATCGATCAGATCAGCAGAGCGCTGCAGGCGGCGCAGGTGCGCGCCCAGCTGGAAAGGCAGGCCGCCGTAAGTGCGCAGGAAATCAAAGACGCCGAAACCACGCAGGATCGCCAGATCGCGCGCGGAGACTGACGCGCTATCCGCGTCCACATATTCGCCATCAATATAGAAGACGCTCATGTTTTGCCCGTTCAATTGCCTCGATTATAATTGCAGGCTCCAATTCTGTCATCCGCGCCCGGCAGCTGAGCCAGAGGCGACGCAAATAAAAATCGTCAGATGAATGCCGTCAGCTTCATGGCTAGAATATATTGCTAGAATGTATTTATGAAGCGATTCCTGCTTGCGCTAATTGCGCTGCTGCTTGGCGCCGCCCGGCCGACCTTGGCGCAGGACGCCACGAATTTTCTGCTGACGCGCGCCAACAACTTGCGCGCGGCGCAAGGCTTGCCCGCCTATGCGCTCCATCCCGCGCTGACCGCTGCCGCCGGCGATCACGCGCGCTGGATGGCGGAGAACAACCGCTTGGACCATTTCCAATCCGATGGCTCCGGCGTGCGTACGCGCGCTCCGAAGGCCGGCTTTCCTTCCAGCTGGGTGGGCGAGAACATCTATCTGGGGTCAGGCGCCAGCCCGAACGCAGCCTGGAATTGGTGGCTGAACTCGCCGGTGCATTATGCCGGCCTGGTCAGCCCGAATTACGACAAGATTGGCATTGGCAGCGCGACGGCAGCCGGGCGCACCGCTTTTGTAGTGGTATTCGGCAATTCACAGGGCCGGCTGCCGCAAGCTGCGGCCGGCGGCGCAAGCAGCGGCGCAAGCAGTGGCGGCGAATCAGCGCCGGTCCGCCAGCAGTCTTTTGTGCTGGGGCTGGACGAATTCGGCAACATCAAACATGAGGTGCAGCCGGGGCATACCATGGGCGATATTGCGCTGATTTACGGCTACACCTGGGATGATATTCCGGCAATGCTGGCGCTCAACGGCATGACCCAGGATGACATTCGTTATTTGCAGCCGGGCGAGGTTTTTCTGGTGCCGCCGAAAGCCGGTACATTCACGCCGACCAGTGAAGCGCCGGCCAGCACGGCAACAGCGACAGCCACCATGACGCCGCTATCAACGCCTACACTCGCCGCCAGCGCCGCGACGCCAGACCCAACCAGCTCGTCCACGCATACCCTGCGCATTAACCTGGCGCGCGCCGAAGCGGCCACGCCGCTGCCGGATGCCGGCCGCGTCCGCGTGACTGCGGGGCGGTCTCTGGCGCGGCTGCTGCCCTTGGGCGCCGCAATCATGATCCAACTGGGGATTATAGGCGCGGCTTCGCTGGAGCTGCTGCGGCGATCCAGTTGATGGGGGCAGATCCAGGATCATTGCTCGGCGACCGCATCCTCGGTAGGTTGCAAAACCAGCTTGACATACATAGCGGCTACCTGCTCAAGGCTGTAGTCATGCGGCTCCAGCAGATACCAGCGCAATAATTCGTAAGTGGACCAAACCAGGTGGTTGACGGCAACGTCTACCGGCACGTCGCTATCGGCTCGCGGAAGGTATCTTGCGGCCACCAATTGCTTGACACGATCGTGAAGCGTCTTGAGCACGGGATGCGCCGGCGGCAGCGTCAGAGCCGCCAGGTAAGCTTCGCGGTTCTGATCAACATTCCGCAGAAACGCAACAGCTTGCTCCTCCCTGGACATGTCAAATGACACAGATGTACCGAGCTCTTCCAAGACGGAACCCAAAGCGTAGCCGAGCAATTCTTGCTTGGATCTGAAGTGGCGGTAGAAGGTAGCATAGCCGACATCCGCCAAGTCCGTCACGCGCCGGACCGAGATTGATTCATAGTCTGTCTCTAGCATAAGCTCCAACAGCGCCTGGCTGAGAAGCCTTCGCGTACGTCTGACCCGGCGGTCTTGTCTATTCTGGACCAACGCTCGCTTCCTCTGTACTCTTTGGCGCACTTCTTGATTGGCCTGACCGGAGCCAGGAATTAGTGTCAGGTCGCCTGCTACTGCACCTCTGCCGCCGCAGCAACTCACCGACTCGACTCACCATCAGAAAAAAAGCGAAACAAATTTGCAAAGAAAAGGTAATAATAGACGTTTCTTACGATATATTATCAATTTGTTTATGCTAGATTATCATAACGTAAATCACCACCATCAACAATATCCGTCTGGGCGAAGGCCGCAGGCCACGCAATGGCGGGTCCCGAATCAGCGTTGCTAGGCGCAGAAGTGAATTCGCTAAGCTGGAGGAAAGGGAGCGATTAGCCCTGTTCTAGGCCGGGCTGGCAAGTGGGCTTGCTGAAGCGAAAGGCGCGAGCCGGGATCAAAGCCAAGTCTCAGGAGTCGCTTCGCAGGGGCGGCGGCGGACCGGGCGAGACTGCCAGGCAATTGGCTATATTACCGGACCAGCGATGTCCACGTTTTCGCGGTGGTTGAGAGCCACGCTTTCGATCACATCAATGATAAGCTCGCTCATCGTCACGGCCATTTGCTCGGTCGTATATGATTGGCCCTGCATCACCCACCAGCGAGCCAGTTCCTTGCAAGATTTGAAGAGGTGATTCACCGCGACCTCCACCGGAATGATGGTCTCGTCTCGCGCGGTATACAGCTCAATTAGCCACTTGCGGACGTCTTCCCAGACGGCCAGCCAGGCCGGATGATCATCCGGCAAGTTTAGCGTCAGCAGGCAGGCTGGCTTATGTCGCTCAAGAATCTGGAAAATACGCAGAGACTCCTCATAATGCGACAGTTCGGCTTTGATGCTGCATTTAATCTCGCGAATAATCTCCAACAGTATGTAAGTAAGGAGTTCATCTTTGCTCTTGAAATGGCGATAGAATGTGGCGTAACCGACATCAGCGCGCTGGGTAAGCGCCCTGATGGTGACATCGTCGTAACTGGACTCCAGCGCTAAACTGACGAGAGCCTCACCCAGAAGCCTGCGGGTGCGCTTAATGCGGCGATCCAGCTTTTTCATTCGGTGTTCACTACTTCCTCTAATCGCATATTGAGTCTGGCGCCGGCGCCCCAACCGCCGGTAGAAAAGGGCTCAATTCCGCTTGCGACTTCGCTTGCAGCAACACGATTATTGGCGCTCATTGCCTACTATACACACGATGTCCTTGTGGAACAGACGGCACGCTTGAGAATTGGGTGAAATGAGTTTAAGCCTTTCAAACTGTCTTGCAACTCCTGGCGATTTGCCCGTCACGCCGCTGGATATGGGCAGCGAGCGACCCAGGCAGATGCTGCGCGCTAAGGCTGGCTAGCGAGTCATTCGAATTTCCTCGGCGCTTCAATTACACGGCATGATTGAGTGTTTTCGCCGCTCAGGTTGTACATAGGGGGCAGCCGCGATTGCTGGCCGGTTCAAATTGACAAATATCGGCGGCGCCATGATAATCAACATCGGATTCGAATTCGCTCGTTATCGCTGGCGGGCGCCAGCGGTCAGAAAGCGTCTGAATGCAAAGCTATCGAGATTGGGTACTGGCAGCGCAGTCCAGCGACTCGCGCGAGCGGAACGCTGCTTTTGATCATCTCGTACGTGACTTCCAGGGCATGGTTTACGGCGTGGCTTACAGCCGCTTGAGCGATGCGCAACTGGCGGAAGACGCGGCGCAGGATGCCTTTCTCACCGCGTTCAAGCATATCGAGCAGTTGAAAGACGTCAGCGCTTTTCCCGCCTGGTTGAAGCGCATCGCCTTTAGCAAAGCGGACCGCGTCCGGCGCCGGCAGGGACCCTCCGTCGAGACGATTGAGAGCCAGGAACATCTGGCTTCGTCGGCGCCCACGCCCGAGTCTCAGTTGGAAGCGGCTGAATTGCATCAGCGTGTGCGGCTGGCTGTGGCGGCTTTGCCGACCAAAGAGCGTGAACTCACTCAGGACTATTATCTGCATGGCGAGTCGCAGCGGGAGATCGCGGAGCGGCGCAAGATCCCGCTGGCGACAGTCAAGAAGCGCCTGCAATATGCGCGGGAGCATCTGCGCGGCTTGATCAGCGGCTTCAATGAATCCTTTGATCGCGCCATGTACGGGGACCCGCCGCAGGAATTCCAGCCGGTGTATATCAGTCGGCGGCGCCCCCGCTGAACCCCAAAAGATAGATGCTGCAGGGGCGGCTCAGTGAGTCGCCCGCGATTTGAGTATGCGCCAAAGGGCGACCCGGCGGGTCGCCCCTGCATTCTGTCTATGTTGTGGAAAGAAAGGAAGCTAGCTGCCCGGAACGAGCTCGCAAGCGCCTTGACGCATGCAGGTCCAGGTCATGTCGCCGCCGTCGAGGTGCAATTCGGCGCCCATGCCTTCCAGGACGGCCGCCATAGCCGCCACGTAGGGCGCTGAGAAGCTGGTGCCGTTAAGGGCTTTGTAGCCGTTGTCGAGAAAGATGGTATGCACATCGCGGCCGGGGGCCCAGATATCGCCGCCTTTGTTGCTGAAGCTGCTGCGCCCGCCGTTGGGGTCAATAGCGCCGACCGCCACCACGTTTTCGTAGCGCGCCGGGAAGCCAGGCAGGTCGCCGCCGCTGTTGCCGGCCGAGGCGATTACGGTGACGCCCTTCGCGATGGCGTGATTAACGGCGTCCTGAGTCACCTGCGAGCCGACCATGCTGCCCAGCGACAAGTTGATGATATCAGCGCCGTTGTCGGCGGCATAGACGATGCCCGCGGCGACATCCGCCATTGAGCCGCTGCCGCTCGGACCCAGAACGCGCACCGGCAGAATCGAGCTATTAGGCGCGAAGCCGGCGATACCAATGCCGTTGTCTATATTAGCGGCGATGATGCCGGCGACCGAGCAGCCATGGCCGAAAACGTCTTCGGGATCGTCGTCATTGTCGACGAAGTCGTAGCCCTTGTCGAGCACACGACCGACCAAGTCTTCGTGGCTCATGCAGACGCCGGTGTCAATCACGGCGACTGTGATTGCGTTTAGATCGTCCATCTCATTCCAGGCGATTTCAGCCTGGATATGCGGCAGCGCCCACTGGCGATCATAGTCGGGATCGTTGGGCGGGTTATCGAAGGCGACGCTGACGACGAAATCTTGCTCGACCAGCTCGACATCACTATCGAAGCTGAAGTTCATGCCGAAGCCGTCGGGCACATCCACCACCCATATTTCCAGCGCTTCAATCCGCTCGACTATCGTCGCGCCGATGCGATTGACGTATTCCCATTTCTCATCCATGGGTGTGTTCGGGTCGTAGTGGATCACCCAATTTTCCGTGGGCTGCGCGCCATAGACCGGCGCGATGCGCGTACTATCCGCCTCGCCGCCGGGTCCGACGCCGCGCAGGATATTGTCTCCGGGCGGGAATTCGCTGGCGGCTGCCGGCAGGATGGTAGCTGCGAGCAAGGCTGCGAGGATCAGCAGGCTGAGACCGAAACTGGTAACGCGGCGGAATATCTTCATGGCTCGTCCCTTTGTCAAATGAAACGGGATGTCTATTGCATTCTAACTGCTCTAGTCTCGATTACGCAAGAAGTGCTGCAGACGTTGCGGGACGAGTCGCCACAGAAGAGGGGACCGGGCACGAAAATTGCAGGGGCGACTGTGTAAATCGTCCTTAGCAAGACGCTTGAGTTTTCGGGCGCCAAACACTGTCGCCACAACAAATGCAGGCCTGACGGGCAAGCCGGCGGCGCTCTCCAGTGTCGGGCTTTAGTCGGGGCGCTGCCGATTGACCGCGAATTTGAAGATATCGTCGCGGGCGTAACCGCCGGTGACATCCAGGGTCATCTGCTCTTGGGCGATGAGGCCTAGGTCGAGGTCGGCGTAGCGGATGGTTTCTTCCGCGTATACGGGCTCGACCAGGTACTCGCCGTCGGGCGCGATGACGGCGCTGCCGCCGTTAAGCAGGAGCGCCTCCGGTCTGTCAAGGAGGTCCGGCGGCAGGCTGAGCTCGGGCGGGAAATCGGCGGCCGGCATGATATTGCCCACAGCCAGGACGAAGGTTCGGCCCTCAAAGGCGTAATGGCGGCTGGCAAGGTGATGAATCTCTTTGACGGCGGGCCAGAGGGCGATGTGGATGGTCTCGTCGCTGATATGCAGGGCTTGGCGGGCGTGAGGCATCCAGTGTTCCCAGCAGATCAGGGCGCCGACCCGCCCGGCCGCCGTAGCCGCCGCGTTTAAGCCGGCGCCATCGCCTTGCGCCCAGACCAGTTGCTCGGTGTATGTGGGGCGCAGTTTACGGTGGTGATTCGCGATTGCGCCATCGGAGTCGATGATGACGACGCTGTTGTAGAGGCTGCGGTTGCCGCGACCCGGCCCCGCCTTTTCGTTGAAGCCAATCACCAGGACGATGCCATGCCGCGCCGCGCAGTCGCGCAGTTGTCTCATTTGCGGACTAGCGATCGCCAGGCTGTTGGCGACCAGGCGCGCATAGAGCTGTTTGGTGGGCGGGTGATCCCAGCGGGCGTAGTCAATGGCGTAATCCAGCCAGGCCGGGTAGCCGGGCAAGAAGGTCTCGCCGAGAGCGGCCAACTGCGCGCCTTTGCCGGCGGCTTCGGCTATCAGCGCGACGGCTTTGGCGACGCAGGCATCCAGGTCGTAGTAGACCGGTCGCGCTTGAATCAGGGCGACGCGGAGACTGTCGCTCATTTTAGAGTCTTCCTGCGCCTCAGTAGATCCAAGTTAGTCATAAGCATACTGAATGAAATTTTTCACAGTGGGCGAGCCAAGGGTAGCGTAGACACTAACCTCCGCTCGCCCCTACAGCATTTCGATTATGCAGGATAATCCTCGCTAAGCGCAGCATTATCATTTCGCGCGTGGAATGAATACAGGGCTAGTCGCCGCCGTCGAGCACGGCGCGGACGCGGAATTGCTCGCCGTCGCTGTCGGGCGCGTTGGCGATTACGTCAGCAACCGCCAAGGCTGGGCCGGCTTCATCGGCGCGCATGACATTGGTCAAGGGCAAGACAGATGAGGTGGGGTCGATATGCGAGGTATCCAGCTCTTGCAGTTTCTGGAAGTAATCCAGGATGTCGGAGAGCTGCTGCTGATAAACGGCGACGTCCGCTTCACTTAGCTCGAGGCGAGCCAAATCGGCGATAGCGCGCACGTCGGCGGCCGATAGCAGTGTCTCAGCCATGAGTCCTTCTCCGGTAAGATTGGATACTTGTTCAATATAGTCTAACGCTGAGCGAGCCGGCTTCACAGGCTCAAGTCGTCCCCGCGGGAGTGGTGAACATCGCGGATATAACTCTCTAAGCGACCAGGTCACAGGTATTTTCACCACAGAGAAGACAGCGGGCACAGAGTTTTCTTGTTTGCTCGGCGCAGTCATTCATAACCGCCATTCGCCACTTCCGCGGCATTCGCGTCTCTTGCGCCGGTCTGGCTTATGCTATAATCCGCGACTGTTTAGCCAACAGACGCGGCGCCTGCTGAGGGAGCGTACGAGAAGCTATGAGCAAGTCTGGCTGCTTGGCGATGATATTTGGCTTGGGCGCGCTGGCGGTTGTGACCGGCTTGTGTTCCTTCACGAGCTTCAGTTTGTCGCAGCAAACCGTCATCGATATGAATGCTTCCGGCTTTCGGGTCGATGACCCGCTGATCACATTGCGCTGCGCCATCGTGGGCCAGTGCGAAGACGAGTCGCTTGTCGAGGCCTCGCGCAACGGTCCCCTGCTGGTATTGACCTCCCTGTTCACAGCTGTGCCGACAGCCACGGTGGTCGCCGATACGCCGGCGCCGCCGGCCGAAGCCACTGCCGAAGCGACCGCTAGTACCGCGCCGGTGGCGGCAACAGCGACGACAGCGCCCGAGCCGGAGCTGCCGCGCATCACCGATCCGCGCGCGCTGAACATCTTGCTGCTGGGTATTGACCAGCGCAGCGCCGCCGATGAACAGGGTCCCTTCCGCACCGACACCATGATTCTGCTGAATATCAACCCGGCGCGCCAAACGGTGGGCGTCTTGTCTTTCCCGCGTGATCTGTGGGTGGAGATCCCCAGCTATGGGCCGGGCCGGATCAACACAGCCAATTTCCTGGGCGACAGCGACGCCTATCCCGGCGGTGGCGGTCCGGCCTTGGCGATGGATACGATCGCCGAGAATTTTGGCGTCCGCGTCGAGAAGTACCTGTTGGTCAATTTCGATGTCTTCACCACCGTCGTGGACATGCTGGCGCCGGCGGGCGTGCTGGTGAATGTGACCGAGTTCATCGACGATCCGACTTATCCGGACGACTATTACGGGACAATCCATGTGACTTTTGAGCCGGGCGAGCAGCGCATGGATGCCGAGACGCTGCTGCAATACGCGCGGACGCGCCGCAGCCAAGGCGGCGACTTCGACCGGGCGCTCCGGCAGCAGCAAGTGCTGGACGCCGTGCGAGCTGAAGTCCTGAGCGCGGGCGGCATTGTCAACTTCATCACACAGGCTATTCCGCTATGGCAGGAATTGCAGGGCAATTATCGCAGCAATCTGGAACTCAACGAGATCATCGCCCTGGGCCGGCTGATGGGCAATATCAAACGCGAGGATATTCGCTACAGCGTGATCGACAACTTCTACACTTCGTTGGGAAAGACGGCCAACGGTGAAGATGTGCTGTTCCCTGATTATATCGCCATCCGCGATCTAATCATGCGCACCTTCTATCCGCAGACGCAGCTGACATCGGCGGAAATCCGAGCGCGCGCCGAAGCCGAAGCGGCGCAGGTATTTGTGTACAACGGCACCAGCGTGGCCGGTTTGGCCGGCGATACGCGCGAATGGCTGCTGGCGCAAGGCCTGGGAGTCAACGGCATCAACAACGATGTGACCCGCCACCGCCAACAGACCGAGATTCGCCAGTACGGGCGCTACAACTGGACGGCGCAGTATATCGCGCAGTTGATGGGCTTGCCGGAGGATCGCATCAAGCGCAGCGCCGACGGCGTCATCGCCGAGGGTGTGCTGGTCGCGCTGGGCGCGGACGCGCCGGCGATCATTGGGGGTTGAATCAGTACTGAGCGCAGATTCCCCCTCTGTTATAATGACGCTGATTGTCGCGGGAGGTCCGCTATGCTCCGCCGAATTGGGCTGCAAAATTTCAAATGCTGGCGTGAACTCGATGTAGAGCTCGCGCCGATTACACTGTTTTTCGGGGTGAACAGCTCGGGAAAATCGAGCTTGTTGCAGAGCCTGTTGATGCTCAAGCAGACCGCACAAGCATTCGATCCCGGACTACATATTAATTTTGGAGGCGGGCCGCGTGACTTCGCGGACTTTGGGAGTTACGAAGATCTCGTGTTTTCGCGCGACCTGGGGTCGAGCATCGGCTTAGGTATGTGTTGGGACGCTTCTCAGAATCGACGTGCAGCGTGGTTTCCGATTCGAAAGCGAAGTGAAGATTCGTACGAATATGAGCGTTTCAAGACCACTACAATTGATTACAACATATCTTGGCGGTATTCAAAGACAATTCGAATTGAAGAACTGTCTTATGAGGCCAAACTAGAAGGACCAATTAGGCCATATGTGAGATTGAAATATCTCGACAAAGACAGATATTCGATAGAAATACCAGAGCCTGAAGACCGTTCAGTTCAACGCTCATTTCGCGATTCTGAAGATGTACCTTGGCAGCATTCCGTCGTTCGCTCTCCAGCGAGCTGTTACGAATTGCCAAAGGAGATTGACTTCAAATATGGTATCCGCGGTGCATTCTTTAGCCGTCAATTTGAATCGCTGATGAACGAGATTCATTACTTGGGTCCCTTAAGGAGGCATCCGCAGCGTCACTATCTGTGGACCGGGGGTAAACCACAAGTTATTGACCCGGATGGAGGAAACGCAATTGAGTCGCTCATTGCCTCCGAACAGACCGACCGCTCGTTGCTGTCAAAAGTCGCTGGGCAACTTAAGCGACTTGAACTTGTTGATTCGTTCAATGTCAAGCCAATTGATTCCTCCAAGCGACTGTATGAAATAAAAGCAAGAATCACCAATATCGACAGCTCACTCGTAGACGTAGGCTTCGGCGTATCACAGGTGTTACCGGTAGTAACGCTACTAATGTCCGCGCCTGTAGGATCAATAATCCTCCTGGAGCAGCCAGAGCTTCACTTGCACCCTAACGCGCAAGCCACGCTCGCGGACTTGATGCTGTTTGCCGCCGAGTCACGCAATCTGCAATTGATTGTTGAGAGCCATAGCGAGAATATTTTGCGACGTATTCAGCGGCGAATTGCGGAAGCAGAGTCTAAGTTTGCGGCGCCCGACAACGTAAGGGCCTATTTCTGTGTTCCTACCGATACCGGCTCAGACATTTCTGAGGTCGAATTAGATCGCTTTGGACAAATAGCAAACTGGCCCGACAAGTTCTTGGGAGACATAAGCGGCGACTTGCACACGATGGCGAAAGCCGCCATTAGGCGCCGTCGCCAGGAGCTCGCGAGTGAGTAAAATCGTAGTCGACACCAATGTATGGATCACGGCGGGAAAACTCGCCTCGGAAGTTGACACAATCGAAGAAATAGACTGTATTGATGCATGCATAGATTGGACGGGCGCATTTCTTTCAGGAGACGAAAGAGTACTGGTTGACACCGGGGGCAAGGTGTTCGACGAGTACTGGACATATGTCTCATTGGGTCGTTTTCCCGGTTCAAGTCTCTTTCAACTGTACAATCACCTATGGGAGCGATTCGAGGCAAAAGAGATTGATTTCGAAGAAGATGGCTACGCCGTCTTGCCAGAGACAATCTCTTTTCATGACCTTGCTGACAGAAAGTTCATCGCCTTGGCTCTTTCGTGTACGCCATTCGCGCCAATCTACAATGCTTCTGATACCGACTGGGAAAAAGAACGGGTTCAGCTAGAGGGCCAAGGGCTTACCATCCACGAACTCTGCCCCGATTACATTGAGGAGAAACTGCGCGAAAGTTAAACACCATTCGACACTTTGCATTGCTGCGTGTATACCGCCTGAATTCTCCCCGTGAAAGCGAGATATGCTACAATATGAGTAAGCACTACTTGTAGCAGGGCAGGGACAATGGACGCGCAGCAGCCGGCGCCACTCGCCAAATTAGTCTGGCTCGACCCCTTTAGCGGCAAAACCCTCGAACATCCCATTCACGATGGCGACAGACTGACGATCGGCCGCTCCGCCAGCAACGACATTCAGATCGCCGAGGGGCATATTTCGCGCGAGCACGCCATCATCGCCTGCGAAGGCGGCGCCTTCAAGATCGACGACGTAGGCAGCGCCAACGGCACTTTTATCAACGGCGTACAAGTTTATGGCGAACATGGCCTGGACATCGGCGATGAAGTCCACCTCTTTGTCTCGGTGCTCAAGCTGCTGTCGCCCAGCGGCAATGCGGCGACCGACGCCGCCAAAAAAGTGTCGGCCGTCGCCGGCGACCGCGCCAGCCTGCGCATCACGCGCGGGCCGCAGCAGGGGCAGATCTTCGCGCTGCTTAAAGAAGAGATGTATATCGGGCGCTCGACGCCTCGCTCCAATTGGGAGATCGCCTTGCAAGACCCGACTGTTTCGCGGCCGCACGCCTTCCTGGTTAAAGAGCAAGATCAATGGAAGCTCTTTGATCTGGGCAGCGTGAATGGCACGGCGGTCAACAATCGGCCCGTCACGGGCGGCGAGGCGCGCAAGCTGCGCGATGGCGACCGCATCATGTTCGGCGGCACGATGACTGCGTTTCAAACTGGTTTTCCGGCACAGCTAGCCGCAGGCAACCAGACCCAAAACGAGCAAACATGAGCAAGCCAAATATCATTCTCATCATCGCCGATGACATGGGTTATGGCGATTTCGGCATATTCAACGATCAGATCTCCTGTACGCCGCAGCTTGACGCGCTGGTGGCGCAGGGCGTTACCTTGACGCAGCATTATTCTGCAGCGCCGGTTTGCGCGCCGGCGCGGGCGGCGCTGATGACGGGCCGCTACCCGCATCGCACTGGCGGCATCGACACGCTGGAGGCGCGAGGACTGGATCGTCTGCGGCTGGATGAGCGGACGCTGGCGGATGTGCTGGGCGGCGCGGGTTACGCGACGGCGCTGATCGGCAAATGGCATAACGGCGCGCTCGACCCGCGTTTTCACCCGACGGCGCGCGGCTTTCAGGAGTTCATCGGCTTCCAGGGCGGCTGGAATCCCTATTATCGCTACCGACTGGACCGCAACGGGAGCATCAAGTATGGCGACAAGAACCAGTACCTGACCGATGTCTTCAGCGATGCCGCCGTTGACTTTATCGAGCGCAATCAGCGTCGCCCGTTCTTCCTGCAGCTGGCTTATAACGCGCCGCATTTCCCGCTGGAAGCGCCGGAGGCCATCGCGCGCAAGTACGCCGAGATGGGTTTCAGCCTGGGGGTCAGCCTGCTCTACGCCATGATCGAGGTGATGGACGCGGGCATCGGGCGCCTCGCCGCGGCGCTGGACGACTTGGGCATCGCCGATAATACGATCCTGATGTTCACCAGCGACAACGGTCCGGCGCTGGGTGATTGGAACGGCTTGTCGCAGCGGCGCTTCAACTACAATTTCAACGGCGGCAAGGGCAATACCTACGAGGGCGGCATTCGAGTGCCCATGGTTCTGCGCTGGGCGGACGGCTTACCGGCCGGAGCGCGCAGCGACGCCATGGCGCATTTCACGGACTGGTTCCCCACGCTGCTGAACCTGGCGGGTGTTGCAGCGCCGGACGATCGGCCGCTAGACGGCGTCGATATCACGCCGGCCTTGCGCGGCGAGTGCGGCGGCGTTTACCCGCAGCGCTGCTGGCAATGGAATCGCTATACGCCGCTAGGCGAATGCAACGCCGCCATCCGTGATGGCGACTGGAAGCTGCTGCGGCCGCTGATCCCCGAAGCCATGCAGGTCAGCGCCGAGGACACCGCGCTCGACCACGCCATCAAGTATTATCCCGAACATTTCCCCGATATCATCCGCGAGCCCGAGCCGCCGCGGACTGTGCCCGAGCCGCCCGCGCCGCTGCTCTTCAACATCGCTGAGGATCCCTTTGAGCGGCATGACCTGGCGGATCAGCAGGCGGCGCGGGTAGCGGCCATGGAGCGGGAGCTGGAGCGCTGGTTTGTGGATGTGACGGGGATTTGATTGCGGCGATTCGCGTTTGCAGGAGATGTCACAGGTATATTTCACCACAGAGGCACAGAGGGACAAACTATGCCAATTATTCAATCTGATCCACTGACCGACGTAGTCGTCCGCATCCTGGCCGCGGCCGGCGCGCGAGCCGATTACGCCGATATTGTGGCGCGTCACCTGGTGGACGCCAACCTGTCCGGGCACGACTCGCACGGCGTCATCCGCGCGCCGCATTACGTGCGCGCGATTAAAAGCGGCGAGTTGAAACCGACTGCCGTGCCGGAGATCGTCGAAGAGACCGCCTCGATGGCGCAGATCTGCGGCCACTGGACCTTTGGCCAGGTGATTGCCAAGCAGGCGACCGAGATCGCGATTGACAAGGCGGGCGCGCAGGGCGTCGGCTTGGCGTCGATGTACCACGAGGGGCATACCGGGCGCATTGGGGCCTATGCCGAGATGGGCGCGGAAGCCGGCATGGCGTCGATGATCTGGGACGGCTGCATCGGCGGGCCGCGCTCGGTGGTGGTGCCGCTGAATGGCACCGGGCGCAAGCTCGGCGCCAACCCCATCGCCATGGCTTTCCCCAGCGCCAGGCACGGTACGGTGCTGCTCGATTTCGCCACGTCGATTTCGGCGGCGGGCAAGGTCATGGTGGCGGTGGACAAAGGCGAGCAGTTGCCGGGCGACTGGATCGTGGATGCCGATTGGCAGCCTACTTCCGACCCGACCAAACTTAAAGAGGGCGGCGCGCTGCGGCCGCTGGGTCTGCCTGATGTCGGGCACAAGGGTTATGCGCTGGCGATGATGGTCGGGCTATTCAGCCTGATGGCGTCGCTGCGCTCGGAGAATCAGCCGCCGACCGAGGATCGCTGGGGCACGGTGATTCTGATGATTGATATAAGCCGCTTCGGGCCGGTTGATGTCTTCCAGCGGCAAGTCGACACGGTGATCGACTACGTGAAGACCGATCCGCTGGAAGACGAGGTGCTCTACCCGGGCGAGATTGAGGCGCGCAATCGGCGCGAGCGGCTGGCTCAGGGCATAGACCTGCCCGCGGCCACCTGGAACGAGATCAGCGCCTGCGCCGCGGGGCTGGGTGTGGCTGTGCCGGCTTTATAGGCGCTGCGGTTGTTTGCCAAAGAGGCGCAGAGACACAGAAGGAATTTCGTAGGGGCGAGCCGGTGACTCGCCCGATGATTACATCCGCGTCGGTGTGGGCGAGCCAAGGCTCGCCCCTACATGTCGTCGCGTTGACGCCAACAGGCAGGGCGCCAAGAGGCGATTCGAGCATGACTTCCCAAGCCGAACTGCATCGCCAACTGCGCCGCGCGACTGACGCGGAAGCGCGCCGCGACATCGCGCTGCGGCTGCTGGCGCGGACGAACAGCCGGCAGTACCTGGACGAATGTCTGCGCATCTTGAACGCGGAAGCGGTGCGAGCGACGCTGGACGAGAGCCATCGCGATATTCTGCGCGACAAGTGCCTGCTGTATTTCGCCGAGAGCAAACGCGACAAAGCCGGCCTGTTGCGCGAAAGCTTGACGCGGCTGCTGGTGCATATCCAGCATGCCGACGACGCTGACATCTACAAGCTGGGCGTCGCGACCTATTATTTGCAGCCGGTGGATGATGTGGCGCAGAATTTGCGGGCGGTGGCTTTGGCGGGCTTGGCGCCGATTGACCCGCCGCTGGCTTGCCTCTACGCGGCGCGCTTCCTGGGCGAATCGCATACCTCGGTCTTCAACTGCGAGCCGGCCATGACAGCCATCGATGTGCTGGTCGCTTCGAATCAGCGGCTGCCGGTTTATCAGTTCCTGCTGCGCGGCGGGGAGGCTATGGCGCGCTCCCAGCGTGGCGAGCTGACCGGCAAAGCGCTGGAATCCCTGGGCGCGGAGTTTCCCCTACATTTATACGAAGAGCTGATCACGCAATATCAAGCGCTTGACCAGCCGACGGCCTCGATGGGCATCATCAACTTCATCATTGGCGACCGCGCCGAAACCCTCTACGACCGGCTGGAGCAAGTGATACTCTCAACGCGCGATGTCGACCTGCGGCGCTACGGCTTGGTGATGATGGCGGCGGCGCGCGACGACGCGCTGGGCGAGCGGCTGCTGGGCATGGCCAAGCTGGCGCGCCAGGACGATCTGCCGGTGTTCATAGAAGCAGTAGAAATTTGCCACCTGCCTGAGTGGGAGGAGACGCTGGATACCCTCCGCCGGCGGCTGCGCTAACGGATTTCAGGTCGATAGATTGTGCCGAAGCCCGGCTCAATCTGCAGCGCCAAGTCTTCCAATACCGCTCGGCCGGTCAGGCCGGCTTGCGCCAATATCTGCTTAGCGACCAGGACATTTATGCTTACCAGGTAGCGGCCATACGTATAGAGCGAAAGTGTCTCTAGGCCGTCTTCGTTGGCGCAGGTTGGCAAATCGCGGCTGTAGGTCGCTGATGAGGAAGCTTCATGCTGGTAGCCCTGGCTTGCCAAAAGACGGCGCGTTGTGTCGTCAGCCAGGGCAGCCTTTGCCGCCGCGGCGTCAGCGAAGATATCCACCTGGTAGCCGAGCGAGCTGAAGTAGATGGATGTTTCGCAGGCGGCATTTTCCAGGTCGACGCTCACGCGGTATTGGTGTCGATACTTTTCGGCAAAATCGGCAAAATCGTCTTGCAAGTCCGCCAGCAGCGATTCGGCGATTTGCTCGCTGCTGAACAAGCCGGAGGTCTCCTCGTTCGCCGGCAATGAAGGCGGCATGCTGCTGCTGAAAGCCTCGAAGGTCGCCACGACCTGCTGCTGGGTCGCCGGCTCTAGCGCGATGACGCCGCTGTTATCGACTTCCGCTGGATCGGTGATGATCAGCACGGTCTGCAGGGTTTCGCCCGCTTCTGTCGCTGTGCTCGGGTCGCGCTCGCGGATGGCTTCGACGATGTCTTGCCCGACCAGCACATCGCCGAAGATAGTGTGCTTGTGATTGAGATGCGGCGTGAGCGCGGTGGTGATGAAGAATTGGCTGCCGTTGGTGCCGGGACCGGCGTTGGCCATAGCCAGCAGGCCGGGCCGGTCAAAGGTCAGGAAGCCGACCGGCTCGTCGATGAATCGGTAACCGGGACCGCCGCGTCCGCTGCCGGTCTGGTCGCCGCCCTGCGCCATAAAATCAGGAATGACGCGGTGAAAAGTGGTGTTGTCGTAATAAGCCTGCCGCGCCAGGAAGACGAAGTTATTCACCGTAATGGGCGTCAAGCTTTCGTAGAGGTCGACGTAGACCGCGCCGGCTGATGCGCAAAAGATAGCGCGGTAGTCGGCGCCCGCTGCAAGCACTTGTTCCGCCTTTTCGAATTGCATAGGCGTCAGCGCGGCCGGCTGGGCGTCGTCGCAGAGTTCCTGAGGGCTAGGCGCGTCTTTGGCCAGCGCGGTGGCGGTCATTAACGCGAGCGCCAAGAGCGCGGCAAAGGAGCGTAACAAGCGCATAGATTCTTCCTCCAGGTTCGGCCAGCGATGCTATAAGTTCCGCGCATTGTGCATGACTGACGGGCAATTGCATAGGCAAGGATCGCTCGAACTGCCAATGCTACGAGACAGCCCCGAATTGACAGCCGAAAGGCGGCTGCTACAATCGAGCGACAGCAGTGATGCCAGTAAGGCAACGATAATGTTTGCGCTATGAAAGGCTTAGTCAAACCAAGCGAACAGCGCTAGGGGAGCCGTGCCGCGCCCGCTCTCAAATAGACGCCATTCAATGTTCGCATGACCAACCCGGCATTACTGAGTTCACAACATCAAGGACGGGACGATGAGCGATTTCACAGGTTTCCCCCTGGAAACTCAGCAGTTTCTGCGCGAGCTGCGCGAGAATAACGATCGCGAGTGGTTCGCCGCCAACAAGGCGCGCTATGACGAATACGTCAAGGCGCCGGCGCTGCAGTGGGTGTCGGCAATGGGAGAACGGCTGCGAAGGCTCGACCCGGATATCGTGGTGGATCTGCGCGTCAACGGCAGCGGCGCCCTGATGCGAGCGGCGCGAGACACGCGTTTCAGCAAGGACAAGTCGCCGTACAAGGTCAATGTCGCCATGATGTGGTGGCATGGCGCCGGCAAGAAAATGCGGCATCCGGGCTTTGGCATGCAAATTACACCGGATGAGGCCGGCTTGATGGCGGGCATGTTCCATTTTCACAAGCCGATGCTGGAAGCGTATCGGCAGGCGGTGGTCGATGATGACTTGGGCGAGGCGCTGCTGGAGACGGTCAAGGCGGTCGAAGACGCCGGTTACGCCATCAGCGGCCGGCATTACAAGAGCGCGCCGCGCGGCTATGACAAGGATCACCAGCGGGTCGACTGGCTGAAATACAACAGCTTCCATGCCGGCACTCACGATATCCCGCCGAGCGTCATCGCCTCGCCGCAACTGCTTGAGGCCTGCTTTGAACACTTTGCCAAGTTAGCGCCGATTCACCACTGGCTGGTGGCCGTGCAGCAGCGCTTCGGCGGTGTCTGAGGCCAGCCAGCCGCCTCGCGGGCTTGCTATTATCGTTACTGGGATTCTCGACGGGTTTCCACTGTTATTTCAATAACATCTTACCTATAATCCGCAAGTTATCCGCCAGCGCGAAAAACTCCCGCAATGTCGAGTACTCTTGCGCCGCCGGCGTGTCAGTCACAGCCTAGCATTTTGGGAGCCTGAGTTGAACCAACGCCTGCTGCGAGCGCTTGTGGTCTTGCTCGCGATTCTGCCATTCGGCCTGGCCGCCACACAAGACGTCGGCATTACACTCGATATCATCGGCATCACCTCAACCGATCTAAGCCAAGTCGCCATTCACGCCAGCATTCTCGATCAGAGCGAGCGGCTCGAATCCGACCTGGATGTGGAGAATTTTTCCATCGGCGGCGACCTGCGCGGTCTGGCGGAAGTCAGTGGTGTCGAGAACATCACCGATGATGACTTGAATTTCGCTACTGTCCTGGTCATTGATACCAGCAGCAGTATGGCGGGTATTCCGCTGGACCTGTCTCAGGCGGCCGCGCGCGATTATATTGAAGCGCTGGAACCGGAGGATCCGGTCGCGATTGTCGCCTTCAGTACGCAGGCGCGGCAGGTTATCGATTATACGACAGACCGCGAACGGCTTTTCGCCGCGATTGACAATCTGCCCTACGGCGGCAAAACCGCGCTTTATGACGCCACGCTGCGCGGCATTGAGCTTGCCATCGAAGCGCCCCTGGAGCGCAAGGCGGTGGTCATCCTCAGCGATGGCGGCGAATACGGCGATGTCAGCCTGAGCAGCCGCGACGAGAGCATTCGCGCGGCCACGATTCATGGGGTGCCGGTGTATGCCATCGGTTTGGGCTGGTCGATCGACCGCCGCTTTCTTGAATCAATCGCATCGGAATCCAACGCCACCTTTTATGAGTCGCCCCGGCCCGAAGAGCTGGGCGAAATTTACCGCAACCTGGCTTTTCTCTTCCGCAGCCAATACATCGTGACCCTGAGCGTGGACGTGCCCGCGGACGGCAAGCGCTACGATTTCACGCTGAATGTCGCCACGGCCGACGGTCGTTCTTCATCCGGCGCCGCCACCTTGCGCGCGCCCATTCCGATACCGCTGCTCTTCTTGCCCGATGACGTCTTCACTGAAGCCTTGACCGAAGACACGCAGATCACGGTGGAGATCCGCGCGGACCAGGACATTGAAAGCATTGAATACGCTGTTGACGGCGAAGTGGTATCGACCGAAGACAGCTACACCATCGAGCCAGGTGAGCAGCAGCCGGGCGAATACCAACTGGATATCACCGTCGAGGATGTCGAAGGCGATGTCGGCCAGTTGAGTACCGAATTCGAGATCGCGGCGCTGCCGCCGACCATCACCGACGATTTTGAGGCGGCGGCTGAAGCTGAAATCGCCGATGCCGAGATCATTTCGGTGGCTGCCGGCGGCCAGACCGAGATTACGCAGGTTGAGTTTGTGGTGGATGGCCAGGTGGTCAAAACGGACAGCCAGGCGCCCTACGACTTTGACCTGGATCCCTTCTTGCTGCGCCCGCAAGCGCACACGCTGAGCATCCGCGCCACCAACGCCGGCGGGCAAACTACCGTCATTGAACGTAGTTTCGATGTGGAAATTATCCCGCCGCGCCTGGAGATTGAAGGCTTGACCAGTGACACGATAGTCAGCGATACGCTCAGCGGGACGCTCACCGCCCAGGGCCAGTCTCCGATTGTCAGCCTAAGCAGCGATCCGGAAGTGGCCACTGTAGTCAGCGGCAATCAACTGGAATTTATCATCGACGCGGCTGAATTCCCGCCCGGCCAAAATACCGTCGCCTTCCGCGCGGTTGACGCAGCCGGGGCGGAAACTGTCCAGACCATAGAATTTGAAGTCGCTGCGCTGCCGCCAACTGTCGCGTTGAGCGGCGTCGCGGTAGACGCTGTGCTTAGCGGGCCCCAGAATGTGGACGTGAGCGCCGGCGGCCAGACCGATATCGCCCGCATCGACGTAGCCTACGATGGCGGCCCAGCCCAGCCTGTCGAAGACGAGAGCTTCACCATCCCGGCCGCTGAATTGGGCGATGGCGAGCACGAAGCCTTGGTGACGGTCACCAACGCGGCGGGCGAGACGACCACCCTGCGCTTGCCTTTTACGGTTGATTTGCCGCCGACGCCGACATTTACGCCGCTGCCGACAAACACCATGACCGCTACGGCGACGGCTACCTATACTGAAACGCCGGCGCCCACGGCGACCTCGACCTATACGCCGGCGGCCACCGCCACGTCAACAGCAAACATCACGGCGACAGCGGCAGAGTCGCTGCGTCAAACCGAGGCGGCGGCGCCAAGCGCCACCCCAGCGCCAACGGATACGGCGCAACCAACCAGCACGCTGATCCCAACGAATACCGCAACTCACACGGACATCCCCACGGACACAGCCCTACCCACCGACGCGCCAGCGCCAACGGAGACGGCAACCTATACCGTCATTCCTAGCGACGACACGCCGGCTCCGACGGATACGCCCATCCCGACCGATACAGCGACCCATACCGCTGTTCCAAGCGACACGCCAATCCCGACTGACACGCCGGCTCCGACGGATACGCCAACGGATACCCCAATCCCGACCGATACAGCAACTAATACTGCTGTTCCAAGCGACACACCAGTCCCGACTGACACGCCGACCGATACGCCAGTCCCGACCGATACGCCAGTCCCGGCTGACACGCCAACGGATACGCCAGTCCCGTCTGACACGCCAACGGATACGCCAGTCCCGACCGACACGCCAACGGATACGCCAGTCCCAACCGACACGCCAACGGATACGCCAGTCCCGACCGACACGCCGACCGATACGCCAGTCCCGACCGATACGCCAGTCCCGACCGACACGCCAACGGATACGCCAGTCCCGACCGACACGCCAACGGATACGCCAGTCCCGACCGACACGCCAATCCCGACTGACACGCCAACGGATACGCCAGTCCCGACTGACACGCCAACGGATACGCCGGTCCCAACTGACACGCCAACGGATACGCCAGTCCCGACCGACACGCCAACGGATACGCCAGTCCCGTCTGACACGCCAACCGACACGCCAATCCCGACTGACACGCCGACGGATACCCCTGTCCCGACTGACACGCCGACCGATACGCCAGTCCCGACCGACACGCCGACCGATACGCCAGTCCCGACTGACACGCCGACCGATACGCCAGTCCCGACCGACACGCCAACGGATACGCCAGTCCCGACTGACACGCCAGTCCCAACTGACACGCCAACCGATACACCAGATCCGACAGAAACAGCGACGGCCACGCCAACGGCAACCGATTCCCCGACGCCAACGGCCACAGCAACGCCGACGCTGGACATCACCGAGACCGCCGAGGCTGAGTCCAGCTTGACCGCGGTCCTTCAGTCGACGCTTGATGCCGACGCGACCATCGCGGCAGAAGCGGAACAGGCAACCGCGGAAGCCGAAACCACCGAGCCGCCGACGGACGCGCCTACCGAACTCGCGCCGGCCGCTACCGATGCGCCGACTCAAGAGTCTGTGGCCGAGCCAACCGCGCAGCCGACGCTGACGCCCGTGACCATCACCGAGATTGACGCGCCCAGCGCCGACGAGCCGGAAACGCGGGATACCGCCCTGGCGATAGGCGCCGTGTTTGTTGGCTTGCTGCTGCTGCTGGCGCTCTTCATCATCTCGCGCCGGCGCTAGCGCAACGAAGGCTGGATCTTGCGCGTATACAAGTCAGACAATAGGCGCTGAGGCAAACATGCGAGAATTCGTCATTCGGGTACTGATTAACGCGGTGGCGATTGCGGTCACCGCGATGCTGATTCCCAACATCCATATCGCCAATAACGACATCAGCACCCTGCTCATGATTGGCTTGATTTTCGGCGTGGTGAACTCGCTGTTGAAGCCGCTGCTTATCCTCTTGACCTGCCCGGCGGTGATCTTGTCGCTGGGCTTGTTCATATTTGTCATCAACGGCCTGATGCTCTTGATTACTGACTCGCTCGCCGGCGACCGGCTGGTCATCGACGGCGGCATCTTCACCGCCATCCTCGGCGGCATGGTGATGGGCGGGGTTTCCATGCTGTTGGAAAGCATGCTGAAATTGGATGACGAGAAGAGCGGCCGCGACCAAAAGACGGTCATTTTCCACGATGACTCAGGCCCCCAATAGCCGCGCGGAGCTGACAGGTAACGCGCGCCGCATGGTATATTCTGGTATATTCAACGTCGGCCGCCAACACAGCTAAGCGAGACAGCCGCTTGTCCCAGCGCAAGAGAAACAGCGTCTGCTGGATCAGCAGCGCGCGTTATAGCCATCCGCTCGACGCCATGGCCGCGCGCAAATGGCAATTGCTGGCCGAGTTGGAAGACTACGATATTCATATCGTCGGCTTTTCGACTTCGCTGCGCCCACGCTATTTCACTGGGCATGCGCGCTTCTACTTGCTGCCGCAGCCGCCGACAGCGCTGCTGCGTTATCTCAGCATCTTCTTGCTGGCGCCGCTGCTGGCGTCTTATTTGGCCCTGCGCCATCGCTCGCAGATTTTGGTGGCGCAGAGCCCTTTTGAAGGCGCGATCGGCGCGGCGGTCAAGCGATTCGTCGGCTTGTTCGGGCGGCGACCCCGCTTAATCGTCGAGAATCACAATAATTTTGAAGAAGACCTCTTTTTGCAGCGCCGGATTCCGCTGCCGGCTGCTTACCGGCGGATGATGCTGGCGGCGGCGCGCTTCGCCTTTCGCCATGCCGATGCCTTGCGAGTCATCTCATCGTCTACAGCCGAGCGCGCGCGGCACTTTGCGCCGGACTTACCACAAGCGCGCTTCATGACATTTAGCGACACCGAGGTATTTCAGCGGACGCATCGGCGCGTACCGGTCGAAAATGCGCGCGATGTGGTCTACGCCGGCGTGCTGATACCGCGCAAGGGCGTTCATCATCTTTTAAATGCCTTCGCCACGCTGGATGAGCCGGGGGCGCAGTTGCAGTTGGTCGGCTATGCGGAGAATGCGGATTACGCCGCTTCGCTGCGCCGGCAGGCCGAGCGCCTTGGCATCAGCGACCGCGTCCACTTTTGCGGAGCCGTCTCACAGGCGGAACTGGCTGCCTGCTTCGCCGCCGCCCGAGTCATGGTTTTGCCGTCGCTGTCCGAGGGCTTGGGACGGGTGGTTGTGGAAGCGATGCTGCTGGGCACGCCGGTCATCGGCAGCCGCGTCGGCGGTATTCCTGATATGGTCGAACCCGGCCTGACCGGCTGGCTGGTCGAAGCGGGCGACGAAGCCGATCTGGCTGCTGCGCTGCAGGAGGCCTTCCAGGCGGACGTCAAGACTATGGGCGCCGAGGCGCGCGCATTCGCCGGCGAGTTTTTCTCACCGCGCAAGTATGTCGCCGGTTATCAGCAATTATTTGATCTGGCGCTGCGCGACGCGGTCGAGAGCCGCCCAGCCCGCCAGAAGCCCTAGCCGTGACCGCAACGAGCGCACTCACCAGCGGCGACATCTCCGCGCAGATCCGGCGGATTGGCATACCGGTCGGCATCGGCGTACTCTTCAACAATCTCTTCCAGGTCGTCGACACCTTTTACGCCGGCGAGTTTTCGCGGGAGGCGCTGGCGGCGCTGGCGCTGTCATTCCCGATCTACTTCATCATCATCGGGCAGGCCAGCGGCTTGGGCACGGGCGCTTCGGCGCTGATCGGCAACGCCTTGGGCGCCGGCGACCGCGAAGAAGCCGCCTATTTCGCCGCGCAAGGCATCACGCTGACCGTCTTGCTCAGTCTGGTAACGGCGACTGCGGGCATCGCGGCGTCGCCGCGACTGTATGAAATTCTGGGCGCGGTCGGCGATGGCCTGCGCTTCAACATGAGTTACATCACGCCGATATTCCAGGCGACCGTCTGCTTCAATCTGGTCTTCATGTTCCATGCGGCGCTCTCCGCCCAAGGGGAAACTCGTCCCTTTCGCAACTTCTTGATGCTGGGCTTTTTATTAAATATCTTCCTAAACCCCTGGTTCATCTACGGCGGCTGGGGAGTAGAGGCCATGGGAGTGGCCGGCCTCGGGGTGGCGACTGCCCTGGTCCAATTGATCGGCAGCCTCGTCCTGGGCTGGCGCGCGTTACGGTCGCCGCTCTTCGCCGAGTTCAAGCCGCTTATGCTGATTCCGGACAGGCGGCGCGCGCTGCAGATAGTCAGGCAAGGCGCGCCGCCCGCCCTCGACCTGAGCACTGTTTCCATCGGCGGTTTCGTCGTCACCTATTTCATCAGCCGCTTCGGCGCCGATGTAGTAGCCGCCTACGGCATCGCCAGCCGGCTGGACGGTTTGTTCTGGATACCGCTGGTGGGGCTGGATGTGGCGACGCTGGTGCTGGTCGCGCAGAACAATGGCGCTCGGCGTTACGCGCGCATGTGGCAAGCGCATAACACCGCCCTGCGTTACGGTCTGATTTTGATGATCATCGGCGGCGCCTTTGCCTTCATTTTCGCCTATGAACTAATTGGCATCTTCACCAGCGAAGCGGCCATCATTGAGACGGGCGCTGTCTATATGCGCATCAGCGCGCTAGCCTACTGGGCCAAGCCATTTGGCTTCATCGGGTTCGCGGCTCTGCGCGGCATAAAGCTCCCGCTGCTGCCGATGACGATTAGCATGGCGCGCATGATCTTTCTGCCGGCGATTTTGCTGTATGCGCTTGTGGGTCTGCTGGGCGCGGGCTTGCTGAGCATCTGGTGGACGATTTCGCTGATAACGATCGTCTCGGGCATCGTGGCCTGGCTATTCGTGCGGCGCTTGATGCCGCGTCCAGGCGCGGACGGGGATCATAGCTTGCGGATGCCATAAGACTGGCAACATGATAACATAATCATTACCGTCGCGCTGGACAAAGAGGCGCGCAATCCGGCTCCAGTAAGCGGCAAACGATGATTTGGGAAGCGCCAGTAATGGGAAAAGCAACTTCATCGCGACCGACGATTATCCGTTGCGTCTCCTGCGACGGCTTCGGCTGGTTTGACGATGACTTCGGCGGAGACAGCGCCGACTGCGATTGGTGCGCCGGGGTCGGCTATGTCTACCAAAGCGGCGGACGTGACTCCACGATCCCGAGAGCTGACTTCGAGGCAGTCGCCGATGAACTGGAAAGGCTGGAGCATGAGCGGCTGCGCGAGCTGGGCTACCAAGGCGCCGCCAAGAAACCCTGGCGGCAGCACATTCGCAAAGATACCCAGCTCGGCCGCAACCCCTATGATGACGCCGACCGGGTTT
The DNA here is from genome assembly GCA_022823165.1 of Anaerolineae bacterium. Lineage (GTDB taxonomy): Bacteria > Chloroflexota > Anaerolineae > Aggregatilineales > Phototrophicaceae > UBA6055. The sequence continues at coordinate 44,774 of JAJDXR010000005.1, read as the reverse complement.
AGCTCTCCGCCGACTCTGATTCCGGCGCGCGCAATTCATTAAGCAGCCGCGCGATCTCCACCAGCAAGTCGTCCAGCCGGCTTTCGGTCCGCTGGCTGACTTCACCCAGGCGCTCGATCAAGCGAGTTGTCTCTCCCGGCGGAAAGCTGCGATAAGACCACCAATACACCAGGACCACCACCGCCAGCACCAACACTTGAAATACTTGCTCGAAATCCATAGTTCCTCCTAAGCTGTCATTCACAAGGGATATGCCCTTAGACTTGGGGCGGGTCCACGTGGATACGCAGGACGCCGCTGGCGAATTGCCCGGCAAGCTGGTAGAGAAACACATCGTGAATCCCAACTTCAAGAGCGGGCAGAGTCAAGGAAACTTGCCCCCGGTTCACCTCTACCCGGCCTTGCGCGCTGATGACGCCATCGCGCAGGATCAAATACGCCAGCCGGCTGTCCGCGGCGATGCGTTCATCGGCGCAGCGGACGACCGGGGCGGCGCCGCCGGCTGTCAGTCGGGTAAGGTCCGCGCTAAGCGACAGGCTTCCGAAATGGTTGAGCACATCGCTGGCGAGTTGCTGCTCAGGCGGATTGTGATTCACCAGGTGAATGCGCGACCTGCCGCCGCCGACGGATACGCCGCAGGTGGCATTGCCCAGCGCCGCGCGCGCCACAACATCCAACATCACCGTGTTCAGGCTCGAGTGAGCGATTATTTCCATCAGCTAAATCTCCTTGGCCCAGAATTGCGGGTGCAGATTCACAACATCCATCTTCGCGTCAGTGCGGCCGCTCGCCTTCCAGCGCAGTTTGAAACTGTGGTTGCCCGCGCTCAAGCCGGAGATCAGCATGACGAAAGATATTGGCTTGTGTCGATTGAAGTCGGTGGTAGCGCTGTTGGTATTGCGCAAGATGCCGTGATCGGCAACGTAATCCACGCCATCAACCGCCACGTTGAAGTAGACCGACCCGCCGTTGTGGGAACTCTGCACGGTGCCTGTGAATCCCAACAGCACATCGCCGCCATGCGTCGTTAGCGCGAGCGATAACTTCTCCGCGTCCACATCGACAAATTGAGTTGCCGTAGTTTGCAGCAAGTTGGCGCCGCTGATAAAGCGGCCGGCGCCGCTATCCAGGCGGTCCTTCAGGTGATTCAGATTGTCGCGAACATTGCTGTTCAGATCCAGCGACGTCAAGGGTTCGCTAGACCAGGTTTTGGGGGCTGTCCAGGCCACATTAAGTCCTTTCGCTGCCTTTATCAATTGTTGCAGAATAGAACATATTTTCTATTCTGTGGCGACTGTTTGGTCGCGCATGCGCCGCCTTTCCGGGCAATGTGAAAACTCTGTCAACAGACTTCCTGGCCCAGGTTTAGGCGAGCGACTACAGGATTGACGGGCGCCCCAGCCAAGACAAACAAGAAATAACCGCCCAGGTTGTTCCCGCGGTTGACTGGCTTTGGCGCCTGGGCAAGTTTTCGGAAAGGGACCTGGCAAATATCCGCTTGAAGGCGCGATTCGGCGGAGAAGACAGCGGGCAAATCGGCGAAGCCGCGTTCAGCCTGGAGCAGCCGCAAGCGTCCGCTTATCGCAGTGAAGCCAGCTAGGCATCCAGGCGCTCCAGGGTCTTGTTGAGGCCTGTTTCGACACCTATTTCCAGGACTTGATCGCGCTGTGCAGCCGATTTTGGGTAGCGCTCGGCAGGCTGAATTCGGTTTTGGGCGCCGCTTGGATTCGCCTGATTTCCTTGACTGCCGAGGCGCAAGCGCTGGGCTAAGCTTCGGGGCGCTGGATTTGCCCGTTTTCGACCCGGTAGACCTGCGCTCGCTCCAGGAAGGCGGCGTCGAAGATATCCAGCTCAGTTGTGGTGAGCAAGGTCTGCGCTCCGCCGTCGAGCCGGTCCAGCAAGAAGCGACGGCGTTTGCCATCCAGCTCGGCCACGACTTCATCCAGCAGAAAGAGCGGATAAGCGCCCAGTTGATCGCGCATCCACTCGAGCTCGGCGAATTTCAGCGCCATCACGGCCGTCCGCGCCTGCCCGCGGCTGCCGTATAAGCCGCTGTCGCGATCATTTATCAACAGGCGCAGTTCATCGCGGTGCGGTCCGGCCAGGGTCACACCGCGGCGGATGGCTTCGTTGCGGCGCGCCAGCAGTTGCTCCTGGAATTGAGGCGCGATGTCATCGGCGTCCAGTTGACTGCTGAGATCGAGACCCGGCACAGCAAAGGAAAGCTGCCCGCCATCGCCGTCGGCGCGGGGCATGATGCTGGGCAGGTATGTCAAGCTGAGCGCCTCCAAGCCGCCGGTGAGCGCATGATGGTTGTCGCGCGCCTTGATCTCAAGCTCGCGCAAGAAGCGCTGCCGCCCGGCGATGATCACGGCGCCGCTCCGCGCCAGCTGCTCATCCCAGTATTCCAGTTCAACCGCGCCCGCCCGTTTGTCGTTGATGCGTTTCAGCAGGGCGTTGCGCTGGGGCAAGAGCTTTTCGTACTCGTGCAGCGCCAGGAAGTAATTGAGGTCCGCTTGCTGCAGCGTGGCGTTCATGAAGCGGCGGCGATCGGCGGGCGAGCCCTCAACCAGCGACAGATCTTGCGGCAGGAAGAGCACCACGTTGAGCAGGCCGATCACATCCATGACCCGTTTTTCGACGCTGTTGTGTTTGACCGACTTCTTGAAGCGCGGCGAGCCGCTGCTCATATCCAGCATCAAGGTAATATCGAGTTTGTCATATCGGTCTGACCCGCTGCCCAGTTCAGCAGACAGCCGCGCGAAGGGAATGGGATCGCCCTCGGTGCGCCAGTGGATGAGCTGTCGATCGCTGGTGGTATAAGGTGAAGTCGAGGTCGCCAGGTAGTAGATAGCTTCAAGCACGCTGGTTTTGCCCTGGGCGTTGTCGCCGTAGAGCACCACCGGGCATCCGGCGGGCAAGCTCAACTCCAGCCGAGCGTAGTTGCGGAAATTGGTCAAAGAGAGGTGGTCAATCTGCATTGGCGATCGGGGCTTGGCTGCAAGACGTATGCCATTGTAAACCCGCTCAAGAAACTGCGACAGTCTGGCTCGTCCGGGCAATCGCTTCAATTCTTTTTTCTACCGCCGAGTAGGCAGAAGCAAGCAGCAAGCAAGCCCTGCTGCGCTTATCTGTCGAGCTTGGGCGGCAAGCGCGCCGTGCTGGCTTGTAAGGACGACCTGTAACGCTCACGTTGCGCAGGGTGGATTGCTCCACATTCACCCTGCAAATGGCGCTTCAAAATCCCTTTTGACCGAGACGACCAAAATAGACAGCCCGTTACGCGGACGGTAGATTTCCGCTATGCTTGGGCGCAGCGCTCAGCAAAGGCGGATGGTGCCATGCGCGATGTGGTCGTCATCGGCGGCGGGCTCAGCGGTCTGGCCGCCTGCTACCAATTAGAGCAATCAAACCTGCGCTACACTGTCATCGAAGTCAAACGGCGCTTTGGCGGTGGCATCAGGACAATCACCCAGCGCGGCTTTGTCATGGATGCCGGAGCTTTTGTGATCCGCCTGCCGGCCGACGACTCCTGGCCGGCGGAACTCGGCTTGAGCGCGCGGCTGCTCCCCAACGGCGCGGGAGATTCCGTCTTTCGCGATGGCGCCGAGTCCTTGATTCAGGCTTTGGCTCGTCCACTGCAGGGTGGGCGGCTGATGCGCATGGCGGTCAGCTCCATCGGGCGCTGGCGCGGTCGCTATACCATCTGCCTGGAAAATGGCCTGGTCTACGATGCCGGCGCGTTGATCCTGGCGCTTCCGGCGCCTTACGCGGCGCGTATCTTGCGCCATTTGGCGCCCGGAGCGGCCGAGCGCCTCGGCAATTTCCGCTACGACTCAATTTGGCGAGTCTCGCTGGGCTGCCACGTGGGCGCGCTTCCGCCGACGCTTGAAAGCAAACGGGACGCGAGCCATCCCTTCATTTTGTTGACCGCTGCGCCCGGCCGCGTTCCTGACCGCCGCCACCGGCTGCTGCAACTGGGCTTGCGAGCCGCGCCCGACCAAGCGCCGGAAGCCGTCATCCGCGAAGCTGTCGCATACCTCGGGCTCGGCGCAGCGCCCGTTGTCGCCCATGCCGATCACTGGCTCGAAGCCGACTTAAATTCGCGCTACGATGTCGCCCACGCGCAGACAATTAGCGCTGTCAAGGCTCTGCTGCCTGCCGGAATAGCGCTGATCGGCAGCGACTATTGCCTTCGGGCGCCGATGGCCAAGGGCGTAGCGCGCTTGAACGAACGGATTAGCATGGGCGGAAAGGCGGCGCTGGCGGCAGAAGCCAGCCTGAAGGCGAGGCGTCGGCGATGATGCGCGTCCTGCGCTTTCTGCGCGTCCTGATTCAAGCCCTGCGCCTGACCCTCCAGGGCGAGGCGCTGACGCCGACGCGCTATCGGCCGCTGGCAAGCTGGATCGCGCGCGGGCTAACTCTGGTGGAGCGGGCAGAAAGCTCAGCCGCCGGTCAGCGCTTTGATTTAGCCGCGCTGCAGCTCAAGCTGGACGGGCGTCCTACCAGCCTGGAGCGGACGCTGCAGATGGTGCGGCACAACCTCGTCAACGAATACCCGCGCCTGATGCGCCTCGACGACGCCTATTCGATGATGGTAGTCAGCGCCAGCAATATGAACGATCAATATCGTGTCGCCCAGTTCCTTGAGGCGGGTGAAATTCCCGCCGAAACGCGCGCGGCTCTGGCGGCGCTTGAGGCCCACCTGCAAGCCCTGCCGCCACCACCACCGGACGAGCCGGAAAGCGAATCCAAACAAGCCAGAACGCGCCGCTAACCAAGCCCAACGGCAGCCCTTCCTCTCTGTGCCCTCTGTGTCTCGGTGGTGAATTTACCTGTGTGATGTTTGCCAGCAGAAACTTAGTTGCCATAACTACGATTCGAGCGGCATCCCCGCATACTCGCGCTGAATCTGGCGTGATATACTCCTTCCGCGTCAACATGCGCATTTAAGGACTATCATGTCGTTCCTGGCGCCGGCCGCCTTCGCGGCTTTGGCGATCGCCATACCCATCCTGCTGCTTTACATGCTGCGCCTGCGCCGGCGCGAGCTCTTGATTTCCAGTACCTTTCTCTGGCGCCAGGTGGTGCAGGATACCGAAGCCAATACACCCTGGCAGCGGCTGCGGCGCAACCTGCTGCTATTCCTGCAACTGCTGATACTGCTGCTGCTGGTCCTGGCTTTGGCGCGGCCCTTCGTCACCGTGCCCACCATCAGCGCCGGCAAGATCGCCCTCTTGCTCGACGCTTCAGCCAGCATGACGGCGACTGATGTCGAGGGTGCTGCGCGCTTTGACGCCGCCATCGAGCAAGCGCGGCAGATCGTGAACAACATGAACCCGCGCGACCGGATTTCGCTGATCCGCGTGGCCGATGTCGCCGAACCGCTGACGGCTTACACCGATGACAAGAATGAACTGCGCCGCGCCCTGGACCGCTTGACGGTCAGCCACGGCGCTGGTGATTGGGATACGGCGCTGACGCTGGCGGCGGCCGGCGCGGCCGGCGCCGAAAACTTCAGCATCGTTATGATTACGGATGGTGGACTGGGCGCGGCGGGGGGCCTGCCCGCCAATATCCCGCAGCCCATCTACGCGCCCATCGGCGCATCAGCCGACAATGTGGCCATCACCGCCCTGGCGACCCGCGCCCTGGCCGGGCAGCCGCCGCAGCTCTTCGCGCAGGTGACCAATTATGGCGCTGAAGCGGCCGAGATCTCGCTGGTCATCCGCCTGGACGATGTCCTGCGCCTCTCGCGCAGCGGTACGATCCCGCCGCGCAGCCAGTTGCCCATCCCCTTTGAAGAGCCGATCAGCGAGCCTTTCGAGACGCTCTCGGCGGCGCTGACCTTTGACAACGACGTCAATGACTTCCTCGCGCTCGACAACCGCGCCTGGACCGTGCGCAACGAGGTCAATACGCGGCGCGTCTATTATGTGTCGCAGACGGGCAACCTCTTTCTGGAGCAGGCGCTGCGCAGCCTGCCCGGCGTTTACACTTTCCGCGGCAATGTCGAGAACAAGCGCTTGCCCGCCGAGGCCTTCGACCTCTACGTCTTCGACAGCTGGCTGCCCAACACGCTGCCCGCCGGTGATATGCTGCTGATCAACCCGCCCAATTCGACGCCCCTTTTCACCCTGGGCGCGTTGCTGGAGGCGACCGACGAGATCGCCGTTACAGCCGCGGAATCGCCTATCACCGCCTTCGTCGATCTCGACGAGATGAGCTTGCTGCAGGCGCGCGAGCTGAACGCGCCTTGGGCGCAGCCCTTGATAGAAGCGCCGGAAGCCGCGGTCTTGCTGGCCGGCGAAGTCAACGCGCGCCAAGTCGCCATACTGCCCTTCGACCTGCGCGATTCCAATTTGCCCCTCTTGATAGCTTACCCGGTGCTGATGGCCAACCTGATCGACTGGTTCTCGCCGGCCGATATCGTGGCTCTGCCCGATGGCCTCAGCGTCGGCGATGTGCTGCTGGTCTCGCCGCCGCTGCTGGCCGACAGCCTGCGCATCACCGCGCCCGACGGTCGTGTGACTGAGCTGGCGGCCGACGGCGAAAGGCTGGCTTACACTGACACCGGCCAGCTGGGGCTCTATCGACTGGAGGTCCTGCAGGTGGGCGAGGTGACGCAAACGCAGCACTTCGCCGTCAACCTCTTCGCCACTGGCGAAAGCGACATCGGGCCCCGGCCCCAGGCGGACTTAAAACTGGGCGGCGGGCAGGCCGCAGTCGCAGCCGATGAACAGCTAGGTCTGCGCGAATTCTGGTCGCTGCTGGCGCTGGCGGCATTGCTGCTGCTGGTGATTGAGTGGGTCGTGTATCACCGGCGCTTGCAGGCGCCGACCCTGCTGCGGGCGGCGTCCAGCGGCGCTAGATTTCCCTGGCGACGACTTCGAAGTTCTTCAGCTTAATGACCGATTCCAGCGACTTTCCTGGCTCGCTGAAACTGACATTTTGCAAATAAACATCCTCGATATCGCCGAGCGTGGCGAAGTGCTCGTCGTGGTCGCGCGCGCCTAACCTGCCGGCGACGACGGCCGGCTTGACGATGGTCTGATTAATGCCGGGCAGCGCCGAGAGATGTTCCTGGATGGCGTAATCCTGATCAATGTGAATCGACTCCGGCAGCGCGTCGTAATCGGGCGGTTCGCTGTCGCTCTGCGGGTATTCGATATCGGCTAGCCATTCGTCGTTGATTTCATCGTCGTTGGCGCGCTCGAGGCTGCGGCGGAAATCCTGAGAATAAGGGATGCGCCCCGGCCGCAGGAATTGCGCCGCCGGTGATGATCGCAGGACCAGCGTGCCATATACAAGGCAGCGGCGGCCCAGGAAGCGCGGCAGGTTCGCCTGGACATCAGGCACAGCGGTGATCAAGGTTCCCGCCGGCAGAGCCTGGTCCAGGCGGACGCCCTTCTCGCCCACATAGAGTGTGAACTCTTTGCGGTAGATGGCCGCGGTCAAGATGTCTACCACGGGGTCAGGCTCGCCAGCGGGCGGGTCAAGCACGCGGACGCAGGCGCGCGCGGCGTCATGCACACGATAGCTCGGGTAGCCGGCTAAATGACGCGGATTCAAACGCGACAATCCATGCCACAGGGTGGAATCGCTGCGGATGGGCCGGGCGCGGATGGCGCTGTCGCGCGGGCTCTGCTTTTTCACCAGCCAGACCTGCTCGAAATGCGCATTGCCGCGGTCGTAATCGGTGATGAGCAAGATGCCGTCGATGTTCACGATCTGACCGGCAAAGCGTCCGCGGCTTTGCAGTATATTCGCAATGCTGGCTTGCATGGCGGCCCCAAGCCTGACCGACTCTTGCCTCCATTATAACAGGCTTTGTCAGGCGGCTGGCCGCTTAAGCCAAGGCTTTGCGCAGCCTGCGAGCCAGCGGCGCGCGGTTGCATTTGACCAGCTCAAAGCTGTCGCAGCCATGGAAGGCCATGAACTCCTCAATGGCGCCAATGAGGCCCCGGTAGAGCGCGCTATTTAGCTTGACGCCGCGCTCCAGATGCAAGTTGTGGAAGGTAAGGCGTTTGCGCTTGCGGTTGACCTTGGGGTCGATGCGCCCAATCAGCTCGCAGCCGTGCAGAATCGGCATGACGTAGTAGCCGTGGACGCGCTTGGCTTTCGGCGTATAGACCTCGATACGATAGTAGAAATCCCAAAGCATCATGTCGCGGTCACGATCCCAGAACAAGTTGTCGAAGGGCGACAGGAAGAGGGTCTGCTGCGGCTCATGCGCGCCGGCCTGGATTTGCTCCAGCAAGGGCAGGTCCTCGCGATGGATGTAGGCTTGGCCGTCCCAATCCGCCACAGCGACGGGCAGGGCTTCGCCGGTCTCAAGCATATCGGCGAGGATGGCGGCGGCGTTCCGCTTGGGCTGCCGGTAATAATCGGCGACCTGGTTGCCGGTGGCGATGCCGATATGCCGCAGCCCGCGCTCAATGGTCCAGCGGCGGAAGTCGTCGATGGTCTTGTCGAGCGTGAAGCTGTGACGGGCCAGCACTCGCTCGGTCAAATCGTAATAACGCTGAAATTTGACGCGATGGCTGACCATGAGTTCGCCGTAGTCGAAGAGGTATTCGAGGGCGACCTTGGTCGGCTTCCAATTCCACCAGCCGCCCTCGCCGCGGCGCTCGCTTTCGAACTCCTTGGATGACATCGGACCGTTCTCGCGAATAGTCTCGAACACGCGCTCGATGATGGGCTCCATGTCGATGTCGAGCCGATCAATTTGCCAGTTGCTCTCCTTGAGCCGCTTCTGCTGAATATAGGCTTGATACCAGGGATAATGCGCGCTGGGCAACTGGCACATGGCGTGGGCCCAGGTCTCGAAGAGAAAGCCCTCGTCCAGCAGGGCGTCGAGCTGGGCGGGATCGTAGAGGCCGGCGCGGGCCAGCATAACGAGGTAGTGGCTGCGCGCGACCACGCTGATGGAGTCTAACTGCAGCAAGCCGATGCGCTCAATGATGCGCTTGAGTTGGGCGGGGTCGGCGGATGGCGGACGCTCGTGCAGCCCCTGCTTGAAGACGCTGAGGCGCTTGACGTGGTCGCGGCTGGCGGGGATGGGCGTGGGCATGGGGCGGAGTGTAGCATGGGGCGGGGGGATTCACCACAGAGGCGCAAAGGAGCTCTTGCCACATTGCCGCCGCACCTAATCGCAAGGGCCTGTGATTGATTGTTTGCCGCCTGCCGTGCTATGATTCAGACGTAGTATTCGTCTGCCCCTTGGCGAAGCGAGAGTCGCCATGTTTAAGCAAATCAGCATGAAGAACTTCAAGTCCTGGCGCGACACCGGTCCGGTGCGCATGGCGCCGCTGACGGGCTTCTTTGGCGCGAATAGTTCCGGGAAGAGCAGCCTGCTGCAGATGTTGCTGCTGCTCAAGCAGACTGCGGAGTCGAAAGACCTGAACTTGGTATTGGAGACCGGCGCTATGCGAGACGACTATGTCGACCTCGGTACTCCTTTTGAAATCGCTCACAATGAGTCAACCGAAATGATGATGGGTTTGGAATGGACGTTCACGCCTACTAACGCCAGAACTACCGCGCTAAGCGTACCAATTCCCAATCGACATGAATCCCTGGAAATCGGCGAGATGTCGTTCATCTCCAAAATCCATGTAGATCCGCAGCGAAATCATGTAATGGAAATGCAATATCGGCATCGAGATGATGTCTTGGTTGAGTTTAGGCGTGCAGGAAACAACAGATACACTATTGATATTTCTATATGTGGTGAGAAACCCGTACGAGCGCAAGGTCGTCCTAGAGTCTATATGAAGCCTGAAAAGTGCTACAGCTTCTCGGATGAAGCGTTGAGGTACTATCAATCAACTAGCTATTTGAATGACTTTGTTCTGCAATTTGAGCGTCAATTGGAACATATGCATTACTTGGGTCCGCTGCGCCCGTATCCGCAACGCGACTACACATTGGTCGGCGGCAATCCTCAAAGTGTCGGCTTCAAAGGAGAATTAGCGATTCATGCTTTGCTGGCTGCGAAAAGTCAAAAGGTCTATCGGGATGGCAGGCGGCAGTTCAGCAAGCTCGAGTCACGAATTGCACAATGGCTTGTAGAGCTTGGATTGGCAAATTCGTTTGAGACTCGACCGTTATTCAAGGGCAGCAATCAATATGCTGTCTGGCTGAAACGTCACGTAGCGAGCCCAGAAGTTCGTATAACTGATATGGGCATTGGGGTCTCGCAAGTACTTCCGGTTCTGGTGCTCTGCTACTACGTGCCAGAAGGATCGACAATTATCTTCGAACAACCGGAATTGCACCTGCATCCGTCGGTGCAAGCAGGACTGGCTGACGTCTTTATAGATGTCATCAAGAACCGCAATGTGCAAATCTTGGTCGAAAGCCATAGCGAACATCTTTTGAGGCGACTACAACGACATATTGCTGAAGAATCTTTCGCGCTCGACAATACCGCGCTCTACTTCTGTGAAAATCAGAACGGCGAATCGAAACTGACGCCTTTGGAATTAAACTTGTTTGGGGAAATACTCAACTGGCCAGACGACTTTTTCGGCGACCTCGCTGGCGACATGGTAGCGGCATTTGATGCGGGACTGAAACGCCGAGTCACCTGAACACATGATAGCAAAGATAATTGACACCAATGTACCGCTGACCGCGGCGGGCCTCAACTCCAATGCGTCCAAGCGATGCCAGCTTAGCTGTGTTTCAATTCTAGAGGCGGTTCTGTCTGGCCTAGTAACGGTCGTAATTGACTCTGAAGGAGAATGCTTGCGCGAATACAATCGGCTCATTTATCCAGACTTCAAAGGTTCGCTGGCTGAACAGTTCATGCTCAACATGCTGCAGTATCACACGGTGGCGCGCCGCGTGCGCTCTCTGGATCTGGAGCGCGACAAGACAGGCGAATATAGTGACTACCCGGACAACAACAACACTTGGACGACCGATGTCAACCGTTGCGAACGCTTCGACCCGGACGACAAGAAATGGGTGGCGCTGGCAGTCCGCTTCAAGAAAGACACAGGCGCCGACGCGCCAATTGTCAACGCCGCTGACAGATGTTGGCTGGCCTTCGAGCCGCATCTCCAATCAGCGGGTGTGAAATTGGAAGCGCTTTGCCGCGACGAGAGGTAGTCCACCCCTCTCACTCCAAGACCAACTGATGCGCCGGACTGAAAAATGCCGGTAGGTCAGCCCTGCCGCGGGCAAATCTTTACGCCGCCCCTCGGGAACGCTATAATCGCAGTGAAACAGGCGCGCAAGGCAAGCCTTCATGGAAGAAGCCATAGAAAGCATCAACCTCATAACACGCAAACCCAATGTCCGCGGCGGCCGACCCTGCATCAGAGATACGGGCTTGCGCGTGACTGACATCGTAGTTGCGATGCGTTATCACGACCGCAATCCTGACCAGATCGCCGATGGCTTTCAGGTTTCCCTGTCCGAAGTTTACGCGGCTCTCAGCTATTATCACGCGCATAAACGCGAGATTGACGACGACATTGATGACCAAATCAAAACGGCGCGTAGACTTAGAGACGAACACATTGCCAGCGGCAAACCTTTGCTTCTATCTTGATGAACAGCTTGATGTCGAAATCGCCCGTCAACTGGCAGGACGCGGTATCGATGTCTTGACGGTACGCGACTTAAGAAGTTTTGGTGAAAGTGATATGCAGCAGTTGAATCGCGCTATACAGATGGGACGCGTTATCTGCACAAATGACCGACACTTCATCCAATTGGCTAGCGCAGGTATCAAGCATTGCGGCATTGTGTTTGGACAGCAGGACAAACATTATATTGGGACTATACAGTTAGGCACTCGGCGCGTATGCACGAAGAATTCACTCCCGATGACTTACTGAATCACGTCGAATTTCTTCCCACTACATAGCCGGGGCGTCAATCCTGATTACGGACGAAAAACTGGAACAGAAACTCAACTACTCCAACACCAACTGATGCGCGGGACTGAAAAACTGCCGATAGGTCAGCCAGGCCGCGATTAAGCCGGTAAACGTAGCCGCGCCCACCAGCATATACATCACGATGATCTGCAGCTGCACCGCCTCCAGCGGACTGGCGCCGGCCAGGATCATGCCGGTCATGGCGCCCGGCAGCTTGATCAAACCCACCGTCTTGGTGGTGTCGATGATGGGCGTCATCGCGCTGGTGATGGCGCGCTGAAATTGCGTCAGCGAGGCTTGGCGGCTGGTCGCGCCCAGAGCCAGCTTGCTCTCGATCAGCCCGCGCTGGTCGTAGAAGTCGCTGCTCAGCCGCGTGATCACCAGCGTGGCGGTGGTCATGGACGTGCCCACGATCATGCCGCCGATGGGGATGATGTCCTTGGGCACGAAGTCGAAAACGCCCAGCACCACCAGGAGCGCGATGGTCAGCGCTGAGCCGACGCCGATGGCCAGCAGGGCGATCAGCACGCCATTGGGCGTTTGCTTGGCGCGGTTGCCGCTGGTGCGCCCGGCGATGCTGATCATCACCAGCAAGATGGCGACAGTGAAGAGCGGCACGTCCATCTCGAAGACCAGCTCGAGCAGGTAGCCGATGGCGATGAGCTGGATGAAACTGCGCGCGGTGGCGATGGCCAGGTCTTTCTCCAGGTCGGAGCTTTGCCAGCGCGATACCGCCGCGGCGATGAAAACAAAGGCGATCGACAGCAGCACACGCTCAATGCCCGCTAATCCAGCGAAGAAATCAGGCATGGCGCCACCTCCTATGCTTTATGCGTGACTTGCAGTCGCTAGAGTTTACCGCATCGCGTTCAAAAGGAGACTTGTAGGGGCGAGCCTTGGCTCGTCCGCCGGCGCAGATAAGCCCAATGCCTGTTACCAGCGGAGCGCGGGGTTCTTGAACGGCACCAGCGCCATGATGACGGCGTGTACGTAATAGGCTTCGCGGTCGACCACATCGTCGGTCAGGATGCCGATGGCGCCGTTGGCCTGCTTGGAGTTGTCGCGCCCGAAGACCTTGTCATCGGCGTGACCCAGCTCCAGGCCGGCGCGCACCAGCTCGGCCACTTCGCGCGGCAGGTAGAAGACGGCGGTTTGACCCAGGCCTTCGCGGCCGTCGCGGCTGATGATGTGCACACGCGCGAAGCAGCTCATGCCCAGCGGGCTGTCGTCGATGCCGCCTTCGATGCCCACCCAGAAGTCCGACTCCGGCTGAGCGGCGCGGGCGTTCTCGGCGCGGTTGCGGGCGCCCAGCAGCGTCTCAGCCAGGCTCCGAGGCTGGTCCGGCACACCCGAAGGTACGGCGGCGGCGCTCAGGTCGAACGCCTGCGCCGGGAAAATCCGCTGGAAGGCAGCCCGAGTCGCGCGCAGCTTGACCGGGTTCAGCGAGGCGACTGTGATTTGGGGCATGGTGACAGGCTCGGAGTATCTGCCTGATTTTGCGATAAGCGAGTTGATCACAAATTATTTTACCACCGAGAGCATAGAAGCTCGAAATCCGCTGTGGCGCGGGAATGGTGAATAGGCGCTTATGATATGATGCGCCGAGCAAACAAGAAAACTCTGCGCCCTCTGTGTTTTCTGTGGTGATAAAACCTGTTACGCGTTCGTTTAGAGAGTTATTTCCGCGATGTTCACCACTTCCATGAACAGGGAGTGGTTATTCCGCGGAGACTCGGAAGTAAGGCCAAGAAAGTTGTGCAACAGATAATGGAACGGCATAAGGGCGCTTGGCGGTTAGTGTCTAGGCGACCCAGCGAATCGCCCGATGTTGTAATCGTGAGTCTGTGGGCGACCCACCGGGTCGCCCCTACGACCCTCGACGTGAAGGGACTTAACTCCACGATATTCACCACTCCCGGCCGCAAGAGCGTCTCAAGCGAGCGTTCCACAAGGCGCTGGCGAAGCAGTATAATGGCGGCATGAATTCTGAAGCGCGAGGCGCGGCGAACTGGCCCGTCATCGGCCACGAGTGGGCGGTTGAGTTTCTGCAGCGGGCGCTGGCGCAGGGGCGCAACCGCCACGCCTATCTCATCAGCGGCAGCCCGTCGCTGGGCAAGATGCGGCTGGCGCTGGCTTTTGCCCAGGCGCTCAATTGTGAAGCTGATTTAGTGACGCAGCGTCCTTGCCTGGCTTGCCGATCGTGCCTAGCCATCGGCCGCGGCCATGATCCCGACCTGATCGTGGCGGCCGGGGAAGCGGGCGCGCCGCTGAAGATCGACGCCATCCGCGATGTGGCGCGCTTGCTGGCGCTAAAGCCCTACAGCGCGCGTTATCGCATCGCCATTCTTGATGACTTCCACCTGGTGGCGCCGCAGGCGCAAGACGCGCTGCTGAAGACCCTGGAAGAGCCGCCCGGGCATGCCATTCTGCTGCTGCTGGCGGCCTCCGCCGAGCGCGCGCTGCCCACGATACGCAGCCGCGCGCAGCAACTGCCCCTGCGCCCGGCCCCGCCCGAGTTAATCAAGCGCCACTTGATTGCGGAAGGCTGTGACGACGAGCGGGCTGATCTGCTGGCGCGTTTGAGCGGCGGACGCGTGGGCTGGGCGCTATCAGCCGCCGCGGACGACACCCTCTTGCAATTCCGCGCTGAAATGCTTGATACCCTGGCCAGGGTTGTAGCGGGAAGGCGGCTGGCGCGGCTGAAAGAATCGGAAAAGCTCAGTCGCCGCGCTGGCAAAGACAAAGCGCTGCTGCGCGGCGTCCTTGAGATTTGGCAGACCTATTGGCGCGATGTCTTGCTGCAGTGCTACGAGAGTCCGGTCACAGCTTGCAATAGCGATCGCCGCGCTGAGATACGGGCTTTGGCCGCAGGCTTGGAGCCGCCGGCCGCCCTGAGCGCTGTGGCCGCGACGGGCCGCGCGCTGCGGACGCTCGACACCAATGCCAACCTGCGGCTGGCGCTGGACGCGCTTTTCCTCGATTATCCGGGGCTTGATTAGCGCCAGGCGCTATTCAATGGGGATGCGGTTCCCGGCCGCTTTGGCGGCCGCCAGCAGCGAGTCGGGCACGAGCACGATTTTGCCGAAGCCGGCCGATTTCTCCAGCTTCTGATGCGCCTGGCGCGCCTGGCTCAGCGGCATGACCTCTTGAATCAGCCTTTGGTACTTGCCCTTGGCCAGTCCGCCGAGCAGGGATTCGTAATCCTTGGGTCGGATCGAGCTGTACGCGCCCAGAACGCTCAGATTCCGCAGGTAGAGGTCCATGGCATTCAGCCTGGTTTGCGGCTTTTTGAGCGCGCCGGCGATGACCAGGCGTCCGCCGGGACAGAGCATGTCCAGGGACTCGTCCAGATCAAGCTGCTCGCTGCAATGCAAGACCAGGCTGGCGCCGTTCTCATCGGTGGCGACTTTGACCTGGCGCGCCAGATCGCCGCCGGCGTCTTCCAGCACGATGTCAGCGCCGATGCCGTGCAAGTCGCTGACGAATTGGTTCTCGCTGATGGCGATGACTCGCGCGCCGCGCGCCGCCGTTATTTGCACAGCCGCCGCGCCTACGCTGCCGGCCGCCCCGCGAATGACGACCGCATCGGCTTTTTTCAGTTTGCCGTTGATCACCAGCGCCTGGAAGGCAGCGGCGAAGGCAGCGCCGGCCGCGGCCGCGGATTGATAGTCCAGGTCGTCCGGGAGCGCGATGAGTTGATCGGCGGGCAGGGCGCAGTACTCAGCGTAGCCGCCGTTGATCTCGCTGCCCAGGGCTTCGAAACAAGCGCAGACGCGATCTCCCAAGTTCCAGCCGCCGCTGTCCTCGCCCAGCGCCACAATCTCGCCGGCCAGGTCGGCGCCCAGGATATGCGGCATCGGCTTGCGCAGGATAAAGCGCCCGCTGCGCAACAGCAGGTCCTGCGGATTGACCGAGGTAGCGTGGACTTGGACCAGAACTTCACCGCTGCCGGGCTGGGGCCGCGCCAGGCGGGTCGGTTTGAGGACCCGCGGTCGGCCAATCCGCTCCATGATGACAGCGCGCATGCTTGCGCCGGTCTCGGTCATAAGCAGTCCTTGTGCTGCGCTTGCGAAAACGGGAGTAGTCTAGCGCATGGAGCCAAGGCTGTAAACGGCTTGTGGGCCGGGGGCGGCGAATAACGCGGGTGCAGTTTCCCTAGCGAACGCGGCGCAAGTTATCGCCGCAGACAGAACAGTAGCGGAAGCAAGTTAGTCATGCAAATACTTGCCACAGAGGACTCAGAGGATACATAGAGGGCGCAGAGAGTTTTGGGTGATTGCCACAGAGACGCAGAAATGGAAGCGAGTTAGTCGCGCGAAAATTGAACGGAAGTTTATTCGAGAGCGCGCGAGCCAAGGCTCGCCTCTACAGCTTTTCAACCGGCGCTGGGGAAGCGCTTGGCGTTGCGGGCGCGGGCTTTGGTGATCTCGGCTGCGCGGTTGCGGGGCGGGGCGGTCGTTTGCAGCGCGCCCAGCAGCGTCGCTGTGGCTCGGGCCACATCAGCCACGGCTTGCTTGAAAGCTGCCTGGTTGATCGCCGACGGCTGCCGATAGCCGCTGATCTTGCGCACGTATTGCAGCGCCGCCGCTTCCATGTCGGCGGCTGTGCTGGGCGGGTCATAATTGTAGAGTGGGCGGATATTGCGGCACATCGCTTGCTTCCTTCGTAATGGGCATCGTTCCGCGGATTATACCAGCGCCCGCCCACTCAGCCGCGATGCAGCGTGCTGGTGAGACCGCGGTAGGCCGGCGGCAGGTAGGGCTCGATGTCATCCAGATCGCGGAATTCGCGCAGCAGCTCCGGGCTGTCGTCCCGGGCCGGATGGCGCTTCTCCTTCCAGTTCAGGTAGGCCGCCAGTTGCAAGCGGGCTGTGCGAAACTCGTCCATGACCAACTGCGCGGTGACGCCGCAGCGCTCGCTGAAACGCGTGCGCTCGTATTCGGCCAGCAGGGGCGCGACATTGAAGGGGATGCGCCGATGCGCCGTCAGTCGCCAGCCGTTCGCGCGCCCGTCGAGGATCATATAGCTGGCGCTGTGTTCGCCGTCGAGGGGTACGCCCACCGAGCCCGGGTTGAAAATATGGCGGTTGTCCACGCGCCGCTCCAGCGCGATATGGCTGTGGGCGGCGGTGACCGTACACTCGCTGATATCGCGCAGCCAGCGTCGGATTTGCGCCTCCGACGATAACGGCGTGAGGGCGGTCCAAGGATCGCCCGGAATGCCGTGGGTGACCCGTATCGGCGGCGCATCGCGGAAGCGCAGCTGCAGGGTATCCGGCAGCGCCGCGATGGCATTCACCCAGCCGTCGCCCAGCTGATCGTGCAGGTAAGGCGGCATGGTGAAGCGCGACCAGCCCGCCGGCGCGCGCTCGGTGTCGTAATCCAGCAGGTAGAGTTCGTTGTTGCCGCGGATGACTGGCCAGCGCCGCTCCCAGATAGTTTCCATCACTCCGCGCGAGAAGGGGCCCCAGTTGATGCTGTCGCCGGCCACCACCACCTGGTCGATATCGAATCGCGCCATGTCGTTAATGACGGCTTGCAGGGCGGGCAGGTTGCCGTGGATATCGGCTAGAACGGCCAGTCGCGTCATGTCAGCTCCTCCTCGAACAGAAGCTGATACAGCGGCGGAAGGATTATTCCGCAGTCAGGAGTTGTAGCCGTTGGGGTGGCGGCGATGCCAATTCCAGGCGGTTTCGATGATGCGGCGCAGGCTGTTGTACTCGGTTTCCCAGCCGAGTTCGCGGCCGATTTTGTCGCTGTCGGCTATCAGCACGGGCAAATCGCCGGCGCGGCGCGGCGCCGCCACCGCCGGAATGGCGTGACCGGTAACCTGGCGCGCGCTTTCGATCACCTCCAGCACGGAGAAGCCGCGGCCGCTGCCCAGGTTGTAGACGCGGCTGTCGCCATCCGCGAGCGCCTCCAGCGCCAGGATATGCGCCCGCGCCAGGTCGAGCACATGCACATAATCGCGGATGCAGGCTCCGTCGGGCGTGTCGTAATCCGTGCCGTAAATTTCGATGGCCTCGCGCTGGCCCAGGGCGACTTGCAGCACCAGCGGTATCAGGTGGGATTCGGGCTCATGCGCCTCGCCGATGTGCCCGTCGGGGTGGGCGCCGCAGGCGTTAAAATAGCGCAGGCAGCAATACTTGAGGCCGTAGAGCCGATCCATCCAAGCCAGCAGGCGTTCGGCCATGTACTTAGTTTCGCCGTAAATGCTGCCGGGGTTGATGGCTTCGTTCTCGGCGATGGGGACGCGCCCCGGCTGATCGAAGAGGTTGGCTGTCGACGACAAGATGAAGCGCTCGACGCCGCGCTGGCTGGCTTGCTCCAGGACGTTGATCACGGTGTAGAGATTGTCGCGCAGATACATGAAGGGCTGCTGCATGCTCTCGCCGACCAGTATCTGCGAGGCGAAGTGCATGATGCCGTCAAAGGTGTGGGCCTCAAAGGCGGCCGCCAGCGCCTCGCGGTCGCGCAGGTCGCCCACGATCAGAGCCGCGTCGGCGTGAACCGCGCCGCGATGGCCGCTGCTCAGGTTGTCGTAGACGACGACTTCATCGCCGCGCTCGATCAGCATCTGCACTACGTGGCTGCCGATATAGCCGGCGCCGCCCGTCACTAATACCTTCATGCTCGGCTCTCCCTTCGGGCGCGGATTATAGCCTCTTTGTCGCTGACAGTACAGATGCCGCAACATACGCCCGGCGGCGCGCGTATTATGAGGCGCGCTGGAATTGTGGTTTAATCGGGAGGGAGGCAGGGGCATGACGGACGAGCGCGAAGGCAAGAAATCGTGGACGGCGGCCGAGCGGACGGCGCTGCGAAAGCTGATTCGCATGGGGCTGATCTTGCTGCTGGCCATCGCGGTCGCAGGCGCCATCGCCGCGCTGCTCAGTTCGGCTTTGGGCACGGTGTAAGGCGGGCCAGATGATTCGCGCGGGAGTTCGCGGTATAATGCGGCAAGGGCAGAGGAGAAGTTTCAATGATTGAAACACCAGTACACGATGTTTTTGCTGTCATCACCGACTTCCTGGCGGAAGACCCGTCAGATGAAGAATTGCTCGCATATAAGCTGCCGGATGATTTGCAAAAGCGTGTGAGTCATCTGCTGTACCTCAACCGGGAAGCCGAGTTGACTTGCGAACAGCGACATGAGTTGGATGATTATGTCCGCGCCGACCATATGATTTCGCGGTTGAAGACCAAGACCAAGCTGAGACAGAAAGGCTTGGCCTGATGGCGGTTACTGCTGAGCAGCGCCGCATGATTATTGATCTTGCAGGCGGATGCTGCGAATACTGCCGAATCGCCGATGCCGATAGGTTAAGCACCTTTGAAATCGATCACATTGTTCCGCTGAAGCACGGGGGCGAAGATGTCGACCACAATCTTTGTCTGGCGCGTATGCCCTGCAATCGTTGCAAGGGTGGTAATGTAGCCGCGATTGACCCGCTAACCGACGAAGCGACCAGGCTCTTCAATCCGCGGTGGCAGAAATGGGCCGAGCATTTCCAAATTAATGCGGATGGGTCGTTATCGGGATTGACGCCGGAAGGTCGCGCGACGGTGGTTGTGCTGCGACTGAACGAAGCGCCGCGCGTCGAGCAGCGCCTTGGCGAACGGCTGCTGGGCAATTACCCGTGCCAGAACAATTCCTGATCCTCATCGCGGACGAGCCCAAACAGCGGCTGGACAAGTTCCTGCTGGCGCATCTGCCCGGTTATTCGCGGGCGCAGGCGCAAGCGCTGATCCGCGACGGTTGTGTGCTGGTCGATGGCGAAGCGCGCAAAACCGGCTACAGATTCAAAGGCGGCGAGCAGGTGAGCCTGCGCATCCCGCCGCGCGAGGAGCACTCGGTCGAGCCGCAAGACATCTCGCTGGAGATCGTTTACGAAGATGCGCGGCTCGCGGTGGTCGACAAGGCGGCGGGCATGGTGGTGCATCCGGGACCGGGCAACAAATCCGGCACGCTGGTCAACGCGCTGCTGGCGCGCTATCCGGAGTTGGCTGAGATGATGGACGACCCGGAGACGCAGGACCGCCTCGGCATCGTACATCGCCTCGATCGCGGCACCAGTGGCTTGCTGGTGGTCGCGCGCGACAAAGCGAGCCTGCTGGCGCTGATGCGGCAATTCCGCGAACGCAGCGTCGAGAAGATCTACCTGGCGCTGCTTGAGCGGCGGCCCAAGTCCAACAGCGGCCTCATCGACGCGCCCATCGCCCGCGACCCGCGCCAACGCAAACGCATGGCGGTGCAGCGGGGCGGCAAGCCGGCGCAGACAGAGTTCCAATTGCTGGATGACGATTTTCAGGGCGAGCGCGCGCTGGTGCGTCTGCGGCTGCTGACCGGGCGCACACATCAGATTCGCGCGCACATGGCTTTCATCGGCTGCCCGGTGGTGGGTGATACGGTTTACGGGCGGCGCAAGCAGCGGCTGCGGCTGAAGCGGCAGTTTCTACACGCGTATGAACTGGCGTTTGAGCATCCGGTCAGTGGCGAGCGGCTGCGTTTCGTAAGCGAGCTGCCGGTGGGCTTGCGGACTGTGCTGGAGAAGTTGCGTTAAACCGCAAATGGATCCGAGTCTATGCCAAGATGCTCCGCGATCTTCAAAAGAAGACGTCTCTGTTCGTCCATCTCTCGGCGCAGATGTAGGACATTTTCCAGGACCGTGTGCATGGGGTCTTCAATTTTCGCTACGCGAAGCTCAAGGTCTGTGACACGCTGTTCAAGCAGTTGCGGATTGTTTGTATGCATTTCTTTTACTTCAGTGCTCATTGTTGTCTTCCTGGCAAGATATCATAATCTACACTTACTATATTGCGCTCCAGTTGAATTTGCAACAGTCTCTATCGCGCGAATCATCGGGCAAGCGTACGTTAGCGGGATTTAAGCAAAGAGGCGTGGAGAAAGGAATCAACCACAAAGGCACAAAGACACCAAGTTCACGAAGGTTTTGTTATGGCGTTTTGGGATAGGCTGGAGAATCTGCGGAAGGGGGCAGCACAGAGGTTCAGCAGAGAGTAGAGAACGGTTTTCTATCTTTGGCGCAATATCTGCCTGCGAAGGTCTTCATCCTTGGTCAGAAGATCAATACTATCATCTTCTCCCGTATTGGGATTGACGAATGTCCAGTAGACCCAGCCGTTTGGATTTGCGACGCCTGGCTTGACAGAACGAATTGCACGTCCGGCTGCCTCGGAAGGTGACAAGAGTTCGCCATCATATTCGATTATGTTTTGGTGTCTTCCTATATTGTCGGCAAGTAAAAGTGTTCCTCGCAACTTGTGTCGTTGTTTTGAACCTCGTGGACTGTAGTCGATTTTGATAGGGACGCGAACTTGCATTCCCTGAGCAATGTCTGAGAACTGGTCTTGTCCGGCTGCCTGCGTCTGTTTCTCAACCTGCTGAATGCTTGCTAAAGACTCTTTGATTTCAGAAGCTTGCAGACGACTTGCAATTTCAGATTCTACAAAGTCTCGCCAAGCTTGTTTTACTAGGCGTGCATATCGTTGAATATCTGATTCGGAAAGCCGACTTGAATGCACTTGACCAGCAAAGTGCTTTACCAAGTCCCTCGATGGCTGATTAAACTCCTGCGACAAGACGCGTGAAATTGCTAATTTCTGTGCGCTTGACAGAATTTGTTCAGGATCGTAATCCGACTTTGTAAACCACCTTAATTCATTTACCAGTCTCGCGTCCAAGTTGAGCATGTCAAGTGTCATGAACGGCTCTTTGTCCATGAGGTTATGCTGCTTTAAATCGGTATAGAACCGAAATTCGAGACCGTTCGTAAGAATGCCAAATTTGAATTCAGGTTTGTCATTGTAATAGCCTTTGAGTTGATCCCATTCATTTTCTAAAAGGGGTTTATGCGCCGGTTTTGCCTCAATTATGAGTATCGGTTTTTCACCTCGGTATATCTCATAGTCTACCTTTCGCCGTCCCGTGCTCCTTGCATCAGCAGTAACCTCCGACCTCACCTCAGCGAGACTTTTTGGATCGAATTCTAGCGCTTCGATAAACGGAAGAACTGAAGCCCTAATTGCAGCACCTTCGTCTGCTCGCAACAGCAGTTGGTGCTGTTCGCGGACATTTCTGGAGATTTTGTGTAGACGATCGTTTAAGCTCATCTGCTTGCTTTCAATGTGTGTCAATTATGAAGATATTTTAACATATCCATCTCAAGTCCACTCTTTCGCCGTGTCTCTTTACAGGGCAATCGCTTCAAAACAGTCGTCCCCTGCGACGAGCAAAACTAAACTGAAATTTAACCACCGAGGACACCGAGAGCACCGAGAAATGCGATTGATCAGAGATTTCGCGGCATTTTGTCGCAAAATTTTTTGACGCTAAGGAAGTTTATCGGCAAAGTTGCAGCAGGACCGCTCAATTTAAGCAGTGGATTTAGGAGAAAAGTTGTCAAAAGAACATAAACTCCGTGTCCTCGGTGACTCGGTGGTAAAGATTATTTTGAAGCGATTGCCCTGTGTCTCTTTAGTGGATCCTGTGCCCCCGCGCCGAAATCGGCTATACTCCCCATCATGCAAACGACATCCGCCCAACCCACCGCCTTCCACTTGATGACCAAGCCGCGAGGCGCCATCTGCAATCTTGATTGCAAGTACTGCTATTTCCTCTCCAAAGAAGCGCTGTATCCGGGCAGCAAATTCCGCATGTCGGACAATCTGCTCGAGGAGTACATCCGCCAGTACATCGAAGCCCAGCAGGTGAACGACATCAACTTCGCCTGGCAGGGCGGCGAACCCACGCTGATGGGGCTGGACTTCTTCAAGCAGGCCGCGCGCTACCAGCAGAAGCACAAGCGCCCGGGCATGCGCATCACCAACGCCTTGCAGACCAACGCCGTGACGCTGGATGACGACTGGTGCGAGTTTTTCGCCGCTAACAACTTCCTGTTGGGCGTCAGCCTCGACGGTCCCGCGGATGTGCACGATTATTACCGCGTCGACAAGGGCGGCAACCCGACCTTCCACAAGGTCATGGACGGCATCCGTCTGCTGCAGAAGCATGAGGCCGAATACAACATTTTGACGACTGTGCACGCCGCCAACGAAGGGCAGGGCGCCCGCGTGTATGAATTCCTGCGCGATGAGGTCGGCACGAAATTCATGCAGTTTATTCCCATAGTCGAGCGCGACAACGCCACTGGTTATCAAGAGGGCGACCAGGTCACCGAGCGCTCAATCACAGCTGAGGGCTACGGGCAGTTTCTCATTGATATGTACGAGCAGTGGGTGCGCCGCGATGTCGGCCAGGTCTTCGTGCAGATATTCGACATCGCGCTAGCCGCCTGGACGGGCGCGCCGCCCGGCCTCTGCATCTTCGATGAGACCTGCGGGCTGGCGCTGGCGATGGAGCACAACGGCGATGTCTTCTCCTGCGATCATTATGTCGAGCCGGATTACAAGCTGGGCAACATCATGGATGTGCCGCTCAGCGAGATTGTGATCATGGACGAGCAGGTCAAGTTCGGGCGCGACAAGCGCGATACCCTGCCGCAATACTGTCTCGACTGCGAAGTGAAGTTTGTCTGCAACGGCGGCTGCCCCAAGAATCGCTTTATATCCACGCCTGATGGCGAGCCGGGTTTGAATTATCTCTGCGCCGGTTATCGCGCTTTTTTCAATCATCTGCGCCCGACTATGGACTTTATGGCGCGCGAGCTGGCGGGGCGGCGGCCGCCGGCAAACGTGATGCTGCAGCTTGCGCGCTACGACGCCGAACTGGAGCGCGCTTTCGCGCAAGCCGGGCGCAACGATCCCTGCCCCTGCGGCAGCGGGTTGAAGTTCAAGCGCTGTCACGGCCGGCGGGGGAAAAGGTAGCGCAAACGCCCAAACCAGTATTGGGCAGGATTGCTCCTGCGAGAGTTTTAGCCCATTTACCGATGGGATTCATCAATCAGACGGCGAATGGTTTCGTTTCGGATAATGGAGCGTTCCGTCTTGGAGTAGACGATGAGAAGCAACACGAGCGTTGCCTCCTTTTTATAGTAGATGATTCGAAACCCGCCGCGCTTGCCGCGCCGCGCGACCGATTCGGCAGGCGCGCTTTGAACGACTTATAGCCGATTCCGGTCAGCCTGATTCCTGGTCGCGCGCCATGCTCAAGTTGCGTTGTCAGCAGGTCAACATCAACTTCTAGCGATGGGAACTTACGAGCTAGCCGCTCCGCTTCTCTTTCAAATGCCTTTGTGGTCTCGACCAGCGTCTTCATCTGCGGCTAGGGTTTCCCTGAGTTCGCGTAGAAATTCTCTTGCCGGACGGGTCTGCCCGGTATTGGCTTTATGGAGGGCTTGCCTCAACATCTCGACCAATTCTTCCGTAGTCGGCTCGTCGTCATCTATCGCCGGGGTGAACTGGCTACCCTCTTCTATAATCTTGGTCGGAGTCTTGCGTTCAATGGGGTCCATGAGAGTATCCTCTCCCTTGACACTCACGCTAAAGATACCACAATGCCCTCACGAATTCCATTCGTTCAGAAGATAAAGGTGGCGCACATGCCCAAAGAAGTCATCTCCACGGACAAAGCGCCGGCAGCGGTCGGCGCGTATTCACAAGGCATCATCGCCAATGGTTTCGTCTACACCGCCGGCCAGATCCCGCTCATCCCCGGCACATCGGACTTGCGCGAGGGCGGCATTGAGGCGCAGACGCGACAGGTGATGAACAATATCAGCGGTGTGCTGGCAGCGGCCGGCAGCGGCATGGACCAGGTGGTCAAGACGACTGTCTTCCTGGCGGATATCAAGGATTTCGCCGAGTTCAACGCGGTCTACAGCGAGTTCTTCCCGCAGGCTCCGCCGGCGCGCACGACCGTGCAGGCCGGGGGCTTGCCAGTCGGCGCGTTGATTGAAGTGGAAGCGGTCGCGCTGCTCGAGTAGCTGTAAGGCTACGCAGCGGACTTGCCAACTGTTACAATGGAACTCTGTGAATTGGACGGAGTAAATCAAGGACAAGAGCGTCAATGATTGATGTGAATCAGTTGCGCAAGGGCGCGACCTTTACCGACAGCGGCAATCTCTACCGCGTGATGGAATACCGCCACCACAAACCGGGGCGCGGCAAAGCGACCATCCGCGTGACCGTGCGCGATTTGCGCAGCGGCTCCACCACCGAGATGACCTTTAATTCGGGCGAGCGCGTCGAGGATATTCGCGTCGAAGCCGACCAGGTCGAGTTTCTCTATGCCGATGACGATTTCGTCACCTTCATGAACACCGAGACCTACGAACAGCCGCAGCTCAACCGCGCCATCTTCGGCGATGATCTCAAATACATCAAGGACAGCATGGCGATCAAATTGCTGAGCTTCGAAGGCGAGATCATTGATTACGATTTGCCGAAGACGATGGAGTACCAGGTGATCGAGGTGGAAGCGGCCGTGGCCGGCGATACCGCCAACAGCCCGACCAAGAAGATCAAGCTCGAAAGCGGCTTCGAGGTCAGCGCGCCCATGTTCATCAACGTCGGCGATGTGGTGAAAATCAACCTGGAAGAAGCAGCTTACGTCACGCGCGTCAGCAAGTAGCCTCTCGCGTTGACTGTAGGGCCGAGCCTTGGCTCGCCCGCTCTAACCTGAAACCCTGCTGGTAATGGCGACCCGCTGACTCGTCCGCTCCAATCCAATAGCCGATGGGTAGGGGCGACCCGCTGGGTCGCCCGCATGATTCAGGGCGAAAGCCCCGGTAAGATCACGCGCGCCAGCAAGTACAGGTCCAGGACAAACAGGCTCGAGAGCGCCAGAGGCGTCAGCCAGCGAGTGGGAGCCCAGCGCGATAGCAGCCGCGCCCGCCAGGCGTCGGCGCCATAGACCAGCACGAGGGCGATGGGAATCAGCGCCGGGAAAAGGTAGCGCCCCTGCCACTGCTGAAACTCGATGTTGTAGTAGCCGAATTGCAGCAGCGCGATTGAGACAGTGACCAGCAGAAGGACCCAGGATGCGGCGGCTATCTCACCGCGGCGGCTTGCCAGCAGCGCCCCGGACAATCCTGCAAGCATCAAGAGCCCGAATCCCCGATAGACCCAGCCGCCCAGCACCTGATCCAGCGGCAGCGCCATCCAGCCGAATTGCCCCCAGAAGCTCTTGAAGGTCGTGCCCAGCATTTGCGCCAGGTAGACATCTCCGCCATGCTCGCTGATGTAGTCGGCCGTCCGCGGCTGATCGGCCACGACCCGGTCATGCGCCGCCAGGCCCAGGAAGTCGGGGAAACCGTAGACGCTGATATTGCGCAGCCACCAGACGCTGCCGATGAAGCCGGCGATCAAAATGAAGGCGGCCAGCGAGCGCAGCAGCGAGCGCGGGGCTTCGCCGCTCTTGCGCCACTTCAGCCAGATGGCCAGCGGCGCCAGTAGCGCCAGAAAATAAACGGTGAGTTTGGTCAAGAGCGCCAAACCCACCAGCAGGCCCAGCTGCCAGATCGGCGCCTTCTCGCCGTCCAGGTAACGCAGCAGCCACAGCAGAACCAGCCCTACCAGCAGCTCCGCCAGGGCGTCGTTGTTGACGGCGCTCAGCATATGCAGGTGCTGGGGCAGAAAGGCGATCAGGGCCATCACGCCCAGCGCCACCTGCGGTTGAGACGGCAAGGCGCGGCGGCTGATCAAATAGCTGAGAAAGACCAAGCCCGCGCCCAGCGCTACGCTGAACAGGCGCAGCCAGATTAGGTCGCCGTTTGTCAGCCGGTAGACGAGGGAGGCCAGCAGATAATATAGCGGCGGATGATGGTCTTCATACTGGATGCTTTCCAGCTGGCTCAGCAGTTCGGGCGCGAAGCGGGCGCCGGTCAATTGCGCCAGATAATCGCTGGGCCAGTCGCCGCTTTCAATCAGCGGGCAGCAACCGGCCTCGGCTACTTGGCGGATGTAATTGTAGTGGGCCGGTTCATCAGGCAATTGCCAGGCGGGCGTGTAGATGGCGTAGAGCGCGCCGGCGATCCAAAAGCCGAGCACGATGGTAAGGCTTAGCCGCTTGTCAAGCATGGAGAGTGGCATTGAAGTCCCGCCGGGTTGCGCTCGTTCGTATCATGGCACAATTCACTGGATTTGTCAGATGCAGCCGGATGACGCTTTGCGACCTGTAGTGCGGGGGCAATGGCAGTCTTTTCGAGAGCGAGCGAGCCAAGGCTCGCCCCTGCGGCATTTCAATTATGTTGGCAGAATCTTTCATAGCACAGTCATTATCAGTACTTTCCTGGAATTACTTCTGGTCGGGTGCCGCGACCTAAAATGGCAGCGGACATTTGCCCTGTATCGTTGCGCTTCTTGGGATTATGAGTAGTATTCATTGGTATCGGTTAGACGGGACCAACGATGCCTTCAATCATCCGCAATCACAGCCATGTCATTTTGGTCACCGCCATTCTCATGCTGGTGATGACCTATCCAACCATAAAGTACATTTTAAGAACGGATGTCTTTTGGCTGCCGGAGGATAAGTGCTGCGATGTCTTCATTGGCTTTTGGGATTACTGGTATAGCCAACTGATTATCACCGGACAAGCCGACCGTATGTCCACCGACATGATCTTTTACCCGCAAGGAGTGTCGCTGACGTACCATCCGATGTTCCTGCCCTACGGTGTTTTGATCAATGCGCTGCAGTCAGTCATGCCACTTTCCAACGCCTTCAGTTTTGGATATCTCCTGATAATTTATACGTCGGCTATTGCCGCCTATGTATACCTGAACTGGTTATTCGGGGACAAGTGGTTAGCGCTGCTAGGGGCGGTCATCTTCGGCTTATGTCCACAAATAGTCGGGACCCAAAGTTGGCCCATTGTCGCCTGGCTGGCGCCTACTCCATTAATCCTGTATGGCGTTCATCGTGGCTTTAGGGAAAGACGCGCGAGCCTGATCATCCTCGCTGGTCTCTTTGCCGGCATAACGGTCGAGATCACAATATACAATTCTGTTTGCATTTTTATCGTACTGGGGCTGTTCATCTTGGCTCTGGCTGTTTCACGCTGGCGAGAACGACTATTCTGGCGTCACGTTGTTTTGCTGGCTGCGGCCGTTATTTTGGCCAGCGCTTGGCGGGTCATCCCTATGCTGCAAAACAGCGAGCAGGTTGACCGGGCAAGCGGCAATGCTGCGTATACCGATCTCCCGAATGACTTGATATCCTTCTTCGTCAATAGCAAGCATCCGTTATTGGGACCGCTCGCTGAAGATATACTTCAGATTCCTGACAAGGCGAAGTATAGCAAGAACAGCTATATCGGCTTACTGCCGCTAGCGTTGATATGTTACGGACTATTCGACAGGCGCGGACGGCGGCGAATTTTGCCGTGGCTGGGCCTGGCGCTGGTATTCATGGTGCTGAGCCTCGGACCAACCTTGAGCGTCAACGGGACCGAGTTTGAAAATATCAAGCTGCCGAAGCATCTACTCAATCAATTGCTGCCTTCTGTCTTCGTAACCTATAACCGTCCAAACTTATTTATGTCGGGCGCCTGGCTGCCGCTAGCGGTCGCGGCCTGCATGGGGCTGGGGGCGCTGTTGGGCCGGATACCCAGGAATACGCGGCCGATATTAGTATTGGGGCTAAGCGTCATCGTCGCCTTTGAATACTACATTCCTGTAATTGACTCCCCCCATCCCGACTGGGCTGATTACGTTTCCGAGCATCGCCTCACCTTCCTCGACTGGCTTGACGAGGAAGAAGAAAGCGAGATTCGGCTAATCAATCTGCCCTTTGGCTATCATAACTCAATGAAGTACTCCTGGTTCCAGTCGCTGGGCGGCTATCCACAAACCGAAGGCGCAATCAGCCGCCCACCAAAAAGCGCCTACAACTACATCAGAGCCAACTTCTTGACCAAAGCCTGGCATCGCAAGCGACCGATCCACTGCGATATGACAGACAAGGCGAACTTTCTCTCGGGCTTGGCGCAGCTCGAGGCAGACGGCTTCAGCCACATCGTCTATCATCGCGATCTTAATGGCGCGCAGGCGATTAGCGAGAGTTTCAGCGATATAAGGCCGGCCTATAATGACCCGTTCGTGTCGATTTACAGGCTGAACGACCTGCGTGATGGTTGCCCGGAAGCACCGGGTATACGCCATCAGTTCACAGGCGCATACGCTGAAATTTTGGGCAATACTTCGATTCTCGATGACCGTCACGCAGCGTTGATACTCTTTCCGCCAACAGCCCGGGCAAGCGAGCATTTCCGGCGCTACCTTCGCCACTTTGACAAAATAGACAAGCGCATTGTAGCTGTCCATAGCAGCGCGCAGGGGCAGGTTGACTTATGGACTACAGCGTCAATTGATCTCGAAAACCAAAATGCGGCGTGGGTGTTGACGGATCAGCTGGGGCTTGCTTCAGATCGGACCAGCGCTAGTTTCGCCTGGTTCAGCCAGCGATTCAAATTCTGCGAGCAAGTCTATCTCGACACGAAAGTCGCGATCGACTTGTATGTGAAGACGGAAATCCCCTGCGCGGCCCTGGACAGCAGCAGCGATCTCGAAATTCACTATCGGGATGGCGTTCGCCTGCATAAGGCCTCCTTAGAAGTGAATCCGGCGCGCGCTCGCTTCTATCTCGCCTGGACCAACAATACGCCAAGGCACTACTCGTTTTCACTTCAAATATCGGACGAAGCCGGGCAAAGGGTTTTGCAGCAAGACAGCGTAATCCAGCGAGAATTACTGACGATCTTTGAGATGGATATATCGGAGCTGCCTGAAGGCGAGTATGTCGTCAAGTTGATCGTCTACGATTTCGAAACGGGAAAGAGCCAGTCCGGAACCTTGCAGGCTACGATGGAAACATTTGATCGCGAATTTCAACTGGCGGTGTTTGCGCGATAGCGCCTGTTGCCCGGGCTCAAAATCGACTGACCAGCAGCATTACTTTTCAATTCAGTTCATCGTCGAAGCCGGAAAAAGCGATCCAGTGGGACAGCGGCATACGACGCGGCCTGTTGACGGCGTCTCCCTGAACCAGCGCGATATTTTCCTTTGCCATTCTCGTCAGCAGCGCCATTGCCATATTTTTTCTGCGCTATACTGATATTCGATTAGGGACTACCCGCGCGAGGGCTTGGATGAAAGTTGTTTCCCTGGGCGGTGGATTAGGCGCGGTGCAGGTCATGCAGGGCATGCAGCGCCATACCAGCGATCTCACTGGCATCATCGCGGTCACGGATACCGGGCGCAGCACCGGTATCGTGCGCGAGTTCGCCCAGATTCCGGCGCCGGGCGATATTCGCAACGCGCTGGCTACACTGGCGCTCGACGGCGATTCTTTGCTGGCGCGGGTCATGCAGCATCGCATCGCCGCGCCCTCCGACCCCAAGCTCGATGGCATGGCTTTCGGCAATTTGTTCATCGCCGCGCTGACGCAGATGTCGGACAGCTTCGTCACCGCCATCGATCAGATATGTGATTTCCTGAATGTGCAGGCCAATATCTACCCGGTCACCGAGGAGAATACACATATCTGCGCCGAGTTGGTCGACGGCTCCATCGTCGAAGAAGAGTTCAACGTGCGGCGCCTGGACAAAGCCGCCATCAAACGCATCTTCGTGCAAAATCCCGAAGCCACGGTCTATCAACCCTGCATTGAGGCCCTGCTCGATGCCGATCTCATCACCATCGGGCCGGGCAGCCTCTTTACCACAGTCATCGCCGTGCTCGCTTTCAAAGAGATTTCACACGCCATCCGGATGTCGAAGGCGCAAAAAGTCTACATCTGCAACACCACTACGCAGCCGGGCCAGACTGACGGCTACACGCTGTCGGATCATGTGCAGCGGGTGATTTCGTATCTCGGCATCGGTGTGCTGGATTATGTCGTGCTCAACGCGACCAAGCCGAGCGCGGAATTGATGGAGCTCTACGCGCGCGAGCGGGTGGATGTGCTGCTGCCGACGCCGCATGAGGTGCACAATATCCTGACGATGAATGTGACGCCGATAGAAGCCGATGTCGCCGATACGCATTCGGGCAAGCGCGCGCTCTGGCAGAAGCAGGACACCATCCGCCACAGCCCGGAGCTAATCGCGAATACGCTGATGGAGCTGATGGCGGAGCGAGTGGTCGTAAAATAGTTGGATCAGTCTGGAAGCTGCGGAAATAGAATTTCGGCGTCAGCGTCGGTCTCGTTGCTGTCCAATATCGTATCAATCTTGTCGAACTTCTTGTCCAACTGTCGAGTCCTCGCGCCGGTCAAATCGCGGAATTTCCTCTCCAAGGTCGCGAAGTTCTTTTCCATGCCATCCATGTGGTCGGTGTACTTTGCCCATTCAGTTCGGATTTCGGTAAGCACAGCGAACACTTGCTGCGACCTCTTCTCGAAGGCAAGGCTTTGCGCCGCTTGGTGGATCACGGCAAGCACTGGATACAAGTTCATCGGCGAGCACAAGACAACTCTATTTTGCATGGCAAAATCCATCATGCTGTGATCTTTTTCGTGCATGAATCGATAGACTGGTTCGTTTGGAATAAGCAGAACCACACAGTCAACAGTTTCTTCATTGATGTAACCTTTGTTCGCGACATCTCTGACAACATTTCTCACGTTGCGGCCAAAAGCGTCAGCATATTTGGCGCGGTCATGGTTGTTGTCCGCCTTATGATACATATCGTAATTGTCGAATGAGTATTTTACGTCCATATGCACGTAGATACCGGACGGCAGTGAAATGGTGAAGTCGGGGCGTTCGCCAGAGGCCAGGGTCATTTGTCTATAGAAATTGACGCCTTCGACGAATCCCATGAGTTTCAGCAAGTCTTCCGCAATGCGCTCGCCCCATTGCCCGCGCGCACGGTTGTCCGCCAGCGCCCGATGCAATTCCGAGGTGGTCTGCGTCAGGTTCTTAAGCTGGTCGTCCAGTGCTCCCAGCTTGCTTTCGCGCGCTTTCTCAAATTCATCAATCAGCGTTTGCACCTTGCCCAATTTGTCGTCCATCTCGCCCAGGCGCCGGTTGATTTGCAGTTCCTTCTCATCGAGCTTGGCAACATGCGCTTTGGATTGCGTATCGCTGCGCTCTTGCAACTGCGTCAGGTGCGTTTTGTTGGACGCTTCGAGGTTTTGGGCGCTCTTCTCGATCACTTCGCTGACGCCTTGACGGTTCTTGTCCAGCTGTGTTGGAACAGTCTTCAAAGTTGTCGACATCTGTTCGAGCTGCTGGTCTATGAGTTTTTTCTTTTCTTCTAACTCGGCAATGTACTGTTTCGTTTGTGTCTCGGCTTTCTCGGTCAGCTGATCCAGGTAGCTCTTATTCGATTCTGTGATGGTCGCCGCCGATTTGTCGAGGACTTCGGTGACTCTGGTCTGATTCTTCTCCAATTCAGCCGGCACGGAGTTCAGCTTTTCCGTCATGGACTTGGATAGGGATTGCAGCTGGGTATCGATAAGCGCCTTTTTCGATTCGAGCTCGCTGCTGTGCTGTTCCGTCTTCTTGTCCAGTTCGCGGTCGGCCAGGGAAAGAAACTCCTGCTGCGTGCTGGTCAAGGCTTCCGAAGACAAGCTCCTAAACGCGGACTCCATCTCATCAGACACCCGCTCAAAGGCGCTGCGGAAGTTCTTGCTGTAGAAGCGGTAGGTCAACATAGCGAATATAAATCCACCGACCAAGCCGATTCCCAAGCCCACTACGGCGCTTAGCCCATCCAACCCGGCAATTAACGCGGTCAAGTCTTCCATCTGCTATCCTTCCGCTTTGATTCGCGCTCAGCTTACTCTGAATTATACCCTTGGCAAAGGGTAGGCGGCAGGCTTGCCCTTTCGCGCCAAGCGGCCCGTGCTATAATTGGCGGCGGTGTATGATATAAGAGCAAAGTCATCCGGAAAACGCCGACGGGACCGTTGCGACTGAGAAAGGGAATCCTGTGACTTCTCTTGTGCTAACCGTACGCGAGACACTGCGCTACCGCGGCGCCATCGGGCAGTGGAGCTGGGTGCTGCATCGGCTGACCGGCGTTGGCGTCGTGCTTTTCCTGGCGCTGCACGTCATTGATACGTCCTGGGCTGTCTTTTATCCCGGTCTCTATGTCAAAGCCATCGCCGCTTATCAATCGCCGATATTCACGCTGGGCGAATTCGGCTTGGTATTCGCTGTTGTCTACCACGCTTTCAACGGCCTGCGCATCATCATATTCGATTACAAACCCGAGCTGTGGCGGCATCAGTCGCAGGCGGCTGTTGGCGTCCTGGTCCTGACTGTGCTGACGCTGACGCCGATCTTCGTGGGCATGATGTCCCATGTCATCGACTTTTACGTGACCGAGCAGGCCATCGCCGGCGACAAGTTCATGGATGTGGTCGCCTTCTCAATTATCGAGCAGCTGCCTTTCATCGCCGGTTTCGTCGGCGTATTGGCGGCCGCCATCGTGCTGGCGGCGATTTTTAGTCTGGTCAAAGGCGAGGGCGGCGCGCGCGGCAATTACCCGCAAGCCAGCCCCATCGAACGATTCTGGTGGTCCTTCATGCGCGTCAGCGGCTTGCTGATCGTGCCGCTGGTCTTCGGACACCTGGGGCTGATGCACGTGGTGCAGGGCGTCTTTGATATCACCGCCGCGCAAGAAGTCGCCGGCACCCTGGCGACCAACGGCAGCATCGGCGTCGTGCCCAGCGCGGTGGAATTTGTTTATCACCGCTGGTCCTACGCGGCCGGCGGCGTCCTGATTTGGCGGACTTACGATCTCTGCCTGCTGGTGCTGGTGACGCTGCATGGCTTCAACGGCTTGCGCTATGTGCTGACCGATTACACCAGCTTCAACGACTTCGCCCGGCGCGTGTCAGTCGCGCTCTGCACGGTGACAGCGGCGATATTGCTGGCTTTGGGCGCGGCGGCGCTGTTCGTGCCGCTGGAGAAGGATGTGATTCACGAAGCCATGGCCGCCACCGCCGAAATCTATGAGTTGCGCGGCGAAGAAGTCCCGGCGGAGTTGGAAGCGTTTTTGAGCGAAGACCTGTAGGGGCGATGGTGGGTCGCTGCCTACGCGACCTGCTGTATCGCCCGGCTAGTGGGGGCTGAATGAAAGTTCACAAACACGATGCGATCATCATAGGCGCCGGCGGCGCGGGGCTGATGGCGGCGCTCTACGCCAGCAAAGGCGGCGCGGACGTGGCTGTCGTCAGCAAACTCTACCCCACGCGCAGCCACACCGGCGCGGCGCAGGGCGGCATCGGCGCGGCTTTGGGCAACCTGGATGAAGACAAGCCCATCTACCACACCTACGACACCGTAAAGGGCGGCGATTACCTGACGGACCAGGCAGCCGCCAAGATTCTGGCGGAGAACGCCGTCGACGCGGTTATCGAGCTTGAGCACATGGGCTTGCCCTTCGACCGCACCTCGGAGAAGCGCATCAGCCAGCGGCGCTTCGGCGGGCATACCAGCAACTTCGGCGAGCAACTGGTACGCCGCGCTTGCCACGCCGCCGACCGCACCGGGCACATGATCCTGCAGACTTTGTATCAGCAATGCATCAAAAACGAGGTCAAGTTCTTTGACGAATTCCAGGTCATCGACATGATTGTGGTCGATGGCGTATGCGCCGGCGTGATCGCCATTGAGCTGGGCAGCGGCGATTATCACATCTTCCACGGCAAAGCCAGCTTCTTCGCCACTGGCGGCTGGGGGCGCTGCTGGTCGGTCACGAGCAACGCTCACGCGCTCACTGGCGACGGCGCGGCCATCGCGCTGCGGCGCGGCGTACCGCTGCAAGATATGGAATTCTTCCAATTCCATCCCACCGGCATCTATCGCATGGGCATCTTGATCACCGAAGGCGTCCGCGGCGAAGGCGGCGTGCTGATCAACAGCCAGGGCGAGCGCTTCATGGAGCGTTACGCGCCCAGCGCCAAAGACCTGGCCAGCCGCGATGTCGTCAGCCGCGCCATCTATCTCGAGACGCGCGCCGGCCGCAGTATCAAGAATCGCGGCTATGTGCATCTTGATGTGCGGCCGCAGACGGTCAACCGCTACTTCGCTGAAGAAGGGCGCGACCGAGCCGACTTCATCGACGACGCTACGGTCGAGCGCAAGCTGCCGGATATTCTCGATTTCTGCCGCACATATTTAGGCGTCGATCCGGTGCATGAGCCGATGCCGGTGCAGCCGACCGCGCACTATGCCATGGGTGGCATCCCGACCAATGTCGAAGCGCAAGTCATCATTGACGCCGCCGGCACAGTCATGCCCGGCGCTTATGCCGCGGGCGAAACCGCCTGCGTCAGCGTACACGGCGCCAACCGGCTGGGCACCAATTCCCTGGTCGATCTGGTGGTATTCGGGCGGCGCGGCGGCATGTGCATCGCCGAGTTCGTCAAAGGCGCTGACTGGGCGGCGCTTCCGAACGACGCCGGCGCCGAGATTCAAGCTGAGTTCGAGCGCATTCGCGGCGGCTCCGGCAAGTCGCGGCCGGGCGAGCTGCGCGCCAAAATGCAGGAGACGATGATGGACAATGTGGGTGTCTTCCGCACCGAGGAGACGATGCGGCAGGGCCTCGACGACCTGGCTGAGTTGCGCGAGCGTTTCTATAGGGACCTGCGCATTGACGACAAATCGCGCGTGTTTAATACCGATCTGATGGAAGCCTGGGAGCTGGGCTGCCTGCTGGACTTGGCTGACGTCACCGCGCGGACGGCACTGGAGCGCAAGGAGAGCCGCGGCGCGCACAGCCGCGAAGACTACCAGGCGCGGGATGACGAGAACTATCTCGCGCATTCGCTCATCAGCCATGACGGCAACCTGGCCGAGCCGTCCTACGCCGTCAATCTCGACAAGAAAGTCGACCTGTCGCTATGGGAAGCGGAGGTGGCGCAGGGACTGCCGGAAGATCAGCAAAAATTCCGCCCGAAAGAGCGGGTATACTAGGGCGTATATGCCATTGATTTATCAGCGCCGGGGCGTGGGAGCAAGTTGAGGAAAGTAATGCAGCCGATTAGCCACCGAGTTCACCGAGAAAAAAGAGGACAGCGAGTTTAGTATTCATAATGGCGGCGACAGATTGCATTAGTATTTGAGCGGGGAGTCTTTTCGAGAGCGGGCGAGCCAGCGGTTCGCCCCTAGACCCATATACAGTTGCGATTCTCATTACTTACTTGGAGCTACCGAGGGCGCAGAGACAAGCGGAAATCATCTCCATTGCCGGTGGAAGTTGAGTAGAACGAGTTGAGTAGAACGATATGAAGGACAATCCATTCCTGCAATTCATGGCTGACCAGGTTCGCCTCACGGGCTTGCTCATCAAGTATTTCTATTTACATGTTCGCTACCTGTATTTGCTGATTCGTTATTGTCTCCTCAAAATAGAGGGGGCGGCGCTTATAGAAGCCGTGGAGATATGGTACTCCATCAAATCCATGTCAAAAGAAAACCGCATCATTTTCGCGGCCTGTATCGCAGTTTCGATTTATGGTTTGGCGCTTGTCACGCTTATTCGCCTATAGACTGGACCTAAACGCATGGACGTGACCTTTAAGATCAGACGGCAGAGCCCGGATACGCCCGGGCAGGAGAAGCCGTATTGGCAAGAATTTGTCCTGGCGGATGTCGATCCCACCGATCGCGTGTTGGAAATGCTGCACCGCATCAAATGGGAGCAGGACGGCTCGCTATCGCTGCGGCGCTCCTGCGCGCACGGCGTCTGCGGCTCCGACGCCATGCGCATCAACGGCGTCAACCGCCTGGCTTGCAAGATGCTGATCCGCGATGTCGGCGAAAAAGTACAGATAGAGCCGATACTGGGCATGCCCGTCATCAAAGACCTGATCGTGGATATGACGCCTTTCTTCGACCATTACAAGCAGGTCATGCCTTTCTTCGTTAACGATGATCCGATTCCGGCTGACGGCCGCGAACGCTTGCAGACACAAGCCGACCGCGAGCTATTTGACGACTCCACCAAGTGTATCCTTTGTGCATGCTGCACGACTTCCTGCCCCAGCTTCTGGGCCAATGGCCATTACGTCGGCCCCGCCGCCATCGTACAGGCGCACCGTTTCATCTTCGATACCCGTGACCAAGCCGGTCAGGAGCGGCTGAATATCCTCAGCGAACCCAACGGCGTCTGGCGCTGCCGCACGATTTTTAACTGTACGCCGGCTTGCCCGCGCGATATCGAAGTCACCAAAGCCATCGGCGAAGTGAAGCTGGCCATCAGAAAAGGCGAAACTGCGGGCATTATCCAGCCAAATGAGGTACACTAATCGGAAGGCAATTTTTGCAATTTGCCGATCAACCGGGTTACAATAGCCATCGTACTAAATGAAACGTTATTTAGGAGTTCACCATGAAGCAGAGACCGTTGGTAGAAAGAAAGTCCATGTTCTGGTCGCGGATGCTTGGCTTGCTCATTGCTTTCGCCATTGTCGCCGTTCTGGTGGCTGGCGGGGTGAAGAACTTGACAGGTGAATTATCCGAGGCCTACGAAGCGCTGGCAGCCAGTCAATACGAGCTGGGAAAGACGCAGCAGCAACGTGATACCGCTCGTACTAAATGGGCGGCCACCGAGAGCGAGCTGGCCTTGGCCGCTGCCGAGATCGACCGCATGGGGCGCAAGCTGGAAGCGAGCCGGCATCAGCTTGCGGCGGCCAATAGCGCGGGCGAGGCGCTCATACGCGAACGTGACGAATTGAAGCGTGGCTTGCGGGACGCTGTGTATGTGATCTCGGAAGCTGACCGGGAGTTGAAGGCGCGGAATGCCGCCCTGCAAACCGCCAAAGCGGAATTGCGCGACGCCGAATCCGCGCTGGAACGGCAGTTGAGCCTGCCCAGGTACAGCATGATCGTGACGACTGAGCGCGTGATGGAAGCCAGCTATTACGAGCGTATGGCGGCCTCGCGAGTGACCATGTTCGTGGAAAGCGACGCCGGCATGATGTTTTATGACGGCCGGGAAGCGCTGCATGAGATTGCGGAATCCGTCTCTTACGCCGAGCGTACGCAAGTCGTGCTGACGACCACGGCGCCAGGCCAAGATGTGCTGGAGTGCCTGGAAGACGCCGAAAGACGCAGGCGGCGCGGACGCAGAGGCTGCGGCGAGCTGGTTCCGGTTAGCGCAAGCGCCATGCGCATGTCAGCCTATGCCTACCAGTCGCAGTACAGCGGCAGGCAGTCGCTGTTCTGGATGGAATAGCGCCGCAGAACAACATGGTCGGGTTGCTTGAGTCAGGCGATCCGAGTCAGAGTAGCTGGGTAAGATAAGCAGCGGCAGCGGCCTGAATTGGCGTTGCCGCTTTTCTTGTGGCGTCAACTCAGCGCTGGACAACTCTCATTCGTTTCAGCCCTTGGGTATACTAGGCTGTCGGCACAGCTTGGTCGGAAAGCGGCGACTTCATTGAACGGACGAGATCTTACTTCCATAATCGGCATTGCTGTTCTGCTGCTGGCCGCCGTCTCCGGCGTTGAGATGGCGCTGAGGGGCCTGCCGGAAGTTCCGCAAGAGGCCGGAAACCGGGTTGCCGCGCCCAGCCTCTCCGTCCACAGCCGCAGCAATGTGCGCGCCGGCGATTCGACCGAGCATCCGATCATAGGCAAATTGCAGGTTGGCGAATCAGCCACCATATTGGGTGTCAGCCGCGGGAGCGCCGGCTGGTATTACGTTGAATTGCCCGATGGCGCGCGCGGCTTCATCTCGCCTGAAGTTGTCCTTACCGATGGCGACTTGAAGAATCTGGCAACGATCGACCCCGCCGGCCACTCCGCGACCGCCAGTCCGCTTCCGCATACGCCGCAGCCGACTCAGCCCGCCGCGGCCGCCGTGCTCACTGATGAGCCGGGCGCCGCGCAGTCGCCGACGGCGACCGCCAGCGGCTGAGGCTGATGGTCGCCAGAGTCTCTCCCCCAAGATATCTCGGGCATCCCCAGAGCAGGAGCGAGTGATGAGCCAGCTCAAGCGCGTCGCTGTCATCGGCGCCGGCACGATGGGGCGGCAGATCTCGCTGCAGATCGCGCGGCACGGCTTTCGCGTGTCCCTCTATGACATAGACTCCGCTGCTCTGGACGCGGCTGAGCAGGCGCAGCGCGCCATCGTCGCCGATTGGGTTGCCACGGGTCGCGTATACGCATCCGCAGACGAAAGCATCTTCGACAGCCTGTCTTATACCGCCGACTTGGCGAGCGCCTGCCGCGACGCTGACCTGGCGATTGAAGCCGTGCCGGAGCAAGTCGAACTCAAGCGCGCCGTCTTCGCCCGGCTGGACCGCCTGCTGCCGGGGAGCGCTATCATCACCAGCAATAGCTCGTCCATTCGCATCAGCCGGCTGGAAGACGCGACCGAGCGCCCGCAGCGGGTCGCGAATCTGCATTTCTACCTGCCGGTCTGGGATAGTCCCATGGCCGAGGTGGGCGGCGGGAGTTGCACACAGCCGCAGGTCCTGGATGGGCTGTGCGATTTCGTCCGCGCCATCGGCATCATGCCCCTGCGCGTACGGCGAGAGAGCACCGGCTTCGTCTTCAATCGGGTCTGGCGCGCGGTCAAACGCGAGGTCATGCGCGTGGCTGACAGCGGCGTGGCCAGCATTGAGGACATCGACCGCGCCTGGATGATCAAATTTGGGCGCGATAAGCCGCCGCCCTTCGCCCAAATGGATCGCATAGGCTTGGATGTCATCCGCGATATCGAACTGCATTATGCGGCCGAGAGTGGCGATCCTGACGATCTGCCGCCGCCGCTGCTGACCGACCGGGTGGAGCGGGGCGATCTGGGCGTGAAGAGTGGGCGCGGCTTCTATGATTATCCCAATCCGGCCTGGCGGCGGGACGATTTCCTCGACCCCGACGCCGCCATTGAGCCCGGTCCGCTGTCTTGACAGGGCGAGCGCGGCGTCGTACAATGTTTCGCGTTGCCTGCCAGGGGAAACCAACCTTGAGGATGCTCTGCCCGCGTGGTAAACTGCTGCGGCTGCGCCACCATAGCTCAATTGGCAGAGCGCCTGTTTTGTAAACAGGTTGTTCTGGGTTCGAGTCCCAGTGGTGGCTCAGGCTTAACAGCCGAAGATAGTTGGGTCGGTGCCCGAGTGGCTAAAGGGGGCGGACTGTAAATTCGCTGGCGAGAGCCTACACTGGTTCGAATCCAGTCCGGCCCACTGTTTGACAATTTGCCCGGCTCTTATGCGGGCGGCAGATTGCCTCCGTAGCTCAGGGGTAGAGCGCTCCCTTGGTAAGGGCGAGGTCATGAGTTCAAATCTCATCGGAGGCTCTTGCAAGGGTTCGCTGCGCAATCTGAAATAACGGCAAAATTGCATTTCTTCTTTCCCTCCTGGTGGGGGGAGGGCCGGGGATGGGGGATAAGAAAATGGCAAGAAAAGGTCAGCGCATCCTGGTGAAGATGCGCAGCACGGAAAGCGGTCATATCTATATCACGGAAAAGAGCCGCCGCAATACGCAAGGGCGCCTTGAGCTGCGAAAGTACGACCCCTACCTGCGCAAGCATGTCGTGTATCGCGAAACCAAGTAGATTTGCGCCGCGTATTGATGTATAGTACAGGCAGGACGCGGGGATCACATAGGGGTATAGCTCAGTTGGTAGAGCGACGGTCTCCAAAACCGTAGGTCGAGAGTTCGAGTCTTTCTGCCCCTGTCAGAGATTCACAGACACCGTCCTCAGCGGCGGTGTTTAATTATCAGGAGCGACTGCCTGAAATGGAGCGAGGAGCGTTAGCAAATGGCGCTGGAAGAAAAGACACAAGCCGCAATCACCCGCAAGAAAGGTAAAGCCACGCCCGGCCGGCGTACACGCAAGGTCAAGACCTCCGCGTCCGAGCCGCAAGGCAACGCCATAACGCGGCCGCTTTACATGACGGTCGATTATTTCAGCAATGTACGCTCCGAGCTGAACAAGGTCTCCTGGCCCAACCGCGCCGATACGCGCCGGCTGACGATTCTCTGCATTAACGTCACCATCGCCTCGGCGATTTTCCTGGGCATCCTGGCGGTGATCTGGTCGGAATTCATGCGCGTCGGGCTCAACCCGGGCAACGCCTGGATGTTGCTGGCGGTGATCGTGGCTATGGTCGGCGGCGCCTTTTATATGATCCGCCGCGGGTCGATTTAGCGCTGTCCGCCTCCGCTTCGTTATAGTTTGGACGAAACAATCACATGAGCCAACAAACGCAAAACACTATCGAACAGACCGACTATGAATCGGCGCCGGTCTATCTTGA
Source organism: Anaerolineae bacterium (assembly GCA_022823165.1). Classification (GTDB taxonomy): domain Bacteria; phylum Chloroflexota; class Anaerolineae; order Aggregatilineales; family Phototrophicaceae; genus UBA6055. The sequence continues at coordinate 3,738 of JAJDXR010000005.1, read as the reverse complement.
TGAGAGCGACGACGCGGGCGAGGTCGAGGGCTTGAACATCAGCCTGGATGACGGCAGCGGCGGCGACGAGCTGGAGCGCAGTTGGTTCTTCATCCACTGTTATTCCGGTTACGAGAAAAAGGTCGAGTACGCCCTGCGCCAGCGCATCGAGACTATGGGCATGCAGGACCAGATCTACGATGTGCTCATCCCCACTGAAGACGAAATCGAAGTCAAGGACGGCAAGCGCCGCACGGTTGAGAAGCGCGTCTTCCCCGGCTACGTCATGGTGCAAATGCGCTGGAACAACGACGAAGAAGAACTGGACAAAGACGCCTGGTACACCGTTCGCAATACACCCGGCGTGGTCGGATTTGTCGGCGGAGAGAATCAGCCGACGCCACTGCGCCAGGAAGAAGTCAAGCGCATCATGGATCGCATGGACTCCGAGGACAAGGTCGTCAAGGTCGATTACCGCATCGGCGAGCGCGTACGTATCGTCGGCGGGCCCTTCAACGATTTCCCGGGCACGGTGGCCTCAATCGACACCGACCGCGAGAAAGTGCGGGTCATGGTCGATTTCTTCGGGCGCGAGACAGCCGTCATGCTCAGCTTCATGGAAGTAGAGCGGATGTAATTACAGATCCCCCACCCTAAATCCCTTCTCGCCATCTCTATGGTGAGCCTCCCATGAAGAGGGAGGGACAATTGGCATAAGTCTTTACTCCCTTGCCTCAATTTGGGGGAGGGGCCGGGATGGGGGCATTGGTCAAAGTAAGCGAGGAAAGCAGATGGCAAAGAAAGTCAAGGCGATCGTCAAGTTGCAGATTCCGGCCGGCAAAGCCAATCCGGCGCCGCCGATCGGGCCGGCTTTGGCGCAGCACGGCATCAACCTGATGCAATTCTGCAAGGAATACAATGGGCGCACGTCCAGCCGCATGGGCGAGATCGTGCCGGCGGAGATTACGGTCTTTGCCGACGGCTCCTTCAAATTCCTGCTCAAGAGCCCGCCGACTTCTTTTCTCATCAAGAAGGCGGCTGGCATCGACAAGGCGGCTTCCAATCCGCTGACCGAGACGGTGGCGACATTGAATCGCGACCAGGTGCGCGAGATCGCCCAGGTCAAGCTGAAGGACATGAACGCCATCGACATTGAAGGCGCGATGCGCCAGGTCGAAGGCACGGCCCGCCAGATGGGCGTCAAAGTCGCCGAATAGCGGCGCCCGGCGCGCTGCAAATTGTTTACTGAATTGTGGGAGGGCTGTCCTGTCCGATTACCACCAGGAGAAATCATAATGGGAAAACGCTATAAAGACGCGCTGAAGACTTTTGACCGCCAGCAATATTACCCGATGGACGAAGCGCTCAAGCTGGCCCAGGACAACGCCAAAGCCAAGTTTGACGAGACCATCGAAGCGCATTTTCGGCTGGGCATTGATCCCCGTCACAGCGACCAGCAAATCCGCACGACTGTGATGCTGCCGCACGGCACCGGTAAAACCATTCGCATTCTGGCTTTTGTCGACGAGCAGCATGAAGAGGGCGCTCTGGCAGCCGGGGCCGATGTCATCGGCACCGACGAGGTCATCAACCAGATTCGCAACGACGGCTGGCTGGAATTCGACGCCACCATCGCCACGCCGCCGATGATGCGCAAGATCGGGCCCATCGCCCGCATCCTGGGTCCGCGCGGCTTGATGCCGAATCCCAAAGCCGGCACCGTCGTGCCGCCCGAGGATATCCCGCGTGTCATCAACGAGTTGAAGGCGGGCCGCGTCGAATTCCGCAACGACCGCACCGGCAACGTTCACGTGCCGGTCGGCAAAGCCAGCTTCTCTTACGAGCAGCTCTCGGAGAACTTACAGGCAGTCGTGGACAGCATTCAGTCGGTCAAGCCCGATTCGCAGAAGGGCGCTTACGTTCGCCGTATGGTCTTGACTTCGACAATGGGACCGGGTGTCCGCGTCGACGGTATGTCCTAAGCTAAGACCAACGACTCCGCAACAACCACGTAAATGCAGGGGCGACCTATCAGGTCGCCCTCTTCGCATGCTATAGACGTTGCGCTAGCGCTTCAGGCGCTGGAAATACTGCTTGCGGAACTTCGCCACTTTGGGCGCGATCACGTAGGCGCAGTAACCCGCGCGCGGGTTGTTGGCGAAGTAATCCTGATGGTAATCCTCGGCCACCCAGAAGGCGCTGGCTGGCGTCACCTCGGTCACTATCGGATTCGAATAGAGCCGCTCAGCCTCCAGGCGCGCGATGGTCGCTTCCGTGATGGCTTTCTGCGCGTCGCTGTGATACCAAACTCCCGAGCGATACTGGGGGCCGCGGTCGGCGCCCTGGCGATTTAACGTGGTCGGGTCGTGCGTGGCGAAGAAGATGTTCAGAATCTCCTCAAAGCTGACGACGTCGCTGTCGAAGCTGACGTTGACCACCTCGGCATGGCCGGTCGTCTTGGCGCAAACTTGCTCATAGGTCGGGTTATCGACATGCCCGCCCATGTAGCCGGATATGGCTGACTCGACGCCGACCAACTGATTAAATACCGCTTCTACGCACCAGAAGCACCCGCCACCCAATGTTGCCACTTCCACACTCATGATCTCCAGCTTTCTACTCGATCGATACGTTACCAGCATGGCCGCTGAATCTTGCGGATTTGCTACGGCAGTGTAAATCTTCCGTCAGCGCGGCGGCTCGGCGTCCGCGACAATTCGCGTCAGACGCGCCCATTCTTCCAGCGTTAAGGTCTCGGCGCGGCGTTGCGGATCAATCTCAGCCCTACCTAACAAGTCCGCCGCCCCCCGCGTCTTGATGCCCAGGCCGCCCGCCAGCGAATTCCTGAGCTGCTTGCGCTTCTGGCTGAAGCCGGCGCGAAGTACGCGGAAGAAAGCCTGCGCCGAGGGCACGTCTACCGGCGGCTGTCTATGCGTTTCGATGCTGACGATGGCGCTATGGATATGCGGGCGGGGCCAGAATACGGCCGGGCTCAGTTTGCTGATGATACGCGGGAGGCCGTAGAATTGCACCGCGATGGCCAGCAGATTCATGGCGCCGGGCGCGCTGATAATGCGTTCCGCCACCTCGTATTGCATGGTCAGCAGCATGCGCAGCGGCGGCCGCCGCGATTCCAGAAAATGCCACAAAATCGCGCTGCTGATGTAATAGGGCACATTCGCCACCACCACATACTCGTCATCACCCGCCAGCGTCGCCACATCAATCTTGAGGATGTCGGCGAACACCAGGTAGACCGCGGATTCATCTTCAAAGCGCGCTTCCAGAATGGGTTGCAGGCGTTCGTCAACTTCGATTGCGTAGACCTGCGCGCCCGCGTCGGCCAGAACTTGCGTGAGAGCGCCGGCGCCGGCGCCGACCTCGACTACGACATCGCCCGCTTGCAGCCTGGCCGCCGCTACGATTTTCTCCAGCGTATTGGGATCGTGCATAAAATGCTGCCCCAAGCTCTTCTTGGGCAGCAGGTTGTAGCTATCAAGCAGCGCCTTGGGGCTGATTGCCATGGGTCACCTGATTCATCGCGGGCAGCGCGCGGCATGGGTCGTCAGTTGACCATAGCGCCAGGAATTTGAGTAGGGTTAGGGGCATGGTTTCGGATTATAATGGGATAATTTCATCTAGCCAAAAGGATGCCCTATGGCACAGGTTCTACACCCACGCGCCACAACGACTGAGGCGACCCGTCGAGAAATACAAAATAGTCAAGAGAGCATAAACAAGCTGGCCAAGCGCTTCGGC
>JAJDXR010000081.1 GCA_022823165.1 Anaerolineae bacterium | reverse complement strand
GCCCAAGGGGAAGGCGTAGCTTTCGCTATTGCCGCCGACGACTTCCAGAGAATAGCCAGACGCGCCGCTGACGGCCTCCCAGGCCAGCGAGACTTCGGTATAGGGATCGCCGGGATAATCGACCTCGATGTAGAGGGGCGGGAGGGCGGTGGGGCTAAGCTCATTATCCTGAGAATCCGACCCCAGCTGCTGGGGGGAAGGCGCGGGCATCGTCCGAATCTTGACCGTACTCGCGGCGATGAGCTTGGTTTGATTGCCCCCGACGTCCCTGTATGCCTCCAGCCTAAACGTGTAGTTACGGTTTGGCGCGAGGGTGCAGTAGGTGAGGTACAGGCCGGACACTGACCTGCCTGTACGAAAGGTCATCTCGCCCGGTCTCCCATTTGTCGCCGGGTTCCGATCAATACGGAGAATATATTTACCGTTTTCCCCTACGACCGGAGGCAGCACCTTCATATCGCAGTTTTCTCCCTCATATGCGGGAACTCTATAGCGGTCTGCGGCGGGGACCCGATCTACTGTGAATTCAATGCTGTAATGCGTTATCTTTTTATTGCTGATCGTCATGGTATCCAGCACGCAGGCCAGACGAGGTTCATTCTGCAGGTTGTGCGGATCGGTGCATTTGAGCCAGCGTTTGGTCGTCAATGTCAAGTTTGAGCTGGTGGCTAATTTTTTTGCAAAGCGGCCTTCGGCGATCACCTGCACGGTATAGGTCGTATTGGGATTAATGTCATCGTTGTTAGAATAGCTGCCGAATCTAATCGCGAAAGGAGGCGAGCTATTGCCGAGGGCTCTTCTGTCTGTAAGCGTTTTCCCGCCGCCGCTTACCGTTACTCTGACGGCTGCGGTACCCGCCGGCACGGCGCTGATATTGATATTGAACCAGTGGACGGAGATCGTGCCGATTTGGCCCTCTAAGCCGCCAGTGCTGAAGCTTTGCGCTTGGGCGGGCGGCTGGGGCGCGATCAGAAGCGCGCAGCACACGCTGAATAAGGCGATTCGAAAACACTTCCCCGCGAGGGAAAATCGTTGCGACGGAACAAGCGATGAGAATATGCTAAGCATCGGCCTTTCTCCTTTGAGAGCTTCTTTGCGAGTTACTTTCTAGACGGAGCCTTCCTTTGCGATAAAATTGGGATAAGCGGCGCAATGCCGCGCCGCGCGCCGCTGCGAGGGCTTCAGGAATGGCAGGGAAACAAGCGCCGGCTTGGCTTGGACGCCGCTGAATTGCTGCCGAATTGTAGAACGTTCTGAGAATTAGAACAGATATTCGGGGGGGGGGGTAAATCTTGAGTGAGAAGTAATCATTCAATTTGCTCTAACTTGCGTGTCCGGAATTTTTCCTCAATCAAGCGAGGGTAGCTTACTAAATCGCTGTTCGATCAGTCAAGCCATCGTAGGGTCAGCGTAGGGTAAGTGTCAAGCAGCAATTTGCAATTTAATCTATCGCCCGACGCTCTGGAGCCTCTTGCCCATTCGCGCTCATTGTCCGCTATAATCGATTTGTCGTTCAAATATATTCCGCGAATACCGTAGAGGAGGAGGCGCGACATGACCAAGGTACTAGGATTGCTTATCTTTCTTGTTCTGCTCTTGGGGGTGGCGGCTGCCACTGCCGATGGCCACCTGACGTCCGTCAATCTGCAGTTGCAGTGGGTGGCGCAATCGCAATTTGCTGGCTATTTCGCCGCCGTCGACCTCGGCTTCTATGAAGAAGAAGGGCTCGACGTCACAATTCTTGAAGGCGCGGTGGAGATCGTGCCGCAGCAGGTCGTCGCCTCTGGCGGCGCGGAATTCGGCCTGGCTTGGGTGCCCAAGGTGCTCGAATCCAACGAGCAGGGCGTCAACCTGGTCAATATCGCGCAAGTATTCCAGCGCAGCGGCACCTTGGAAGTGTCCTTTGTTGATACCGGCATCGAATCGGTCGAGGACTTCGCCGGCATGCGCATCGGCACCTGGGGCTTCGGCAACGAGCATGAGCTCTTCGCCGCCATGCGCGCCGCTGGCATTGACCCGGAAAATCCGGATGACGTCACCATCATTCAGCAGCCCTTTGATATGTCCATGCTGCTCAACGGCGAACTGGATGCCGCCGAAGCCATGACCTACAACGAATACGCGCAGGTCCTCGAGGCCGTAAATCCCGATACCGGCGAGCTGTATCAGCCGGAAGACCTGAACGTCATCGACTTCAATGACGTGGGCACCGCCATGCTTCAGGATCATGTCTTTGTGAACGCCGACTGGCTGGCGGAAGAAGGCAACGAAGACATCGCCGTCGCTTTCCTGAAAGCCAGCTTCCGCGGCTGGATCCACTGCCGCGACCATCCCGACGAGTGCGTCGAGATCGTGCTGGACAACGGCTCGACCCTGGGCGAAAGCCACCAGACCTGGCAGCTGAACGAAATCAGCAAGCTGATCTGGCCCTCGCCCGCCGGCATCGGCATCATGGACGAGGATCTCTGGGCGCAGACGGTAGCCGTCTCGATTGAAGGTCTGGTCATCAGCGAAGAGCCGGGCATGGATGCCTACCGCAGCGATCTGGCGCAAGCGGCGCTGGATTCGCTGGCGATGGACGATGTCGATGTGGTCGGCGATATGTGGGAACCGGTCGAAGTTGAGCTGCGTCCCGGCGGGGAGTAGACCACAGACTTGATTCCAGAAGAGATTGTAGGGCGAGCCACTGGCTCGCCCGCTTTTCTAAAGGGGCGAGGACATGTTGAACATCAGCGCCGGGGAGCGGACCATATCCTTGTCACTAGAGACCATCGTCATGCTATTGACAGCGGTCGTTCTGATGCTAACAATCGTGTTGACCAGCAGAGATCTTGAATACCGCCTGGATCAGCGCATTGAAGCAGTCAGGCTCGAACTCAAGGCTGACATCCAGCGCCTCGAAGATAGACTTTTGCCTGTCGTCTTTCCCGCCAGCGAGGAATGACGCTGCGCTAACTCCCGTGCATCGCGCGCCGGCGCGCCAGCATCTTCTCTCGCGCTTCCGCCGTGCCATCGTAATTGGTGCCAAACAGGTGATCAAAGGGTATTTCCGGCTCGCCGTAATTGCACTCGAAATAGCGATGATGCAGCGAATGCCAGTAATTGCCATAAGCCGGGATCGTCACGCCGTCTTTGATGACGATGTCTTCGAAGCCGCCGTGCGCCATGATGGAGGCGAAAGTCACCGTTTGCCCCTGGTACATCATGTGGATGGGATGCGCCCCGATGACCCAGTGCAGCAGCATGCTGGCGTACATAAATATATGTTCGATCGGGTGCTGGGACACGCCCGACCAGGGGCCGACGTCGATATTGCGATGATGCACATGATGCACCAGGCGGTAAAGCGTCCTGGTGTGCAGCAGGCGATGCGCCCAATAGAAGTACAAGTTGTACCAGAGCGGCGCGATCAGGATGATCAGCGCGAAAGTGACCGGATGCTCGCGCGGGTCGGCGTAGAGAATGTAGCCGTTGGCGTATGCCCAGTGCATCACGATCTCGAAACCGGTCCAGATTGTGCCGGCGCTGGCGATGCTCCAGAACATATTGTCGCGCACCTGGTCGTTCCAGAGGAATTTGCGGCTCTTGCTCATCCAATTCAGCGACCACTTGTATTGATAACCTTGCGCCTTCTGCGCCCAGAGCCGCAGGTGCAAAACGCCCGCCACCGTGATTAACATGATCTGGTTGCGCGCGTAAATCTCGAGCATCCAGTCGGCGCGGAACTCGCTCATGCGCGCCGTCTCCGGCGTCAGATAGAGCCAGGTGACCATGACCACGATGAAATACATGACATTGAAGGGCCAAATATAATTCTTCAGCCATTTCGCCGCTTCGATGGGCTTGGGCGGCCAGGAGAATACCGGGTTGGGCGCGCCGACGTCCTTGTCCGGTCGCCAGAGTCCGCGCTTGTCCCGCGGCATGCCGTCAGCCAAACCGTCTCTTTCCGCGCTAATGTTCGCCATTTCAATCAACCTCTCTATACTCCAAGAATATGTATTATGCTGTAAAGTATACCCTTTTCAGCCCCGACGTCACAATTTCGCGGTCGGGCTGTTAGCTTGCCGGCGCGGTAGATTCCAGGAGACTATCTATGTTGCGATCCATCTTCTTGTCAATTTCGTCTATATCGTTGTCTTTTTCACTGCTTGCCCTGGGCGCGGTCGCCGTCGCTGATGATGGCTTAACGCCGGTCGGGCTGCAGCTGCAATGGATGGCGCAAGCGCAGTTCGCCGGCTATTACGCCGCTCAGGAATTGGGTTTCTACGCGGACGAAGGTCTGGATGTGACGATTCTGGAGAGTGACGGCGACATTCAGCCTGCCGTCGCGGTGTCGGCAGGTGAGGCCGAATTCGGCGTGACCTGGGCGCCGACGGTGCTGCAGGCCAATGAAGACGGTCTCGACCTGGTCAATATCGCGCAGATCTTTCAGCGCAGCGGCACAGTTTTGGTGTCCTTCGCTGAAACGGGCATCGAAACGGCGAACGATATCGTCCTCAAGCGCATCGGTTACTGGCCCAACGGCAGCGAGTTTGAAGTCTACGCGCTGACTTATTACATCGGCTCGGATCCGCTCAGCGGCGAGCATCTGCAGCTGGTCGAGCAGCCCTTTCATCTGGAACCGCTGCTTGCCGGCGAGCTGGATGCCGGGCAGGCGCTTATTTACAACTGGGTCGGCCGCCTGCTGGGCGAGGTCAATCCGGCCAGTGGCGAGCTGTATCAGCGAGAGGACTTGAACATCATCGATTTCAATGAGCTGGGTCTGGCTATGCTGCAAGACCATATCATCGCTCGCGGCGATTGGCTGGCTCAGGCTGACAACGAAGCCACCGCCGCCGCCTTGATTCGAGCCACCCTGCGCGGCTGGATTTATTGCCGCCAACATGCTAAGGACTGCCTGAGTCTTCTGCGCGAGATCAAGCCCGCGTTGGGCGAGAGCCATCAGCAGTGGCAACTGAACGAGGTCAACAAGCTCATCTGGCCCTCGCCCGCGGGCATCGGCTTGGTCGATGAAGACCTCTGGAGGCAGACGGTCGATTGGATGCTGACCCTCGGGGCGCTGACGGATGCGCCGGCCGACGGCAGCTACCGCAGCGATCTTGTGGCCGCAGCCTTGGAGTCGCTTGAAGCGGAGGGCTTTGACGTGACCGGCGCGGATTGGCAGCCGGCAACGGTGACGGTTCGAGCCGGCGGCGAGTAGGGAAGCTATTGCCATGACTAAGATCTTCGTAGTTGGCAGTTATGTCGAGGCGCTGACCATCCGGGCGCCGCGCCTGCCGGCGCTGGGCGAGAGCCTGGTCGGCGATGGCGTCGACATAGGCCCCGGCGGCAAGGGCAGCAATCAGGCTATCGCGGCCGCGCGACTTGGCGCCGATGTGCGGCTGCTGGCTTGCGTGGGCGCCGATGTCTTTGGCGAGCGCGCCTTGCGCCTGTACGCGGATGAGGGCCTCAGCAGGGAACATATCCACAGGATCCCGGACGCATACAGCGGCATTGCGTTCGTCAACGTACTGCCCTCCGGCGACAATTGGATCACCGTCGACATGGGCGCCAACCTGCGTTTGACCCCCCAGCATGTGGCGGATTGCGCAGCGTTAATCGGTGAATGCGATGTGCTAATGGCGCAGTTTGAGATCCCTCAGGAGACGGTGGCGGCGGCTCTGGCGCTGGGCAAACAGCTGGGACTAATGACCGTGCTGAATCCGGCGCCGGCTCGCGCGGCCGACCCGGAAATGCTCGCCAATGTTGACATCTTGACGCCCAACGCCAGTGAAGCGCGCCTCTTGCTGGGGCTGCCGCCGGCTGCTGACGCGGCTGATGAGGAACTGGCGCGGCGGCTGCTGGATTACGGCGTGGGCAGCGTGGTGGTGACGCAGGGCGAACGCGGCGCCTTGATCGTTGATGCCAAGGGCGCGACGCAGATCCCGGCGCCTTTGATCCAGGCAGTTGATGTTACCGGCGCGGGCGACAGCTTCAACGCGGCTTTGGCGGTTGCACTGGCTGAGGGACAGGAGCTGGCGGATGCCGCCCGCGTCGCCGTTCGCGCAGGCGCCTACACCGCTATGCATCTGGGGGTGATCGCCGGGCTGCCTACTCGCGAGCAGTTGGAAAGCTTTCCCTAAGGGATCCGCGCGCGCTCGCCGTATTTGACCGGCACAACATGCAGATCAATGCCGGCCGCCTCGATTTCCCGTTGCATAGCGGCTGAGATGCGGTCGTCGGTGACCAGCGTATGAATCTCTGATGTTGCCAGCACTTGCACCATAGCGGCGCGCCCAAGCTTGCTTGAGTCGATGACCACGATGCTGCTCTCCGCCGACCGGATCACCGCCTTCTTGACCGCGGAATCCAGCAGTTGCGAATCCGCCAGGCCGGACTGGATCGAAAAGCCGACGCCGGAAATGACCGCTCTGCGGGGGAAAAAATCTTCAAAGAAGCGCTCCGCGACCGGGCCGACAAATGACTGCGCGGTCGCCGCCAGGGTTCCACCGGCGCACAAGATGGCGCTCTGCGGCAGAATGCGAAACAGCGCCTGGATCGTGCGTATGCTGTTGCTGGCTGTGGTGAGATTCGACTTGTCTTTGAGATATGGCACGATTGCGCGCGCGGTGGTGCCGGAATCGAGAAAGACGACATCGTCATCTTCGACGAAATTGGAGGCCACATAGCGGCCGATAGCACGCTTCTCGGCGGCGCGGATGGCGGCTCTTTCGATTTGATGGTTCTCATTTTGCTGGAAAGCGTCGCCGTCAAAAATAGCGCCGCCGTGTGTCATCGTGACGTAGCCGCCGCGCTCGAGCGAGCGTAAATCGCGGCGAATCGTCATCGTCGAGACATGATAACGCTGGCTGAGGTCGACAATCGTGTCGCTGTTGACCTGTGACAGATGACTGAGAATTGAGCGGCGTCGAGCTTCCGGTAACATGCTTGTCCTTTCCTCTTACACTACAGTCGCCAATCGTCGCTGTGAGGCCTGCGCCATATATCGGCCCGATCCGACCAGACAATTTTTTCAGTGGCGGATACCGAAACTTCGATATCCGATTCGGGCATATACTTGCAAATGTTGCGCGGGCATGGACACCAGCGAGCCTTGTTAGTTTACGTAAATATCCGTCAGTATAGGACAAGCTGAAAATCCGGCAAGCAAAATCGCGCCATTCTCGATCGCTATACGCCGGGCAGAATTTATTTGGGCGTCCCGCTGGACCCGCGCCTGAAAGAACTGGAGACCGATACACACCGCCTGCGCGTATTCGGCAGGCGACATGGCTTGGGCCTGGTCTTGCCCAAGGCGCTCATTTCCGCTTGATGTTGAGGCGGGGGCCAGCGCTGAGTGCTGAGTTCCGGCTGGCGCGGGGCCTTGATTGAGCGGCGACAGCGATACAGCGAGTAGCTTCAGTCGGCGCGGTAACGCGCTACCGTCTCCTCATTCAAAGTAAGGCCTAATCCGGCGCTATTGCTTGGCTGCAGGGAGCCGTCGGCGTAGTTGATTGCCTCGCGCGTCACCGTATGCCGCAGCGGATTAAACAGCTGGTTGTATTCGTAAATCAGAAAGTTGGGCAGGACGGCGCAAGCCGCGATGGCCGCTGCGATGCCGATGCCGGCGCCAACGCCGTGCGGCGCGACCGTCACATTCTCCAGCGCCGCCAGGTCAGCGATCTTCATCATGCCTGTGATGCCGCCGCAGCGCGTGATATTGGGCATGATCACGTCTACCGCCTCGGCTTTGAGCAGGTCGCGGAATTGAAACCAGCTTCCCAGCCACTCGCCCGAGACCACCGGCAAGTCAACCCGCCGCCGTATGCGCGCCAAATCGTCGGGATATTCGGGATGCGCCGGCTCCTCCAGCCAGTAAACGCCCAGCTTGACCAGGTCTTTCGCCAGCGCGACTGACTCCCCCACCGTGTAAGCGCCGTTGGCGTCTACCAGCAGCTTGACCTCGCTGCCGATGGCGGCGCGCACGGCCGCGCTGTGTTCGATATCAGCGCCGATGCCGCGCCCGATCTTGAGCTTGACCGCGCGGAAGCCGGCTTGCAGGAATTCGCGCGCTTTGTCGGCTGAGCCTTCGGCAGTCGCCATGTAGGGAATGGGGCTGGCGTAACAAGCGACCGTCTCGCGCGCGGCGCCGCCCAGCAAGTTCGTCAGGCAGTCGCCGTAGATCTGGCCGCGCAGATCCCACAGCGCCATATCGACGCCGCTGATGCCCATGGGCGCGAAGCGCATCTGCTCGTTCATGGCGGTGAACAGCGCTTGATGATGGCGTGGGTCGCGCCCCAGCAGCAGGGGCGCCAGCACTTCGTTGATATGCGCCGCCGTGCCGCGCGGGCCGGGCCGCCCCATGGCCTCGCCGATGCCGACCAGGCCGGCGTCGGTGGTGATGCGCACGATGACCGCGCCTTGGCCCAGCAGCGGGTTATTGCGCATGCTGAAGGCGGGCAGGGACAGCTCGGGCGGGACGGCGCCCTCAAAGGCCTCGGCGAATGAGGCGAAGAGCGGGATGGCTTCGACTTGGGTGATTTTCACGCGCTAACCCAACACCGGATTCAGCGGAGAGGCCGCCAGGTCCCCCGGCGCCGTGCCGGGCAGCCAGTGGTCGCGATCGGCGACGCGGTTCTTGTTGTCCAGCTCGCTGACGCGCGCGCCATCGGCGTAATAGATGACCGTCATGGCCGGGCGCATCCGGTCGGAATGATTCGGCGGCGCTGAGTGCAGCGTCCAGCCGCTGTGGAAGGTGGCCGAGCCGGCGCTCATGGCATCCGCCTGCGCCAGCGTGAAGCCCTTCCGCTCCACGAATTCGCGCAACTGCGCTTCGGATTCGTCCGAGATGGGGATATCGCCCAGGTAACCCTCGACATGCGAGCCGGAGGCGAAACGCAGTGTGCCCATATCGGCGCCGATATCGGCCAGTGTCATCCACATGGTGATGGTCTTGTCTGTGGCCAGCGGCCAGTAGTGCTGGTCTTGATGCCAGGGCGTGATGCCGCCGCCGGCTTCTTTGAAGAGCGCCTGATCGTGATACAGCCGCACACGCTTCACACCCATCAGACGCGCGGCGATGCCGGCGAAGCGCCTCGCCAGCACGTATGCTTTGACCGTCTCGTTATACTCCCACAGATTGGTCGTCTGCAGGAAGGCGCGCCCATAGGTATCGCGGTCTTTGAGCGCGCGCGTTTCCTTGTTGCGCTCTTTGACCGTCTGCGCGATGGCCTCGTGATAAGGCGGGATGTGCGCCGCCGGCAGCACGTCCGCCAGCAGAATATGCCCATCCCGCTGATACTGCGCCGCCTGCGCATTGCTGATTGGGTAATCTGTATTCAGAACCATCGTAAAACCTTCGAAGAATTAGGTTGCTCTGGCCAGGGCGACCCATCGGGGCACCCCTACAGCTTCATAGTTTGGACAATTTACACCCACGAAGAAGTCAAACTCGGCGCCCTCGGTGTACTCGATGGTAAACAATTAATGATCGTGATCCACATCGTCGTGCGGGACCAACACCATAAAGCCGTTGTCGTCGCCCATCATCGACTTGACGCGGTGGTCGTCCAGGCGCTCGCCATAGATATCGGGCGTGTTGGCCGCGCAGGGCGTGCCGAACTTGGGCTGGGCGTAGGGCAGGTGGGTCGCGCCGCGCGCCAGGATATGCTCGTGGTTGGCCGCGCCGCCGTTGTCTTCGCCGGCGTAGGGGAGGCCATGATTCCAGGGTACGCGCGAACGGGCGTTGCAGTAATGGCTGACGAAGGCGCGCCGCGAACGCTGGGACGAATTCTGATGCGAGCGGTGGAAGATATGCCCGCCGAAGAAGATCACATCACCGGGCTCGGCTTCGATCTTGATCTCGGTATCGTAGTCCAGGGCGATCCGCGCCAGGGTATTGACGGCGACATCGGGGTGGCTGGCCGCCTGGATCGAGTCGATATCGCTGAGGATGGTATCGCCTTGCCGCGTCGCGCCGTCGCAATCGGGGTAGATCGGCTCATGCTGCGAGCCGGGCGTCATCCACAGGCAGCCGTTGTCTTCGTCGGCGGCGTCTATCGCCAGCCAGGCGCCTATGAGCGTATCCGGCTGGGTCGGGATGTAGTAGGAGTCCTGGTGGAAGCCTTGGCCCGCTTGCCCCGGCTGCTTAAAGAAGAGCATGGTCTGCAGCGCCAGGATATCGGGGCCGATCAAGGCTTCCAGCACATCGACGATGCGCGGATGCAGCAGGAAACGCTCAGCCAGCTCGCAGACGCGGTGCGGCATGTGGATGCGCTCGTAGTGGAGGCGGCGCTCGGCTTCGCTTATATCCGCCGGCGGGGCGGGAACGCCGGGGATGGTCGCCCGGCCGGCCATCATGTCGTCGGTGAACGCCGCCAGATCAGCCACTTCGTCGGGCGCGACCAGGCTCTTGACGCGCAAGTAACCCTGGCGTCGGAAAGCCATGTAGTCCGCTACACGCACTCGATAAGGCTTATGCGCTCTTGAAAGCGCCTCCGCAAAGACCATACTGCTGTCCTCGATACTCATTGCCACTCCGCTACTGCTCGAAATATCGGCCCAAGTTACTACGGACATAAAGAAACCGCACAATATAAATCTGGTCATTCAGGTGTTGGTAGACAAGGTAGCGCTGCTCTACTTTGACGAGGCGCAGTTCCTCTGGTATGAGGTCATGCCGACGACCGATCCCTGGCATTTCCCTTATGCGTTGGATGCCCTCGGCCAGCTTACTAAGGTAAGTCTCAACTTGCTCTTCACCGAATTTTTCGAAGGTGTAGCGGCGAATATCCGCAAGGTCGTTTCTGGCTTCCGGCGAGAACTTAGCCGGGAGAATCGGCGGGTTTTTGGTCATCGCAAATCGAAATGTTGGCTTCGTCGCGCTCTTGCGCCCAGCGCTTCGTGTCTTCAAGAAATGTATCTGGATTGAAAGGAAATCCCTCACCGGCCATCAGGCGCCCCAGCGACCGGTGGCAACTGGTCCCAAATGCTGCCAGATCGCGCTTGCGCTTCTCATCGTAATCCGCAACACCATGCAGCCATTCTCCAACTGAAACGTTGGCGGCTTGCGCTCTCTGCCGAGCCAATTCCCAATCTTCCTTATACGCTAACCCTAAGTTCGGCTGCATCTTTAATCCTCTGCCATCATCCATCGACACTTGACCATTATACCCGATGGTTGTTGCAAACTATCAAATTAAACGAAGCGCTTATATGGATCGCATTGTATCTCAAAGGATGTTGTTAATGCTAGCATGCGCAAATGTACCGCAATTGATAAGACAAGGTATCTGTTTAGCCATTCCAAATAGGTGGTCTTGATGGCTGATAGATTTGGCGCGCTTATCTCGATGCGCGGCAAACCCCATTATTGCAATTGCCGCTACGTCGCTATACTAGCGGCAGAACACGAGTGACCGAAGGAAAGGAACTCGACATGGAGCAGCGAACTTTCGGCAATACCGATTTGACTTGCTCGGCGCTGGGATTCGGCACCTGGGAATTGGGCACGACGCAGTACGGCGACATCGATGTGGAGGAAGCCGTGCGCGCCGTTCACATGGCTATTGATCACGGCGTCACCCTCTTTGATACTGCCGAGGTCTACGGGCCTTACACCTCGGAGGAGTTGCTGGCGCGCGGCTTGGGAGCGCGGCGCAAGGACGTGGTCGTGGTCAGCAAAGTCGGTTTTGTTTACCATGACGATCCCACTGTCCGCGGCAACGACGCCGTCGTGGGGCGCGATGCTTCAGCCAAACACGTCATCCAACGCGCCGAGGGCTGCCTCAAACGACTTGATACTGACTATATTGACTTGATGCTCATCCATTGGCCCGATCTCGTGACGCCGCACGATGAAACCATGGGCGCGCTCGAAACGCTGAAAGCCGCCGGCAAGATCCGCCATTATGGCGTCTCCAACTACGATGTGCCGATGATGCGGGCCTGTCAAGAGCACGGCAATTTGGCCGCCAATCAAGTTGGCTATAACCTGTTTGACCGGCGCATGGAAGCGGCGGTGCTGCCCTACTGCCTGGAGCAGGGTGTTGGCTTTATGTCCTACGGCAGCCTGGCTTTTGGTTTGCTCACCGGCGCGATGTCGCCTGAGACAGAGTTCGTCGACTGGGACTGGCGCAGCGGCGGATACGCCTTTGGCCTGCCGCTGTTTCTGCGAGAGAACTTCTTGAAAGCTTTGCGTGTCGTTGAGCGGCTGAAATCGCTGGCCGAGGGCTACGACAAGTCGGTCGCGCAGTTGGCGCTGGCCTGGGTGCTGAGCCACCCGGCGGTGACGGTTGCGCTGGTTGGCATGCGCAACGAACGCGAGCTGGAAGAGAATATCGCCGCCGTCGATTGGCGCTTGACCGCCGCCGACCGCGAGGAAATCGACCGCATCTTCGCGGAGGAAGATGTGCCGACCTATGCCACAGCGCCGCAGCGGACCGATGTCGAGAATCTGCGCGTTGATCTGGATGACTGAGGCTTCGTCGGGCAATTAGGCGCCGCGCGTCAGCCTTCTTTTAAGCCCGCCGGCGCCAACTCGCCAATAGAGCGTTCCAGGTCGCTGGCGGCGCGGACTGCGTCGGCTTCGGCGACGGGTTCGGGCTGAGCGGTGGCCGGCAGCGGCGTATCGTACTCGTAGTCGGGCTCGCGCTTCTGCCGATTCCAAACCATGCGCATTTCTCGCCAGGCGCTCAGCAGCGTGCGCGGCGCCGGCATATCGTCTTGAATCTCCCGGTAGAGCTTGCCCAGGTTGTAGCAAGGCACGCCGGCGTACATGTGATGTTCGATATGCCAGTTCATGCGCCAATACAGAAATGAGAAGAGCGGATTGAGCTTGACCGAGCGCGTATTTTTGCGAAAGTCGCGGCTGTGGTTGCGCAGGCCGCAGTGCTGCGTCAGCCCGACGAAATAGGACAGCCAGTTGCCGATGAATACCGACAGCGAGAAGATCAGCGGCAGTACCCAATAACCGCTGGCGATGCCGATGACGAGCATTGAGCCGTGGCAGAGCAGCAGCAGCCGCGACCAGGCAATGGAGCGCCGATGCTGGTCGGGCTGGTCGCGGTGCAGGGCGCGATACCACTCGTTAATGGGCGCGCGTTCGTCGGCGGGAACGAGGCCGACGGCGCCGAGGGTGGTGATGAGCACGGTCGAAATCAGCCCGCCTTTGCCAAAGGTGCGGCCGCGCTGCGTCAGCAGGTTCACCGTGAACAACTGCAGCATGAAGGACGAGGCCAGCGACGGCTCCAGCGGCAGCAGGTTCTCGCGGTCGCCTTCCGGATGCAGGGTATAGCGGTGGTGGTAGGTATGGCTGCTGGCGTAATCGAAGGGATCCCACCAGCCAATCAAGCTGAATACATACAGGAACAGCTTGTTCAGCCACTTGGTCTTGAAGACAGTGCCATGCCCCAATTCATGCGGCGCGGTGCCGGTGAAGAAGCTGGTGACCGTGCCGTGGAAGAAGAGAGCGATTAGCATTAACAGCCAGCTCGCTCCCGCCCAGAAATAGAAGACAGACACGCCAGTGATCGCAAACAGCGCCAGGTGCCCGCCGGCCTGGAACCAGGCTTGCGCATCGCTGCGGCGTGATAATTCGCGCAGCTTTCCCGGCGGCGTCGGGCAGCGATACCAATCGACGCGCAGGCTCTTGCGAACTTCCGAAAGCTCTTGATATGTCATCTCAACAACCTTTTTAGCTCAGTATTTTCAACCAAGTACTGAGAAATCGAAGTCACGTTGATTGCTGTCGGGCGAGCCAATGGCTCGCCCCTACGAACAATCTCAGAGTAACGATACCGAAATCGCGCTGATTGCTGCTGGGCGAGCCAGCGGCTTGCCCCTACGGACAGCTTTCTGAAGCGGCTATTCGACAGCGATGCCTTGCTGCTCCAAAACAGCGACTGCCTCATCCAGGTTGACGCGGTCGCGCGAGTTCTTGATGGAACGCTGCAGCATATAAATCGCATCCTGGTCGCCTTGGCGAGCCAGCTCCAGCGCCTCGGCGAAACCTCTCTCGCCGTAGCTCAAATCACGCTCCACAACCGGATTGTCGTAGTTCTTCCAATAGTATTTGAGGTCGTCCTGCCGCCAGTGGGGGTAGATGTCTTCCCAGGCGAGCTGGCTGGGTCCATGCGGCTCGAGCATGTGCTCGGCGATTTTGTCGCCCACGATCATATAGCGGTTGTCCAGCGACAGGCGCAGACGGTCGTCGGTGGTGTTGGGCAGGGCGCGATGAATCGTCAAGGCCGGGAAGAACAGAGCGTCGCCGGCTTGGTAATCGATGGAATGCCAGACCGGGTCGATCTCTTCGTGCTCGGTTTCGTCCACGATCAAGCCGCCGGCGCCCAGCGAGAAATGATGCTCCAGGACGCGCTCGACCTTATGCGACTCCGGAATGACCGCCAGCCCGCCCAGCTCAATCGGGCAATCGCCGATGGGCGCCCAGCAGGTGATATTGTCGAAGCTGCCCTGGAAGTGCACGAAGTCTTGATGCGTGGGCGTGGTGTGCTCGGTGTATTTGGGGAACCAGATGCGCGCCACCTTCTGCGGATGCGGCATGACCGGCGCGCCTACCATTTTGGCTACGATGTCCTGGAATTCGGGCCAATGCGCCGAGCGGTGAAAGTTCTCGATCTTGTAGACTTCGGCGTAACCGGCGGTGTATTCGTTGTCGCCCTCGGTGTAGCGCATATTGATATCGGCGATGCCGTCCATGGGGTCGGTATCGGCGATCAACCAGCCGACTTGCTGAATCATGCTCATCATCTCGCGGCGCAGTTCCAGCATCTTGTCGGGATTCACCAGCCGGCGGAAAAAGAGATAACCCTCGTCGGCGATGCGGCGCTGCAATTCCTGCGGGTCGTCCATGGCGTCGTTGGATAGGCGTAACTGTTTGATTTCTTGAGACATAATCGGCTTCGCTCGCTGCTTCTAGTTTCGATTGCGTCTATTCTACCGCCTATTGCCGCGCCGGTCACCCTCATGTCCATGCGGGAGTGGTTATTCCGCGAAGACTCGGAAGTAAGGCCAAGAAAGTTGCGCGACAGATAATGGAACGGACTATACAGCTAAGGACGCTTGGCTGTCAGTGTCTACGCGACCCTGCGAATCGCCCGCTGTTGTAATGGTGGGACTGCGGGCGACCCACCGGGTCGCCCCTGCGCCTCTTGACATGAAGGGAATTGTATCCGCGATATTCATCACTCCCCTGCGAATGATTATTTTGAAATCTCAATGGGTGGCGATATACTATTGGCATCTGACTACTGTTGATTTTGAGGTGACAGAAATGAGTTCAAAGATTCGTCTTGCACTTGTGTTCTTTTTGCTTTTCGGCTTGCTGGCGGGCGCGGCCTTCGCGCAAGACTCCGTCAGCATAACCGTCCGCTGTAAAGCCAGCCCGCCGGAAGAAGATTGGCGCTGCAACAGCTTCGCCGTCGTCGAAGAACAGGTCGAAGCCGAGCTGGGCATCGAGATTGATTTGAATCTGATTCAAGACAACGCGGGCTGGGGCGATTACAAAAACGAATTCGTCCTGGCGTCGGAAGCCGGTGAAGCGCCGGATATCATCTTGTCCGGCCACGAAGACATCGGCGCCTGGGCGCCCGCCGGCTTCATTATCCCGCTGGATGATGTCATCGGCATGCACAGCGAATTCGACGATATCGTGCCCTCGCTTTGGGATTCGCACGGTTACGCCGGCGAAATCTGGGGCATCCCGCAAGACGCCGAAGCGCGCCCGATCTTCTACAGCAAGCTGCTGCTGCGTGATCTGGGCTGGAGCGAAGATGACATTGAGTCGCTGCCCGAGCGCGTGGCCGCCGGCGAGTGGACTTTCGCTGATATGCTGGCGACCGCTGAAGCCGCCATCGACGAAGGCATCGTCGACGAAGGCAACGGCTGGTGGCATCGCCCGAGCAACGGGCCCGACTTCCTGTATTACTACTACGGGCATGGCGGCGAAGTCATCGACATGGAAGGCAACATGGTTGTCGACAGTGAAGCGCTGGTCGCCACCTACGAATTGCTGGGCGGCGCTGTCGCCTCCGGCGTACTGCGCTCTGATGTAATCGGTCTGGACTGGAACGAGGTCTGGCACCCAACCGTGGCGCAGGCGGATACCGTGCTCTTCGCAGCGGGCGGCACCTGGAATTGGCCCAACTGGTCGATCAATTACGTGGCCGACAAGGGCGGCGATGAGTTCCTCTTCGAGAACATCGGCTTGACCCTGATCCCGGCCATGGCCACCGGCGAGGCCATCACGCTGACGCATCCGCTGACTTACATGATCAGCAGCGGCAGCGAGAATCCCGATGTGGCGCTGGAGTTGATCGCGGCCATCACCACGCCCGAGCACAACAACAAGCACGCCATCGACAGCTTCCATCTGGGCATTCTCAACGCGCAGCTGGAATCCGAAGCCTACGCCAATAACCGTCTGCTGAGCAGCGCGCACTACATGCTTGATCACAC
This sequence comes from Anaerolineae bacterium, assembly GCA_022823165.1. Classification (GTDB taxonomy): domain Bacteria; phylum Chloroflexota; class Anaerolineae; order Aggregatilineales; family Phototrophicaceae; genus UBA6055. The sequence goes on along the minus strand of JAJDXR010000081.1, from coordinate 239,875 downwards.
CACGGCGCTGCCCAACCATCCGGGCTGGAACGCCTGGTCCAACGCCTACTTCCTCGGCATCCAGGCTGTGGAGACCGGCGAAGCGGACGCGGCCGGCGCGGCTGATATCGCAATCGCGCAGATGCAGAACGAATTGGGCGACGGCATCACGGTTCGGTAAATTTCTACCTCGCCCCCGGTCCCCTCTTCAAATCATTGGAGAGGGGACCAGCAATGCCAGGATTCGTTGTATCGCGTCATTTTCGGAAGCAAAGCTAGAGTCTCAACCTCGATAGACAAGTTACCCTTCCCCATTGTAATGGGGAAGGGCTGGGGATGGGTAGACACGAGACCAGCCAATGTCCCAGCCACCTGACAAACGCGAAGCGCGCAGCCGCGGCAACGCCCTGCGCGCGCATTTGAGCGCCTACGGTTTTTTGGCGCCGGCCGGCATCCTGGTGCTTATCTTCTTTATGATTCCGGTGGCTATCATTCTCTATCTGAGCGTCACCAACCTGGCCAGCTCCAACTTCACCTCCGACCTGGCCAAGATGGAATTCATCGGCCTCAAAAATTACCGAACGCTGCTGAACGATCAGTTCGCGCGCAAGATATTCTTTAACACCATCTTTTATGTGCTCTTCACACTGTCGATTTTTAATGTATCGCTGGCGCTGATCGTCTCGCTGCTGACGACGCATATCGACCGCGGCGCCGGCTTTGTCTTCCGCGCGCTCTGGATCCTGCCGCGCATCACCTCGCCGGTGGTGTATATCTTGATCTGGAAGCGCATGATGGCCGAGGCGCCCTTCGGCATCATCAATCAGTTCAACAACTGGATGGGGCTGCCCACATACAATTACATCGCCACCAATCCCTGGGTCTTCGTGGTGGTGGTCAACGGCTTCATCGGCTTGTCCTTCGGCATGATCATCTTCACATCGGCCATCGAGTCGATACCCAGGGACCTGCTCAACGCCTCGCTGGTGGACGGCTCCTCCAAGCTGCAGCGCATCCGCTATGTCATCATGCCCTTGATTCGCTGGCCGCTGCTCTTCGTCTTCACCTATCAGACGCTGTCGCTGCTGACTTCGTTCGTCGAAATCCAATTGCTGACGGACGGCGGGCCCGGTTTGTACCGCACCGAAGTCTGGTCGCTGACGGCGTATCATCGCGCGCTGTCCAATTATTTTGGCAATGCCCAGTGGGGCTACGGCTCCGCCTTCGCCGTGCTGCTGGTCTTGATCGGCGTGGTGCTGGCGGTGATTTATATGCGTGTCTTCCGCTTTGATGAGTTGGTCGCCGAGCCAAGGGTGGAGACGCTATGATCGCGCGCGACCAGTTATTCGAGCGCGGCAAAACCAAAGTCGACGACGCGCCGCCTACGCTGCAGCAAGACTTGATCGAAGCGCTGCGCGTCGGCTTTATCAGCGTACTGGTGATGCTGGCGGCGGCTTTTCTGTTCAGCGGCGTTATCGGCCCCCTGTTTGCGCTGGGCAGCGTGGAAGAAACGGTCACCGATGTCTTGAGCCGTCTGGCGTTGCTGGCGATGCCCTTCGTGGCTTATATCGCGGCGGCCAGCGTGGCGCGGCGCTATAGTGGGCGCGATAGGTCCCGCGCGCTGCTGCTGGCTTTCTTCAGCACGATTGCGATCTTCGTCGTTATTTCGGTCGGCCAGTATGCGCTGGACTACGGCGTATTCGCGCCGCGGCCATCGCTGCAGATGACGCTGAGCCAGACCGACGCCGGCATCCGCGTCGACGCGATTGTTCCGGGCGGCGCCGCCGATACCGCCGAGATGCAAGTCGGCGATATCATCACCGCCATCCGCCGCGACCAGGTGGATTTGGCCGCGCTGAATCTACGCCTCGGGCAAGCCGAAGCAGACGACCCGCTGCGCTTGCGCTTTATGCGCGGCGATGAAGAAATGCAGGAGACGGCGCGCGTCGCCATCGTGGCCGACAAGCAGGTCGGCGCCTTGCTGCCGGGCTTTGCCTTCGCGCTGGTTTTCACCGCCATCATTCTATTCTTGCCGGGCAATTGGGCGCCTTATATCGCGCTGGTCGGCTTGATGACGCCGCTGCTGGTGGGTTATTTCTGGGTCATCGTAGCCACCTTCTCCTATCGCACCGAGGGGCTCATCCCCCTGGACAGCAGCGACAATTTCGGCGGCTTTACGCTGGAGAATTGGGAGTCGATATTCGTCGGCAATATCGCGGGCCTGGAATTTAACATCTGGCCGATTCTATTTACGTCGCTGGCCATCGCCGTCATCATGACCTTGGTGGTGCTGCTGGTGTCGTCCATGGCGGGTTATGCCCTGTCGCGCATGAACTTTCCCGGGCGGCGTTTTTTCCTGTCCTTCACGCTGATTCTGCACGGCTTCCCGGCTATCACGCTGCTGATTCCCATCTTCATTGTGCTGCTGCGCCTGGGTGATATTCCGCTACTCGGCGACCTCATCGGCTTTAATACCGCCGGCGGCATCGCTATGGTGATGGTCGCCTTTCAGCTGCCGCTGGGCGTCTGGCTGATGAAAGGCTTCTTCGACAATATCCCCTGGGATATGGAGCGCTCGGCGCTGATAGACGGCGCCTCGCGCTTCCGCACCTACTGGGAGATCTTGCTGCCGCAGATCCGGCCGGGTTTGCTGGCGCTGGGCATCTTCGCTTTTATCGGCGGCTGGAACGCATATATCATTCCGGCGACTTATTCCATCGGCTCCGGCGTCAGCAATTTGCCGGTCTTCCTCAACGAGCTGATCGACGAAACGGCCCCCGTGGATTGGAATCAGGTGGCGGCGGTTGGCTTGTTCCAATTGATTCCCATCTTCATATTCTTTATCTTCGCGCAGGAGTACCTGCTGAATATCTACGCCGGCGGCACCAAGGGCAGTTCCTAGGACGACCGAGCACGTAACACAATACTTGCCACAGAGTTCAAAGAGTTAAAGAGAGGACACAGAGGAAAGCTGCTAGTGGTTTTATGGCAGTTGCAGTTTCAACAAGAAGGAGAGCTGCACAGATGGCCGAAGCATCGAAACAGTAGTTCATCCTCTGTGCCCTCAATCTAACTCTGTGTCCTACTTTCACAACCCCCAAAAAGCAAAGCTGGGAATTTGCAAAAGCCGCACTTATTGAATAGAATTCTGCTGCGGTGCGAGATCCCCATGTGTTCTTGGCAGAGTTTATGCCCTACAGAGTTTGGGACGGAGGCGAACTGACGAGCCGCTTGGCACTTAACTGATGCCCAAAAGTAGAGTAGGTCTTAGAACCTTAAACCGCCTCTGCACCGTTGTTTTACTGGCTCAAGGATACAATTTACGGAAGACAACCGCGTTCGCATCATGCAGGGCGAGTTTGCTGTTGCAGGTCGATATAACTGCACGGCGGGCTGCGATGTAGATGCGGATTACGTGGTAATTTCACTTTTGAATTTCACCACAGAAACGAACGAAATTCGTCAGATACCTCAAACACAGTCAAGAGCGAACGCAGCTGCAAAATGGCTCAAGCAGAACCGCGTAGAGTTTATCGTTTTAGAATCAACCGCGAATTACCATTTGCTCTTTTATGAGGCCTTCCGCAAACTTGGGCTGAACGCACACATCATCAATCCCGTTCAAGTCAAAGCTTTACTTCGAGTAGAGGGCAAGTCGGATAAGGCGGACGCGACAAATTTAGCTGTGTTAGCTGCCACTTTTCCTCTACGAACTTCCAATGTTCCGGATGCCCAACAGATGGAGATTCGTAGTAACTTGCGGAATTACGACCGCGACAGAAAGGCCTTAACGAAAATAAAACAACGGATTCATCAAGAGCTTGCTCAGTTTGGAATAAACATCCTGCGAGAAACCTCGTTGAGAACCCACTCAGGTCGGGCATTTCTTGAAGCGTTTTCCCAGACAGAGGACTCGGCGAGAGAAATTGTACAAAAGCACTGGAAGGGTTCGCGTACCCGCCATCCAAGATTGATAGAGGTGATGGGAAAGCCGGAAGATCTTCCTGCTTGGGTTCGTCAGGAACTTGAGGTACTAAGGATAGATCTACTCGTTCAAGAGCAAAGAATCAGGAACCGAGAACAGCGGACACTATATCATATCGAACGTTTTGAGTTGGCGCCTCAGATCGCTTGGATGACCACAACGCCAGGAGTAAATCGGCTGGTGGCTTTACGGCTAATTGGTGAAATGGGTTCGAATTTTTGGCAGCGATATCCGACATCACGAGCTTGGTGTAAGGCTTTAGGAATCGCCCCGAATACTCTTGTATCTGCTGGCAAAATCCTGAAAACTGCGAAGGCCATAGGGAATCACCATGCAAAGCAACATCTCCTCATGCAAATGCGTAATTGGCTTTTACGCAACCATGAGCATCCACTGAAACAGTGGCAAATTCAATATAAAGCCAAAGCGGGATTTCGCAAATCAGTATCGGCGTGCTGCAACAAAGCAATGACCAGTTTGTATCATCAAGGTAGGCACGGTGGGCTCCCGTATGACCCGAGTCGGATAAAATTACGAATCCCTGGAAGAAGCTAGTTGCCCGCATTCGCGCCCGGGTTGTGGTTTTGTGGCTGTCCCGAATTACGGGCGATCAACTCTGTGGTTAATCCCCCAGTGCCGAGCTCGCGTTGAGTCCCATATCCACGAATTTAGCCACTCACCCGACCTGAAAAAATTGACACTAGCGCCGGGTTGTGCTAGGATGGCGGCAAGTTGTGAAAGACAGAGGGGTTCATGATGGTATTAGTCGAACAGCAGCCGCTTGAAGTGATGACAGACGAATCAGTCTTAAGCGTGACTCCGGCGGCGGTGTCAATCATCCGCAATTTGCTTGAAGAACGCAATATCCCAAACCATGCGCTGCGTGTATTTGTAACCGGCGGGGGCTGCTCCGGCTTGCAATACGGCATGGCGTTTCAAGAGGCGCCGGAAGCCGGAGACACTGTAGTGACCAGCGATGGCGTTCGCCTGCTGGTTGACCCCACCAGCCTGACTTATCTGCGCGGGGCGCGTATTGACTATGTCGACAGCTTGATCGGCGGCGGCTTCCAAATTGATAACCCCAATGCCGCCTCCAGTTGCGGCTGTGGCCACTCGTTCAAATCGGGCGACGAGCAAGCTGCGGACGCCGGCCAGGGTTGTGGAACCTGCGGCAGCTATTAGGCGCTTCGTTTGCAGAGACACAGGCAAGACAATTTTGCGAGGGTTAGGGTCTGATGGCGCTGATCAAAAGGCCCAGAAGCCCTAATCCGCCCAATACCGCAATCGGCAGGATTGGCGGTATATCCGCGATCGGGCTTTGAATCCCAGCCTCGGTTTGGATTTGCTCAGACACAGACACCGACACGGCCGTTGGCGCGGGCCGGGTAAAAGTTGGCAGCGCTGTACTTTCGCCTAATTCGACGGACAAGGCTGAGTCAGCCTGAACCGTCGAAATTGAGATCCTGCGCGCTGAAGCGCCATCGGCCCCGTCCGCCGCCAGGCTGTCGGCCGGTCCCGTTCGTTCAATGGCGCCGGCGTCGTCAAAGACTTCAATGAGCGAGCTGTCGCCAACGATTTCAACCAGATCGCCGTAGACCCAGCCAAGCCCATTGGGCGAAGCATCGTAACGGAACTCATACCAGCGAAAATATTTGCGCAGAACCTGGAATTCCGTAGCGTCGGCGATAATGCCCAGCACCTCGCTCTCGAGACTTGGCAGGGCTCTGACGTTTATGTTCCCGGCCGTGGACAGCGCGCGCAGGCGGACGGCCGGCGCTGGTGATGGCCTGAGCGTCACTGTGCTGGTCGGCGGCAGGGGCGCTTGGCCCTGCGGCGTCGGCGTGATGATCACTGCCGCTACCGGCGTGGCGGTAGCGCGCGCTTGCGCCCAAACTGCCGCGCCTTGGCAGCATAGCCATAGCAGCGAAGTCAGAATCAGTAGCGTACGTGGCAAATCGCAACCTCAAGTCAAATTGCCGGCGCTGTGGGAAGTAGCTAACATGGTGGATATTTCCTGAATGCCGAGCTTGGCGCAGGTTAATTCACCACAGAGACACAGAAGTAGAACAAAGTAAGTCATGCAAATTTCACAGCATCGGGTCAGCCAAGGCTGACCCCTACAGGGTTCAAAATAAAGTCGAAAGTTGTAGGGGCGAGCCTTGGCTCGTCCGCACAAACACGAAAATTCGCTATTTTATGATGATGTAACTATATTCTCATTACTTACTCGCACTTACTGAGGGGCGCGTAGACACTGCCCGCCGGCACAGAGATTTTTCTTTGGGGTCGAAGGGAAACCGCATCCACTACAATAGACACTCCCGCGCTGAGTTCACCATGATATTTCATTGACTGCTGTGTATCGACCCTGCTCCGCGACCACGCTGCGATTATCCAGTTGATGAACCAGGAAACCCTGATAGAGCTGGCTGGCAAGGCCGACGACTTTCCAGTCGCTCATCACGAATGGCGGCGCCGCAACACCCGCTGGGCAGCGGTTGCAATCAGCCGGCAGCCACTCGCCATTATAGCGCCGCGCAATATGCAGATGCGTCGCGTTTGAGAAGCCGCCAAGACATGAGGCGTAGCCCAGGATATTGCCCGCTTCCACTATCTGTCCCTCACGCAGCATGTCGCTGTGATCGATGTGAAGATAGAGAATCGTCCAGCCGGTCCCTTCGTTCGAATCTTCGTCCAAATCAAGAATGACGACCCCTTCGTCCAGCCGAGCGATGGCGCCGCGCGCCACAGCCGTCGCCGGATATTCGGATGTGTAACAGGAGCCGCCCGGCGCCGTGTTCGGCGGCGGGGCAAAGTCGATGGCCGCCCATGCGCTGCCGTTGCCCCAGCCCCCATGGAAACCGCCGGTGAATCGCCACCGGTCTCCCCGCGGAAAGGGCAGCGTCAATTCGGGTTGCTGCAAGTTTGCCGGGACGGTTTCCTGCGCCAGCGCCGCCGGCTCGCCGAAAAGCTGCTGATAGGTCTGGTAGATGCCTTGCTCGCTGCTCGCCTGCCGCCAATCTGAAACGGCCGCCAACTGCGCCAGCGCATACTGAATGGCTACCGTGCCCGGATTCAGACTCGGTTCGTAAAACAGGCGGCTGCCATCTGGCTGCTCAAGAATCGCTTCGCCGCGATATTTCCAGCCGTAATAGCCCTGGTTGAGCCGATCAGCCAGCCAGCTCAACTGATTGTACAAGCCGGCTCTTTGCACCCGGTTGTAGGCTTCCGCCTGCCGCAGCGGAAACAATCGGGTCTCCTCATCAAGCTCGTTTGCCGTCAGCATACCGGCTGCGTATTCGAGAAAAGCAATGAGAATACGCGGATCGACACTGTATTCCAGGGATACGCGGTTGATGATATCGCTGGCGCTGAAAGTTCCAGACCGGATTGACCCGTCAAAGCGGGTTTCGGTCAAGGGCGTCGTCAGCTCTCTGAGCGCGTCCCCCTGCGAATTGATGAATGCGTCAACATCAAAGCTTCCAGCCGTTGTCGAACGCACAAGCAAGGAATCCGGCAGAATATGGAAAGCTGGCGTGTAGTCAACTGGCGGCGCGGGCAATGCGATAATTTGCCCGACTTCCAACAGATTGGGGTTAGGCAGATCATTCGCCCGCAGCAGCGACTCCACAGGCACAGCATATCTTTCAGCGATACGGGTTAAGGTATCCCCGGCCACCACCCGATGCGACGAAATCTGCGCTGTCGCTTCCGGTTCCGGGTCCGTCGCCAGTTGGCTGACAGGCGCATTGGGAACGGCGCTGGAATCGTCGGAATCGGCAGCCTCTGGCGCAGCCATGGTAATCTGTATGCGTACTTGAGCGACGGTGACGGCGGCGTCAGGCTCCCTCTGCTCTGTACTGGCTTGGTTCTCTTCGGTTGGGTCTCGCGGACTGGTATCCGGCTGGCTCTTGACTTGACGCGAGATCGTACAGCCAGAAAGTACGAGTGCGCAGATGCAGACTGCCGCAATTGCCAGAGGCGGGCATCGGATCGCTTTAAGCGTCATGTGAAATTGAGCAAACATCACTTGGGACTTCCCGTGAACAACTGTATACTGACTCCGTATTCGCAATTGCGACTTCATAATGAGGAGTTAGCCATGGTGACAGCTGACGAAGTAAAGAACATCTTCCCTGCAATGGTGGATCGTTTCATTCCGGAGAAAGCTGATGGCGTCAATGCGATTATCGCCTTTGATTTAAGCGGCGAAAATGGCGGTAGCTTTTGGATCAAGGTTGCTGATGGCAGCGCAGTGTCCGGCGAAGGCGCGCAGAGCGACGCCGTCATGACTGTTAAAGCAACGGCGGATGATTGGCACGCGGTTGCCACCGGGCGGATGAATGCCATGCAAGCCTTTATGACAGGTAAGTTGAAGATCATGGGCGATATGGGTTTGGCTATGAAGATGCAGACAATGTTTGCGCAGTAAGGCGCTTGCGGCGGGCTTTAGGCTTCGTCAAAGTCTAGACCCAAGGCGGCGAAGGACCTGCTAAAACCGGCGGCGTCCAAGGCCTCGTCAATGACAGCGGCGGCTTCCTCTTCCTCGGTTATCTCCTCAAGGCTCGTTAGAATTTCAAAGGCATGGTTGCCGCCGATTTCGCCAAGCGCCCAAATGGCGGCAAGCTGAATCTCTCGGTCCTCGCTGGTCGCCAATTCGCCGACCCGGCGCGCACTGTCTTCCAGTTGGATTTGCCCGCAAGCGGTCAGCGCTTCAAAGACCAGCTCATTGTCGTGACTGTCTAATTCCTCAATCAAGATATCCCGCCAGACTTTGCTGCAAGTGCGCCCCATGGCGAAGAGCGCGCTGATCTTAAGATCATGATTGCCGTCGGCGTAGGCTTCACGAATCAAGCGCTCAACTTCGGGGTGGCTCGAATTGCTCAAGGCTTCCAAGGCGCGCCTGCGAGTTTCCAGCGGTTCACGGGGATCGGTATGTAGGCGCAGGGCCAGACCTTGGGCCTGTTCTGCAGCTTCTGCGGGGATATCGCCATATTCCCCGAGGAGCACAAATCGCCCCAGCTCCTTCAAGGCAGTGGCGCGTACGCTGAGGTCCGGATCCTCAGCGGCAAGCGCCATCAGGCGGCGCAGGGTCTCCACGGTTTCGTCCGTCCAAAGCAGTTCAATGGCGGCCGCGCGCGCCAAGCCGTCCTCATCGTCCAAGCCGAGCATTGCCATTTCGCGGTAATTCAGTTCAAACATGGCTTCGCTGGCTTCGATTAGCGAACGCAGAATGCGGCGCTTTGCGGCTGATCCAAGCCGCGCCCACTCGTGTTTCACAGTCCGCTGTTCAGATGTGGACAAGTCACTGAGGCCGTAAACAACAGTCGCTGAGACTGCGCGCTCCGGCGCCGCTTCAAGCTGACGCAAAGCCGAAACGACATCGCCGACAGCGGGTTTCTCAAAAACTTCGTCATCAAAGGCGGACAGGGCTTCGTCAGTTTCGCTCATGAGAGGCTCGGCGGGCTGATTAGATCGTAAATCATGACCAGGCTGCCCAAAATCAGCAGCAAAACGATGCCGATTTGGTGTACGCGCGCCTCAATCTTGGGATCCACAGGTTTGCCGCGCAGCATCTCAAACAGCACAAAAATTATGCGGCCGCCATCCAGAGCCGGAATTGGCAGCAGATTGCTGATGCCCAGGAATATGCTAATTAACGCGACAAAATGCAGCATCAAGCCGGGACCTTCGTGCAAACTGCGCTGCAGGAATTCCCCGCCGATCTTGCTGATGCCGATGATGCTAATTGGCCGCGCATCCTTGCCGCTGAGCGAGCCGTCGAGGAGCCGACCGGGAATGGAAGCGATTACGCTAAAGGTCTCAGCGGTTGTACGCAAGCCGTATGCGACCGCGTCCGGGAGGCTTTGCGGCACAGGCTCATTTATGTATCCGGCATTGGCGAAGCGCGTACCCTCGCCCGAGCCGAACTGGGAGCGTATGGCGATGCCTAACCTGCCCTCGCCTTCCGGGGGATTTACGCGTGGGGTTACCACCATCTGAATGATTTCGGCGCTGCCGTCTTCATGCTCGCGATAGATAGTTAGCGGCAGCGGGCTTCCCTCAGCTTCACGCGTGGCTTCCTTTAGCCTTCCGGCCGGGTCGCCGGATGATGGGATCGCCATGTGGTTGATCTGCGTCACCAAGTCGCCGGGGAGCATGCCGGCTTGTGCCGCTGGCGAGTCTTCCAAAACGCCCAGCACTTGAACCGCGCCGGCGCGTCTCGCGAAGTCAGGTTTCACGGTAAGGTCATAAGATTCTGCGGTATCGCGGCGCAGCAGGGAGAAGGTAATCGCTTCGCCATCGTATTCGGCCAGCGTGTCATGGAAGGCGCCAAAGTCGGCAAAGCGTTCGCCGTTAATTCTCTCGATAGCATCGCCAACCTGAGCCTCAGTATTGTGGAAAACTGAACCCTCAGGAATAGCTACGATCTGGCTGAGGCCGCCGACCGGCAGCGACAATCCGATCAAAGCCGCTACGATGAACAAAAGCGCCGCCGTGGCGAAATTGGCCAGGGCGCCGGCAGACATGAAAAAGATGCGGCCAAGCGCGGGCGCTTCGTTCACTGACATCATGTCCTTGTCTGCCACGCCGCGCAGCCGCAGCATCTCGCGCTCGTCTACGTAGCGGACCGATCCCGCCTGGCCTTGCTCCAGGTCGGCTCGGTCGCGTTTCACTTTTCCTTCCGGCGCCGGGCCAATCATGTCCTCGCCCAGCGGCCGTACAAAGCCGCCGATAGGCAAAAGGTTGATGGTAAACTCAGTCTCGCGCCAGATGAAAATACGCCCCAGGCGCGGCGGAAAGCCGATGCCGAATTCCAGCACATTAATCCCCACTAATTTAGCGGCGAGAAAATGCCCCAGCTCGTGAATGATAATGGCCGGAAACAGGACGATTACAAAGGCGGCAATGGCAAGCAAAATATCGTTAGCCGCGGCGGCTTGTATCAGCATCGACGCTACCCTTTGGTTTGCATTTAATGTGTCCACATTATACGGGGCATTGTTGCTCTTGCGCAAGGAAGCTCGGATTAAGGAGTGCTTAATTCCGCGAACTCACACGGATACCCTTGGCAAGACGCAGGCGCCGGGACCCGCGCTTGATTGAAGTATCTCGACATCTGCCGACAGATCCCGCAGATTTGCTTTGACCGCCGCGGCATCGCCCGCTTCACAGATGCAATGGACATTGGGCCCCGCATCCAGGGTATAGCACACGCGCAATCCGTCCGCAGCGCGCCAATTACGCACCGCTTGCATAACACGCAGCGAAAGCGGATCCCAGTAGAAGAGCGGCGGCTTGCTGGTCATCATAACCGCGTGCATTAGATTGCTGTCTTCTTCGACGATGTCGGCGAAGGCTTCAAAGTCGCGACTCGCGATCGCGGCTTTGACCGCGCTGAGTCTCCCCTCAACGCTGGCCACGCGCGCCGATTGCAGAACGCTCGAATCGGCTTCCAGGTGTCCGGCGCTTGAGCCAATATGTTTGTGCCGGCGGCTGACAACGGCGATCACATCCACCAGATCCCAGTGATTGGCTTGGACGAAAGTCTCCGCGTAAGACGTCTCATGGGCGTCGCCGGCGCGCCACTCCACGAAGCCAGATGGTATCGACCGCGCTGCCGAGCCGGAGCCCAGCCTCGCCAATGCGGAGAGCTCGCGTTCACGCAAATCGACGCCAAGCGCGGATGTCGCCGCCAAGCTGAGCGCTGCAAATGCCGATGCTGAAGAAGCAATGCCAGTTCCCATCGGGAAATTATTCGTCGACGACACGCGCGCGGCCGACTGCATTCCGAAACGTCTGCGGATGACGTCCAGATGAGCGCTGACGCGATCAAGAGCTCCCGGGTCCGCCGGAGCGCCGTTGATCTCCAGAAAGTCGGCGCCAGCTGCCCCTAGCCACTCTAGAGTTGTCGTCGTATGCAAATCCTTGAGATTCATGCTCAGAGAGGAATTCGCCGGCAGCCGCAAGCTGTGGTCGCGATTGCCCCAGTACTTGATGAACGCGATATTGGAATGCGCGCGCGCTCTTGCTATATTGTTTGAGCTTGGCGACATTGCGCGATATTCCTTCGGACGCGGTGAAACCATTAAAGCCTAAAGCCCCATTATCGCCACAGCGCGGCTCTTGTCCAGCGCAAACAACTTGGAGACCAGCTTGCGTCTCATCAACGGCCTGTTTCTCTCGATGCGTCCCCGGCAATGGACGAAGAACGTCCTGTTTGTCTTCCCCGGTATCGTCTTTGACGCCAGCCTTCTTGACATTGAGGCGCTGGGGCGAGTCGCGTTTTGCAGCGTCTTGCTGATACTGGCGGCAAGCGCCGTTTACCTCGTTAACGATATCGTTGATAGTGCCGCCGACAGGCAGCATCCCGAAAAGAAGCATCGCCCTATTGCGGCCGGCGTCGTGCCGCTGCCCGCTGCCGCAATCACCGCGGCGCTATTGGCTGGCCTTACCCTGCTATTGTCAGCAAGTTTCGACCGCGATCTGACGCTGATCTTGCTGGCCTATTTTCTGCTGCAGATCGCCTACTCGCTCTACCTCAAGCAGATAGCCCTGCTAGATATAATGGCGGTTTCCGCCGGATTTGTGCTGCGCATTTTGGCGGGCGGCGTCGTTGTGGATGTGGCGCTGTCTCCCTGGCTGACGACCTGCGCCGGTTTGCTGGCGCTCTTCTTGATTATCGGCAAACGCCGCCAGGAGCTGTATACGCTGGGTGAGGCAGCGCAAACTGCCCGCGCGAGTTTCAAGCACTACACGCTCCCGCTTCTGGACGATCTGCTGCGAATCGTGACCGCATGCGTCCTCATCACCTACGTCATTTACACGGTTGAATCCCCGACAATGATACGGAACGGCCAGAATCTCGGCCTGCTCACGGTGCCCATCGTGATTTATGGCATCTTTCGTTACTTGTATTTGATTCATGTTGAAGGCGAAGGCAGCGCGCCGGACGAAGTCCTGTTTACCGACCGGCCGCTGCAATTGACGCTTGTCGCCGCCAGCTTGACTTATTTCGTCGTTCTTTATGTTTTGTAACTTGCAATGGTAAAGACCAGCAGCGCTCCCGCAAAGGCAATCCTGGTCGGCGAGCACGCCGTCGTGCATGGGCAGCCAGCGATTGCCCTGCCATTGTCCCAACTCCGGGCTTGCGTCGAAGCGCGCGAATCCTCGCAGCCCTTGAGGGTAAGCTCGTCGTATGCCGGCCGGCCGCCCTTTTACTGGTGTAAAGAAGATTTTCAATCCACTGATCCAATCAAGCAGGTCATTGCATTGACGGCTCGTTACTTCGCGCTGGCCTCGCTTCAAGGCGAACTGATCATTCGTTCAGATATTCCGGTCGCCGGCGGCTTGGGCAGCGGCGCGGCAGTCTCAGCCGCATTGGCGCGGGGACTGGCTCGCTTGCTCAATCAGGAGATCCCCCGTGATGTTTTAAACTCAATTGTCTTTGAAGTCGAGCAGCTGCATCATGGCGCTCCCAGTGGCATTGACAATACCGTGATCGTGTATGAAAAGCCGGTCTACTATGTCAAAGACGGTCCCAGCGACTTTATTGGTATCAGCAGAGCCTTTACCCTGGTGGTGGCCGATACAGGCGTTTCAGCTCCGACACGCGCGACCGTCGCTGATGTGCGCGCCCAGCTTGAACAGCAACCCGGCCGGACCTACGCCATCTTCGAGCAAATAGGCGCATTGGTTGAGCGATCCAGGTCAGCCATCGAGTCGGGAGATTACAGGCAGCTTGGCCGGCTTATGACGCGGAATCACGCGCTGCTGCAAGCGCTGGATGTTTCTTCAGCATTGCTGGACAGACTGGTTGCTGCCGCCTTGCGTAGCGGCGCTTGCGGGGCGAAGCTGTCAGGCGGCGGACGCGGCGGCAATATGATCGCGCTGGCGCGGCCGGAGTCTGCGGCAAGCGTACAAGATGAACTGCGGCGGGCAGGCGCAAAGCGCGTTTTTGTCTCGTCTGTAGGTGGCGAGAGCATAGCGCAATGACAATTCTGATTAAACTCGGCGGCTCGCTGGTAACGGATAAACGACAGGCCCGAACATTCCGCCGCGCCACCGTGCGAAATATCGCGCGGCAACTCGTTGAGCTGCGCGCGGCGCTTCCCGAAGCCCCCTTGGTAATCGGCCATGGAAGCGGGTCATTCGGCCACTTTGAAGCGGAACAGCATGATACGGCCAAGGGCGTCTATTCCGCTGCTGATCGGCTGGGATTCGCCAAAGTCGGCGCGGTTGCTACGGAGCTAAGTCAATTGATTTTGGGCGAGCTCCTGGCGGCCGGCTTGCCCGCCATGCGCTTTCAGCCGTCTTCCATGCTAATTAGCCGTGGCCGCCGTCTGCATTCCCTCCATGTCAAGCCGCTGACGCTGGCGCTGGAACAGCAAATGATACCGCTGGTGCATGGCGATATCGCGCTTGATAGCAAGGATGGCGGCGCCATCATTTCCACTGAAGCGCTATTCGCCGGTCTGGTGGAGCCGCTGCGCGCGCGCCGGATTATTCTGCTCGGGGAAGTGGATGGCGTCATCGACGAAAATGGCAAAACCCTAAGCGCAATCAGCCCCGAGACATTCCCTCGAATCGCGCCCCATCTTGGCGGATCCGCCGGTGTTGATGTAACCGGCGGCATGCTGCAGAAGGTATCGGAGATGATCGGTTTGGTACAAGCGCGGCCGGGCTTGGAGGTCGTGATTGCAAATGGGGACTCTGAGGACATCTTGCTGGACTTGCTGGTCAGTGGCGCGGCTCGCGGCACCCGGATATGCGCGGGCTGAAGCGCTAGCTGCCTGCTAGTGACGCGTTGAACAGCAGCGGGTAGAAGCCGTAAGCGTCAAAACGAAGATTGCGTAGACCCGCGCGCGCTGCCGTGAGCCGAACGTACTCCCGAATTGGTAGAATCAGTTGCTCATCCATGATCGTGGCTTGGATATTATAAACCAGCGTTCGCCTCGCCTGGCTGTCAGTTGCGTGCATGGCGCTTAGCAGCAGAGTCTCCAGCTCGTCATTGGGCGATTGGGAGGCGCCATATAAAGAATCCGCCAGAAACACGCTGGACAAAGCATTTGGATCAATGCCATACTGGTCTACCGGTAAGAGGTCGTAGCGTCCGCTTTGGATCAAGCTGCGCAATCGCGAGCGGCCGGGGACCTGCTCAATCTCCAGCGCGACGCCAAGCGCTTGCCACTGTTGCTGCAGCAGCGAGACCACAGCGGGCAATCCACCCCAAGGCGGAACCACCACCGATAGCGCCAGCGGCTCGCCATCTCGGTCGACAAGCCCGTCGGCGTCGCTGTCGCTATAACCGGCCTCCGCCAACAAGGCCTGGGCGGCGCTCAGGTTATAAGCGAACTGGTCAACATAGCCGGTATGCGAGTAGCCTGTGGCGGTCGATAGCGGCGCCCAAGCCACCGGCGAGAAGTTAAAATACACTTGGTCGCTGATGGCGATGCGATTGGTCGCCAGCAACAAAGCCAAGCGGACCGTTCGCTTGTCGATGGACGGGCGCCCCGTGTTAAAAAGGAACTGGACCGACAGACCCGGGATATCCACCGGCAAAATTTGAACGCGGCTATTGCCCGCGAGATTCTGCGCATCGACGGGCGACAAGTCGTCGAGTACGTCCAGAGAATCGCGCAGCGCAGGCAGCGCATCGACATCAGCCGCGCTTTGGAGTACGAATTCGACGCGGGTAATCTCGTCGCCGGCCAGCGGTTGGTATATTGACGGGGATACTCGGTAGTCCTCGAATCGGCGCAGTTCAATCCGCTCGCCCGGCAGATAATTCTCTAACTGGAAGGGTCCAGTGCCCGCATGGTGGAATTGATAGCGTAAAAAGCCATGAGTCGCCAACGCCGCCGGGCTGGCGATGCCGAGGGTTGGCTGCGCCAGCGCGTCCAGCAAGCCGGGAAAAGGCGACGCCAGAATCAAGCGGATGGTGAAGTCGCCGGCAACTTCGTATTGGGTCAAAGGGCCCAGGAGTTCGCGCGCCAGCGATTGCGGAATGTTTGGGTCAAAAATACGTTCGATATTGCTGCCCACCGCCGCGGCGTCAAAGCGGCTGCCATCATGAAAGACCACATCCCGCCGCAGGGCAAAGGTATAGACCAGGCCATCGGCGGATAGATCCCAATTTGTAGCCAGACCGGGAAGAAATTCATGAGTGTCGCCGCTGCGGTAAACCAGTGTATCGTAGAGTTGCCGGAAGATCATTCCCGCTTCTGGCGCTTTGGCATAATGCGGATCCAGCACGGGAATATCCGCCGACAATCCGTAGCGCAAGCAGCGCTGATCGCGCGCGCATGGCAGTGCTTCCAAGCTCGATCTACAGCTGGACAAGAGCAGGAGCGCAACGATCAGCGCCGTTGCGAGCGGCGCCTGGTTCGAGTTGGCGAGACTTTTCCAATAGTTTGTCAGGGATCCTGCAGCCATGCGCTGCAAGACAACTCGGTACGGGCTTGCCAGCCGTCCCTGCCGTCGACCAACCATCGTTTCCGCTTATCCACAGACACTGTACAATAAACTTGTGATTGCGTAGTTTTTATTATAGACGGTAGCCAGTCCGTTGATTAGGCGCGCGGGACGAGAGATGGCGCAATTTCCCCGATTCAATGTAAGCAGCGGCGCGGAATCTTATGGCGTGCTGCCGGTCTGGAGAAGGTTCAGCATTCTTGTCTCCGCGATTATCCTCGTCTGCGGCATCACCATCCTCAGCGGAGAAGCGCTGCCAGCCACGCGCGATGCTGACTTCAATCGAATAGCCGCACTGATGCTGACATCACTGCCTGTTCTCCTGTGGCTGCTGCTGTCAGTACTGCCGGAAGCCCGCGTTGACCGGCCACGGCGGCGTCTGATCGGCGTCGCGGTCGTTTCCGGGCTGACCGCGTCGGCTATCGGCTTGCCGCTGGCCGAGGGCTTCTTCGTGGTCGATCAGTGGCTGCCGCTGCAATCTGTATTTCAGCGCATAGTCGGCTACACGTTAACCGCCGGTGTGATTGACGTTGGGCTCAGATTCCTGGTCCTGCGCTATCTCATCTACCCGCAGGCTTTGCGCGTCCGCAGCGACGGCGTCGCTTACGCCTTGGCGGCGGCCATAGGCTACAGCTTTTATCTGACTTTGGTCTGGGTATGGCGCCTGGAGCCGACCTGGAACCAGGCGGCTGTTTATGCGCTGTTCAGCTTCACGATTCAGACAGCGTCCAGCTTGTTCATCGCGCTGGGTATCATTGAATCCTATTTTGGGGACGCCTTCCCTCTGGTCTTGCCCTTTAATCTGCTGATCGCCATGCTGGTGGCCGGGATCATACAGGCGCTATTGCCGGGGCTCTTGAGCGGCCCGCTGAGCCAGGCGGGCAGCGGCGATCGCCCGCTTTTCGGCCTGCTATTCCTGGCGGCGAGCATGACTGTGTCGGTTGGCATAGCCTATTTTCTGTACTCAAATTCCGAGCGCCGCGAACGAGAAGCCTATGGTAGCCAGGGCGGATCTGATGGCTTTTGAAACTGGGCGCTCGCCCGCTGTTCAAATCACACAGCGCCAGCGCTGGTCAATTGCCTTTAGCTATATGCTGATACTTGGCGGATTGCTGCTTGGGGCTAATCAGCGGGATGGCCTGCTCAACCAAACCAGCGTGTATACTAATAACGCCGCCGGCATTACAGCCAGTTATCCGGCGCGCTGGCTGCTTGACGAGTCGGAGGGGACTGTCTTTCGAGTCCGCGATATGTCGCGCCTCGGTTTCAACACAACGATAGAGGTGCGTTCGCTGCCTGTCGGCGCTGACGGCGCTGAACGCAATCTGCTGGATCACTTGAGTTTGCAGCGGTCTCAAGTCTTCATTGATTATTCCGTCTTGGGTTATGATACCTTCCTCTTGCCGGACGATACGCAAGCCATAAGCATGACATATACCTTTGTATCGCGGGACGCCAGCCCCTTCCTGGAAGGCGTCTCATCCATTGTCAACGGCCTGGATATTCTCGCAATCCGGCGCGGACAAGCGCTTATCGTATCCTTCCGCGCCGAGTCAAGCATCTATCAACGCGAGCTGGCAACCTTTCATCGCTTTATTAATAATCTAGAATTCTGATGCATACGCGAGTAATCAGGCTTGTGGCGCTCGTCGCCTTTGCCCCCCTCTTATTCCTGGCTTTCAGGTCGTCATTCGCTCAAGGCGGTTTCGAGCAGAGCCTGGAGCGAGTCATGCGGGCGACCGTTTTTGTCTATCAGGCTGAAATTGACGGCAACAACTTGATCGTGACCTGCGTCAGCACGGGCGCCTTAATCAGCGCGGACGGGTTGATAATCAGCAAGGCAAACGGCATCCTGCCGAGCCAGCAGTGCAGCGGGGATACACTCTTTGTCTCGCTCAACGTGGATCTGCAAGAGCCGCCGATACCTAAATATCGCGCGGACATCATAAACGCGGATGCCGGGTTGGATATCGCCTTAATACGGATTGCTCGCGAACTTGACGGCCGGCTGATCGCCCAAGGCGAACTGCCGGTGCTGCCTTTCGTTGAGCTGGGTGATTCAAACGACGTTTCAATAGACGACAACCTGGTGGTGGTCGGGTATCCGGATATCGGCAACGAAGCGGTCGCCTTTTCCCGCGGTACTGTGACCGCATTTCTTGCGGAACCGCTCAGCGGGTCGCGGACTTGGTTCAAAACTCGCGCTGAAATACCGGGAGCGATGGCGGGCGGCGGCGCGTACAACACCGCGGGCCAACTCATTGGCATTCCAACGAATGCGCCTTTGGCCGGCTCGGCGGCGGCATCCAACTGCCGCTATCTTAACGATACCAATAACGATGGCTTGGTCAACAGCAGCGACCGCTGTGTACCTACCGGCGACTTTATCAGTACCATTCGCCCAATTGCTTTGGCGGAACACTTGATTCGAGGCGCTCGCCTGGGGCTGCGCGTCGAGATGACGGCTCCTGCGGCTGATTCCGATCCACGCCGCGCGCCGCCGGATGTATCGCGGGTATTCATCGCGCCTTCAGTTCGCGGCGACATGCCGTCGACGGTGGTTGGCTCGCTGCCCTCTAATACGCGGAATCTTTACCTTTTCTTTGATTACAACAACTTTGCGGCCGAGACGGTTTACGAATTGCGCATCACCCGCGATGGTGTACCGGATTCGACCTTTAATTTGCCGCCCGTGCGCTGGAGTGGCGGCGAACGCGGCTTATGGTATATCGGCGCGCGAGAGCAGGCCTGGGCCAACGGCGCCTACGAATTCACGCTGCTAGTGAATGGCGCCGGCGCCGGCAGCCAGAAGATCATCATCGGCGGCGCAGCCCAAGACCGGGCGCATTTCAGCGACATAGTTTTTGGGACGCTTGATCAGGCCGGCAATCTGATCGGAAACGGGTCTATCGTACCTCTGGGCAATATCGCCTATGCCCGCTTCCTTCACGCCAACATGGCTGTCGGCACGCCCTGGTCTACTATTTGGTACTACGCCGGTACTGAGTTCGCCCGGACGAGTGATATGTGGTCTGAAGATGCCTTTGGCTCCAAAGTCATCAGTGTTGACCCAGCCGGCGGATTGCTCCCGGGCGAGTATCGGCTGGAGTTGTATGTTGAAGGCGCTCTCTCGGCTACATCCGACTTCTATGTCGCCGGCCAGCAAGGTTCGCCGCTGCCGCGCGTGTTCAGCGATTTGCGATTTACCAGCGCCGAATCCTTGCCGGAAGCTCGCCTGGGCTCCGCCGCGACGAGTTATCCGTCTGCGATTCCCGCGCTGGTTGCGCTATTTGATTGGCAGCGAATTATAGCTGGAACGCCGTGGACCGCGAGCTGGCTGGTCGACGACCAAGAGTTTTTCCGCTACTCACAGCCTTGGCTGGGGCAAGAAACCGGTTCGGATTTTGCGCTTTTCTTGCCCAATCCGCCCGACGGGAATTATGAGTTGAAGTTGTTAGTGAATGATTTGCTGCTGCTTGAGCAATCAGCGGCAGTTGGCATTGGCCAGTTGCCCATTGACCGCTTTGCGGAATTTCAAGGGACAATTCTCACGGGCAAAGTCCTTGACGCGGCAACGCAGCAAGGTATTCCCAGTCTGACGATTGTCCTGGTCAGCGAAGATTATGACGCCAGCGAATTCGTCTGGCGGCAGGAACAAGTTGTGGCGCTGGCGACAACCGATCGCAACGGGGAGTTTCAGTTCGCGCGCCCGCTTGCGTTTGATACGCCCTACAGCGTGGTCATCGAGGCGGAAGGCTACATTCCCAACTTCGCGGATGTATTTGACTTTGACGCGAACCAGCTTAGCGCGGACATCACTATTGAAATGGTGCGAGGCTGACAGTGGCTGGCAAGCTGCGTCTGGATGTATTACTGGTGGATGACAATCACGTCAGCTCGCGCAGCAAGGCAGCCGCCCTGATTATGGCCGGCGAAGTCACGGTCGATGGCCGATTGATCGATAAGCCCGGCAGCATGGTTCGCGGGGATGCTCAGATTTCGCTTAAGTCCAAACCCCGCTACGTTAGCCGTGGCGGCCTCAAGCTGGAAGCCGCGCTCGCGGCTTTTGCGGTCGAGGCGACCGGCAAAGTCTGCGCGGACGTCGGCGCGAGCACTGGCGGCTTTACCGACTGCCTGCTGCAGCAGGGCGCGGCGCGCGTCTACGCCATTGATGTCGGCAGCGGCATCCTCGATTACCGCCTGCGTATGGATGAGCGTGTTTCGCTCCTGGAGGGTACCAACGCGCGCCATCTGAATACGCTGTCGCAGCGCCCGGCGCTGGTGGTCATTGATGTATCCTTCATTTCCCTACGTCTGATTCTGCCGGCGGTGAAACGCTGGGTAGCCGCTGAAGCTGACATAATCGCGCTGGTAAAGCCGCAATTCGAGGTTGGCAAAGGCGAAGTCGGCAAAGGCGGCATCGTTCGCGACGCCTCGCTGCGCCGCCGGGCTTTGCGAGACGTCGTCGCCTATGCGGAGGCGCTGGAAATGAACTGCGCGGATGTTATCTCCTCGCCCATCACAGGCGCCAAGGGCAATGTGGAATACCTGCTGTGGCTGGAGCCGGGCAAAGCCCCCAAGCATAACCCGGCAGTAAGGCGAAAGATCGAAGCGCTCTTTGCCCAGCTGTAACAGCTTGCCCTACTCCAAGTCTATCTCGTGATTCATAATGGGATGATTGCAGCGAATATACTGGCGGCCAGATGACAATCAAGCAAATCCGCAACTTCTGTATTATCGCCCATGTCGATCACGGCAAGAGTACGCTGGCTGACCGTCTGCTGGAATTGACGCAGACCGTAAGCGAGCGCGACATGCAGGAACAGCTTCTCGACAGCATGGCGCTGGAGCGGGAACGCGGCGTCACCATCAAGGCCTCCGCCGTTCGCATGGTTTACACCGCGAGCGACGGGCAGGACTACACGATCAACTTGATTGACACGCCCGGCCACGTGGATTTTACCTATGAAGTTAGCCGCGCCCTGCAAGCCTGCGAGGGCGCGGTCCTGGTCGTTGACGCCAGCCAGGGCATCGAGGCGCAGACGCTGTCAAACGTCTACCTGGCGCTTGAGCAAGACCTCGAGATCATTCCCGTAATTAACAAGATCGACCTGCCGGCGGCGCAGCCCGACGCCGTCGCGGGCGAAGTGGAAGAATTGTTGGGTTCCTCCGGCGACGATTTGCCGCGGATATCAGCCAAGCGCGGCATCGGCGTAGTCGACCTGCTCGAGACCATCATTGCGGAGGTGCCGCCGCCGAGCACAAATGCGCAGGAAAGCCTGCGCGCGCTTGTATTTGATTCGCACTATGACTCCTACAAGGGCGTTATCGCCTACGTGCGCATTGTCGATGGCAGTGTTAATCGGCGCGATATGCTCAAACTCTACGCCACAGGCGCGCGCTTTGAACCAGTGGAAATCGGCGTCTTTGACCCGGTAATGCGGGCTGTGGACTGCTTATCTGCGGGCGAAGTCGGCTATATCGCGACCGGCCTGAAAACGGTGCGCGAGTGCCGCGTCGGTGATACCGTTACGCTGGCTCGGGGCGGCGCCCAGCATCCCCTGCCCGGCTACGAGCAAGCCAAGCCGATGGTCTTTGCTGGCATCTACCCCACCAACAATGAAGATTACGGCGACCTCCGCGACGCGCTGGAAAAACTGCAGCTTAACGATGCCTCAGTAACCTACCAGCCGGAGACTTCGCAAGCGCTCAATTTCGGCTTCCGCGTGGGCTTCCTGGGTCTGTTCCACATGGAGATTATCCAGGAGCGTCTGGAACGCGAATATGACCTTGATATTCTGGCGACAGCGCCCAGCGTCGAATACCGCGTATTGCAGCGTGACGGCGCGACGCAATTAATCGACAGCCCCGCCCTTTTGCCCGACGAAAGCGCCATTGAAGAGATCCACGAGCCCTGGATGAAGATTCAGATCTACGTCCCGCAGACCTACATCGGCGCGGTGATGGAACTCACGATCAATAAACGCGGCGTGTACGACACTACCGAGTATCTTGACGCCACGCGCGTGATTCTCCACTTCGATATTCCGCTGTCGGAGATCATCATCGACTTTTACGACAAGCTCAAAAGCGTGACGCAGGGCTACGCCAGCCTCGACTATCAATTTCATGAGTATCGAGCCGGCGATCTGGTCAAAGTCGATGTGCTGGTCAACGAAGACCGCGTCGACGCCCTGGCTATGATCTGCCACCGCGACGACGCCTATCATCGCGGGCAACGCTTGGTGAGCCGGCTCAAGGAGCTGATACCCCGGCAGATGTTCGTGGTGCCGGTGCAAGCGGCCGTCGGCAAACGCGTCATCTCGCGCGCGAACGTCAAGGCAATGCGCAAAGATGTACTGGCCAAGTGTTACGGCGGCGATGTAACGCGCAAGAAAAAATTGCTTGAGAAACAGAAAAAGGGCAAGAAGCGGATGAAGATGATTGGATCCGTGGAAGTGCCCCAGGAAGCATTCATGGCGCTGCTCAGCCTGGATGAATAGCGCGGTCGCTTAGCCGTCGGGCGGCTCTCGCAGCATCTTCCATAAATTCGCCAATCCCCAGCGCGACAGCCACTCGCGCGCCAGCGGCGATTTCGCCCCGAACCCGTAAACACGGTAGCGCAGATCGGTGGCTGTTGAAATCGCAATCGCGCTGCCCTGCTCAATGTCGGCGTTTTCAGCCAGCTCGGGGACACTCAGTACGACAAGGCTCGCGGCGACATTTTCGCGGGAGCGTATACGCTCGGCGATATCGACGGCGAAGTCGCGCAGCGAGACGCCAGCCGCATCAACCAGATAATAATCAAAGGCTTGCTGCGGATTGTCAAAGACGGCCGCCGTCAGGAGCTGCGCTGCATCTTGCCAGCTGCCGCTGATGACGCCGGGCAATCCGGCTTCGGTCACATGTACGCGCAGTTGACGCTGCTGAATATGCCGCCAGACCACATCTTCCAGCCGGTCGGCGTCGACGCCAAAGATATGCTCGCCTATGCGTGTTTCCAGCCGGCCCTGCATGTCATCGAGCAAGGTCATGGCTTTGGCTTTGCTGTCGGCTTTAGCTGTGACGCGGATATCAACGCTGCCGTGATGCGCGGCCAGCCCGACGCTGGGGTTGGTCGCGCTTAGAATGTCGGCGCCGATCTGGTCATCAAGCGAGCTTTCGCCGATGCCCGCAGTGCGCAAGATGCGCGCCAAGATAATGCCCAATTCGTAGCGTTTGAGCAGGTAGGGCACGACTGCCTCCGTGATCAGGAATTTCATTTCGCGCGGTACGCCGGGCACGCTAATCACAAGGCCCCGCTGCGATTCCACAATGAATGACGGCGCGGTGCCCACCGGGTTTTCAACCAGGATGGCGCCTGCGGGCAGGTAGGCTTGCTGTCGATTGTTCTCGGTCATTTTGGAGCCGAAGCCACGAAATCGCTCAGCGATTGTGTCGTAGAGCGACTGATGGAATTCGAGCGGCCTGCCGACTGCGTCCGCCACCGCCTGCCGCGTCATGTCGTCCACCGTTGGTCCCAAGCCGCCGGTGGTAATGACGATCTCAGCGCGATCCAGAGCATCGGAAATGGCATCTTTGATTCGACCCAGATTATCGCCTACGGTGGTCATGAAAAAGACATTCACGCCGATGTCACGCAATTGCCGCGCCAGAAAGACGGAATTGGTGTCTGTGATTTCTCCCAAGAGCAGCTCAGTACCGATGGCGATGATTTCCGCATTTGGATTGTCAGGCATAGCGTTCCCATCAACTATTCGTGGCTAATCGCGGCGACGGATTCTATTTCATCGCGACGAATTCTTTGCATTTTCAAAAATAGCCGATATAATGAGCACTATAAAAGTATCTTGCTGTCAAGTAGGGTATTTGTGCAGAATTACCAATGTTTTCGTCAATGTACTGATTTGAACGGAGGTTCTCGTGGCTGGTGTCACTTTCAATCATGTATCAAAGGATTTCGGTGATCTACGCGTTGTATCCGATCTGAACATTGAAGTCCAAGACAAGGAGTTTCTGGTCTTCGTTGGGCCGTCCGGCTGTGGCAAGTCCACCAGCTTGCGCATGTTGGCTGGCCTGGAAGAGATCACCGAGGGTGAAATCCTGATCGGTGATCGCGTGGTTAATAATGTCGCGCCGAAAGACCGTGATGTGGCCATGGTGTTCCAGAGTTACGCCTTGTACCCGCATATGACCGTCTATGATAACATGGCATTCGGTCTCAAGCTGCGCAAGACGCCGAAGAAAATCATTGATGAGCGCGTGAACGAGGCCGCCAATGAATTGGGCATCGGTCACTTGCTTGATCGCCGGCCCAGGCAGCTGTCCGGCGGCCAGCGCCAGCGCGTGGCTGTCGGCCGCGCCATCGTGCGTGAACCGGCGGTCTTTCTGATGGATGAGCCGCTCTCCAACCTTGATGCCAAGCTGCGCGTAGAAGCGCGGTCCTTCATCAGCCGGCTGCACCAGCGGCTGGAGACGACCTTCATCTATGTTACCCATGATCAGGTCGAGGCGATGACGATGGGTACGCGTATCTGTGTTCTTAATGAAGGCGAGCTGCAGCAGATTGATTCGCCCTTCAATTTGTATCACAACCCGCACAACGTATTTGTCGCCGGTTTCATCGGCAGCCCGTCCATGAACTTCTTCGACGCAGTTCTCAAGGACGACGGCGGCTCGCTTATGGTTGATACCGGCGCTTTCACGCTGCCGGTGCCCGACAGCAAGGCTGACGCTTACCGCAGTCACGCCGGTATGGAAGTCATCTGCGGCATTCGCCCGGAAGACATCCACGATACCAATTATTTGCCGCAGGGTATTATCCCGGCGAATCTCTCGACGCAAGTCGAGGTTGTGGAACAGATGGGTAACGAGGTGATCATCTATCTGGAGTCCGGCGGCAAGAATTTCATCGCGCGTACCGACCCGCGCACAGGCGCCACAGTCGGCCACGAGATGGGGGTTACCTTCAATCTCGACAATATGCACATTTTCGATTCCAACACCGAGCAGTCGCTAGCTTACGAATCGAAGATCAAAGAAGGCATGTAGTTCGCTCAGCTCGCAGCACTCGTCCCAGAGCTGGCAGCGCAAACGAAAAGAGCCACCTAGTTGTGGCTCTTTTCGTTACCCGCTAATACTGAATTAGGGACTGGCGTTCATTTGTCGCCTGTCTTGATGGCTGGCCGAAACTTATAGCCGTAGACGATGATCCCCTGCGCGCCGTCCGTAGTCAGCTTGCGTGTCACCATCTCCACCGGGTCGCCAATACGCACTTCAGAATCGACGTCCGTTAGCTGCGCGGTAATAAGCTGGCCGTCGTCCAGGCGAACCAGCGCCAAATAATAAGGCGCTTGCGCTGCGAAACCCTGAGGCGGCTCCCGCACAAGCGTATAGCTGTAAACTTCGCCTTGAAGCGCGGTCTCATGCTGGCCCGATAGCTTAAGCAAGGGGCTGCTATCGCCATCTCTCATCCTGACTGAACCAACTTTATTGCTTCGCGCTTGAGCGGCTTGCGTACTTTGCGAACGTTGTCGCGAATGTTGTCCTGGTTGGATGGCGGGCCTTCAATCACGTCAAGTACGCGCGCTTCTTGACGCGGCAATCCCTCAAGCCGGTAACGCAGTTTCTTGTTGCGCCAGTACTTTGCCACCTGCATCGGATTTCCTCTCGCCCCTGGATAAGCATCCCGCATTGCAATTCAGTCTAGGCGTGGCAAGCTATCAGAAGCTATCTTGATAGGTCTTGACACTTTCAGAGGCTATCAGCCTAGTCCGGCAAAGCGCGCAGAATATGCGTAACGGCGCTTGACGCTAATCCACCCAAGTTCTGCACCAACGCCGTCCGGGCATTGGCGACCTGATTTTCGTCCGCTTCACCGCGCAGCTGCAGCGTCGCCTCAACAGCCTGATAGACGCCGGTCGCGCCGCTGGGATTGCCACGGCTCTTCAGGCCGCCGAAACTGCTAATCGGCAGCTCGCCATTCAACGCGAGCTTTTCGCCGTTAACTTGCGCCCAGCGCCAGCCGCGGCCCCTCGCGCTGAAACCCATCGCCTCGAGCGCCAGAGCCGTCATGATCGTGTAACCATCGTGCAGCTCCAGCAGGTCCAGGTCGCTGGTAGACAAGCCGGCCTGGTCCAGCGCCCGAGCCGCAGAACGTCCCACTGCTGCGAAGTGGAGCGGATCCATTCGATCTTGCAGCATGAGCGAGTCGGTCGCCACGGCGCTTCCAGCCAGCAGAACGGGCTGAGGCGACAGATCAACCGCTTCGTCCGCCGGCGCCAGTATCAGTGCCGCAGCGCCATCGGCGTCGGGCGCGCTGTCAAAGAGGCTGACCGGTTCCGCAATCATGGGCGCCTTGCTGAAGGCTCCCGCACGCAGCGGATTGCGATACATGGCCTTGGGATTTAGCGCGCCGTTGCGATGGGCATTGACGCTGAAGCCTTCAAACTGCGCCAGCCCGACCTCGTGCTCCAGCATATAGCGCCGCATTAGCAGCGCCGCCATGGAAGTCAAAGTCGCGCCATTGGTGGCTTCATAATCGGCATTAAGGCTGACGCTGCGAGCGGTATTGCGAGCTAGCCCCACCATATCGGTCACTTTCTCGACGCCAAGCACCAGGGCTGTTTTCGCGGCGCCCGCCGCCACCGCCAGATAACCCGTCCGCAGCGCCGCAGCGCCGGAGGCATCGCCGGCTTCGCAGCAGTAGCTCTCGACCCCAGCCAGTCCCAGGTCACCCGCGATTAGGCTGCCCAATTGCGTCTGTTGATTGTAGGCGGCTCCGTAGGCATTGCCGACATAGAGCGCGTCAACAGCTGCCAGCCCGGCGTCAGCCAAGGCCGCGCGCCCGGCCGCCTCGGCCAGCTCGCCAATTGACAGCGACCAGTGTTCCCGCACCGGCGTCATGCCGACGCCTACAATGGCGACAGGTTTCATAGCTTAGTCCTTGAGTTTATCGCGATAGCGCGCGTAGGTTGCGTAGTCAATCGGGGTCCGGCGAGCGATGTAGTCGGCTGTTGAATAAAGACCGCCGGGCTTGCGCTTGATGCGCTCGGTAACGCGCAGGTCGAAAGCATCTGACCCGGCGCCGCTGCCATAGCTCACCATCAGGATGCGGGCTCCAGGCTGCGCCGCATCCAGGATCGCGGTCAGACCGATCATGCAGGAGCCCGAATAAACGTTGCCGATTTCGTTCGCCAGCAAGCCGGCTTGAAATTGCTCCTTGCTAAAGCCAAGCATCTTGGCTGCGCGCGCCGGAAACTTGACATTCGGCTGATGGAAGACAGCGTAATCGTAATCGGACGCTGTGCTGCGCATCATGTCCATCAGAGCCGACGCCGCGCTAATGGTATGCGCGAAGTAGGCCGGCTCGCCGGTAAAACGGTCGCCGTGGCTGGGGTAGGCTTCGCCCGCTCGCCGCCAGAAATCAGGCGTATCGGTGACAAAACTGTAACTGCCCTGGAAAACCGCGTAGCTGTCTTCGGCGGGTCCGAGCAAGAAGGCGGCGCCGCCGGACCCCGCCGTATACTCCAAGGCGTCGCCAGGCCGCCCTTGCGCGGTGTCCATGCCGATGCTGAGGATGTACTGCGTCATGCCACTTCCCACCAGACCGATGGCGGCTTGCACCGCTTCGGACCCCGCTTTGCAAGCAAACTCCCAATCGGCCGCTTGAATGTTAGGCGAGGCGCCTATACTTTCGGCGACAATCGTGCTGGTGGGTTTCACCGCGTAGGGGTGACTTTCGCTACCGACCCAAACCGCCCTTATATCGCTTGGATCAATGCCGGCGCTGAGAATGGCATTGCGCGCCGCTTCAATCGCCATGGTGACGACGTCCTCATCCAGCCCGGCGACCGCCTTCTCCTTGACCGGCGATCCGCCATTGCCGCCGGTCCAAATGCGCGCGATTTCAGCGCCGGGCAATCGGTATCGCGGGATATAGGAGCCGTAACCGACTATGCCTACCGCGCGATCCGGCCGCATTAACCACTGTCTATTCCCAGTCATATATCTCGCTTCCGCTCGTCGACGATTTCTTTGGCGCGCGCCAGGCGAATACGGTTCTCGCGCAACAGTTGCTCAGCAATTGATTGCGCCTCGGCTACGGACGCGCCGGCCGCCAGCGCCAGTTGACGCGCGTGCAAGCGCATGTGGCCCGCCTGAATGCCATCGGTCGCCAAAGCGCGCATGGCGGCGAAGTTCTGCGCCAAGCCTACCGCCGCGGCAATTTCCGCCAATGCTCGCGCGGATTGTACGCCGAGCAGCTTTAAGGCCACCTTGGCGCCATGATGAACGCGGGTCGCCCCGCCAACGATTCCCAGCGCCAGCGGAATTTCAATAGAGCCCTTAAGATTGCCGGCATCATCTTTTTGCCAGCGCGTCAGGCTTCGGTAGCGTCCATCCCTCGCGGCATAAGCATGCGCGCCGGCTGCCACCGCCCGCCAATCATTGCCGGTGGCCAGCATCAGGGCGTCGATTCCATTCATTATGCCTTTGTTATGAGTGGCGGCGCGATAAGGATCGATCTCGGCGAAAACCGCGGCTTCCAGTATGGCCTCAATGACCTGCTCGCCCGTTGCGGTCTCGCTTGCCAGCGCCGCTGCCGGGATCAATCCGCTGGCGCGCGCCAGGCGGCGATCGCTGAGATTGCTCAAGATTCTCAGATTGACCCGGCCGCCGCTGATGCGCTCTACGAGCGGGGCAATCGCTTCAAGCGCGCTGTTGATGGCGTTGGCGCCCATGGCGTCCCGAGTGTCGTAAAGCAGATGCAGCACCAACATATCCCCGATGGCTGTTGCCGGGAAGGGCCTCGCCTCAAGGTCAACCGCTCCGCCACCGCGCGCGGCAAAGCTGCCGCTGGCCTCGTTGACAGCGGCCAGAATTTCTTCTTTGTGAGAGCGCAGCCGCGTTCCGGCAGTTGCGAGGTCCGGCAGGTCCAGCAGCTGCAGCTGCCCGATCATGAGCGATTCGTCACTGCTGGTTGTAAATCCGCCAGCAGCTCTGAATAGCTTGGCGGCATAGCTGCACGCGGCAACAACCGACGGCTCCTCAATGACCATCGGTACCAGGACATCGCGCGAATTGATGAGAAAATTGGTCGCCAAGCCAAAAGGCAGGCTGTAGCGCCCGATGACGTTCTCGATCATCAGATCGGCCTGCGCCTGCGAAAGCCCGGTATCGGCCAGCGCCTGCAGATCGGCTTCGCTCAGCTGCCCCCAGGCTTGGGCAATCGCCAGCCGCTCCTCCAGCGGCTGCTTATAGAAGCGCTTGATAGTCGAGCGTCGTGCTCCATTCATACTCACAAACTAGCAGCGCGAAACTTGCAATTGCTATCAGCGCTGGTCGTAGATCTCTCATTTGCTCGCGGCTTGCCTTTGAAGCCGCAAGTCGCTCAAAAAGGAAAATCCACCCGCAGGTGGATTCAAGTATTCAGGATTTGAGGCGCGTCTAGTCCGGCAAAATGCGTGTATCCATAAACGCATCCAGCCAGATGACGAAAACCAGGCCAATCGGGATTGACGTAAACAGGTAATACTGGATGCCGTACTCCTGTAGCGAAATGCCTTGCGGAGACTTTATGCCTTCAAAGAGCCAACCGACCAAGGGAATCAGATGCAATAGCGGCAGCATATCAAACCCGACTGTGATGATGCCGTACCCGACGACGAAGCCCAAGACCATCGAAACCACCCAAACGATGATTCTGCGTACCGTCAAACTTGACATGCGTCTCTCCCGAATTGAATGCCTGATTCCTTCGGCATTTTACCCTTAAGGTCATTGTCCGCGCAAGTGAAGTTTGCCGCGGGCGCAGGGCAATCGCTTCAAAATAATCTTTACCACCGAGTACACCGAGGACACGGATTTTAGTTTCTTTTGACAACTTTTCTCCTAAATCTACTGCTTAAATTGAGCGGTCCTGCCGCAACTTTGCCGATAAACTTCCTTCGCGTCAAAAAATTTTGCGACAAAATGCCGCGAAATCTCTGATCAATCGCATTTCTCGCTGCTCTCGGTGTCCTCGGTGGTTAAATTTCAGTTTTGTTTTGCTCGTCGCAGGGGACGCCTGTTTTGAAGCGATTGCCCTGGCCGCGGGCGGCGGCCGGGGAGATTTCAAATGATTATTGTTAAAGCGTATAGCTGCTGATAGACTCTGCATGGGGATCATGTGCGCCGGCCGCCGTTCCTCACAAGCCGAGAACGCTTTTCGGGAGACAATAGTGGCAGATCTATTTGACAAGCTTTCCGGCTATACTGTCGCCAAAGAAGCCATGGAAATGGGAATCTATCCCTTCTTCCGGGCGCTAAGCGACTCCGAGGGCACCACAGCCACCTTTGAAGGCAAAGATGTGGTCATGCTGGGTTCCAACAATTACTTGGGCTTGACCACCGACGCGCGCGTACAAAGAGCCGCGATAGAAGCCACGCGGCAATTCGGCACCAGCGTGACCGGCTCCCGATTTCTGAACGGCACGCTGGAACTCCACCTGGAAGCCGACCGGCGACTGGCGGAATTCGTCGGCAAAGAGGCGGCTCTGGTTTTTTCCACCGGTTACCAAACCAACCTGGGCACTGTGTCGGCTCTGTTGGGCAAGAATGATGTGGCCATCCTGGACAAGGACGCGCACGCTTGCCTGGTCGATGGCGTGGCTATGTCGCGCGGCGCGCTGAAGCGCTTCCGGCACAATGATATCAATGACCTGGAGCGTGTCCTGAGCCGTGTGCCGGACGACGCCGGCAAGCTGGTCATCGTTGATGGCGTGTACAGCATGGGCGGGGACTTCGCGCTCCTGCCGCAGATTGTTGATGTTTGCCAGACATACGGCGCGCGCCTGCTAGTCGACGACGCCCACGGTATCGGCGTGGCCGGGGGCGGCCGCGGCACCTCAGCCCACTTCGGCTTGACCGATCAAGTCGATCTGATCATGGGAACTTTCAGCAAGAGTTTCGCTTCAATCGGCGGCTTTATCGCTGGATCGGCTGATGTCATCCATTACGTGCAGCATCATGCGCGTTCGCTGATATTCTCGGCAGCGCTGCCCGCCCCCAACCTGGCGGCTGTGCTCGCGGCTCTTGACATCATCGAGAACGAGCCCAATCATGTGCATCAGGTCTGGGAGAACGCGGAATATATGCGCAAGGGGCTCAAGCAGCTGGGCTATGACACCTTCAACAGTCAGACGCCTATAATCCCGGTGAAGATCGGCGAGCAATACCGCACCGGCTTGACCTGGATGGCGCTTATAGAAGAGGGCGTCTACACAAATCCAGTGGTGCCGCCGGCCACTCCGCCGGGGCAGGCGCTGCTGCGCACCAGCTATATCGCCACGCACCGTCAGCATCACCTCGACCGCGCCTTGGCAGCCTTTGAGACCGTAGGCAATAATCTCGACTTGATTCCCTAATAGCAGCTTTTATTCGGCCCTGGCTTGCAGCACAATTCTGCCCGAGCCGTCGATGACAGTCCCGAGTATGAATGCGGCTTCCCCCTTTGATTGCAGCGCAGCCAACAGGTCGCCGGCGCGGGCGCTGGCAACCGCCATTAACAGCCCGCCTGAAGTCTGCGGATCGTAGAGCAGTCCGCGCGCGAAATCCGGCAAGGGAGTTTTTTCATCGACCCACTGCGCGAAGTATTCCAGGTTGCGCTCCATTCCGCCGGGGAATACCCCCTGCCGGGCAAAGCGCTCGGCGCCGGGCAAAAAGCGCATTTGATCGAAATCGAGCGCAAAGTCGACTCCGCTGAGCCGCGCCATTTCCAGTCCATGGCCGATCAAGCCGAATCCGGTGATATCGGTCATGGCGGATACTTGATGGCTTTGCGCCAAGCTCGCCGTTGCCGCGCTGAGGCGCGCCATTGATTGCACGGCCGCATCCACTTGCGCTGGCTCAGCCAGGCCTCGTTTGAGAGCTGTAGTTATCACACCGGTACCCAAGGATTTGCTCAGGATCAGCTGGTCGCCGGGGCGCGCGCCGGACTTTTGAACGATCTGCGCCGGGTTGACTTCGCCCGTTACGGACAATCCATATTTGGGTTCGGCATCGCTGATGGAATGCCCGCCCGCGATGACTGCTCCCGCTTCTTTGACTTTATCCGCGCCGCCGCGCAGGATTTCGGCCAGAATCGCCTTGTCCAAATCGTCGGGCCAGGCGACCAAATTAATCGCCATTATCGGACGACCGCCCATGGCATACACATCGCTCAAGGCATTGGCAGCCGCGATGGCGCCGAAGTCATAAGGGTCGTCAACCACCGGCGGAAAGAAATCAGCCGTCGAGATGATGGCGCGCTGCTCGGCCATCTGGAAGACGGCGGCGTCGTCCGGCTCAGACAGACCTACCAGGATCTGCGGATGCGCGTCCTTGGGAAAAAGCTCGCTTAGTGGGCGCAGGACCTGCGCCAGTTCGCTCGGGCTGAGCTTGGCGGCTCAACCGGCGCAACTGGCCAGCGCCGTCAATTTGATCGCTGTTTGCTGCATGTTTCGGCCCTCCTTAAATTAAAGGCTCACCAGATGGTGAGCCCATTTTAACTCTGTCGGGGTACCCGGATTCGAACCGGGGACCTCTTACACCCCATGCAAGCGCGCTAGCCGGACTGCGCCATACCCCGATATGCCCGCATGATAACACAATTATTTTGATACGACAATGTATCCTGCCGGAAAGAAAATGTTGCTCAGTCATTGAGCGGCAGGACGCCAAAAGTGCAGGATTGATAATCCCGGCCGATTCTAAGGACATAATCATGGTCGCGGTTAGCCATGGCCTGCAGCTTGACTTGCGCTTCGGTCATATTCAAGGCGCGCAGGATGCGAGGCGTCAAGCTGCCCTTCTCTGCGGCAGCATGGTCAATTAGCTGACTGGAATCCAAAACGTTGGCATCCGCTTCGCTTCCCAGGGCTACGGCATTGTAGCCGTCCCAGCGCAGCCTTTCGCTCGCCACAATATCCCAATTCTCCTGGCCCGAAGCGTTGAAAACGCCGATACTGGGGCCGGCAATCGAAACCTGGTGCGGCGATGGCGGCGTATAGAAATCTTGCATCAGCGCGGCGACCGGATCTTTGATTGGCAGCTGCACTTCGGCTCCATCCGGCGTAATCCATTCGCTGGTGTGGTAATGCTTCTTGAATGTGATGTTCTCGACATCAGCCAAGTCCAGATTGAGCAAATGGGGCAGCAAACGCAGCAGCATATCAAACGGCAGGTCCGTCTCCACCACATCGGTCACTTCGCTCCACAAACGCGGGATCGCGGCGACGACTCCTTCGCTGCGCGCTTTCCGCCACATGGCGCGCAGGAGCAGTTGCTGCCGCCGCCCGCGGTCAAAGTCGTCGGTGTTCTTTCGCGTCCGCGCATACCAAAGCGCGTCGAAGCCGTCGAAACTGTGCAGACCCACCGGCAAGGTACGCCGGCGGTATTCGCCGCTCCCGGTCGGATACCAATCACGGTAGGCGCAGTCGACGGCGATGTCAACACCTCCCAGCTGATCAATGATCGTCTCGAAACCAGAAAAGTTCACACGCGCGTAGAAGTGAACGTTGATGCCTAGATTGTAGAAGATCGTCTGCCGCAGGAGCCCGAAGCCGCGGCCAGGATCCCAGCTCAGAGCCTCGCCGATGCCAAAGGCGGTATTCAGGCGTCCCATTTGGCCGTGCGGGATGTATACAAATAGATCGCGCGGCAAGCTCATCATCGATACCGTGCCAGTATCGACATTAAGTGAAACCACGATCATCGTGTCGGTACGGATGAAGTTGTCGTCGGTCAGTTCCTCATCGCTGCCCAGGAGCATGATATTGATCAGCCGATGCCTGCGGGTTACCGGCGCAACGCGGCTCGGCGGCTGCATGCCGGACAGCTCTACGCCCTCTTCGGGGTCAAGCGGAATCAGCAATTTTGGCAGTTGGAAATCATCCCCGGCCGGCATTGCGGTGGATACAGCCATGGCCGCCGGCGCCGGAGTTCCCTCCGCGACCTGCTCTTGCATGAGTACAAATGCCGATTGATATTCCAGGCTGGCTTGACTGTTTTCGATGTGGATAGCCGTCGCGGTCACTCGATATGCCGCCCGCCTCGCTGCAATCGTGCCGGCCGGCGCAGCGGTGTTGTCCGCAACTGACGCGATCTGCAGCGCCGTCCAGGCCAGCGCAACCAGCAGCGCTAGCAGAATACCAAGCAGCAGCAGCCTAAGGAGTCGACCGAGCCAGCGAAATGCGTTCATCATTCGTCCGAGTGTCGCCCTGAGTTATGGGCCGGCGCAGCGGTCATGGCTGTCTGATGCGCCCTGAAAATTAGCGGTATCTCGCAGAAGCTGTCGGCTAGGATATTGCCGTCGCTTCCGACTAATTCCAGGCGCAGCCGTTGCAGCCCGGTCCCAAAGATCTCGGTGTTTATCAAGCCAATAATGTCATTGTTGACCGGGCTGTCGACATCCAGGAAGCGATGATAATCAGGCGACCAGGCCGGCTTGACCGACAGGCGATACTTGCCGCCATCGGGAATCAGCGCCCGGCCGCGGATGGCGAATAGGCCGAAAAACTCTGCCATTGGTTCGGGCTCTAAAATCAGGGCGCGCCTTGATTCACAGCCCTTAACTTGCTTGGCTGCGTCCGCAATTGGAACCTGCGAGCTCGCGCTTATGATCGGAGACTCAGGCAGATTTGGAACCGCGATACTCTCGCCGGCGATTATGCCGGTCACAGGACTAAAGCAGTTGCCTTCGCGCAACTCAATCAGGCTGCTGCCGGTGGCCAGCGCCAACGCCAGCAGTGAATCGCCGCTCTGGACTTCATAGGGCAGCCAACCTGCTGCCAAGGTACAAGCGGGCTCGGCCTCAGCAGCTACTGCGCCGAAAGCAGTGGGCGTCGCTATCAAGCGGGCAATAACTTCCGGCAAGGGTGTGGCCGTGCCCGCCAGCGCTGTTGATGTGACCAGCGAAGCAGGCGGCTCGGTCAGCGGTTGCGCCGGCCTTGACGCTGCTACGGCAGCCTGAGCCTGGGTTGCAAGCTCGGATTTATCAGCTGCTGCGGGCAAATCGGCGACGGAGGTCTCTTCGGGAATGCTGGTAGCGATCTCGGTTGCGATTTCGGACTCAGTCGCGCGCTCGGTCGGCGTATCAGCAACTTCTGTGGCGCTGGGCGCCGCTGCTTCCATGCGCTCGGTCGCTGTAGTTGCAGCCGTTTCTATTGTCACAATCGCAGTCGCCAGTGCTTGATCCAGCGCGCTGCCGGTGTCGGTAACAGCCGGCGATGCAGCAATCGTTGACTTTGCCGGCGGCATGTCCGTGTAAGGGATGACATCAGCAGTTTCGATGGCGACGGTCAGGGTCTCAGCAACTTCTGTGGCGCTGGACGCCGCTGCGCCCATGCGCTCGGTCGCTATAGTTGCAGCCGTTTCTTTTATCACAATCGCAGTCGCCAGTGCTTGATCCAGCGCGCTGCCGGTGTCGGTAGCAGTCGGCCTTGCAGCAGTCGTTGACCTTGCCGGCGGCATGTCCGTGTAAGGGATGACATCAGCAGTTTCGATGGCGACGGTCAGGGTTTCAGCAACTTCTGTGGCGCTGGACGCCGGTTCTCCCATGCGCCCGGTCGCTGTAATTGCAGCCGTTTCTATTGTCACAATCGCAGTCGCCAGTGCTTGATCCAGCGCGCTGCCGGTGTCGGTAGCAGTCGGTGATGCCGCAGTCGTTGACCTTGCCGGCGGCATGTCCGTGTACGGGATGACATCAGCAGTTTCGATGACGGCGGTCAGGGTCTCAGCAACTTCTGTGGCGTTGGGCGCCGCTGCTTCCATGCGCTCGGTCGCTGTAGTTGCAGCCGTTTCTATTGTCACATTCGCAGTCGCCAATGCTTGAACCAACTCGTTGCCGGAGTCGGTAGCAGTTAGCGATGCAGCAGTCGTTGACCTTGCCGGCGGCATGTCCGTGTAAGGGATGACATCAGCAGTTTCGATGCCGGCCGTCCGCTTTGCTGGTGGAGGCGCCGTCAGACGCTCTCTGGCAGGCGTTGCCGTTGCCGATGCCGCCGCTGCAGTCGCTTCATGCGTCTGGCTCGATTTCAGCGTCGGCGTGAAAACGCCTGTCTGCGCTTCCAGCGCTGTTTCGGGGGTTGCCGTCTCACTTAGGGCGCGCGGCGGTATAGCAACTGCGGTTGGCAGCCTGCCCGGCCAGCCGGGAGATTTCGATATGCTTTGAATCGCCAGGTCCCGGCGGTCGACGAATGGTAGATAATCCGAAATCTC
This sequence comes from Anaerolineae bacterium, assembly GCA_022823165.1. Classification (GTDB taxonomy): domain Bacteria; phylum Chloroflexota; class Anaerolineae; order Aggregatilineales; family Phototrophicaceae; genus UBA6055. Next base: position 203,202 of record JAJDXR010000081.1, on the reverse strand, counting down.
AACCGTCGGGCTTGTTTCCGGCCTGGCCAATGTACTGGCGGCCAAGTAGGGCTCGGGGTCAGTCGGCGTCACTGTGTCCGCTGGAGTGAAAACAGGCAGATCCCTTGCCTCCGGGCTTGAGCTGGCGCCAGGTTGCTGCTGGGAAACTTGATCAATCACAGTGGCCGGAGGGGTCGTCGATGCTGTGGCGCTGGTCGGCTCGACGGCATCGCGAGTCGGCAAATCAGTGGGACGTATATCGGTGGAAAGACTCGTGGGCGTGAAAGTCAGCGCGCGTTGGACTGTCGCTTCCGGCGTCAGTGTCGCAGTCGCCGAGGGCGTCGCCTGAGTTTGCGCGGCCGGCGGGGTCGTCGATGCTGTGGCGCTGGTCGGCTCGACGGCGTCGCGAGACTGCAAATCAGTGGGACGCATATCGGAGGTAAGACTTGTGGCCGTGACAGTCAGTGTGCGCTGGACTGTCGCTTGCGAAGTCTGTGTCACGGTCAGCGAGGGCGTCGCCTGGGTTTGCGTGGCCGGCGGGGTCGTCGCTGCTGTGGCGCTGGTCGGCTCGACGGCGTCGCGAGACGGCAAATCAGTGGGACGCCCATCTGTCGCAGGACTTGTGGCCGACGCTTCCACTATACCTGCGTCGGTCGCTTCCGGTGTCTGTGTCACGGTCAGCGAGGGCGTCGCCTGGGTTTGCGTGACCGGTGGGGTCGTCGATGCTGTGGCGCTGGTCGGCTCGACAGCATCGCGAGTCGTCGAGTCAGTGGGACGCATATCTGTCGCAGGACTTGTGGCTGACGCTTCCATTATACCTGCGTCGGTCGCTTCCGGCGTCAGTGTCGCGGTCGCCGAGGGCGTCGCCTTGGTTTGCGTGGACGGCGGGGTCGTCGCTGCTGTGGCGCTGGTCGGCTCGACGGCGTCGCGAGACGGCAAATCAGTGGGACGCCCATCTGTCGCAGGACTTGTGGCCGACGCTTCTACCGTGCCTGCGCCTGTCGCTTCCGAAGTCTGTGTCACGGTCAGCGAGGGCGTCGCCTGGGTTTGTGTGGCCGGCGGGGTCGGCGATGCTGTGGCGCTGGTTGGCTCGACGGCGTCGCGAGACGGCAAATCAGTAGGGCGCATATCAGTCGCAGGGCTTGTGGCCGACGCTTCCATTATACCTGCGTCGGTCGCTTCCGGTGTCTGTGTCACGGTCAGCGAGGGCGTCGCCTGGGTTTGTGTGGCCGGCGGGGTCTGCGATGCTGTGGCGCTGGTCGGCTCGACGGCATCGCGAGTCGGCAAATCAGTGGGACGTATATCAGTCGCAGGGCTTGTGGCAGACGCTTCCACTATACCTGTGTCGGTCGCTTCCGAAGTCTGTGTCACGGTCAGCGAGGGCGTCGCCTGGGTTTGCGTGGCCGGTGGGGTCGTCGATGCTGTGGCGCTGGTCGGCTCGACGGCATCGCGAGTCGGCAAATCAGTGGGACGCATATCTGTCGCAGGACTTGTGGCCGTGACAGTCAGCTCGCGTTGTACTGTCGCTTCCGGTGTCTGTGTCCTGGTCGCCGAGGGCGTAGCCTGTGTTTGTGTGGCCGGCGGGGTCGTCGATGCTGTGTCGCTGGTCGGCTCGACGGCATCGCGAGTCGGCAAATCAGTGGGACGTATATCTCTCGCAGGACTTGTGGGCGACGCTTCGACCGTGTCAGCGTCGGTCGCTTCCGGTGTCTGTGTCACAGTCGCCGAGGGCGTCGCCTGAGTTTGCGTGACCGGTGGGGTCGTCGATGCTGTGGCGCTGGTCGGCTCGTCGGCATCGCGAGTCGGCAAATCAGTGGGACGCATATCGGAGGTAAGACTTGTGGCCGTGACAGTCAGCGCGCGCTGGACTGTCGCTTCCGGTGTCTGTGTCACTGTCAGCGAGGGCGTCGCCTGGGTTTGCGTGGCCGGCGGGGTCGCCGCCACCTGGTCAGTCGGGCTTGCCGGCAGCGGCGGGTTCTGTGTAGATGTGGACAGCAGCAGCGCGAAGAGGCCGGCAAATAACAGCGCTAGCGCCGCAATCAGAGCTACGACCAGCTCGTTGCCTACATTGCGCCGCATAGGCTAGTCCTCAATTGACGCAGCCAATTGCAGTGGCAGGGCCAGATGAAATACTGAGCCGCCGTCGTCTTCGCTAGTCGCCCACAAGTCGCCATCGCGAGCGCGTACAAATGCTCTGGCGATGCTCATACGCACGCCGGTGTCGCTAAATCCGGCAATGCGCGGGTTCTCTCGCCGATATTTGCGCGCAAAGACACGCGGCAGATCCGCTTGAGCGATGCCCCCGCCATGATCGCGTATGGCGATTTCGATCGCCTCGACCGCTTGCGAAGCGTCCGGCAGCAGTATCGGACCCGCCGACACCGTGATGCCTATCTGTGAACCGGGCGGAGATACCGAACAGGCGTTTTCGAGCAACTGGATTATGAACTGCTTGAGACTGTCTCGGTCGATATTGACCGGTGGCAGGCGGTCATCCAGCGACAATTCCAGGTTAAGCTCGCTGTCGTCGAATTGCGCTGAGCGCTCCTGCAGGACATCTTCCACCAGGCTGACCACATCGACGTCCTCGCGCTGCCATGTGAACTTGGCCGCTTCGGGTTGGGCGGCGTCATGCGCTTCGTTGATCATCTGCAGCAAATGGTCGATATCGCCGGCGAGCATCCGCAGCACCTGCTGCTGGGCTGCGCCCAGGATGCCAATCGACTCTGTCAAGAGAAGCTCGGTATAATCCGAAATTGAAGTCAGTTGCGGCTGCAAGTCCTGGAGTATGTCCACGAGAAAATCGCTCTGCCGCGGCAATTGGCCCACGGTGGTTTGTTGCGCCGACTGCTGAATATGCGGTACGCTCACAGGTACCGATTCAAGCTCCGCGCGAGCATCGCTCAGATCAAGCGCGAGCTGCTCCCGCTGCTCGGTCAAGCGTTCGACCGTCGCCCGCAAATCTTCGAGCTGGTCTCCCATTGCGGAATCGCCGCTGACGGCGCCGGCAGCCGCAATCCTCGAGGTCAGCTGATCGCGAAGATGCAGCAAATTGTCGCGTTCTTCGGTCAAGGCGGCTATCCGTTGATCAAAGGCTTGCTGCCCTTCGCTCTGGGCGGAAACCGCCTCGCTAAGTTCATTGATGCGTTGACGCAGGCTCTGCTTGTCGGTTTCGGCTGCATCAATGCGCGCTTGAAGTTCTTGCTGCTGGCGGCGCATGTCCTCGCGAGCGTTGAGCAAGTGCTCGTGGTCAGCGCTCAAATGCTTCAGTTGCCGCGCAAGTTCGTCGCTGTCCCCGCTTCCCGCCGCCAGCAGCCGTTGGCGCTCGCTGACCAGCAATGCGCGATCCTTGTTCATGTCCTCGAGATGTTGCGCGAGCGTCTTTCTTTCGGCATAGAGCTGGATTAGCAGATGGGTCGTATGGCTTAAGCTGCTGTCGACGCCCAGGGACTCCAGTCTTGAGGTGATGGACTCCAGCCGTCTTCGCTGTTGTTCCCGTTCCAAATCAAGCTGCGCCGTTTCGTCCGCCAGGCTCTGCAAGATTGGCGCGATGCCGTCGATGGCGGCGGATTGCCCGGCCAACAAAATGGCATTGATTTGGCGGCGCAGGCGATCGCGCGCGCTGACCAGCAGATTAAATTCTTTGTGCAAGAATTCGCGGATCACTTGCGCGATGGTCTCGCCGCTGCTTACATTCAGCACGCGCAATACCGTCTCGGCATCCAGAAGCTCGCGAGCGCTTTGTTCACAGGCGTCACGGACATTGGTTTGCGCGTCCATGGCTGCTGACAATCGCTGCAGGGCTCGGGCGTCGCTCGCTTCGTCAGCCAGCGCGTCCAGCAGGCGAATATGCTGCTGCTGCAATTGCTGCTTTAGCTGAGCTACTTGGGAGGCCAACTTCGTCCGGCGCTCGCTAACCCGTTCGAGGCTCGTCTCAAGTTCATGCCGATTGGCTATCAGCGCATCGGCGTCGAGCGCGGTCTCGGCCGGCTTGGCCACGATTTTCTCTATCTGTTGGGCCTCCGCCTGTGAGCCCGTGGCGGCAGCGCTTGCGCTCCATGCCAACATGTGCGCAGCCACAAATCCAATATCGCGCAGCGTTTCAATTTGCTCCACGGTAAGGTCTACCTGCCGATAAGGAATGCTAACCAGCAGTACCGCCTTCAATTCGTCGCCGGCCATCAATGGCTGGACGTAGGCGCTGCTAAGGGATTCGATACCCAGGCGCCGAAACAGGTCGGCCAATTCATCAGCCTGGTACTCGGGAAACAGGATCGTCTGCTCGCCGCGTCTTGTCGCTTCCAGCAGCGTCGGCTGTTCATTGAGGTTCAGCGAGATTCCGGACAAATGCTGATCCGCGACACGGTTGTAGCCGGCCGCGACATCGGCGTAATTGTTGTCTTGTACGCGGACCAGCACACAGAGATCCGCGCCCAATGCCTCAAGCGTAGCGTCGACGATTCGCGCCGGTAAATCAGCTTCAGCGCGCGGGTCCATCATCGCGCCAACGGCGCTCAAAATCAGCCGGCGGTCAGTTGGGACCGGCGCCGCCGAAAAGCTCCAGGAAGACGGCGCGGACAATAACGGGTCGTCGGCGGATGCCTCAGCCGCGCCGGCCGGATCTTCGAGAGCCGCTGCTGGCTGGGATGCCGCCAAAACAACTTCTACCAGGCTATTCTCCAGCAATGCGACCGCCAGCCGGTAAATAATCAGTGGGAATAGCGCCAGGCCCGCGATATATGCCAGCCGCGCTCCGCCCAGATAGCTGCCCGCGTTTTCCCCCTCGCCCAGGAGAACCAAGTCCAGGCCGTTTCCCAGAATGATGATCAGAAAAAAGAGCGCCTTCAGGGGCGCGTCGATTATGTGCTGCAGATTGAGAACCGCAAGCGCAGTGCCAGCTAGCGCAATCGCGACCGGAATTGCCGCCCACAGCGATGCATAAGCCGAAGCGTTGAAGTTGCCGGCTTCGTCCGCGGCCAACCAGCTCTGCGCCGTATTGACGTAGAGCAGCAGCAGCAGTAAGCTGAGACCGAAGACGAATAAACTAGACCGGTTCCGCCAACTCATGAAGTCGGCGCTGAGGAAAGCCCAGGCTATCACAATCAGCGTCAGCGCATAGGCCAGCCGTTCCAGCGGCGGCATAAATCGATTGGCGTCGATATTCGCGAATTGCGCCAGCAGCGCAGCGCCCATCATCACCAGCCAAACCAGCAAAAGACCGGCGGCGCTGTAAACATAGCGGTGGGTAGCATGCTCCACCGGAAAGCGAGAGCGATGCCCGATAGCAAGGTACAAGGCGCCCAGGCTAAATGCGATCAACAACAGGAAATACAGCAGGTCGCCTGGGAACCGTAGAAACAGGTCGAGAAATTCACGCGGCACAATAGACAATTCACACCATCCATAAGGTGCGGTCGCTGGTCAAACTCGGCGTAATAGAGTCGTTTGCAGCCGTTAATCATTGGCGCGCTGGTCGCGGCTCATCAACACAAAACCCATACTCACCGGGCGGCGCGCATTGCGAATCAGTATAGCATAGGCATGGTTTGCGCACTCAGTAATTCCTCGCTCTATTGCGGGGCCAACTGCGCCGGCGCCATTTTGTATTGCTGTTGACGCTGACGGGGCTACAATCTACACTCAAAGTGACATTTTGGAGCCTGTGCGTATCGTGTGACGCGTCAAATCTCAGCATTTCTACGAAGATTTCCTGTTGTGATGCGGCTGCCTTATTTGCTGGTCAGCCGGATACAAGCCAGGTATTCGGTCGGTGTGGCCGCGGTAGTCCTTGATGCAAGCGGCCGTGTGTTGCTGGTTGAGCATTCCTACCATCCGCTGTTTCCCTGGGGATTGCCTGGCGGCTGGGTCGGCGATGACGAAGATCCTGCGCGGGCGATTGTTCGAGAATTAAAGGAAGAATTGCAGCTTGAGGTTGACGTGGTCCGTATAATCCACAGTAGCAAGACGGTACCCAATCATATTGATCTCGCCTTTCTTTGCCGGGCAAAGAGCCCGGTTGGCAAGCTGAATCACGAATTGCTGGATTACGCCTGGGTGGATTGCGATGAGCTGCCCGAACTCAAGCGCTTTCACCGACATTCGATTGAAGCCGCCCATGGCTAGCCGTCCGGGAGCAGCGCATGAATGCGAGTCTTAGCTCGCGCCGCCGCCGCGCGGGATTTCCTGTTTTGCTTTCAGTCTCCATTTTGCTCACAGTATCGGCGATCGGCTTGCTTGTCTACTTTCTAGTGACGTTCAGCCGGCGCGAACAGGAATTGCCGGCCGGGGTCACGGTCGCTGGAATCAGCGTTGGGCAGCTAAGCGAACGCAACGCCGTGGCGCGCTGGGAACGCGCCTATGCCGAGCCGATTCTCCTAGTCTATTCCAACGCCTCCGGCCACCATCCCATTCATTTGCACCCGGATCAAGTGGGCTGGCGGATTAGCAGCGAACCGATGTTGGCCAGCGCGCTGGTATCGGGGCAGGAAGACGGCGGATTTTGGCGCCGCTTTGTCGATTTTCTTCTGGGCATCGAATTATTTGTCTCGCAGGACATACCCTTGGTCGCGGATTATCAAGACAATGCCCTGGAAGCCTTCCTCGAGGATGTGGCGGCGCGCTATGACGACCCGCCCGGAAGCCCGACATTTGACCTGGAGACATTGTCCATTTACCCTGGCGGCAGCGGCTACGCCCTGGATGTTAGCGCTGCGATGCCAGCCGTAGACGCCGCATTGCGTTCGGCGGCTCAACGCACGGTTAATCTGCCGGTCAACCCTCATGGCAGCCAAAATCTAAGCCTGGATACGCTGCGAGCGCTGATTATCAACTACCTCGACAGTCAGGGCTTCATTTACGACAGCCAAGGCACAGTCGCATCCGTCTATGTGCTTGATCTTGTGTCCGGCGAAGAGATCAACATTTTGAGCGATGTCGCCTATTCCGCGGCCAGCACCATCAAGATGCCAATCATCATCGAATATTTCCGCCAGCTAAACCGGGAGCCGACAGCCGGCGAAGCCTGGCTCATCGCGAATTCGCTTTTGTGCAGCAACAACAGCTCGTCGAATTTGATCATGGAGATTGTGGGCGGCAACGATATTTTCACGGGCTTGCGCCGGGTAAATGACAGCCTGCAAGCGATCAGCGTCTCAAATACTTTCATTACCGCCCCCTTTTACCTGGGCGTCGAGGGGCAGGAATTGGGCTCGATTCAAGCGCCAGCCACCTCGCCCAATCCAACTTTTAGTACTGAACCTGATGCCTTCAACCAGACTACAGCCGCGGACATGGGTAGCATATTCAGCTTGCTTTACGATTGCGCCCACTATGACTCGGGTCTGGCGCTGGCGCTCCCAGAAGGCCAGATCACCCAACAAGAGTGCCGGCGCATGCTGGAAGTGACCAGCGCAAACGACCTGGAGCGGCTGCTGCAAGGGGGGATCCCGCCTGAGGCGCGCATCTCGCATAAGAACGGCTGGATCTTCGACACAGTTGGCGACGCGGGCATCGTCTATTCGCCCAATGGCCGTGATTATGTGATTTCGGTGTTTCTCTGGGAACGCGCCGAATTCCAGGATTACGAGAAGCTATGGCCGCTGGTGGAAGAGATCTCACGCGCCGCCTGGAACTTTTTTAATCCCGAAAATGCGCTTTTGCAGCAGCGCGCGAATTTGCCGGCCACTGCCGTCGAATGCGAGGGAAATTATTTGCCGCCAAATGCGGAAGCGGTGAATCTCGATGACATCAAGGCCTGGAAGCGTAATTGACCGCCGGGCGGCGCAGTGGATGGTCTGGCTAATAGCTGGCGACCGCATCCGACTGCGATTCAAATATGCGGAAAATCTGATCGAGTCCCGACATCTCAATCGCTTCGCGCGCGCGATCCGATGGCTGCGCCAGGCGCAGGTCGCCGCGGGAACGCCGCGCTCGTTTCAGCGCTGTGACCATTTCCCACAGGCCATCCTGGCCAAGATTGTCGACGCCTTGCAGGTCCAGCACAAGATAGCGTTTGCCCGCCTCAATTTCATACTGAAGAAACGAGCCCAACTGTTCCGCGCTGACGCTGTCAATGCTGCCGCCCGCCTCGACAACGAGAATGTTCCCGTAGTTCGATCGTTCCAAACGCACCAGGCAATTCTCCCTTACCAGCAAACCTGATAAAATAGTTTTGTCGGTTGCCTCAAGAATGGATCAGCTATGGATTGGAATTACATCGGCCTCATAGCCGTGTTGGTAGCTTTGCTGCTCGTCATGATACAGCGAACTGAACCCAAGCGCCGGCGCCTGGCGGCGATTTTGGTTATCCCGGGCTTATTGCTAATCCGGCAGAACGCCTTTCTCAAGGGCGACTTGCACGAAGAAACCCTGCTTGCCTTTATCATCGGGCTACTCCTGAGCTTTTTGTTCTGGCTGCTGATAGGCCGTTACAACCCCGTGGGTGTAGACAGCGAAGTCAAAGTCATCGGCATGGACGATTGACCGCTGCAGCAACGCGCAACGTGGCAGCGCTCAACCAATAATATCGATTGGAATGACATCCGCGCCTTGAAGCATCGCCACGCTGATGCGCGCCGCCGCAATTTCGGACATTTTGCGGAACGCCCTTCCAGATGGCGTATCCGGGCTGTGAATGGCCACAGGCCGCCCGTAATCTCCGCCTTTGCGGATGTCGGCGGCCAGCGGAATCCGCCCCAGGAACGGCAGCCCGCGCGACTCGGCGAAAGACTCGCCGCCGCCGCTGCCGAAGAAATCCCCCGACATATTCTCCACCACGCCCAGGACGGGCGCCTTGAGTTGGTCAAACATGGCGGCCGCGCGTATCGCATCGGAAACCGCGACGTTCTGCGGCTGAGTAACGATGATACTGCCGGTCAAGGGAAAAGACTGCGCCAGCGAGAGCGGCGCGTCACCGGTTCCGGGCGGCAGATCGACAATCATATAGTCCAGCCGCCCCCACTCGACATCGGTGAAGAATTGGCGAATCGCGCTGTGCAGCATCGGCCCGCGCATGATCATCGGTTTCTCGGGCGATGTTAGAAAGCCGGTGCTGATCAGCTTGACGCCGAAAACTTCCAGCGGCTGCATCTTGTCGTTGGCCACTTTGGGGCGGCCGCTGCCCAAGCCGAACATCTGCGGGATATTGGGGTTGAGGATGTCGGCGTCGATCAAACCAACCTTGGCGCCGGCGTCAGCCAGGCAAACAGCCAGATTGGTGGCGACGGTGCTTTTGCCCACCCCGCCCTTGCCACTGGCGATCGCGACTATGCTGTTCATCGGCACGTCAAGCCGGCCGTGAATCCGCCGGTCAGTCGGCACCTGCGCGTCCCAATTGATGCGGATCCGCTTGATACCGTCGACCTTGCCGATTAAGGCGCTGTTGCAGCGTTCGACGAAAACATCCTTCAAGGGACAGGCGGGCGTGGTCAGGACGATAGTGAATTCGGCGATGCCGTCGCTTATACGCAGATCGCGCACCATGTTCAGCGACACGATATCGCGGTTCAGCTCCGGTTCAATGACCGCACCCAGCGCCTGCATCACCTTTTCATTGATATTGCCCATGGATTGGCTCAACCTCAGCGACTGATTAGGACTCAAATATACCATTGATCGGCCGACAATGAACCTGCCAGAGGCCTGAACTGGCTGGAGCCAAGTGAATCAAGACAAGTTCAACGCTTGATCGCGGCTAAGGCCGGCGCCGCCAGAAAATGAAACCGGAGAAACTAGCCGCCTCTGGCAGCGCGCTTGGCTTTACGTTCCAGCGCTTTGCGGCGCCGTTCTTCGCGCTTGGCTTCGTCCTCATTCCAGGGCGTTGCGCCTTCTGCCGGGGCGGAGGCCGCCGGCGCAGTTGCGCTCTCGCTTTCAGCGGCCAGGGCTGTCGCTACCGGGGCGGGAGCGGCCTGCTGCGCCGCTGGGCGAGGCGCGCTTGCGCGCGAACTGGCGCTGCCGCGGCGAGCTTCTTTGGCGGCGTCTTTATGCTCCCAGGTCCCGCGAACCAGCATTTCGTCATAGGCGCGCGTGGGCGCGATGCTGCGCCAGTAGGAATTCGGTTTGGACAGCTTTTCCTTGTCATGGATATGATGCGAGGTGCGATCATAACTCGCCAGCTCATAATCGTGGTCCATCTTGATGGCGTCAAAGGGGCAGTACTCGGCGCAGTAGCCGCAATTCATGCAGATGTCGATGTCGATGAAGAAGCCCTCGGGCTCCGGCACCGGGCGTCCCGTATCCGGGTCGTTGCCGCGTACGATCCAGATGCACTGGGGCGGGCAGACTTTGGCGCAGATGCCGCAACTGGTGCACCAGTCCTTGCCGGCGCGCGTGGGATGATCCTCGTCTTCGACAATCAAGAAGGGTACAAAGCGGAAACGTTCGGGAACGGCGACTTTTTCGTCCGGATATTGCACGGTAATCACGCCCTTGGTCTGCGTGCCCTGGCGGATGCCAAAGTTGTCAGTCGAATGATGGTACTTGCGAAAGCCGTAGCGCAGGTCGTCAATATAGGACTCAACGAAGTGCCGCAAGGTCAGCCGCAAACCCTTTGCCAATCCCGTTCCGTACATAACCCCACTCCTCTATGGCTTCGCGCTGCGAATCCGCCGCCGCGCCGCGCCGTTAGGTCTGATGCGCTGATGCGCTAGCGATCCGTTTCGCCGAGCACAATATCAATGCTGCCGAGAATGCCGACGATGTCCGCCACTTTATATCCCTTGCTCATGTGTCCCAGCGGCGTCAGGTTAATGAAGCTCGGCGCCCGCACATGATAGCGCCAGGGATTGGATGAACCGCCGCGGCCGCCGGCCGACACGATATAGTAGCCCAACTCGCCTTTGCCGTTTTCCACGCGCCCATAGGATTCGCCGTGCGGTACTCGCGGCGCGTAGGCGCCCGGCTTGCCATCCGCCCAGATCGACTCGCCGGCGGTGGCTTCCAGCCGCGGCAGAATCTGCTTGAGAATCCGCACGCTCTCGCGCAATTCCGTTACGCGGACGCGGTAGCGCGCATACATATCGCCTTCTGCTTCCACCGCCACATCAAAGTCAAGTTCAGGATAAATACTATAGGGATCGGCGCGGCGAATGTCATAGGCCACACCGCTGCCGCGCAACAGCGGACCGGCCGCGCTGAAGTTGATGGCGTCCTCGGCGCTCAAAATCCCAACGCCCATCGACCGTTCGATCAGAATCTCGTTCTGCGTGAGCAAGATTTCCAACTCGTCGATGGTGCGCGGAATGCGCTCGTTGATCATCTCCGTGAGAAATTGCATCGTATTGTAATCGCGCACGCGATCGTTGGTCAGGTTGCTGACGCTCTTGATGCGTTCCGGCAGATCGCCGAACAAGCCGCCAAAGCGCATGTAATTGCACATCATGCGGCTGCCGGCCACCGCTTCGAAAAAGTCCAGGATGCGTTCGCGTTCCTGAATGAAATAAAGCACGGGCGTGAAGAAAGCCCCGATGTCATTCAGCCAGAAACCAATCGCCCACAGGTGATTCACGATGCGGCTGAGCTCAACCATCATCACGCGCAGCGCTTCACAGCGGTATGTCGGCGGATTGTACTTGCGTCCCAGGCTCATCAGTTGCTCGACAGCCAGCACATAGCCGTGGTTGTTGCCCATGCTGGAAATGTAATCCAGCCGATCAGTGAAGGGTATATTGTGCAGATAGGTATTGCGCTCGCCAATTTTCTCGTGATTGCGGTGCAAGTAGCCCATGACCGGTTCCAGGGATGTCACCGTTTCGCCATCGACCGTCAGCACCATACGAAACACACCGTGGGTGCTGGGATGGTGCGGCCCCATATTCACGACCAATTCGTTGGTCTCGAAGCCGTCTTTGTCCATAATGCGCTCAACATCGACGCCCAAGCCCAAGGAGCTGTAAACCGCTTCTTCCGAGTTGTCCATCAGCCGATTGAGGTCAATATCAGGCGGATAGGAGACATTCTTGCCGAAGACATTTTTCTCTTCGGCGCGGTGGACATGGCCGCCGGGCCAGCGGCTGTCGAAGGGTTTCCGCTCTTCTTCGTAATAGGCTTCGCGCCAGTCCTTGCGCATGGGATGGCCCTCAAAGCCTTCCCACATTAATATGCGCGCCAAATTGGGATGGCCCGGGAAGCGGATGCCGTATAAATCCCAGGCTTCCCGCTCCTGGAAATCAGCGCCGCGCCACACGGAAACCAGCGAGGGGATCTCGGCGGCATCGCGGTCGGTCTGGGCTTTGAATACCAAGGCGCCGCCACCGCTGCTGCGGTAGGCGTGATAGACCATCTCCATGTGGTCGCCTTCGCCGAGGTAGTCCACAGCCGTCGCGCTGGAGAGATAGTCAAAACCCAACTGGTCGCGGATGACGCGGGCGATATCGAGCAACTGGTCGCTGTCGACAATGACGCCCTGGTAGCCGTCGCGATCATCCAGCTTAATCGCTTGCGAATGGTTGGATTTCAAATACTCAATCGAGTCCTCAATCGAGAGCTTCGCAACCGATTGCTCAGCCGCCGCGAGATTCTCCATACCGGCTTATTCTCCTTCTGCTTGGGACGCGCGGCGGGATGCGCGGAGCGCCTTGCGAGCCAAAGCGCGCAAGCGGCGTTTTTCGCGTATATCCTCAGCTTCGGCCCAGGGTGTACCGCCGGTGGGCAAGACCACGCTCAAGGCGTCTTCATCAAGGGGTCCCGCTTCCGCAGTTGCAGCCTGCGCAGTCTCCACCTTTGCGGCTACCAACTGGGTAAGCGCCGGCAATTCACGCTGACCCAACAATTCCATTTCACTGGCGGCGACTTCAGCCTGGCGCCGAATCATATCCATTTGGCGCGGGTCGATAATGTCCGGACCCAGCACCGGCACGGGCGTCGGCTCAGCTGGCCCTTCGCCGTACCAGGGCACATCGTCGCCATTGGCGATGCTTTGACCGTCGATCTTGCGCTGCAAGGCGATCATGCCAAAGAGCAAAGCCTGCGGCGTGGGCGGGCAGCCCGGCACGTAAACATCAACAGGCAAGTACTTGTCCATGCCCGATACCACGTTGTAGCCTTCCTTGAATGGTCCGCCGCCGCTGGCGCAGGCGCCCATCGCCAGCACATATTTCGGTTCCGGCATTTGATTGTAAAGACGAACGATGGGGACGACCATTTTTTTGGTCACCGTGCCCGATACGATCATCAGGTCGGCTTGCCGCGGCGTCGCCCGCATCACTTCAAAGCCAAAGCGGGAGAAATCGAAACGCGATGACGCGGTGGCGATCATCTCAATGGCGCAGCAAGCCAGACCAAAGAGCATGGGCCACATTGAATTGCGCCGGCCCCAATTATACAGTTGGCTCAAGCTGGTGATGGCGATATTGTTTTCAAGTTCTACCGGTACCGGAAACTCGGTCGCGTTCAGTTCTTGCAAGTTAAGATCCATCTAGACACCGGTCTCCTCATACCAATCACGCAGGATGGCTTTCAGTATAGCATCGTTCGCCCAGGCCGGGTCGTCCGCGAAGCCCGGGAGCTTGACGATCAGCCCATTCAACTCGTCCAAGCCAAGCGCCTCCAAATCAGTGTCCGGGTGATTCTCCATCAGCGCCAGGACGATCTCGTAGGTCGAATCCCAATATAACTCCGCCTGAACCACGACCTTTATTCACCAACGTCCGCTGAGGGACTGCCGCTCTTAACGCAAATGCAAAGATGGGCAGCGCGATAAGCGCCACTTCAACAACGCCGTTAGTATAGAGAGCGACAGCTAGATTGTCAAGAATTTCACAAACAGTGTTTCAGTATGCGTTCAGCACGACGGCGCCGCATTGATCGACGCCAGTCGCCTGTGACATACAGGGAATGTTCGCAGCCAGATACTGCGCCTGCATGGCGCTGGCAGCCATTTCAGCAATGACTGCGCTCTCGCAAACGGCGCATAGCGTCGGACCGGCGCCGCCGATGAATACCGCGGCCGCGCCGGCCTGCTTGGCGGCCGCGCGCGCCTCGCGGTGCATGGGCATGAGGCAAGCCCGCGCCGGCTCAACGACGCGGTCGCCCTCAATCGCCTGGCTCAGCGCCGCCAGGTCACCACGGTGCAAGGCGTCCACCAGCTTGGCGACAGCGCCGGTTTGGTGAATCATCGTCTTCAGTGTTACGTGCTTGGGCAAGATCTTGCGAGCGCTGTCTGTTGGAACGGCTATATCCGGCGTAACCAGAGCCAGATGGAATTGATCGGGCAGTGGCAGCGGCTGGATGGCATTGACCGTGGTGCCCGCCACCAAGATGATGCCGCCTAGCAGACAGGGCGCGACATTGTCAGCGTGGTATCCGCTGACCAGCGCCTCGCCCTCCAGGCAAAATGGCAGCAGTTGCGCGCGTGTAAACGGTTCGCCCAGCAATTTGTTGAGCGCGATAACGGATACGACGGCGCTGGCGGCGCTGCTGCCCAATCCGCTGGAGAGCGGCAAGCCTTTGAACAGGCGAATGCTTAATCCGCGCGCCTCGCCTACATGGTCCAGGAGCGCCCTGGCCGACACCGCGGCAATATTGAGCGCGGGGTCGCGCGGCAGCTTGCCGTCATCGCCGCGAATCTCGCTGAAGATGATTTCCGGCGCGTCCTGAAATTCGACGATGGCGCGGTCGCCCATGCCTTGCAGCGCCAGCCCCAAAATATCAAAGCCGACGCCCAGGTTGGCGACTGTAGCCGGCGCGAAGGCTTCGGCTATGGAAAATGCCATGGAGGGTCGTTATCCTTGCGGAGTTTTCCGCCAGCGAGGCTAAGCAAATGACAAGCATACTACAATGTATAGATTGCGCTCAACAATACCCAATCCACAGCGTCATCTATGCCTGCCAGGCTTGCGGGGGCTTGCTGGATGTCAAGCACGATTTCGACGCCGGCGGCTTGAAAATCACGCGCGAGCTCTTTGACGGGCGTTTGGGCGCATTCGCAGCGCCCTATAACAGCGGCGTTTGGCGCTATAAAGAACTCGTTTATCCCGGCATCGACGCGAGCGGAATCGTCAGCCGGATGGAGGGCAATACCAACCTCTACGCGATGCCGCGCGTGGCGGCTTTCGCCGGCGTCGAGAATCTGTTCTTGAAGCACGAAGGCGAGAACCCCACCGGATCCTTCAAAGATCGCGGGATGACGACCGGCGTCACGCAAGCCAAGGCGCTCGGAATGCAGCGGGTGGCTTGCGCCTCTACGGGCAACACCTCGGCGTCCATGGCCTCATACGCGGCCTATGCCGGCCTACAAGGCATCGTCTTTCTGCAGGACCAGCAAATCGCCATGGGCAAGCTCGCTCAAGGCATCGCCTATGGCGCGACCTGCATTCAAATCAAAGCCGACTTCGATCGCAATATGGAGCTGGTCCAGCAAGTGTCGCAGCGCCTGGGCATTTACGTCTTGAATTCGATCAATCCCTTCCGTCTTGAGGGGCAGAAGTCGATCATGTTTGAAGCGCTGCAGCAACTGCGCTGGCAGGCGCCGGACTGGATCGTGGCGCCCGGCGGCAATCTCGGCAACAGTTCCGCCTTTGGCAAGGCGCTGCTGGAAATGCTTGAGGTCGGCCTGATTGACCGCATGCCGCGGCTGGCAATTATCCAGGCTGATGGCGCCAATCCGCTCTACCGGCATTTTCGCGCCGGCTTCAGAAACTTCGAGCCGGTCAACGCGCGGACGATCGCCACAGCCATCAAGATCGGCAATCCGGTTAATCTGCAGAAAGCCATCCGCACACTGGAATGGACCAATGGCCTGGTGGAAGAAGTCAGCGACGAGCAGATCATGGATGCCAAAGCAGTCGTCGACGGCGCTGGCATTGGCTGCGAACCGGCCTCCGCCTGTTCAGTGGCGGGCGTCAAGAAGCTGGTTGCAAACGGCGCCATCAAACCCGGCGACACGGTGCTGGCTGTGCTCACCGGCAACATTCTAAAAGATCCGGAAGCCACCATCGGCTACCATGCCGATCAGCTCGCCGGCATTACACCCGGCGCTCGCAATCGGATTCTGCAGGCCGACGACGATATTGACCAAATCCTCAGTTTGCTGGCTTGATTGCTGGCAGCGAACTTTGATGTAATCAGCCTGTTTGCCGAGCGGAAACTGCCGCCGGCACAGCCTGCAGCGAAGCGTCCAGATCAGCGATGATGTCTTCCGCATCCTCAATGCCGAGGGCGAAGCGAACGAGATTGTCTTTGATGCCAATCGCTTGCCTCTCCTCGCTGCTGAGATCGTAGTAGCTGAAGTAAGCCGGCTGCTCAATCAGGCTTTCCGCGCCGCCCAGGCTGGGCGCAATATAGGGAATGCGCAGTCTATCAATAAAGTCGCTGGTCGTCTTCATATCGCCGGCGACTTCAAAGCTGACGACGCCGCCGTAACCAGCCATCTGCGCCGCGGCAATCTCATGATCCGGATGCGAAGGCAGGCCCGGGTAATAGACGCGATCGATTTTCGGATGCCTCTCCAGGAAGCTCGCAACCGCCAGTCCGCTTGCGTTCTGATGGCGCACGCGCAAAGCCATAGTCTTAAGCCCGCGCTCAAGCAAGTAGGCCTGATGCGGATCCACCACATTGCCCAGGATTCCGCGCGCGTCTTTGAGCGCCTTAATCCGGCCTTTATCGCCGGCGATCACACCGGCTAGGACATCGTTGTGGCCGCCGATGTACTTGGTGGCGCTGTGCATTGCGAAATCGACTCCGTACTCCAGCGGCCGCAGGTTGACGGGCGTGGCGAAGGTGGTATCCAGCAGCGTCATGACCCGATATTGCTTGCCCAGCTCGACCAGCCGCCGCAGGTCGGCCACGCGCAGGTAGGGGTTGGTGGGCGTCTCGGTAAAGATGAAACGCGTCTTGCGCGGGATTATTGCCGCTTCCAGGGCATCGTAATCCGCCATGGGCACAATACTGGTGTCGATGCCGAATTTATCCAGAGTCGTCTGGCAGAATTGGCGCGTACGGCGGTAACAGTCGTCGGTCATGACGATATGCGTACCGGGGCGCAGCACGGTCAGAAACAAGGACGTCACCGCCGACATGCCCGAAGGGTAGACCACGGCATCCTCGGCTCCTTCAAGCTCGGCAATTCGATTCTCCAGCGACCAGGTGGTGGGGTTGCCATAGCGCCCGTATTCTTCGCGATCCAGCTCTCCGCCATAGACTTTCTTGTCCAGAAAGTCGATCACTTCGGCAGTATTGTTAAATGTGTAAGTGGCGGATTGCACAATGGGCGTCGTCACCGAGTGAAAGGCCTTGTCCCGCGCGCAGCCGCCATGAACTGATTGAGTGCTGGCGCCGCTGTGGCCGGGATTAAACCGATTATCGTTCGCTTTCATGTTTGATTCCTCCCCAATAGAAAAAGCCCAAACGGCTGAAAATACGCCAGTTTGGGCTTCCGAGACTTTATAGTAGAAGTGACTGAGGCACAGTCTACGGAATGACCTGCCGCCTCGAAATGTTCTTGGGCGGTTCAGGCGTTTACCCTCATCTTCCAGAATATCTGCCGAAATTAGCACCTTCCCATTGCCATCTGGGGGTTGCTGTGGCTTCGCCGAGTCGGTCTCTCCACCACCTCTGGATAAGCGCAAACTTACTCTTCAATTGTTAATTTTGTTAATCAACGTGGACTATATCACAGCTGGCGCCGAATCGCAAATCGCCCGTCTGTCTCACGCGCTAATTAAGAATTATGATATTCTTGGAAGTCAATATCAGCGACTTCCTTTTCAAGGATGCAGGCGAAGAAGCATGACGCTAGCGACGGTGAATGAAACAGCTTTTCGAGTCTTGGGCGGGCGCCCGCTCAATGGCGAAATTGAGGTGCAGCGCGCCAAAAACGCGATTCTGGCTATGCTGGCGGCATCAATTGTCGTTGACGAGGGTGAGACGGTTCTACATGAGGTGCCCGACATTGAAGATGTTGAGCGAGCATTGGAATTGCTGCGCGCGATAGGCGCCAGCGTCCATCACGACAAACCGGCCAAGACCGTTCGCATTGATGCATCCGGGGTCAGCAGCGGCATCTTGCCGGAAGAGATCGCCGGACGCTTCCGCGGGTCGGTCTTGTTCCTGGCGCCCTTGCAAGCCCGCCTTGGCTATGTTGAATTGCCGGGCAGCGGCGGTTGCGATATCGGTACTCGCAAAATCGATTTTCATCATCGCGGCTTCGCCCGTCTGGGCGCGGACGTCGAGTATTTCGAGGATGGCCGCACCGTTATTGAACTCGAAGGCGGGCGCTTCAAGGGCGCCTTGCTCTATCTCGATCTGCCCAGCCACACCGGCACTGAAAACCTGATGTTGGCGGCTTCATTGGCTGAGGGCCAGACCATTCTCGAAAATGCTTCGGTCGAACCCGAAGTAGTCGACTTCGGCAACTTCCTCAACAAGATGGGCGCTGATATTCGGGGCCTTGGCGCCAGTACGCTTTACATCAACGGCGTCAGCCGGCTGACAGCGGTGGAATACAGGCCCATGCCTGATCGGCTGGTTGCCGGCACCATGATGATGGCCTGCGCTATGGCTGGCGGCGATGTCACCCTGCGCAATGTTGATCCGTCGCATCTGCGCATAGTCAGCGCAAAACTGGAGCAAATGGGGGTAGACATCAGCTCGGGCCAGCGCTCGATCCGTGTGCGCCGCTCCCTGCGGCGGCGCTTGAATCCGATCAATATCCAGACCCACCCTTACCCCGGCTTCCCAACGGACTTGCAACCTTGCGTGGCTGCGCTGTCGGCGCTGGCGGACGGCACGAGCTACATCCGCGAGCGCATCTTCGATAACCGCTATGATTATGTCGAGGCGCTGCTGCAGATGGGCGCTGACATTCTTATCAGCCAAAGCAATGTGTGCATCATCAAGGGCGTCGAGCGCCTGAAAGCCGCCAGCATAAGCGCTGACAATATCCGTTCGGGCGCGACCGTGCTGCTGGCCGCGCTGGCGGCCGACGGCGAAAGCATCATCGACAATGTCTATCAGATTGATCGCGGCTATGAAGCAATCGACGAACTGTTAAATGAGTTAGGCGCCGATGTCGCGCGCGTTGAAGCTAAAGCTCAATTGGCGCCGCAATCGCTTTGGTAAAGGCCGCGGCGCAGCGCAACCGCCGAGTAACCAGCGACAATTTACAGGCAGCTAATCACGGCGGCCGCAAATTCGTCGGTCGTAACGCTTGCCTCGCCTGGGCTGGCGATATCGGCCGTCCGCAAGCCGGCATCCAGGGCGGCGTCGATTGCGGATTCGATCGCGCCGGCTTCTGCCTCCAACTGCAAGCTGTAACGCAGCAGCATGGCGGCGCTGAGAAACATGCCGATGGGGTTGGCTTTGCCTTGGCCCGCGATATCAGGCGCGGAGCCATGCACCGGTTCGTACAGCCCAAATTGATCGGCTCGCAAGGAAGCCGATGGCAGCATGCCCAGGCTGCCGGCTAAAACTGAGGCCTCGTCGCTCAAGATGTCCCCAAACATATTTCCCGCCAGGATCACATCAAAGCTGTTAGGACGCGTCAGCAGGTGCATGGTGGCGGCGTCCACCAGCAAGTGCTCCAGCTCCACATCGTCGTATTCGGCGCGCACATCGACTACCGCGCGCCGCCACAAGCGCATGCTCGCCAGGACATTGGCTTTATCTACCGAGCACAATTTTTTGCGGCGGCCTTGAGCGGCGCGGAAGGCAACATTGGCGACTTGCTCGACTTCCGCGCGCTGGTAAGTCATCGTATCGAAAGCCGAGTCGCCATCGCCTTGTTCTTGTCTATCGCCGAAATAGATGCCGCTGACCAACTCACGCACGAAGAGAATATCGACATCTTGCAGCAATTCGGCGCGCAGCGGCGCATGCTCAACCAAAGCCGGATAGGTCTTCACCGGCCGCAAATTGGCGAATAGCCCGAAGTGCTGCCGCAGTCCCAGCAAACCCCGCTCGGGCTGCACGGTCGCTGTCGGGTCGGACCATTTGGGTCCCCCAACGGCGCCGAGCAGAATGGCGTCGGCCTTTTCGCAGATTGCGACGGTCTCGGCGGGCAGCGGGTCGCCGCGCTCGTCAATGGCGATGCCGCCGATCAAACCCTCGACAAATGTGAATTCATGACCGTGCTTGTCAGCAATGGCCGACAAGAGCTCGGTTGACTTCGCCACTACTTCGGGCCCGATGCCGTCGCCGGGCAGAACTGCAATGGTCGCTTTCATTTGGACTCTCTCCATGTTTGCAGCGGCGGCGGAGCCGCTTGAGCTCGCGAATCGCTAAGTCACTCGGTTATGATCGCCGGCTGTTGGGCTACGCCGGCTTCGGCCACCGACAGGCCGTATTCAACACTGTCGACCAGCGCCAGCCAGCTGGAGCAGATGATATCCGTACCGGCGCCGACGGTGCTCCAGCGTTCTCTGCCGTTGTACGAATCAATCAAGACGCGCGTCATTGCGCCGGTAGCGTGTTCGCTGTCGAGGATGCGGACTTTGTAATCGACCAACTGTATATCCCTGAGCCCGGGATACCTCGGCAGCAGCGCCTTGCGCAAAGCCAGGTCCAGCGCATTAACCGGACCGTTGCCCTCAGCCGCTGTATGCACGACATCGCCGTCGATATCCAGCTTGACCATCGCCTCAGCCAGTTGGCCTCTGCCGCGCCTGTCCTCCACGATGACAGTGAAGTCGATCAATTGAAACAAGGGCGCATAGGCGGGAGCGGCGCGATGCAGCCGAACGGCTACCGAGGCTTCCGCGCCTTCAAAGGAAAATCCGGCGCTCTCCAATTCTTTGACTTCATTGAGCACGGAGACCGCCGCGTCCGTCGAGATATCCAAGCCCAATTCTTCCGCTTTGCTCAGCAGATTGCCGCGGCCCGACAAGTCCGACACCAGGACGCGCGTCTTGTTGCCCACTTGCCGCGGCTCAATGTGCTGGTAGCTGTCGACGTTGCGCCGCATCGCCGCCACATGTATGCCGCCCTTGTGCGCGAAGGCGCTCTTGCCGACGTAGGGCAAGTGAGTGTCGGGCGCCAGATTCGCGATTTCGGCGACGGCTCGCGACAGGTGAGTCAGCGTAGCCAGGTTGCCGTCAGCAGCCAAGCAGGGAATATCCATCTTGATGATAAGGTCGGGAATGATGCTGCAAAGATTGGCGTTGCCGCAGCGCTCGCCGTAGCCGTTGATCGTGCCCTGGACATGGGCCGCCCCGGCGCGTACCGCAGCCAGCGAATTCGCCACAGCCAACTCGCTGTCGTTATGCGTGTGAATGCCAAACTGCGTCTCGGGGAATAGCTCGTGCGCCTTGAAGACGAACTCAGCGACCTCCCAAGGCATGGAGCCGCCGTTGGTGTCGCAGAGCGCGATGACATCGGCGCCGCCGGCGGCCGCGGCCGCCAGCGTATCAAAGCCGTATTCCATGTCCAGCTTGGCGCCGTCGAAGAAGTGCTCGGCATCGTAGATGACTTCCTTGCCTTGAGCCTTCAGGTAAGCCAGGCTGTCCTCAATCATCTTCAGGTTTTCAGCGGCGGTCGTCCGCAAGACATCGGTGACGTGCAGCATAGAGGTCTTGCCGACCACGGTCACAACCGGCGTGTTGGCTTCGACCAGCGCCCGAATATTGGGATCGTCCTGCGGCGCGATACCCTTGCGGCGCGTCGAGCCGAAAGCGGCTATTTTGGAGTGTCTCAACTCAAGATTCCGCACCTGGTCGAAGTACATCACATCTTTGGGGTTCGAGCCGGGCCAGCCGCCTTCGATGTAGTCGACTCCCAGTTCATCCAGTAGGCGGGTAATGTGCAGTTTGTCGGCCACCGACAGGGAGATTCCTTCGCGCTGGCTGCCATCGCGCAGCGTCGTATCGTAGATTGCGACTTTGGCCTTCAGGCTCGGCATCCAGGTCCTCCCGGGTCTTTTTGACCCTGGGTCGCTAGGCAGTGGTCATAACTCGCTGTGGATGGCCGGATTCATAAGCGCTAACCTCGTCATCAAGCGCCAGCAAATAGCCAAGCTGATCGACGCCGTTGAGCAAACAATACTTGGCGAAGCCATCCAGCGGGAAACTGACGGCGCGCCCATCCGGCAGCGTCAGGGTCTGCGCGTCGACGTCAACGGAGACGCTGGTACTGGGGTCTTCCTCGGCCAGGCTGAACAATTGCTGCTGGGTGTCTGCGTCGACGATAATCGGCAGCAAACCGTTCTTCAGCGCATTGTTGCGAAAAATATCGGCGAAGTCGGTGCTGATTACGGCTTTGAATCCAGCGCCAAGCAGCGCCCAGGGCGCATGCTCGCGTGAACTGCCGCAGCCGAAATTATTGCCCGCGATCAAAACCGAGGCGCCGCGATATTCGGGCCGATTGAGTACAAACTCGGGATTGGGCGTCTCGCCGTCTTCCAGGTAGCGCCAATCGCAGAAGGCGGCTTTGCCCAAGCCCTGCTTGTCAGTCACTTTCAGGAAGCGCGCCGGGATGATCTGGTCGGTGTCGATATCGTTGACCGGCATGGAGACGATGCTGCCGCTGATTCGCTTTACTTTTTCCACTGCGCCCCTCCTCAATTCAAGCCGGCCAGCATGGCGCGCGGATCGGTCACGGAACCGGCAACAGCCGATGCCGCGGCCGTCAGCGGACTGGCCAGAAAAGTCCGGCCGCCCTTGCCTTGCCGGCCTTCAAAGTTTCGATTACTGGTCGATACGGCGTATTGACCGGGCTGCAGTTGGTCGCCGTTCATGGCGATGCACATCGAACAGCCGGCCTCGCGCCATTCCGCGCCCGCCGCCCGGAATATCTCGTGCAAGCCCTCGTTTTCGGCCTGTCGCTTCACCTGCTGCGAACCCGGCACCACCATCATGCGCACGGAATCAGCCACTTTGCGGCCCTGCATAAACTGCGCCGCCTGCCGCAAATCCGTGATGCGAGAATTGGTGCAGCTGCCGATAAATACGACATCGATAGCTTTGCCCAGCAATTGCTGCCCTGGCGCCAGGTCCATATAAGCCAGCGCCTTCTCCAGCGCAATTTTTCTGTTGATGTCGCGCTCGTCTTCGGGCGCCGGCACCGCCGCGTCAATCGGCATGCCCATGCCTGGATTAGTGCCGTAGGTAATCATCGGAATCAGCTCATCCGCGCGCAAGCTGATCTCCTGGTCGAAGGCCGCGCCATCATCGGTCGGCAATTGCCGCCAGCGCGCGAGGGCGGCATCCCAGTCAGCGCCCTGCGGCGCGTGCTGCCGCCCCTGAATGTACTCGAAAGTGGTATCATCCGGCGCCACCATGCCGGCGCGCGCGCCGCCTTCAATCGACATATTGCAGACCGTCATCCGCCCTTCCATGCTCAAACTGCGGATGGCTTCGCCGCGGTACTCAAAGACGTGTCCGGTGCCGCCGCCGATGCCGATGCGCGCGATGACCGCCAGGATGATGTCCTTGGCTGTGACCCCTTCGCCAAGCTTGCCCTCCACATTGACCGCCATGGTATGCGGCCGGTTTTGCAGCAGCGTCTGCGTCGCCAGGACATGCCCAACCTCGCTGGTGCCGATGCCAAAAGCCAGGGCGCCAAACGCGCCATGAGTGCTGGTGTGGCTGTCGCCGCAGACGATGGTCATGCCCGGCTGGGTCAAGCCCTGCTCGGGCCCAATCACATGCACGATGCCCTGATGCTCATCGCCCAGGGCGTACATAGGGATGCCAAAGTCATCACAGTTTTTGGTGAAAGTGTCAAGCTGTTTAGCCGCCATGGCATCGGCGACCGGGATGATGCCCAGCTCGTTTCTGGGCGTGGTCGGCGTACTGTGGTCCATGGTGCCGATGGTTTGGTCGGGACGGCGCACCTTTAAGCCACGATCGCGAATCATCGAGAAGGCTTGAGGCGATGTCACCTCGTGCACCAGGTGCAAGTCAATGTAAAGCACCGCCGGCGCGTCGGCGCTTTGTTCGCGCACGATATGGGTATTCCAGACTTTTTCGAAGAGCGTACGCGGCCTGCCATTTTGGCTCATTTGCTATACCTCATCACAGTTGTTTTCGTTTACGAAGCACTTAGTCCCACGGTAGCCGCCTCGCCTTCCGGCGCCATATCGCCCAGCCCCAGGCTGGAAATCATGCGATTGAGCGCCGCCACGTAGGCCTTGACGCTGGATACGACGATATCGCTGTCGGCGCCGTAGCCCCCGAAGGTGCGCGGGCTGTCGATTGGCGAAATCCGCACGGTCACTTCGCCCAGCGCGTCGATGCCTTCGGTGACGCTGTGGACATTGAATTCCAGCAATTCATTCGGCGCCTCAATGACCAGATCCACCGCCCGGTACGAGGCGTCAACCGGTCCAGTGCCAACCGCGGATACGATAATTTCCTCACCGTCCTGGTCCAACATTTTCACCGTGGCTGTGGGCAAGCCCATGGTGCCGCATACCACCTGAATATCAACCAGGCGAAAATGGTCTTCGGGTTTGTGCGCGGCTTCATCAGCGACCAGGGCTTCAAGATCGGCATCGGTGACTGATTTCTTCAAGTCCGCCAGCTCTTTGAAGCGCCGGAAGACATCCATCAACTCATCGCCCTCGACTTCGTAGCCCAGCTCGCGCAGACGCACACGCAGGGCGTGACGCCCGCTGTGCTTGCCCAGGACCAGCTTGCTCTGCGTCAAGCCGACGTCTTCCGGTGTCATGATTTCGAAGGTTTCGGCGTTCTTGAGTACGCCGTCCTGATGTATTCCGGATTCATGCGCGAAGGCGTTGGCGCCGACGATCGCCTTGTTTGGCTGAACCGGCATGCCCATATAATTGCGCACCAGCCGGCTGGTCTTCATGATCTGCGTCGAGTCGATATTCGTCCGCAAATCATAGAAGCTCTTGCGCGTGTGGATAGCCATCACGACTTCTTCCAGGCTGGTATTGCCGGCGCGCTCACCGATGCCGTTGATGGTCACTTCCACCTGGCGCACACCCCGGGTGAGCCCGGCCAGCGTATTGGCGGTGGCCAGGCCCAGATCATTGTGACAGTGCACCGACCAGATTACGCCGCTGCCGGGTCCGGCGCCCGGCGTCTCGTTGATCAGCATCTCCAGGGTATCGGCCCATTCGCTGGGCATGACATAGCCGACCGTATCCGGAATGTTCAGCGTGGTCGCGCCGCACTCCACCGCCACGGCGCAAGCCTGGACCAGATATTCGGTATCCGTGCGGCCGGCGTCCATGGGGCTGAATTCGACATCAGCGCAGAGGCTCTTGGCCAAAGTGACGCCGCTGCGGATCAGATCCAGGCCCTGCTCCTTGTCGATTCGCAACATCGCCAGGTGGCTCGGTGAAGTCCCGAGAAAGGTGTGGATACGGGGTTTGGCCGCTGCTTTGACGCCGTCCCAAGCCCTGAGAATGTCGCTTTCGACGGAGCGAGCCAAGCCTGCGATTGCAGGCCCATCGATCGTCCCGATTTCACGCGCGATGCGCTGCACAGCTCTGAGATCATCAGGCGATGCCGCCGGGAAACCGGCTTCGATGACATCTACGCCCAAACGAGCGAGCTGCCGGGCGATTTCCAGCTTCTCGGCGCTGGACAGGGTCGCGCCTGGGCTCTGTTCGCCGTCGCGCAGCGTGGTATCGAAGATGATAACCGTATTATCGTCGTAGGTTCGCTTTACCATGTGGCGGTGTCCCTTTACTCAATCGAATCAGGTCGGGAAAGCTGTACAGCCGGCTTAAGCCAGTAAGACCATCCTCAGCCATTCGGGCGCCTCCCTTCTTCGATTCGTCTTGCGCGGCAATGGCGCGAACGCTTGCTCATCAATCCTGCTGTTTAATGTTCTTGGCATCCAGGAAGGGCATCATCTGTCGCAGATCCGCGCCGACCTTCTCCAGCAGCAGGTCGTGCTCGCGCTGTCGGCGAGCGTTGAAATTGGGCCGGCCCTGCTTGTTTTCTTCGATCCAGTCACGCGCGAACTCGCCATTTTGAATGCGCTGCAAAACACCCGCCATCTCTTCTTTCACCGACTCCTCGAATTGATCGCCGGTGACGTACCCGCCCTGCTCGGCCGTATTGCTGACGCTGTACCACATATAACTCAGCCCGCCTTCGTAGAGCAGATCGACGATCAACTTCAATTCGTGCAGGCATTCGAAGTAGGCGATTTCCGGCTGGTAACCGGCTTTGACGAGCGTTTCGAAGCTGGCGCGAATCAGCGCAGTAACCCCGCCGCAGAGCACTACCTGCTCGCCAAAGAGATCGGTCTCGGTCTCTTCTTTGAAGGTCGTCTCGATAACGCCGGCGCGCGTACAGCCGATGGCTTTGGCGTAAGCCAGCGCATGGGCGGTTGCCTGGCCGCTGGCGTCTTGCTCGATGGCGATTAGCCCCGGCGTTCCGGCGTCTTCAATGAAGACTTCGCGCACACGGTGGCCCGGCGCTTTGGGCGCGATCATGGCGACATCGACCGTGGCCGGCGGCACAATCTCTTTGAAGTGAATGTTGAAGCCATGGGCAAACATAAGCATGGCGCCGGGTTTCAAGTTGGGCGCGATATGCTCGTCGTAGACCGCGCCCTGCCGCGTATCCGGAATAAGCACCATCACGATGTCGGCTTGCCGGGTCGCATCGGCGACTGTGTAAACTGCCAAGCCGTCGGCCTCGGCTTTGGCTTTGCTCTTGCTGCCTTCATGCAGGCCGATAATCACATGTTGGCCGCTGTCGCGCGCATTGAGCGCATGAGCATGGCCCTGGCTGCCATATCCGATTACCGCAATGGTCTTGCCGTCGAGCAGTGACAAGTCCGCGTCTTGGTCGTAATAGAGTGTCGCCATCTAGCTTACCTCTCCTGAATTGAGTGAATGGATATTTTCAAGGCGCCGAAATCGCTTTAGACGATACGCCCGTTGCCCTGGCGCGCCCTGGACGCCGCCTCGATCAATTTGCGCCGGTTGATTAAGGTCGTATCATGAATGCGGGTACCCCGCCCCATAGACACCACGCCGGTGCGAATCATCTCGACGATGCCGGTCGGCTTTACTTCTTCAATAAAGGCTTCGAGTATGGCTTCCGTGCCCACCATTTCGATGATGGCGACCTCGGGTCCCACGTCTACGATGCGCGCTGGATAGCGGTCGCAGATCTCGGTGATGGTGTTGCGCGAATCGGCATCGTCATTGCGCACCTTGATCAGAGCCAGGTCGCGCTCAATATGCGGCTCGTTGTCTAGTACGCGCACATCAATGACGTTGACCAGCTTCTGCAAGTTGGCGGCGATCTTCATGGCGTATTCGGGTCCCGCCACAACGCGAATGGTCATGCGCGAGATATGCGGGCGATGCGTCCGGCCGACGGTCAGGCTATCGATATTGAAGGCGCGGCGGCGGAACATGCTCGCGATTCGGTTTAGAACGCCTGGCTCATTCTCGACCAGCGCCACAACGGTCATTTTGTTTTCAGAGCTTGCTTCAGCCATCATGCTTCTCCTGGTTTGGGCCGGCGTTTCATATCGTGCAGGTCCGCGCCGGCAGGCACCATCGGGTAGACCATTTCTTCTTTCTCGACCACGAATTCGATCAGCGTCGGGCCGTCGATGCCGCGGGCGAAGTCGACGGCCTTTTCGACTTCATCGCGCCTGCTTACCCGGCGATTGGGGATGTCGTAGGCATCGGCCAATTTACAGAAATCCGGGTTCACCATCGGGGTCGCCTGATAGCGCTTCTCGAAGAAGAGCTCCTGCCATTGCCGCACCATGCCCAGAAAGTGGTTGTTGATGATGGCGATATTGACATTGATGTTTTCTTGCCTGGCGGTCGCCATTTCGCACAAGGTCATCTGAAAGCCGCCGTCGCCGACGATAGCCCAGATTTCTTCATCGGGCTGGCCGAATTTGGCGCCGATGGCCGCGGGAAAGCCAAAGCCCATCGTGCCTAATCCGCCGCTGGTCAGCAAGGTCGCCGGGCGCTGATGCGGGTAGTACTGCGCTTCCAGCATTTGATGCTGCCCCACATCAGTCACGGTGATGGCATTGCCGCCGGTCAAGCGCCAGATGTCGTTGATCACCTGCGCCGTCATCAGTTTTCCCGGCGTCTCGTAATTCAGGATGTCGCGCTCGCTGGAATCTTCCAGCCAATCGCGGATCCGCCGAATCCAGTCCGGGTGGGACTTCTGGGGCAGTTTGGGCAGCAACTGCGTCAGTACCGCCTTCAGGTCGCCGGCGATACCGACATCAGCTTTTACATTCTTGTTGATTTCCGAGCGGTCAATGTCGATGTGGATCTTGCGCGCGTTCCGAGCATAGGTCTTCAAGTTGCCGGTTACGCGGTCGTCGAAGCGCATCCCCAGCGCGATCAAGAGATCAGCCTCTTGTATAGCCAGGTTGGCGGATGCTTCGCCGTGCATGCCCATCATGCCGATTACCAGCGGGTGCTCTTCCGGCAGCGCGCCCTTGCCCAGCAGCGTAAGCGCAACCGGAATCTGCGCGCGCTCCGCCAGCTCACGCACTTCGTTCATCGCGCCGGACATGGTGATGCCGTGCCCGGCCAAAATAATGGGGCGCTCGGCCTCGTTGATGAGCCGCAAGGCGCCATCAATTTCGTGCGACCGAGCTTCTGACGGCGGATGGTAGCCGGGCAGCATGACATCCGCGTCGGGATACACAAATTCGATTTCGGCGTTCTGAACATCTTTGGGCACATCGACCAATACTGGACCGGGCCGCCCGGTACGCGCGATGTAAAAGGCTTCCTTTATGGTATAAGCCAGCTCGTTGACATCGGTGACCAGGTAATTGTGCTTGGTGATAGGCAGCGTGACGCCGGTGACATCAGTCTCCTGAAAGGCGTCGGAGCCGATAGCCGGAATAGGCACCTGGCCGGTGATGGCCACGATGGCGGATGAATCCATCATCGCTGTCGCCAGGCCCGTCACCAGGTTGGTGGCGCCAGGACCGCTGGTCGCGATGCAGACGCCGACCTTGCCGGTAGCGCGGGCATAGCCGTCGGCCATGTGGGAAGCGCCCTGCTCATGGCGTACAAGGACGTGATGAATGCGGTCGTCATACTTGGCCATGGCATCGTAGGTCGGCAGGATGGCGCCGCCCGGATAGCCAAACATGACATCGACGCCTTCCCGCAACAGGCATTCCATGATGATTTCCGAACCCTTGAGTTTCATCATCGCCTCCCGGCTCTTTCGCGCGTCCACTCAAATCCAGCTAGGAATTTACGCGTGTTAACCAATTGTATTTATCCGGCGCTTCCCCAGCCGTGATGGCGAAGAATTCCCGCTGGACCGCTTCTGTAATGGGTCCGCGACCGCCGCAGCCGATGGGAATGCGATCGACTGATTTCACAGGCGTGACCTCAGCCGCGGTGCCGGTGAAGAAAATTTCGTCCGCCATATACAGCATCTCCCGCGCCACCGGTTGGAAGCGCACCTCAAGCCCCTGATCGGCCAAGATGGTCAAGGCGCTTTCGCGCGTAATGCCCATCAAGATCGATGACCAGGCGCCGGGCGTGTACACAAGGCCATCCATGATGACAAAGATATTTTCGCCGGCGCCCTCGCTGACATAGCCGTTGACATCCAGGGCGATGCCCTCCTGGAAGCCATTGTCATGCGCTTCCATGCTCACGAATTGGCTGTTGACGTAATTGCCGCCGGCCTTCACCAGCGCCATATGCGTATCGGGCGCCATACGCCGGAATGAGCTAATCTGGACATCAACGCCTTGCTCGATGGCTTCCGCGCCGAGATAGCGCCCCCACTCCATGGTGAAAATCACCGTCTCGGTCGTCGTGCGGCCGCGTCCTTCCAGGCCGAGCGCGCCGGAACCGCGGAAGATAATGGGGCGGATGTAACAGGAAGCGTGCCCGTTGCGGCGCACCGTCTCGATGATGGCGGCGTCCAAAGACTCCGGATCGTAGTCATGCTCAATGCGCATGACGCGGGCGCCCTGCATTAAGCGTTCCGTGTGCTCCCGCAGGCGGAAAATAGCGGCGCCCTTCGGCGTATCGTAGGCGCGGATTCCCTCAAACACGCTGGACCCGTAGTGGAGCGCATGGGCGCTGACGTGTACCGTAGCGTCCTCCCAGCGTACAAATTCGCCATTGCGCCAAATCCATTCTGCCGTCATTTATTCGCCCTCGTTTCCATCCATGTCCTGTAAACTAAAAAGCCCCCCTTGGCTTGGGAGGCTCTCGATTGCTTTTCTCACGCGCATTCGCCGCCCAAGCCGTTACAGCCCACCGATAATCCCGAGGACAATGACAAGGACAAGAATCACGTTCAATTTGCTGGAACTGCTACGCACAACACCCCTCGATAACTGCAATATAGCGTGAGGAGACTAGCGAATAATGCTGCGACTGTCAAGTAAGCGGCAACAATCAGGGCATATCTTAACAAAACTTTCATACATTATACTGAATTACCTCTATAAATAGTGCACAATTACCGCGCGAGCGTTGCTTTAGCGCGCTCGATTTGCAGCTTGACGGCCGCGGCTGATGTACCGCCGAAGGAGCTGCGCTGCGCCAGGGAGCGGCTAAAATCAAAGACCCCCGCGACATCATCAGCAAAATAACCGCTGACTCCTTGCAACGTCTCTATGTCCAAATCGGAAAGCTCGCTACCTCGCTCCGCCGCCAGACTTACGATAGCGCCCACGGCATGATGCGCCTGTCGAAAGGGCAGCCCCTTCTTAACTAGATAATCCGCCAGATCTGTCGCCAGCAGGTCTTCGCTGAGCGCCTCAGACATAGCTTTGGCGTTGATCATCAGGCTGGAGACGCTGGCGGTAATCACCGGCAGCAGAAGAAACATCGTCTCTAGCGAATCGAAGAGGGCTTCTTTGTCTTCCTGCAGATCTTTGTTGTAGCCGCTGGGCAGGCCTTTTAGCGTTGAAAGAAAACCAGCCAGGTTGCCAATCAATCGTCCCGTTTTGCCGCGCATCAATTCCATCGGGTCGGCGTTGCGCTTCTGCGGCATTAAACTGGAGCCGGTGCTGTAGCGATCATCCAGCGTGATAAAGCCGAAGGCCGGATTGGAATATATCAGGATGTCCTCAGCCAGCCGACTTAGGTGGACCGCGCAAAGCGAAACCGCGTAGAGCAGATCTGCGACAAAATCACGGTCGCTGACGGCGTCCAGACTATTTTCGCTGGGTCGCTCAAAACCCAGGTCAGCGGCTATCTGCCGGCGATCGATGGGGAAGGGATTACCCGCCAGCGCGCCGGAGCCCAGCGGACATTCCGCCATGCGTTCTCGCGCCGAGCGCAACCGATGTTGATCTCGCTCCAGCATCCAGAAGAAACTCATTAACCAGTGGGCAACACTGATCGGCTGGGCCGGCTGCAGGTGCGTGTAACCCGGCAAGACGGTGTCGCAATGCGTTTCCGCCACGCTTATTAGCGCGGTCTGCAACTGCCGCAGCTCGCCGGCCAGATGTTCCGCCGCGCGCATGGACCACAGCCGGAAGTCTGTCGCCACCTGGTCGTTGCGGCTGCGTCCGGTATGCAGCTTGCCGCCGACATCGCCAATGAGTTCAGTCAGCCGCCGCTCAACCGCGGTGTGTATATCTTCATCGCCCTCGGCGAATTCAAAGGCCTCCGTATCGAATTCCCGCATGACTTGCTGCAGTCCGCCGATAATGCTTTCCGCCTCCGCCTGGGTGATGACATCGGCATCGGCTAATGCGCGGGCGTAGACAATGCTGCCCTCTATGTCTTCGGCACAAAGCGCCTGATCAAATTCGATGCTGTCATTCAGCGCGCGCAGGTCGTCGGCGCTCGTCTGGCTGAATCGCCCGCCCCAAAGGCTCATGCGTTTGTCCTCGCTTACCGTCCTCAGTCGCGCTTGAAGCGGCTGTA
Source organism: Anaerolineae bacterium (assembly GCA_022823165.1). GTDB lineage: Bacteria > Chloroflexota > Anaerolineae > Aggregatilineales > Phototrophicaceae > UBA6055. The sequence continues at coordinate 171,470 of JAJDXR010000081.1, read as the reverse complement.
ATCGGGACGGGTGTAATCAGTCAGCGCGCCGCCTTCAACTTCCAGCATCGCCTCGACTTTTATTGGCAAGCCGAAGAGCTGAATAAATCCGTGCGCGTCTTGCTGATTGTAGACGTCCTCTTCGCCGAAGGAGGCGTAATCTTCCCGGTACAGACTGTAGGGGCTCTTGCGACCGGCCACGATGATATTGCCCTTGTAGAGCTTAAGCCGCACCGTGCCGGTTACGTTCGCTTGCGTCACGGCCACAAAGCCGTCCAGCGCTTCGCGCAGCTTGCTGTACCACATGCCATTGTAGACGAGTTCAGCATACTTGGGCGCGACCATGTCCTTATACTGCATGGTATGCTTGTCGAGGCAAATGCTCTCCAGCAGCTGATGCGCGCGATGCGCGATGGCGCCGGCCGGCGTCTCGTATACGCCGCGGCTCTTCATACCGACCAGGCGGTTTTCCACGATATCGGTGCGTCCGATGCCGTGGCGTCCGCCTATCTTGTTGAGCGCTTCAAACAACGCTACCGCGCTCATGGCTGCGCCATTAAGGCTGACCGGGTTGCCGCGCTGAAATCCGATGTCGATGTATTCCCCTTCATCCGGCGCCTCTTCCGGGGCATTGGTCAATTGATACATCATATTTTCGGGCTCGTTCCAGGGGTTCTCCAGCAGGCCGCCTTCGTGTGAGAGATGAAAGATATTGCGATCCCGGCTATAGATATCTTTCTCGGTGTGTGACACCGGCACCCGAAATTCTTCGGCATAGGCCAGCGCGTCTTCTCGACCCCGGATATCCCATTCTCGCCAGGGAGCAATCGTCTTCAGCTTGGGATTCAAAGCCATGGTCGATACTTCAAATCGGACTTGATCGTTGCCCTTGCCCGTGCAGCCATGGGCAACGGCATCGGCCTTTTCCTGCGCCGCGATTTCGACCATGTGCTTGGCGATCAGCGGGCGCGCGAACGATGTGCCCAGCAGATATTCCCGCTCGTAGACCGCGCCGGCGCGCAAGGTCGGGAATACGAAGTCGGTCAGGAATTCTTCGCGCAAGTCCCGCACATACAGCTTGGACGCGCCTGAGGCTATGGCTTTTTCTTCCAAGCCGTCAAGCTCTTCCTCCTGCCCCAGGTCAGCGCAGAAGCAGATGACCTCACAGCCGTAGTTGTTCTTCAGCCAGGGCACGATCACCGAGGTATCAAGCCCGCCGCTATACGCCAGCACTACTTTCTTCACTTCCGCCGCATCCATCGCATCGCCCCACACTATCATTCGCTATGAGCCGCCTAGTTTACGCAAAGATTCGCGTTTTGGAAGTGGATGCTCATATAATCCAGACCAATCGCGCCAGATTATTTTTACCACCGAGGACACCGAGGACACCGAGAATTTACCCAAACTCCCAAATAAAGTTGGTTATGCAGGGCGTTTGACCTGCTGTGTCTACGCGCAGCGCCGAAACGCCCACAACATTCTGCTAATTTGCGTGGACGATCCACGGGTCGCTACCATATTTTGCTTGATTGACGCGGCGTTTATGATTCTGGTGCGATTGCTCCGCATATAATCACGAAGAACGCAAGCGCAAACCACCGCGCAGCGCGCCTTGTGAACCGGGCGTCGCGAGGCTACAATGCGGCAGTCGCAGACGACGGGCAATCGTGACGGGGAAGACGATGACCACAGTTGAAGAACTCAAGAAGCTGCGCGATCAAAAGTCGCGCCCTCATTTGGAACAGTACGCGCCGGTTTGGCTCTTGCGCGAAGATGTCTTCGCGGAAGACGAAGCAATCCAGTTTCATGTCTTGTTGCAACACAATTTGCACGGCTGGGTCAACCGCCGCTACCGCTACGACGGCTTCAACGACACGCTATACCACAAGGGCCAGACCATCCTCGCGGAAGACGAGGCGCTGGAATATATGCTCGAGGCGCCCTACATAGAAGCCAAAGTCGCCGACGTGCCCAATTCTTACGGCGGCTAGGCGTTTTTCAGCGCCTGATCCGCCACCTCGTCAAATACACGCAGCAGCCGGCGCGCGATCTCCGACCAGGCGTAGGTCTTGGCAATGCGCGAGGCGCTCAAGCCCATAGAAGCCGCCTTGGACGGATCTTTGAGCAATTGGATAATGCAATCCGCCAGCGAGATTGGCTCGCGCGCTGGAATGTGAAAACCCGTCTCCTGATCCCGCACAAGAAATTGCAAGCCACCCACTTGGGACGCGATCACCGGAGTGCCGGATGACATGGCTTCCAGCGCCACCATGCCAAAGGACTCGTAATCAGAAGGCATAATGACGGCCGTTGCCGCCGCATAATATCGGGGCAATTCCGACTGTTCCTTGGCGCCTACGAAACTCACCAGGCGATTGATGCCCAGCTCGACGCTCAGGGCCTGCAAACGATTCATTTCGCGATCGTCGCCGCTCTCCGGATCTCCGCCGACTATCATAAAATGCAATCGCCGCAGCAGCGCCGGCTCCCGCTCCCGCAAGACATGCAGCGCTTCCAGAATGGTATCCACAGCTTTGAGCGGCTCAATTCTGCCGACGAAGAGCAGCATATGACCGTCCGGCTTTAAGGCTAAAGACTCGCGAGCGTCCCGCGCCGACATTCCGCCTTGGAAACGCCCGGCATTCACGCCGGGCGGGATCACCACGATCTGCCGGCGGGTGGCGCGATACAGCCAGCGCAACTGCGCCTGCTCGGCTGGAGTCGCGGCGATGATACGATCCGCCGATTGCAAAATTTGCATCTCGGTCAGGATACGGATGTCGGGCTGATAGCCAGCGCTTGCCGTGATGCGCTTCTTCATATGCCCCAGCGTGTGATACATGTGAACAAAGCGAGTGCCCCAGGCTTCTTTGAGCTTCGCCGCCACCCAGCCGCTGAGCCAATAGTGGCTGTAGACGATGTCGTAGCGCAAGCTGCGCAAAGTGGCGAAAGCCATCAACGCGGCCGTAAATTCAGACAGATGCTCGTAATGCTGCTCAGGCGTCCAGGGCAGCGGGGGGCCGACCTTCAGGCTGATGACAGAAACATTTTCAGCGATGGTCCTGTCGATCTCCGGCTCAAAGGCATTCGTACGCCGGGTGAAGATATCGACATAAAGACCCTGCCGGCCCAATTCGCGCGACAACTCGCGGATGTAGACGTTCATTCCGCCCGTTTTAGCGCCGCCCATCGGCGTTAGCGGGCTGGCATGAACACAGATGAGCGCGATCCTGCTGACGGGCATGGTCAGGTCACTCCGCGATCGGCGCCGGCGCGCTCAAGAGGCTCGGATGTTCATCACCGGGCTGTCGATGCCGCCCATACGATATTTGTAAGGTTCATCACCGCGCAGAAAATCGTAGGCTTGGTAACCCTGCTCTATGGCGTACCGAATGCTGAACGCCAGCAAGACGATTCCCGGGCTGAGGTCGGCATAGTCCCGGCGCGCGTGCCCTGAGTTGTAAACCATGACCCGATTTTCATACACAAAATTAATGTAGGCGGCAGCGCGTTCGTCGCCGACGGTCAGAAACTTCAACTGCAGCCAGCCGCGATCCTGCAGCAAGGGCACGATCTGGCGGAAGAAACGCAGGTTTTTGTCGTTGCGCAAGAACGCTTCTTTCTCCGGGTCGCTGGCGGCCATCAGCCGGACAAAGTGACTGACTTCCTCGTCCAGGTCATGCCGGCCATCAACTATGTACCAGTCGATCGTCTTCTCGCCGCCCTGCGCGCGCCTGATCTTGCGCCTCAATTCATGCCGCTGCTTCTTGTCGAGCATACTGAGATAGCCGGCCCAGTCCGCTGGCAATTCAATGACTGGGCAGACTTCTTGCTGCTCAACAGCTGTGGTGAAGCCGCGCGCCTCCAACAGCTGCGGCAGAATCTGCCGGGTAGGCGAGTCAAAGGGGATATTGCAAAAATCAAGCGCATCGAAGTCTTCTCGCCCGGCGGCAAGATAGTCAGCGATGGCGCTGTAAACCGCCGTCGCGTGTTCTTGGTCTACGATTAGGTCGAGGTAATCCGTCACATCGACGCAACCGATGATCTGCAGGGTGCGCCTGCCTTCTGATTCGGTCAAGAACAGCGGCGCGATGCCGACCAATTGCCCATCCAGATGACATGCTATTATGCGCAAGGCGCCGGGACAGTAGGCCTCCCACCAGGTCTTCTGCCATTCCCAAGTGTAAAAGATATGATTCACAGGCGCGCCTTGCAAAAGCGGAAGCCACTCCCGCTGCAAAGCATCAAAAGCTGACTCATCGGTATAGGCTGTGATTTCCACGCCAGGCGACTTTCCTAAGTGATTGCTAAGATTGCGCGGCCAAGTCTGCCCTATCTGTGACATATCGTAACAAGCAATTCTTACATGCGCTTGTCGGTCCCCCGGAAGCCTTCTTGATTAGGCCGATGATGCTTTGGGCGTCGCCGGATCGCCGCCCCACTCCGTCCAGGAGCCGTCGTAGAGGCGCAAGTTGCTGGCGCCGGCGATTTCCATCGCCAGCATGCCGAAGGTGGCCGAAACGCCCGAATTGCAGTACAGCACCGTATCCTCGGCCTCAAGGTCAATGCCCATGCCTAGCAGGCGCTTGCGTATATCAGCGGCGGGCTTGGCTCTCATATCCTCGGTAACCATCGCGCTCCACGGGACGTTAATCGCAGTCGGGATATGCCCGGCGACGTCTATCCGGGAGGACTCGCCGGCATACTCGGCCGGCGAGCGTACATCAATCAATTGCATGTTGCCCTGCGCCAGCCCGGCCAGAATCTCTTCCGCTGTCGCTTGCAGCTCGGGTCTTTCCCGCGTGACAAAGGTCGCGCGCTCAAATTGAGGAACGGCGGACGCAACCGGGCGCCCCTCGGCTAGCCAGCGCGCCCAGCCGCCGTCCAATACGCTCACATCGTCATGCCCGTAGTAGCGCAGGCACCAGCGCATACGACAGGCGAACATGCTGGCGATATTGTCATACACGATCACCCGATGCTCATTGCTGATGCCCAGGCGCGACATCAGCTCGGCGAAGCGCGCCGGCGAGGCAATATCATTGGAAGGCGAGCCCGGTTCTACGATGTCAACCTGCCAGTCCACGAACTGGGCATTGGGTATATGCGCGGCCAAATAGCCGGCTTCATCGGTCAGGTAGTGCGGCGGCGGTTCCGTCGGCGGCAGTACTTTTCCGCGCAGCTCCACGATTCGCAGCTTCTCGTCATCCAAATGCGCTTCCAGCCAATCCGTTGTCACCAGCGCTGATTGCATAGCATTTATCCCATCCAAAATTTCCAAGGCTGCCGATGATTTTACTCAGTATTGCGCCCAGTGGCGAGATTCGCTGCCGTTTCTCTTGTCAAGCGAGTCAGATATAATGAGGCGGATTCAGATTGGCGGCCGCTAACGCGACCTTTGATCGCAGGCGGAGTCACGAAAGTCGCTTATGAAAAAACGAATTCGCGGGCTTAAGCGTTCCGTATTTTTACTGGATTTCGACTTGTACCGGGTTAAAGTGCCGATACGGGATTATCAGGGCCAACACCTGAGCGTCATCGACTTGCACCCGCAGGGCATCGAAACCACGATTCTATTTCAACATGGATTCGCCGGCGTGGCCGAATCCTGGGAGCGCCAGTTAGCGCATTTCGCCAGCGAATACCGTGTGCTGGCGCCGGATCTGCGCGGCCACGGGCAAAGCGACGCGCCCCACAGCCGTTACGCTATGCCGGAACTGGTGCAGGACATGCGCGATGTGCTTGAAGCCGCCAACGCTCCAGAAAAAATCATCCTAGCCGGTCATTCATTTGGCGGCGCTGTATGCATTGAATTCGCCAACGCTTATCCGGAGCGCGTCGAGAAATTGATTCTGGTCGCTAGCGCCGGCGAGTATCCTCTGCCCAGGCTGGCGTCACTGCTCTTTAGAATACCGGTGCGCGTCGCGCTGCCCTTCTGGCGCTATCGCCGCAGATGGGATGCCGAGTATCACGCGCTCAAGAGTATGTTCTTGCATAGCATGCATGGCTGGCAGGCTTGGTCGCTGCTGCGAAACATCAGATTGGATACGCTGGTGGTCACCGGCGAGCGCGACAACTATTTCCCGCGCTATGTCTACGACGATGTCGCCAGGCTGATTCCTGGAGCAGTGGTGGAAGACGTAGGCTCGGCCAAACACAAGGTGCAACTTGAACGCCACGAGGCGGTCAATCGCGCCATCGAACGCTTCATCGACATGTCGAAGCGCTCTTCCTGGCGATCAATCTCGGCGGTTGACGCGCTGTCCAAGGGGCGCCCGTGGCTGGGACATTACGACACAGACACCGCCCATACGATTCCCATCCCGCATCAGCCTCTGTTTCGCTTTCTGGAGAGCGCCGCTGACTGGGTCCCCCGGCGCATCGCCACCGTCTTCTACGGAAAAACCCTGACCTACCGGCAACTGGAAGCGAGAGCCAATCAATTCGCCTGGGCTTTGCGCGGCCTCGGCGTGAAAGCTGGCGACCGCGTACAGATCGTGCTGCCGAATACGCCCCAGTTCATCATCGCCTACTACGCCATTCTAAAGCTTGGCGCGGTGGTCGTTTTGTCCAATCCCGACGCCAATGCCGAGCTGATCGTCAGCCACGCACAGGAAACGGCAGCCAAAATACTCATCACGCTCAGCGCCTTCAGCGAACTGGCGCAACTGCTGCAAGAATCGGCTGGCGTCGAGACGCTGGTCTTTTCCGGGATAGGCAAGCATGTGACGACCAGCAGCGATTCGGCTTTCGGCAGGCACAAGCACCCTAGCGCCGAGGACGAAAAACTGGCGCGCCAAATCGGGCGCTTTATGTCGGAAATTATGGCGGATCAGCCCGCCTATCCGCCGAGCGTTGAGGTAAGGCCGAATGACCTGGCTGTCATCGCCTACACCAGCGGCACAACCGGTCGTCCGCGCGGGGTCTGCCTCAGCCATCGCAATCTGGTGGCCAATGCGCTGCAGACCCGGCACTGGATGAAGGAAATCGTATACGGCAAAGAAGTTGTATTGGCCGTCGTGCCTTTTGAGCATAGTTACGGCATGACCGCCGCCATGAACCTGCCGATACTGATCGCGGCGAAAATAGTCATCATCTCGGTCTTTGAACTCAAGCAGGTGCTGGAGCAGATCCGCCGCTACAAGCCGACGCTTTTCCCCGGCGTTCCTTCCATGTTCACGCTTATCAATCAAGCCAAAGATGTGCGCAGCTATGGGCTGTCATCGATAAAAGCCTGCATCAGCGGCGCAGCGCCCTTGCCGGTTGAAGTGCAGGAAGCCTTCGAGAAATTGACGCGGGGACGGCTGGTGGAAGGCTACGGACTGACTGAGGCGAGCCCGGTAACGCATTCCAATCCTCTCTATGGTCTGCGCAAAGTCGGCTCCATCGGCGTACCGTTGCCCAACACCGACGCCAAGATCATTGACCTCTTAACCGGGCAAGACCTGCCCGCGGGCCAGGTCGGCGAAATGTTGGTGCGCGGTCCCCAAGTCATGCAGGGCTACTGGCGCGGGGACAACGGCGAAGAATCGATCGTCAGGGACGGCTGGCTGCACACCGGCGACGTGGCCGTCATGGATGACGACGGCTATTTCAAGATCATCAGCCGCAAACGAGATACGATCTTTACCGGCGACTACAGTGTGTATCCGCGCGACGTGGAAGAAGTGCTCTACGAACACAACAAGGTGCTGGAGGCGGCAGTCGTCGGCGTTGGCCACGAAGACGGGCAACAGCGAATCAAGGCTTTTGTGGTCCCGCGGCCCGATAGCCGTCTTTCGCAGGAAGAATTGCTGGCGCTGTGCCGCCGCCGGCTCGAAGCCTACGCCGTGCCCCGGGAGATCGAATTTCGCCAAACGCTGCCGCGTTCCTTCATTGGTAAAGTGCTGCGCCGGGTGCTCTTTGACGAGCATGCCAGCAAGAGCTAAGGCAAATTACCCAGCGAACCATCTGGCCAGCTATCCGTTGCAGGCTGACAGGCAATAAAAGCGATACAATCAAGTACTCGAAGCGCTATGGCTCAGATTAATTTCGCTGAGATATGAGTTTCCTGCCTTTGTTTCCACTCAATACGGTGCTCTTCCCCGGGATGCAGCTCAAGCTCCACATATTTGAAGCGCGCTACAAAACGCTGATCAACCAGTGTATTGACCGCAATGAACCCTTTGGCGTCGTGCTGATACGGCAAGGCGCCGAGGTCGGGAACCATGATATTGCGCCCTTTGACGTGGGCTGCACCGCGCAAGTCGGCGAAGCGCAACGCTTGCCGCAGGGACGGCTGAACATCGTCGCGACCGGGCATCGTCGCTTTCGAATCAAAGCAATCGACCGTAGCAGACCGTTCTTGGTCGGCGACATTGATTACTTCTCGCCAGCAGAAGATCGCCCTGACCTCATCAAGGCGACCAGCAAGGTCCTGCGCCCCATGCTGCTGAGCTACCTCGATATACTGGCGGCCGCCTCCGATTCACATTTTGATCCCGAGCAGCTGCCGCGACAGCCCCGGGCGCTCGCGCAGATCGGGTCCATATTGTTGCAAGCGGATAATTTGCAGAAGCAGGCGCTGTTGTCAATCGACAGTTTGTCTTATCTGCTGACGACTCTGGTGGACATCTACCGGTTGGAGACGCTGCTCTTGAAGGTTCGTATGTCACCACCCGGGCCGGACTTTAACATCGGCAACTTCTCAGTCAATTGAGCCGACCTCAACACTTCGATACCGGCATGATATTATGACCCGAGGCGCCGCGACCACCCGGCGACGCGATCCGCTAAACGGGACAGACACGGGATACTGCGATTGACAACGTTCAAATCCGTACTCATGCGAGCAGCCATACTCGCCCTGCTGACCTTGTCAATGCTTGAACTGGTAATGCAGCTTGCCTTCCCGTATCTGCCCCGGGCTGTCATCGAGCAAATGCCGCAATTTCGCGCCCGCATGGGATTTCAACTCGATACCGCGCATGGCGCGCAAGAGTATCCAGCCGGCGAGCGCGTCGAATATGAAATCTCGAGCTCAAGCGGAGACCTCTACAAGCTGACCTGTTTATCGCCGGATAACGCGCCTCCGTTCAATTCCTACCGGGTATCTTTTCAACGGGATGCGCATGGATTCCGCAATCCCGAACCCTGGCCCGACAAGCTAAAGATCGCGGTTATCGGCGATTCATTTACCGCGGCTGAAGCCATCGTCACACCATACTGGCGCGATATCTCGGATTCGATGCTGGTTATCGGCTTGCCGGGCAGCGGCAGCCTGCAACAGCAGCGGCTATTTGAGGCCTACGCGCTGCCACGCCACCCCGACATCGTCATCCTCGCGTTCTTCGCCGGCAACGATCTGCAGGACAGCCTGACTTTCTACAGACAGTCTCAGGAAGCCCAGAGCAGCGCCGGCGGCGCGCAGGCGAACATCCATCCGCTTAACTATTCGCTGCTGTTTAACATCGCCTATGTGGTCCGCAGCAGCCTGTTGCAGGATCCCGAGGCGCCGTGCAAGTTTCCGCAGACAGCGCGCACCAAGCCGCCGACGCCGCTCGCCTTTTACGAGACCTTCCTGTCGACATTCGCGCTGAACAGCCAGGCGCTGCGAGAGAGCGAGATGGTTCGGATCACGCGCGAGGCCATCGGCTCTATGGCGGCGGCGCTTCAAGCGCGAGGCTCGCGGTTGATTTTGATGTATATACCTCAGAAGGCCGAATTGTACTGGGAGCTCCTGTCCGCCGACAGCCAGGCAGCGATACTTGCCGGCAACGACGAATTAGACTCAGCCGCCAGCGTCAGCGCCAATCTGCCCGCGCAGCGCAATCTCATTGCCGAGCTGGCGACTGAATTGGAAATCGGATTTCTAGACTTGACTCCGGCGCTAAGCAGCGCCATCAGCAAGGGCGAGCAACCCTACTTTTTTGCCGATACGCATTGGAATCAAGCGGGTCACGATATTGCGCGAATCGCCTTGCTCGACTTTCTGAATCAGTCTACCCTTGATATGTGATTTGCTTGCGCCGTGGCATGGTCATAAAGAGAGCCTGATTTGAAACGCATTCGAGAAATCGCCTGGGAGCGCTTTAGCATAAACTCGGCCGTGGTTGCCGACATCAATGGCCGCTTCATCGCGACGCTCTTTTACTGCACAGTTATGGCGCCTTTCGGCTTGTTGTCCGCTTTATTCATGGATCCCCTGCTCAAAAGAAAGTCACTTGAGGTCGTCTGGCTCAAGCGTGAGGCCGTGCCAGCGGACATGAAATCCGCCAAAGAGCAAGGATAAGCATGCACATACTCGGTATTTCGGCCTTCTATCACGATTCGGCCGCCGCCTTGATACGAGACGGGGAGCTGGTCGCCGCGGCCATGGAGGAGCGGTTTTCGCGCAAGAAACACGACAGCGCTTTCCCGAAACTTGCCGCCGAGTTTTGCCTTGAGCAGGCGGGAATCACAGCCCGTGATCTGGACTATGTGGTCTTCTACGAAAAGCCGCTGCTCAAATTTGAGCGCATACTGCAGACTGCGCTTAATACTTTTCCCCGCTCGGCCGGCTTTTGGCGGGAAGCAATGATGACCTGGCTTAGCGACAAGCTCTGGGCGCGCAGCCACGTCGCCAGGGGCATTGGCCTGCCTTATGACAAGATCCTATTCTGCGACCACCATATGAGCCACGCCGCCAGCGCCTTTTACGCCAGCCCTTTTAAGGACGCCGCCATTCTCACCGTTGACGGCGTCGGCGAATGGACAACCACAACCCTGGGCGTGGGCAACAGTTCACTCGGCGAGCCCGTAGACGGACCTGCGTCAATCGAGCTCTTTGAGGAGCAGCGCTTTCCGCATTCCTTGGGGCTGCTCTATTCCACATTCACCGCCTGGCTGGGCTTCCGCGTCAACAATGGCGAATACAAAGTCATGGGCATGAGCCCATACGGAACGCCGCGCTACATGGACAAGATCAGCCGAGTCGTCTCGCTGGACGAAACGAGCGGCGCCTTTCGCTTAAATATGGATTACTTCGACTTCCACCGCTCCGCCACACAAAGTTACAGCCGCAAGTTCCTCGATCTCTTCGGGGAGAAACGCGATGCCGAGGCCGAGTTCTTCACAACGGGCACAAATCCGGAGCGCTCGGCCGAGCAATCCGCCATCGAAAGCAACCAATACTATGCCGATGTCGCCGCCAGCATCCAGCAATTCACCGAAGACGCTCTCGTGAAGATCGCCACCTACTTGCATCAGCGCACGGGCAAAAGCAAACTGGTCATGGCTGGCGGCGTCGCCTTGAATACCAAAGCCAATTGGCGGCTGCTTAACGAGTCGCCCTTCGAGGATCTGTGGATTCAGCCGGCAGCGGGCGATGACGGCGGCGCTCTCGGGGCAGCGCTGTGGGCTTGGCACACCGTGCTGGGCAAGCCGCGCAAATGGGTGCAGAACCATGCCTATTACGGGCGCAGCTATAGCGATGCCGAATGTCGCAAGTTTCTCGACCAAGAGCGACTGAGCTATGAGAGCTACGATGACGAAACCAAGCTCACTGAGGCGATTGTAGACGCTCTGACGCAGCAGCAAGTCATCGGTTTTCATCAAGGCCGCTTTGAATGGGGACCGCGCGCCCTGGGCAACCGCAGCATCCTGGCTGATCCGCGCGGCGCGGACATGAAAGAGATCGTCAATACAAAGATCAAATTTCGGGAACCCTTCAGGCCCTTTGCGCCGGCGATATTGCGCGAACGTTCGCCGGAGTATTTCGACTATCCGCAAGTCGCCGAGCACGAAACGCCCCGCTACATGTTGATGGTAGCGCCCATCAAAGCGGACAAGCAGTCGGAAATCCATGCTGTGAATCACGAGGGCACGGGCCGGCTGCAGTCAATCGACCGAGACACCAACGCGCGCTATTACGACATCGTACGCGCCTTTGGCGAAGCGACTGGTGTGCCGGTGGTGCTCAATACATCGTTTAATCTGCGCGGCGAACCCATTGTGAACACCCCGCGCGAGGCCTACAATACCTTTCGCAACAGCGATATCGACTTGCTGGTGCTTGGTTCGCACATCGTGAACAAATCCACCTGAATTTGGATAGTGAGGCCGCAAACGACATGACTACCAACCTTGACAAGAACGATGGCTCGCCCAGCGCGCTGCAAGACTTCTTCATGCGACTGGGCGTCTTGGGGGAGCTGCTGGCTTTTCTTTGGAAGCGCAAGCTTTACTGGATGCTGCCGATGGTCATCACGCTCATAGTCTTTGCGCTGCTCATCCTTATTGGCGGCTCCAGCCCGCTGAGCCCCTTTATCTATACGCTGTTCTAAACGGTCAGCCCAGCTAACAGGAAAGCGAGAAAATGGAACTGTCGCAGACGAAAATTCTCGGTTTGCTCATCCTGATCTTCATCGTGCTGCGCCTCGGCTGGCTGGCGCATCAGCGGTCAATCGCGCGCAAGCCCATTCATGGCGGAAGCCTGTCGACCTCTTTCAGCTTTCTCTCGGGCTTGTGTTTCGTGGCTATTTTGCCCACGATTCTCATGAGCATTCTGGCCTTGCATCCCGAAGCCGCGCAATTCGCCGGCCTTACCTGGAGCCCGCTGATCCTGACGGTGATCGCGCTAGGCCTGGGCAGCTTCGTTTTCGCGTTTTTGCACGGCCTGTTCGAGCGCGGCCCCCTGGAGCGCGCGCTGCAGGCCGAAGCCTCGCGCAAGACGCTGGGCTGGACGGAAGCAGACGCCAAATCTTCAGGGCTTTAAGCGTCGCGCAGCCAGATCAAACAGCCAGATCAAATATCGAGGTTGCGCACCTGCTTGGCGTGCGTCTGAATAAAGCGGCGCCGCGGGGGTACGCTCGCGCCCATCAGCATATCAAAGATCTTGTCGGCGTCCGCCGCGTCTTCGATGGTGACTTGCAAGAGTGTGCGCGCCTCAGGATCCATCGTGGTCTCCCACAGCTGATCCGGATTCATTTCTCCCAGACCTTTGTAGCGCTGAACCGTAACCTTGTCCGGATTTTTGAAATTCTTCAGCGACCGTTTGAGCAGGTCATCGTCTGTAGAGCCGGCTTCCGGATGGACATATTGCATCTGTTTGCCGTTCTTTAGCAAGAAGATAGGCGGCTGCGCGATATACAAGTGGCCTTGTTGAATGATCTGCGGCATGTGCCGGAAAAAGAATGTCAGCAGCAAGGTGCGAATGTGGCTGCCATCGACATCGGCATCCGTCATTATAATGACCCGCCCGTATCGCAAGCGCTCGATGGTCATCTCGTCATGGATACCCGTGCCCAGCGCGGAAATCAGCGCCTTGATTTCGTTGTTGTCCAGGATCTTGTCAATCCGCGCGCGCTCGGTGTTGAGGATCTTGCCACGCAGCGGCAGGATCGCCTGGAAGTGCCGGTCACGACCCTGCTTGGCGCTGCCGCCGGCGGAGTCGCCCTCGACGATATAGATCTCCGCGCCGTCCCCCCGTTCGGAGCAATCGGCCAATTTGCCGGGCAAGGTGCTGCTCTCTAGCAGGCTGGGCCCGCTGCGCACCAGTTCGCGCGCCTTCTTCGCCGCTTCACGGGCGCGTTTGCTCGTCAGGCATTTGTCGACGATTCGGCGGGCATCGCGAGAATTGGTTTCGAGAAACTCGTTGAAGGCTTCCGTCACCACTTGCGATACCGCCCCCTGCACCTCCGGATTCAACAGCTTGACCTTGGTCTGGCTCTCGAATTGCGGGTCCGGGTGCTTGACGCTGACAATCGCGGTCAAGCCTTCCAGCGTGTCGTTGCCGGAGAAGTTGCCATCCTTGTCTTTGAGCAAACTGGCTCGTCGGGCGTAGCGATTGATCACGCCCGTTATGGACGATCGCAAACCGGTGATATGGGTGCCGCCGTCCGGCGTGTTGATGGTATTCGTGAAAGCCAGCTCAGTCGTAGTCGCGACATCGGAATATTGAAAGGCGACTTCGACCCCGATCGCGTAAGGATTGCCATTACGATCCGCATACTCTATATCCCGCTCAACGTGGATGATTCGATGAATCTCGCGCCGGTTGCGGTTGAGATAGCGTACAAACGAGCGCAATCCCCCGTCAAAATAGAAGGTGGCCTCGCGCGGAATCGGCTCAGTCCGCTCGTCCCGCAGCGAAATGGTAACCTTTCGCGTGACAAAAGCCATCTCACGAAAACGCGTCATCAAAGTGCTGAAGCTAAACTCGTTCCGCTCCATGACGGCGAAGTCCGGTACAAAGCTGATGACCGTTCCAGTTTCTTCGCCTTCTTTCAGCGGTCGCCCTTTCCTCACGCGCCCGGTCGGAATGCCTTCTCGGTATGATTGCCTCCAAACGTGGCCGTCGCGGTAGATCGTCGCGGTCATTTCCGCCGAGAGCGCATTCACCGCGGACACACCTACCCCATGCAGCCCGCCGCTGACCTTATAGGCTTCGTTATCAAATTTGCCGCCTGAGCCCACCTCGGTCATTACCAACTCAAGCGCGGATTTACCGCTCTCGTGCTTATCCACTGGGATGCCGACGCCGTTGTCGCTGATTGTCGTCGAGCCGTCTTTATGCAAGATGACGGAAATCCTGTCGCAGCGACCCGCAAGCGCTTCATCAATGGAGTTATCGACTACCTCGTAAATCAGATGATGCAGCGCGCGAGCGTCCGTCCCGCCGACATACATGCCCGGACGCCTGCGAATATGCTCGCGTGGTTCCAGTTTCTGGATGTTGCTGGCGTTATACACACGCTCTTGCTGGGCGACGGTTGATTTGTCTTTTGCCATTCTGTCTCCCGACAAATGTCTCTGAGCGTTTCTCAGCAGCGTTCGCTAATAGAGCTTATTAAGACAAGAAATCGCCGCGGACATGTGACCGCTGGAAAGCCGCGATTCTCAAACCTATTATACTATAGGGCAGGACTTTGAACAATCCGAACCATCGCCAAAAGCAACGCGAAACTATTGACAGCGGGCCAGGCTAAATCTATGATTTGCTGCGCTGCCTCTGTAGCTCAGCGGACAGAGCACCGGTCTTCTAAACCGTTGGTCGCAGGTTCGAGTCCTGCCAGGGGCGTCTGCGTTTATTCTTGTCCCGGCTTAAAGCCAGCAACTCGCGTCACGCGATAATCTCCGTGAAGAGCTGCCGCGTTTCGACGCCAAGCTCGCGCTTATTTTCTTTTGCCCATTTTTCCAGCTCACGATAATGAGCGACGGCTTCGGCGCGCCGCCCAAGTTTCAAGTACAACCTCAAGAGCTTGAGATGAATAGACTCGATGGCATAGTCGGCGCCAATAGCTTTGCCCAAGGTAAGCAGCGCCAACTCATCATTGCCGCGCTCCGACCAAATGTCGGCGATCTGTGTCAGAGCCTCGGTATTGGCAATGCTGTAGGCCGCCCGCCGTTCTTCGATCCAGCCATCGCTGTGACCTTGAAGGAAGGGCCCACGGTAGAGCTTCGCCACATTTTGCCAGGTCTGGCAGGCGTCAGGCGGATCGCCATGCCGGCACAGCAGCAGCGACTCCACAAATTCAAAGGCGTCGAAATAGAATGGAATATCCGGGTTAATGCGGTAGTAGGCGCCTTCATGAGAGAGAATATCCACGCCCAATGCCTTGTGCAGGCGGCGTTTGGTCACGTGAAAGACATTCACCGCCTGGACAATGTCCAGATTCGGCCAAAAGACTTCACAGATCTGATTCCGCGTGACTACCGGCCGATCCATAACAAAAAATAGCAGAAGACGCGGTAGATGCCCTTCCCAGTTCTCAACAAGCCTGTCGTCCAGAAATACATAGCCCGGTCCCAGCGACAAAACTTTTAGGCGAGCCTCCTCGGTATTGCGACAGCCATAAAAGCTTTTACTAACCAGTTCCTCATCACGCAAGATCGCGGCATGACCTTTGGCAATCATCGCAAGCCAGGGCAGCCGCGGCATCGTTCTGCCGTTAAGCACAATCGTGCAGCGATCAGGCGCCAGATGCGACAAGCGTTCTACAAATCGCTGAATTTCATCGGCGGCATCCGTCCGATCAAACTCGTCAAACACGAGAATGAAATCGCCCTCGTCAAAGGCCGCCAATTCATCAAGAAAGGTCCGCAGCGCCAGCTCCAGGTGCTCATAGGGATTCTGTAGCACGTTCTGCGGCAATAAATTCAGATGTCGGCCGAAGCTCGCATGCTGTTTCGCCAAGCTGCTAATGAAACTTGTTAAGAAATGAAACAGATCGATATCGTCAATATCCAGCGCATAATAATAGGTCTTCCGCGCGCCGTCGCCTAGCAAGCGCGCTACTATTAGCGAGCGATACTGGCTATCGGGATGAAGCAGAATGATCTTGGAGGTGGCGGCAAAAGCAAGAAAATTCTCGTATGCCGGCTGGATGCGCGCGTGGATGGTCATGGTCTTTACTACTTATTATTTATGTCTATAGATTAGCATAACAAGTCTATCACACTCCCTGTACCATTCGAAAGCGAACCGCAGGCATTCTCAGGGCGGCGCCGCCTGCATCCGCTTAAGCGCCGAGCATATTCTGTTCGCTCAACAGTCGCCATATTGCTGTCCAAGGTCAGTTGCGTATTCGTCAATCATTTTCCGCATCCATTTGAACCAATTCGCGACGCAGCGTTTTCCCGATGTCGGTTTTTGGCAATTCGTCAATGATGGCGATTCGCCGCGGAATCTCGTAGGGCGCCAGCTTTTCTCCAAGAAACGCAATCAACTCGTCTTGGTCCAAGTCGCGCCCCGGCTTGCATACAATCCAGGCTTTTAGGGCTTCTTGCCCGGCTCTTTCCGGATGCGGTATCCCGGCGACGCCGACTTCAAGCACGGCAGAATGGTCAGCGATCGCGTTTTCAACTGACGCTGGATAGACATTGTAGCCGCCGATTAGCGCCATATCCTTTTTCCGGTCAACGATGTAAAAGTAACCATCTTCGTCCATGCGGGCGATATCCCCGGTATATAGCCAGCGCTTGCCGTCTTTTTCGCGCAGCGCATTCTGCGTTTCTTCGATCATACCGTGGTAGCCAACCATCAAATTGGGGCCCGCCATCACCAGCTCGCCCACCTCGCCGACAGCGACATCAGTTTCGCCATCCTCAAGACTGACGATTCGCATGTCCATCTCCGGAAGCGGCAAGCCGATAGATCCAGGACGGTTCTCCTTGTAAATGGGGTTGACATGCGTCGCCGTGGGCGCTTCGCTCATGCCAAATCCTTCCCGCACAGAGCCCCCGGAAAGCCGCTCAAACTCTTTTTTGGTGGCTTCCGGTAGTGGCGCCGATCCGCTCAAGCACAGGTGCAGCGAGCTCAAATCCACTTCGCCGCTTTGGACCGCCGGATGATTATTGATGGCGTTGTAGAGCGCCGGCACACCAGGAAACAACGTCGTACGAAATGTCTCGACATTACCCAAGACATCGTCAATATCGCGGGGATTCGGAACCAGCACGATCTTGCAGCCGCGATACACTGCGGTGCTGACGACCACAATTAGCCCATAGACATGGAAGAACGGGATTGCGCCTAGAAATATCTCGTCTTCCGCCGGCGTATCAAAGAGATCGAGGAAACCCTCTGTTTGCAGCATATTAGCCACCAGCGCCCGGTGTTTGGACATTGCGGCTTTGGCTACGCCAGTCGTGCCGCCAGTGTACTGAAATATCGCCAGATCATCCGGCTTCACCGCCACATTTGGCCGTTTCCCGTCAAAACGCCCAAGCAGCTCTTGAAACCAGTGATCGCCCGGCTCCAGGTCTTGCAAGTAGTGGCCCTCTTTTTTCTCTTTCGCAATAGTGAACAGGAATTTCGCCAGACCCGGCAAGTATTCTTTTATATTGGCGACAATGACTGTTTTGACTTTGGTTTGCGGTTGGATTCGCTTGACCAGCCCATAAAAGAGCGTCATCGTCAGCACAAACTCAGCGTCACAGTCGTTAATCTGATGCGCCATCTTGTCGGCCGGATAAGTCGGGTTGGTCGCCGCGACAACGCCGCCGGCTTTGAGAATGGCGTAGAAGCTGATGACAAAGGCGACTGAATTGGGCATAACAATGGCCACGCGATCGCTCTTCCGCAGGCCAAGATCAACCAATGCCGCTGCCAAGGCGTCCGCTGCGCGATCCAGCTCTTCGTAAGTGATCGAGCGGCTGATACGCCCAATAAGCGGCAGGTTCGCCGGCGTGATGAGCGCGGTGTTATGTGGAACGCGATTTCGAGTGTCTTTCAGCAGTTGATGCAGCGGTATTTCCGGGAACTCCAGCGACGTAGGCAACCCTACATCGTAGCTGGCGGTCCACGGTCTCTCAGCGTAAGTCACCATTCGTCCCACCTCTGTAATTGCTTGCAACAAACTCAGACTAAGTATAGCTTATTTCTCTAGCGCTCTAACAGGAATTGCCGGGTCTCCCGCCACGGAAAGGCCAACCTCTGGGTTGCGCAATGCGCCAGGCTGACCGTCTAGTTTGCCCGTGACTCGCCGCGGAAACAGGCGCCTGCCAGCGGACCTATGGCGTGACCGTGACAGGCTGCAAGCGCGTTCGGGAGACCATCGGTCTGACAATTGCGCTCTGCGGCAAAGTTTGGAGGCGGCCCCAATAATGTCAATGGCGCAGCCACGGCTTCCAGGCTGCGGGAATCCGCGAGATTCGCCGGCGCGCATCGACGCAAATCAGCTTGAGTGATGCGCTGAAGGCGAGCTCGCCCGTGCTGGTAGCGAGTATCTCACAGCCGAAAGTTATTGCCCGGCTCTGAACCTCTTCGATCCAGGTCATCACTGTCACTTCTTGGTCATAGCGGGTGGCTCTTAGATAGCGAGCGGCAAGATCGGCGGCGACCAGATAATAACCCGAAGCTTCAATATCCGCGTAACTCCAGCCTCGCGCGCGGATATAGGCGCTGCGGCCCTCTTCAAACCAGACCAGGTAGACCGCGTGATGCACCAGGCCCATGTTGTCTGTCTCGGCGTAACGGATGCGAAATGTCGTTTGGCAGGCTTTGTGTTTGGGCGGCGACACAGGCATCTCCCCGCTGATTGCAAGTGGCGTCAGTCTACCCTGCCGCGACTTTAGCGCGCAAGCATTGAAACTTTCCGCATCTGTGCCACACTAGAGAGACTTCGGGCTGGCAAAGGGAGCTGACAAAGGAAAGATTATGAACAGACTGCATCGAATCGCAGTGATCGCCGCGTTCTTTATATTGACGACCGGGATTGTCCACTCGCAAGCGCTTGAAGATCCCTATGCCGATGTGCCGCAAGCGCGCGCGGCCGACGGCGCCTTTGTTCTGGGTGATCCCGCCGCGGACGTAAAAATCATCGAATTCTCCGATTTTCTCTGCACAAGCTGCCAAAATTACGAGCCGGTCATCAACAGCTTCATTTGGGATTTCGTGGTTAGCGGGCAGGCACAATTCGAGTACCGTATTTTCCCGGTAATCGACCCTGAGCTGTCGCCCCTAAGCGCCAGCCTGGTGGAATGCGCCGATACCCAGCAGCCGGGCATGTTCTGGCGCGCGCGCGACGAAATGTTTCGCGTGGTCAGCAGCTTGGGCTTTGCGGCGGAATCTTACCTGGAATTTGCCGATGCGCTGCAACTCGATCCTGATGCGCTGTCAGATTGCGCCGCGGCGGCTGAACAACACCGCATTGACGCCGCTTATGGCCTGCGGCTTGGCGTTAGCGGCACACCATCCTTATTCGTCCAGTACGGCGACAGCGGCCCGCTCCCCATCGCGCTGGGATTGCCGGAACATTTCCCGGCCATCGTCAATGCCATGCGGCCGCAAGCCAGCGATCCAATCAGCATACGCTTTGGCGATTACGCCGATCTCGCTACCTTCCGGCGGGCGGATGGCGCATTCGTGCTGGGCGATCCTGAGGCCCCGCTGACGATTGTCGCATTCGAAGACTTCTTCTGCCCACACTGCCAGCACTACACGGAAACAGTCCGTCAGTTCATTGACGCTTATGTGCGCTCCGGCAAAGCCAATTTCGAATTCAGGCTGTATCCCCTGGCCAATCCACAATACTCGACGACGGCCGCCAAAGTAGCGGAATGCGTCGCCGCCCAAGATTTAGGCCAATTCTGGGACGCGCATGACCTGCTTTTCCAATTCGCCGCCACCAACAACGTTTCGGATATGGCGGCGACAATCGCCGGTCTCCTCGCCCTGGACGCGAGCGCCCTGGATGAGTGCCTCGACCGCTCCATGCAATTCCTGGTCGACATTCATGCCGGGCAGAGCGCCGGCGTCAGCGGAACGCCTGCAATCCGCGCGCGAGCCAGCGGAGGCGAACTGCAAATTGTCTACATTGGCGAACAGCCCCAGGATCGCGGCGGCTTGCCATTCGATGTGCTGGCGGCGCTGGCGGAGGGCCTATCCGGCGTGACGATTGGCGCGCCCGAGCGCAGCCTGCTGAACGACGGCTTTCTGCAAGACGCCAGTTTGCTCAGCGAAACTCCCTGCAGCCCGCCTTGCTGGCGGAACATCAGGCCCGGGCAGACCAGCCTGGAAGACGCTATGGCGCTCGTCGCCGCGCTGGAGCCGCTGGAAATCGCGCAATCGAGCGCCGACGCCTTTGTGTTCCGAAGCGGGGACGGCGCCCCCTGCTGCCAGATTTCCAGCCAAGATGGAGAGACGGTCGGCTCGATACTATTGCAGTTTGCCCCGGACACAACCATTGGCCAGGTCATTGCGGCGCGCGGCGAGCCCGGCTATGTGCTTGGCCAGCCTTTCAGCGATACCGAAGCTATCCTTATGCTCTACTATCCCGATCAGAATATGCTGCTGAGCGCGCTGGTGGCGGGGATTGAAGGACAGCTCGAAGAGGCCTCGCCGGTGGTCGCAGCTGTCTACGCCACCAGCGAGATATTCTCCCATGCCTTTGTCTCGACGCCGATAAAAGCGTGGCAAGGTTACCTGAGCTACCGCGATTATATGGCTGCTGAACCCGACAGCGACAGCTAACCGGTGGAGCGCTCAGCCGCCGGTTGATGGCGCTCGCTGAGGCGCTGGCGGACATCGTCAAGCGAGAGCTCAAGCTCGGACATCAGCACCAGCGTGTGATAAAACAGGTCCGCCAATTCATTGAGCTGCTCTTCGCGCCCTTGGCTGAGCGCCGCAATCACGACTTCGACCGCCTCTTCGCCTACCTTCTGGGCGACTTTCGGCCGCCCCGCCGCGATAAGCTCGCAGGTATAACTGCCGGCGACCGGCTTGCGCCGGCGCTCGGCGATGACAGCTTCCAAAGCATCGAGCATGGTACGCTCCTGATTAGTATTGCCGGGGCTGGGCGCCAAACTGATCCAGTGTACGAAAGAAACAGCTTGTCTCGAGTGTATGACAAGCTGGACCAGCCGGCTCCACCAGCAGCAGCAGCGTGTCCGAGTCACAGTCAACGCGAATCTCAAGCACACGCTGAGTATTGCCCGAGGTCGCGCCTTTATGCCACAATTCCTGGCGGCTGCGGCTCCAAAACACCGCCTGGCCCAAGCCCAGCGTTCGGCGCAGCGATTCGGCGTTCATGAAAGCCATCATCAGCACATCGCGCGTAGTCGAATCCTGAACGATCGCCGGCATCAAGCCCTGGTCATCCCAGCCGAGCAGCTCAATCGCCTCCATGTTGTCAAGCATCGGCATTCTCCCAGCCATTGAGTCTTACTGGCACATCGGCGTCATGCAGATATTGTTTGAGATCACCCAGCCGCAGCTCATTGAAATGAAACAGGCTCGCAGCCAGGGCGGCATCGGCTTTGCCTTCCTGCAGGACTTCACGGAAGTGTTCTTTGCTGCCCGCGCCGCCTGAGGCGATCACGGGTATTGATACCGCCTCGGAAACTGCCAGAATCATGTCGATATCGTAGCCCGATTTCGTGCCGTCTTTGTCCATACTCGTCAGCAGAATTTCGCCGGCGCCCCGGTCTTCGACTTCCTTCGCCCAGGGCTCCGCCTCTTTATCAGTCGGAATGCGCCCGCCGTTGATATGCACCACCCATTTGCCGTCGATGCGGCGCGGATCAATCGCCACCACAATGCACTGGCTGCCGAAGCCCCAGGCGCCAGCGCTAATTAATTCGGGCGTTCTGACCGCCGCGCTGTTTATCGACACCTTATCAGCCCCCGCCAGCAAGGTATCGCGAATGTCATCAATGGTTCGAATTCCCCCGCCAACACAGTAGGGAATAAAGATGCTGTCCGCCACCCGCCGCGCCATCTCAAGCGTGGTCGCCCGCGCTTCGTGAGAAGCGGTAATATCAAGAAAGATCAACTCATCCGCGCCTTCGCGGTCGTAGACAATCGCTTGCTCGACCGGGTCGCCGGCATCGCGCAGGTTGACAAAATTGACGCCTTTGACCACACGGCCATTCATAACGTCAAGACAGGGTATGATCCGCTTTGCCAGCATGTTCACGCTCCCCGGGCTGCGCTGAGCGCGTCTTCAAGCGAGAAGGTTTTCTGATACAGCGCCATGCCGATAATCGCGCCGGCTACCCCGCCGCTGCGCGCCAGTTTGCTGATGTCCGACAAGGTGCTGATCCCGCCGGATGCGATCACTCGCAAGCCGGTCGACTGCGCCAGAGCCACCGTATCGGCGATGTTCACGCCCGCCAGGCCGCCGTCGCGGCTGATATCCGTGTACAAGGCCTGCGTCGCGCCCAATTCGCGCAGGCGCTTTCCCAGTTCAACGGGTGTCTGCTGCGAGAGCTCGCTCCAGCCGTGCGTCGCCACCTTGCCCTCCTTGGCGTCCAGCGCCACAGCGACGGTCTCCGCGCCAAAGCGCCCGATGGCTTCGGCGGCCGCGGCCGGGTCTCTCACCGCCATGGTGCCAATCACCAGGCGGCTGGCGCCGGCGTCTATGGCGCTCTGCAAAGCAGCCATATCGCGCAAACCGCCAGTGAATTGCACATGAACGTCCAGCTGGGCCACCTTTTCCAGGATCGCCATATTCCGGTTCGCCGCGCCGAAGGTTCCGTCCAAACTCACCAGATGCAGCCATTCGGCGCCGCGATCAAGCCAATGCCGCGCGGTCGCAACCGGATCATCGCTGAATACGGAACGCTGCCGGGGGTCGCCTTGGCGCAGCCGCACCACTTTTCCGTCAAGCAGGTCAATCGCCGGATAGATAAGCATAGCCGCTCCTATAGACTGAGGAAGTTTGACAGTATTCGCAAGCCAGTGCTTTGGCTTTTCTCGGGGTGGAATTGTACGCCATAGATATTGTCTTGCTGCACGATCGCGGCGAATTCGATGCCGTAGTCGACCGAGCTAATGACTGTATCATCATCCGAAGGCGCGCAATAATAGCTGTGCACGAAATAGGCGTAGCTGCGCTCGGCCAGCCCGTCAAGCAAAGCGGACTCCGCTCTAATGTTCAGTTGATTCCAGCCCATGTGGGGCACCTTGCGGTCGCTGAAATTGGGAAAGCGCAGCACCCGCCCGCCAAGGATGCCCATGCCGATATGCTCGCCCATTTCCTCACCGACTTCGTACAGCATCTGCATGCCGACGCAGATGCCGAGATAGGGAATGCCGGCTGCCAGCGCCGCCTTTAGCGGCGCCACCAGCTTCCGCGCGCGCATTTGCGCCATGCCGGCGCCAAAAGCCCCCACGCCAGGCAATATAATCTTGCTCGCTCCAACCAACTGCTCGGGACTTTGAACAAGCTGCATATCACGTAGGCCCAGATGCTTGAGGCCATGCAGTACGCTTCTCAGGTTTCCGGCGCCGTAGTCGATAATCGCCAGCATCATCTCTCCCAAGTCATAAAGAAAAAAACCCCGCTTGTCAGCGAGGCAGCAAGGTTTGAGGTGTAACGCAAAACCCTAAGCGCCGCGCATCGCCTTTGGCCGAATAGCTGGATGATGATGATGAAAAAGGCGCAGGCACATCATTTTAACCGCCTTTAGCAATGATGGCAGCAGTATAAAGCGCCAGCGCCGGCCTGTCAACAGAAGACTTGGCATCGGGCAAGGCAATCGCGCCAGGATGTTTTAACCACCGAGTGCACAGAAGTAGTTCCAAGTAAGTCCTGCAACAAAACGAAGTCATTAGGGGCGGCTCGCTGAGCCGCGCGTCGGAAAAGCCTCCTGCTCGCCGATGTTGCTCATGCGGCGATTATCGGGCGTTTCAACGCTGCGCGTAGACACAGCAGGTCAAACGCCCCTACAGTTTTCGATCCTATTGTGTTTGTCCATGTTTCATCGATTCTGTTGCAGGACTTACTTGCGTTTACTTCTGTGCCTTTGTGGTGAATTAACCTGTGCCAAGCTCGTCATTCAGGCAATATCCACCAAGATAGACACACCCTCGGGTCGACGCGTTTGAATGCCTGGGGCCGAAGTGTTATACTTTAGATAATCCGTAACATGAGCCATGCCTTGGTGGCGTTCGGAGCTAGTGTCGTGGAGATCAACCAAATCGCCAGCATGATCGAATGGCTGGACGAAGAACGGCGCCGAGACAAGGCGCTAATCGCCACGCTGGAAGAACGCCTGGCGCTGCAAACTGACACGCTTGACGCTGTTAAGCGCCGTGTCAACAGCGTGGAGTCCGATCAGATTATGATCAAGCAGGAGTCCATGCCGGCGACCAAAGAAAAAGACATCATTGAAAACATGCGGCAAGAAGCCGAGCAAATGCTGGAAAATGTCGAGGCGCGGCGACTCACCGCCGAGCGCGAGGCGGAGCGCCGCATCGAGCTGCAGCGAGAGAACTTTCAGCGCGCCATACGCGAGGTGTCTGACAAGGCGGAGCGGCTGGAGCGTCAACTCGCCAATTTCAGCGACTTGCAGACTGAGGGCGATCGCCTGACCAACGCCATGCGCCTGCTTAACCAGGAGATTGACGACATCAGCAAGAAATTGGAAGGTCCCGACCGCCGTTTGACCTTCCTCGAGGAGCAGCGCCGTTCCGACGCGCGGCGCCTGGCTGAGATTGAGACCGAGCTGCCAGAGTACAAAAAGTCTGTCGACGGCATTCAGCCCAAGCTGGCTTTGCTGGAAGGCTTGGCGGTCCGCAACGAGCGGCGCATCCAGGATTTCAACAATGTCGACCGAGAACGGCGTGACCAAATTCAGCAATTCATTGACCAGCAGCAATTGCTAGTCCAGCAGCGCGACCAACAATTGCTGGATCTGACCAAGCGCTTCAGCGTCCACGATGAGGAATTGCAGAAGAATATCGAGCGCTTCGAAGTTTGGGCGCAAGCCTATCGCGAAATGAAGCGCATTATTGATGACTTCAACCGCATCGGTGATCGGCTCGAGCGGCGCATAAGCGAAGCCTCGGAATTGCAGCGCCTCAGCGAGGAACGATTCCGTGAAGAATGGAACGATTGGCGCGACGACGACCAGAAACGCTGGAAGCAGTTGACGCTTTCCAGCGACGAAGTCTGGCGCAATCACGACAGAGAATTCGAAATCTTTATCAAGCGCATTGACGGCGTCGAGCAGTTGGTGCCGGCCTTGCAGAGCAATATCGAACGCCTTTGGCTGCTGGAGCGGGCCCGCGCCGAACTCTACCGCGAGCGGTATCAGGCCATGCTGCTTGAATACGATGTGCTCGACGCGGCTGACCAAGCGCTAGCCAATATCCGCCAGCCAGCCGGGCGCTTCAGCAGCGGCTAGTTGATGCGTATAATCGGAACGGCCGGGCACGTTGACCACGGCAAATCCACACTCGTTGAAAAACTGAGCGGCATCAACCCGGACCGGCTCGCCGAAGAGCAAGCCCGCAATATGACTATTGACCTCGGTTTCGCCTGGATAGACCTGCCGAATGGCGACACTATCGGCATCGTGGATGTTCCCGGGCATCGCGATTTCATCGAGAATATGCTGGCCGGCGTCGGCGGGATTGACGCCGCCCTACTTGTCATCGCCGCTGACGAAGGCATCATGCCGCAAACCCGCGAGCATCTGGCGATCCTCCAGTTGCTCGATATTACTAATATCATCATCGTTCTGACCAAAGTCGACCTGATCGACGACCCCGAATGGCTCGAATTGGTCGAGCTCGAGATTGGAGACTTGCTGTCTCAATGGAATCTTGATGATTTGCCGCTGGTAGCGGTTTCCGCGCATACCGGCGCGGGCATTAACAACCTGCTCAAAAGGCTGAAGCATGTCTTGGCCGAGATACCTCAGCGCGCCAACTATCATCAGCCGCGCTTGCCAATAGACCGCGCCTTCGTCGTCAGCGGCTTTGGCGCTGTGATCACCGGCGCCTTGTCTGGCGGCTCGCTGTCCATCGGCGACAGCATTGAGATACAGCCCTCGGGCAAGACCGGACGTATTCGCGGATTGCAAAGCTATCGGCGCCGCGTTGATACAGTTGCGCCCGGCAGCCGGGTAGCGGTGAATATCGCCGGCATCAACAGCAGCGAGATACAACGCGGCGATGTATTGGCCTACCCGGGCCAACTTCAACCCACTTTGCTGGCGGATGCCCACTTCACGCAACTGAGCGAAGTATCGCGTCCGCTGGCGCACAATGCTCAAGTCAAGGTATTTAGCGGCGCTGCCGAGTCGCTCGCCAATGCGCGCCTGCTTGAAACAGACGCCTTGGCGCCCGGCGCGCGCGGCTGGCTGCAACTGCGCCTGCGGTCGCCCATGCCGCTCTCCCGCGGTGACCGCTTCATCTTGCGCTATCCGTCGCCGGCCGAGACAATCGGCGGCGGTGTCATCATTAACGCTCAGCCGGGCCGCCGCCTCAAGCGATTTCAAGCGCATGTCATCGACGAGCTCGAATTACGCGCCAGCGGCACACCCGCTGAACGCCTGGCGCTGGCCGCCCAAGCCGATGCGCCAAAAAGCCTGCGCGACTTGCAGAAGACGCTTGGCTACGCTGATGAGGAGTTATCGGAAGCCCTGGACGAAGCATTAAGCCAAGGTCTGATTCGCCACCTCGGTGAAGAGCGCTACTGGGCGGCAGAATCCTGGGGGCGACTGGCGCAGGCTGCCTACACTGACCTGAGAAATTATCACCGCGACAATCCCTTGCGGCTGGGTATGCCGCGCCCGGAATTGCGCAGCCGCCTCAATGTCAAGCTGGGTTTGCTGGATATGTTGATCGCGAACGAAGATCAGCTGATTTTGGAGCGCAACTTCGTCCGCTTGGCCGACCACAGCATTGAGTTTTCGCGCGAGCAGAATGAGAAAGCCGAACGCGCGCTGCAAGCCCTGTTGGCCGACCCGTATTCGCCGCCCGCCATCGCCGCCTTGAATGACATCGCCGGTGAAAATATCGTGCGCGCGCTGGGTGATCTGCGCCGGCTTGTCAGAGTAAACGACAGCATCGCCTTCGCCGCCGACAGCTACGACCGGCTCGTCAGCGAGATTCGCCGGCATATCAGCGAGTTCAATGAAATCGATGCCAAGACGCTGCGCGACAAGTTCGGCACATCGCGCAAATACGCCATCGCTGTCCTGGAGCATCTTGATTCGCTGGGCGTCACGCAGCGAGTCGGCGATGTCCGCAAGCGGGGGCGGAATCTCTAAGGCGGCGGCCGGCTAAGCAAGCAGCGCCGGCAGAAATCCGCCGACAAAGGCGTCGCCCAGACCAATCGTAGTGGCTTTCGCCTGCTCTACGTCCGCCACCGGCACACAGACCGCGCTATCGCCCGCAGTTGCATTGAACTTGCCGGCAAATTCGGCCCCGACCGCGTTGGGCGCCCTGTTCGCGATGTCGGCGTAGTCCGCGCGCGTAAAATCGTCGCCGTAGCGAAAACGCGCCGTCGCCATCGTAACACCCGCCCGCAGCGCGGCGGCATAGCGGCTGGCGCCTTTTCCATGCGCGAGCGCCCAATGCCGCGTGTGCAGAACAAGGGTCGCGGCCGGAAGGACTTCGTGCAATTCGTGCAGCGCCTGGCGCACTTGAGTCGCATCGTCCAGCGCTATCTCGCGCCCCAGGTGTGACTGCAACTCATCTTCGTTCATGCTGTATACGTCGATTCTGCTGCCCAGAGTCCCGTAAATCAGTCCGCGAAACGACGGCTCATGGTAGCCGCCATCCTCCAGAAAGACGGTAGCGTCCCCTGGCAAGCGCTTCAGCAATTGCATGACTTCGCTCAAGCGTTGAAGCAGAAGCGCTTTGTTTTGCATGGCGTTGAAGCCGGACACCAGCAGCACTTGCGCATCGGCAATCAAATCGGCGAAGTCAGGCGAGATCCGCATTGCCAGTCTGTCAGCGTTGCAATGGTAGATGAGGCGGTTTGGCCGGCTCGCGCCTATGTCGATTTCGCCCGCTTTCACTCGGTCGTCCGCGTCGAATTGCAGGATCAAATGCGGAAAGATGCTGTCGCGCTCGTTGCTGCAAACATAGGGACTGTCCGGCGGGATGAGACGGCGTACCTGATCGTTCTGGGTGATCAGATGCAGCGCCGAACGATGACCAAGTTTGCGCATGGCGATGGCGGCGCGTACCGATGTGCCGCCCAGCGTGACCTTCTTCTCAAATCGAGAGGCAAATCGCTCAAGGATATGCGAGCCGCCTACGAAGCGCTCGCCGCCTTGGCCTGTCTGCATAAATCCTAGAATCGACACGACGAGATCGCGTTCGGATTCTATCCTGATCTGAATATCAGGTTCGTCCGCCCGTATCTGATAGTGGCTTAGCAGATATTCCAGAACCGCGGCGTCCCAGACGATCTCATAATCGACGTTGTTGCAGAAGCCGAGGGCGATTCTCTCGCTCACTGCCGGTATCCCGCGGACGTCTGCTCGGTCAGGTTGTGATTAGTAGCGGATGACACGCGCAAGTTAATCAATACAGCGCGGCTTTGCCGGTCGTCTTGAACAGGTCAAACTTTTGGCGGCAGACGACCTTCATAGCGTCGATGCATTCGGGATAAATGCTGCTCGGCTCGCGCAAGATCGGATTCTGCAGGACTTCGCGCGCCTTGCGATAGAAGGCGCTCTTCATATCCGCAGAGATATTGATTTTGCAGATGCCCAACTCGACTGCCTGCGCGATCTCCGCGTCGGGATTGCCCGAGCCGCCGTGCAGCACCAGCGGTATCGCCACCCCGTCGCTAATCTCTTTGAGCAAGTCCAGGCGAATTTCCGGCTTCATGTCTTTGGGATACAAACCGTGCGAGGTTCCGATCGCCACAGCCAGCGTGTCGACATGGGTCGCGTCAACGAATTGCTTAACCTGGTCGGGGTCGACGAAGATGACCTCGTCAGCGCCGGCTTCGGCTTCTTCATCAAGCTCGCCGATTGTGCCTAACTCGCCCTCAACCGACACATTTATCGCATGCGCCAACTCAGTGATTTCCCGGCAGGCGGCAATGTTGTCCGGGAGCGGCAGCATGGATTTGTCCATCATAACTGAGGTGAAGCCAGCCCGTATAGCCGTCATCACTTGCTCCAGCGATGAACCATGATCGAGATGAATAACGACTGGTACGCTGGCGTCATGAGCCATTTCCAGCGCCATCGCCACGAAAGCCGTGCCAACGAAAGCCAGCTCGTCGGGGTGGATGGCGATGATAACCGGCGCCTGAGCCTCTTGCGCCGCTTCAATGGCGCCGCTAAGCAGCATGTTGCTGCTGATATTATAGGCCGGCACGGCAAAGCGGTTTTCCCGCGCCACCGCCAGCAGATCTCGCATGTTTAACAACATAGTAGACTCTTCGTTTCGTCACAGTCGGATAAATCTAAGCGGGTCTAGTTTACCCTTTTATCGATCCCGCTGACATACCGGCGATGAAATAGCGCTGGAAGAGCAAGAAGAGTATCAGCACCGGCAGGGAGCCCAATACGCTCAGCGCCAGCATCTGATTCCACTCGAAGGAATGCTGCCCCATCAGCAGGTGAATGCCAATCGGCACCGTGCGCATATCGTTAGTTCGCGTGAGCGTAAGCGCGAATAGGAATTCATTCCAGGCCAGCATGAAGGTATAAACGCCCACCGCGACAATCCCGGGCAGCGAGATCGGCACGAGAATCCGCCACAGCGTTACAAAGCTGCCGCCGCCGTCGATCATGACCGCCTCGTCCAAATCGCGCGGCAGCGTGTTGAAGTAGCCGGTCATCATGATGATGGCGTAGGACAGCGTAAATACCATGTAGGTCAGCACCAGAGCCGCGTAAGAATTGTATATGCCCAGCCAGACAATCAGTCCAAAATAGGGAATCATCAGCGTGATCGGCGGCACCGACTGCACGCCGATAATGACCAGGTTGAGTATCTTCTTAAAGCGAAAGTCATAGCGGCTGAAGGCGTAACCCGCCATGATGCTGGTGACGACCGTGCAAATCGTGACCAAGATCGCGACCAGGTAGCTGTTGAAGAAGAAGCGCAGCTGCCCCGGATCTCCCAGCACGGCCAGGTAGGCGTCAAATGAGAATGATTCGTCAATCAGCGCCGGCGGGTAGGCGAAAATCTTCAGATTGGACTTGAAGGAGGACGACACCATCCACAGCACGGGCAAAGCGGCGAAACAAGCGCCCAGGATCAGCGCGATCCAGAGCAGTATTTTCCGGGCCAGAATCTGTCTGCGACTGCCGATCATCTTATTCGTCCACCATGCGCTGACTGCGTACGTAGAATATCGCCACAAAAGTACAGATCCCCAGGATCACCATGGCGATCGTGGAGGCAATCGAATACTCGTGCGAGCTAAAGGCGGCTTTGTAGGTATAGGTGCTCAAGACTTCAGTGGAGCGCATGGGGCCGCCGCCGGTAGTCATCCAGATCAAGGTAAACTGATGAATCGTCCAGATGAAGTCCAATAAAGCCAGGCTGATAATAATGGGCTTGAGTTGCGGCAGCGTGATATTAAGGAATAACTGCCAGGCGTTGCCGCCGTCGACGCGCCCCGCTTCGTACAAATCATCGGGGATGCCCTGCAAGCCGGCCAGGAAGCTCACCAGGTAAAAGGGATAACCCGACCAGATGTTAATGAAGGTCACGGCGTTCAGCGCCAGCCGCCGGTCGGAAAGGAATTCCTGCAGCTCTTCAACCAGGCCCAGCTCAAGCAGCACAAAGTTGACCACCCCGTGCGGATTCAGCAACAGTCGCCACAAGATGGCGATGATCGACGCCGTGAAGACCCAGGGCAAAATGTAGATGACGCGGAATACCGCTTTGACGTTTGCGCCCAGCAAACGCGAATTCAGCATGAGCGCGAATGACAAGCCGATAAAGAAATGCGCCACCACGCTGACAAGCGAAAAGTAAATCGTGTTGCTGAGCGCGCCGCGGAACTTGCGGTGCGTCAGCACTTCTTCGTAATTGTCAAGGCCGACGAATTCCGGCGGGTTTGGGTTTACGATGACGTTGTCAACCAGCGAGTACAGGAAAACTGTCACAATCGGCACGATCGTCAGCGCCGCCAGCAATATCAGCGTCGGCGACAGATAACCGTAGGGCAGAAGTTTGCGCTTTCTCTGCTCCCATCTGACATTTGGGGTTTCAGCGACTTGGCTTTGCGCGGATGTTACCATGCCGGCTCCGGCTATACTCCCAACCTTAAGGGCCTTTCCCGCCATCGCTATGGTGGGCGTCCCACACATGGAGGGAAGGGGCGACTTGCGCTATGCAGTCCCTCCCCGTAAAAGGGGAGGGACCACGGTTGGAGGCGGGAAAACCTACGAGAAAATGTCTTCCCACTCTTCCTGCGCGATTTCCAGGAACTCATCCAGTTCCATTTCGCCTTCCAGATAGAATTGGAAGGGCTCGTCAAACTGCCGCATCAACTCTTCCGCAGCCGGCAGCCCCGTGAATTCGTTGGCCAGGAAACCTTCCTGGAAGATCTCGAAGGCTGTCATAAAGAGCGGATCCGTCTGAATGAAGTCCGGCGTCGCGTTCACGTTGCCCGGGAAGGCATTCGCGATTGACGTCAACTTCGAATTGCCATCGACGCTGGTCAGGAAGTCTATCAGCTTCCAGGCTTCAGCTTTGTGCTCAGTATTTGAACTGATGCCGATACCCCAGGAAGCGTAAGGCAACCCGCGCGGACCATCGTAGCCCTCAGCCGCCGGCAGCGCCGTGATATCGAAGTTCAGATCCGGATTGCGTTCGCGGATCAGCGTGAAGTGCGCCAGCGTATTGATGATCATGGCCACGCGCCCATTCACGAACTCTTCCACCTTTTCGTTCTCTTTCATCGAGAAGGCGCCCGGCGCGACCACGCCGGCGTCGTGCAAGCCCTTGAGGAATTCCAGGGTCTCCGCAAGCGCTTCGTTGCCAGCCAGGTGGGGCTGTCCCATGTCGTCGAGCATGCTGCCTCCGCTGGCCCATAGCCAGGACATGGTGTCGTTTTGAATGCCGTTGGGCTGCTCTAGCGACAGCGGCTGCGCCCAGCCATAAACATTGTTGTCGGGGTCGGTCAGCGCCATCGCGGCGGCCGCGAATTCCGCGCGTGTAGTCGGCGGATCAATGCCGGCTGCTTCCAGCAAGTCCAGATTGACAAATACCGGATAGATAAAGTTGGCGATGGGGATCATGTAGGTCTCCCCGGCCAGCTGAATCTGCGCGGCCAATTCGCTGTCATCGTAGTCGGCATCAGCCATCGCTTGCGACAGGCTATGCAGCGCGCCCTGCTTCCACAGTACGTTCACCCAGGCCCCGTCCAGACCGACGACATCCGCCATCGTGCCGGTAGCCGCGCTGGCGATTATCTGGTCCTTAGTGGTCAGATAGGGTCCGCTGATCGTCTCCACCTTGATGCCCGGGTTAGCCGCTTCAAAGTCGTCCAGAATGGCGCGGAATGAGCCCTCGGGCAATTCCGGCTCCCACCATTGCTGGAATTCCAGCACGACATCCTGCGCCATGCTGACGCCAGTCGCCAGCAGCA
The DNA here is from genome assembly GCA_022823165.1 of Anaerolineae bacterium. Taxonomy (GTDB): domain Bacteria; phylum Chloroflexota; class Anaerolineae; order Aggregatilineales; family Phototrophicaceae; genus UBA6055. Next base: position 138,723 of record JAJDXR010000081.1, on the reverse strand, counting down.
GCACGATCAGCAACAATCCAACATATTTCTTCATGCTTCTATTCTCCTTACTGAATACAATGAACCGCTTCCAATTCCAAACGAGGCTGCAAGTCTTTGACTGGCGTCGGCCGGCCTCGCTAGTCAAACCAGGAAATCTGCCATAATTCCTCCTTCTCTCCAGATCTTCTCGAATTTAAGGTCTTGCGGCATCCCCTGGCTTCAGACAGCCTGGCTGACTGACAGCGAAACCTCACGCCGAAGCGAGAGCCAAAGGATTATGAATTGCCGAGCATTGCGGGAAAAAAGTACCGACACAAATAAGGATTCCATAAAAGAGAGACCAACGATGGAATTGGAACACATCCTCGTTGCGCTGTCAAATTGAGTTGGTGACCGGGTGTGGTGATTGAGGCGGAGTTGACAACCATGCCCCCATCCCCGACCGTCAGTGTCTACGCGGCGCAGCCCCTTCCCGCAATCTCTATTGCGGGTATCCCCAAAATGAAGGAAGGGGAGTGATTCTGCGTTTTGAAGTCCCTCCCTCTTTATGGGAAAATGCGCCATAGAGATGGCGCATGGATTTAGGGTGAGGATAGATGCTGGCATATCCATGAAATCACTACTCCCCTAGTGACTTAAATGGTCTTGAAATCTCCGCTAGGCCTAGAAAAATCACTGTGAACTCTGTTTTTTTCTGTGGCGAATAACCTTGTGCCTTGTTCGCTACGGGGCTTGAAGCTGCGATTATTCAGCATTCCAGGCATCTTCTTGAGCGTAGCCGCCTGCCCAATCAGCGCCATGTATACGATGCGCGATTCTTCAGCGAATATTAGAATAAGCTTGACGAGGATAGACTATGAAGCAATGCCGATTGACGCTGGAAGCGAACGAACGCAGCACGCTGGCGCCGTATGCGCTTTTCAGCGATGCCTCGCGCGGGCGCGCGCACCACGAAGCCGAGCCGCGCTATCGCACAGCTTTTCAGCGTGACCGCGACCGTATCGTGCACTCGGCCGCTTTCCGCTTGCTGGAGTACAAGACGCAAGTTTTTGTCAATGACGCCGGCGACTATTACCGTACGCGCCTGACGCATACCTTGGAAGTCGCGCAGATCGGCCGAACGCTGGCGCGCGCCCTGGGCGCTAACGAAGACCTGGTGGAGACAATCTGTCTGGCGCATGATCTGGGACACCCGCCCTTTGGGCACGCCGGTGAAGATGTGCTGAATCACTTGATGAGCGGCCACGGCGGCTTCAACCATAATCATCAAAGCTACCGAGTGGTCACGAAGCTGGAGCGGCGCTATCGCAACTGGGCGGGGCTTAACCTCACGCGAGAGACCCTGGAAGGCATCGCCAAGCACGAGACCAATGCCGACCGCCGCGCCTTCAGCGAGATTCCCCAGGAAACCGGCGCCAGTGTTGAAGCGCAAATCGCCAATATCTCTGACGAACTGGCCTACAACGCGCATGACCTGGACGACGGACTGCAAGCCGGATTGATCCGCCCTGACCAAATGGCCGAGCTCGGCTTGTGGCAGCAGGTGGTAGAGCGTGTACAGTGGACGGGCAAGGCGCTCGACGACGTCTCGCGCCACCACATCATACGCGAATTGGTCGGGCTGCTGGTGGATGATGTGCTGGGCGAATCGCAGCGGCGACTTGCGGACCTGAAGCCGCAGTCGTCTATGGCGGTTCAACTGCATACTGAATCCATAGTCAGCCACAGCGGCGCGCAACTCCAGCAAGTTGCCCAACTCAAAGACTTTCTTTTACACAATATGTATCGCCACTTCAGAATTGCGCGTATGCAAACGCGCGCCGAACACTTTATTGAGGCGCTATTCGCCAGCTACGTTAAACAGCCCTTGCAGCTGCCGGATGACTACCGCGCCAAGCTGCAAGACGATTCTGTCTATCGTGTGGTCGCCGACTATATCGCCAATTTGACAGACCGCAGCGCCTTGCGCGAATTCCAGCAGCTGTTCGACCCGATAACACAACCGTAAACGGGGACCGCCCATGCCAGGTGAAACACTTCTAAATCAGCGCTACGAGCTCGTCGCCCAGCAAGGCTCGGGCGGCATGTCCGTCATCTACCGCGCGCTGGATCGCATGCTCGGTCGCATGGTCGCCATCAAAATACTGCGCCCCAATCTGACCAAAGACCCGGCTTTCCTGGAAAAATTCCAGCAAGAGGCGCGCAGCGTCGCCATGATGTCCCATCCCAATATCGTGACCGTTCACGATGTCGGCAACGACGGCGCCACCTATTACATCGTCATGGAAATGATCGAAGGCGACGACCTGAAGAAGCTGATCAAGACCCGGGGCGCCCTGCCCTTTAACAAAGCGCTGGAACTCGCCATTCAGACTTGCGCCGGCCTGGGATTCGCGCATCGTTCACAGCTAGTTCATGCCGATGTCAAACCGCAGAATATCCTGATTAATCGCGAGGGCATCGTCAAGATTACCGACTTCGGCATCGCGCAGGCCTACACCGACACCATGCCGCAGACGCGCAGCGAAGTCGTCTGGGGCAGCCCGCACTACTTCGCGCCCGAACAAGCGCGTGGCGAAAAGCCTTCCCCCGCTTCGGATGTCTATTCGATTGGCGTCGTCTTGTTCGAGATGTTCACCGGACGCCTGCCCTTTGTGGGCGCCACACAGCGCGATCTGGCGCTGGCGCATATTCAGGCCGAGATCCCGCGCGCGATTGAGCTGAACCCGGAACTGCCGATTGAGCTGAGCAATGTCATCTACAAAGTCATGAGCAAAGGACCTAACGACCGCTACAAGCACGCGGATCAACTAGGGAACATCCTGCAGCGGATTCGCGAAGGCCGCAGAGGCTCCCCGCAGCCGACAGCCGCCGGCCGTATCGCGCCGCCCAGCGCGACCGGGCGGCAGCAGGCGCCTGGAAGTCCGCAGCCCATTCCGCAGGCTGCCCCAAAATACATTCAGCCGGCTGCGCCCCGCGCCCTGCGCCGCGCCGCCTTCACGGTCCCGCAGCAGCCGTCGGCAAGCGCCGGACGCGCGCCTGAAGGCGTCGCCGCCGGAGCGCCCTCGGCGACGAATCCTCCGCGTCCGGTCTTCAATCCAGACGGCACCATCAATGTTGACGCCACCGGCGGCTACTCCGGCCCATTCCTGCCGCAGCGGCAAGCCAAAAGCGAAGGCGCCGATATCGTAACCATTATGTTGGTGATACTGGCTTTCCTGGCTGTGGCCGGCTTGGTTCCGCTATATCTTCTGGGTGTATTCCCGCTGATCTAATGGTCAACGTTGGCTGAATTGGTCGGCCAATTGCTCACTGCTCAGATGCAGCAGCACTTTGCGGCCGGTTGGAGACAACAGCGGGTCCGGGCAGCGCTCAAGCTCGGCAATCAGCGTACGCATCTCATCGGTCGACATGACCTGTCCCGACCGCACGGCAATGGCGGCGGCCAGCGCTTTCAGCACCTCTTCCATCGACGGCGCATCGCCATGCAGTTGATCAAGCAGGCGCGTCATAAGCTCGTCCAATGGCAGGCCCATAGCCGCCGCGGGCAAAGCGCGACAGGCGAAGGCATTGGGGCCAAAAAGCTCCAGCTCAAAGCCCAAAGCCTCCAGCTGCTCAGCGATAGACTCAAGTAGTTGCGCCTCTTTTGGCGAAAGCAGAACGGTTTGAGTTTCAGCCTGGGCCTGGCTGCATAACCGGTTTTCGGCGTAGGCCTGGCTGAATTGCTGGTAAATGACGCGCTCATGCGCCGCATTTTGATCAACCAGGTACAGCCCGGCCGGCCCCTCGGCGACGATATACGCGGCGCCCACCTGGCCCACCACTCGCAAAATCGGCAAGGTGCGCGGTCTTGCGGAGGGTTCGGCTGTAACCGGCACATAGCGCAGCCCTTGCTCGTCAACAAGGTCGCTGCCGTCATCCGGCCGCCACGGCCTCGGCAGCGATTGATAGTGAATATATTGGTCGGTGAATCCGCTGGGCGACCACAGATCCTCCGCGGTCTCGTCATCGGCGCTATCCAAAATCGCTTCTCGCACGGCGCGCTGCAGCGCCAAAAATACCTGCTGAGAATCACGAAAGCGAATCTCGGCTTTTGTCGGGTGCACATTGACATCGACGAAGTCAGGCGGCGTCGTGATCATCAGCGCAGCCAGCGGAAACGTACGCTCCTTCAGCAAGCCGTCATAGGCTTGAATGACGGCGTGTGTCAGCGAGCTATCCTGGATCGCGCGGCCGTTGACAAACAGAATGATGCGGTCGCGCCGCGCCCGGCTCAGCGTAGGGTCCGAGATGAATCCACTGATGCTGATGGCCGCGCGCCCGCTGCCAGCCGGCTCATAGCCGTCAACAGCGATCATGCGTTTATATTCACTCAAGCCGAAGGCTTTCGCCACAACATCGCCCAGCTCACCGCTGCCTGAAGAGCGAAAACGTTCGCGGCCGTCTTGAACCAGAGTGAAGGCAACCTCGGGATAAGCCATCGCGTAGCGAGCCACAACCCAATGAATATGTCGCTTCTCAGTCGCGTCATTTTTCAGGAATTTCAGCCGAGCCGGGGTGTTGTAGAACAAGTTCTCGATCGTCACGACTGTGCCGGCCGGCGCGCCAATCGGCTCACAGCCGCTCATGCCAGCGCTGGATATGAAACGTACGCCCATCGCTTCATCACGATGCCGCGTGACAACGGCGGCTTTGCTGACCGCAGCCAGGCTCGACAGCGCTTCACCCCGGAAGCCCAGCGTTTTCAGCGCTTCCAACTCCTCGGCGGAGCGAAGTTTACTGGTGGCGTGCCGTTTGAAGGCCAGCTCAATCTCTTCCGGTCGGATGCCGGACCCGTTGTCGCTCACCCGCAGCAAGCGCCGCCCGCCGCCGCCCGATTCAATGTGGACCGACGTCGCGCCCGCGTCTATGGCGTTCTCGATGAGTTCCTTCACCGCTGACGCGGGCCGCTCAACCGCTTCCCCGGCGGCGATACGGGCGACTACATCGTCGGCCAGAATCTGGATGGGCATCTGCTGACCTTCTCTTGCGTACTGTTACGACTCAGATCGAGTATATCAGAATCCGCCCGCGCTGTTGGCGGGCCCGATTCAATCCTTGAAGGCGGCGCGCCTGACTGCTATACTGCGCGCTGCGAAAAGCGCCACCCTAGCTCAATTGGCAGAGCGATCGCTTCGTAAGCGATAGGTTATGGGTTCAAGTCCCATGGGTGGCTCAGTTTTCGCGACACGAGAGCTGTTTTGTAAAAACCGAATAGGAAAATGCTACGATCGGGAAGAGTAAGCAGGCTCGTTAGCGACAGAGAGTGTGGGCCAATGGCTGAAAGCCCACTCGCGCAACACTGCTGAAAGTCGCCCGGGAGCTGCTCGAAAGAACGCGTCAGCTAGTAGAATCGAGCCGGTTTACGCCCGTTAGCGCGTCTTGAGCGCAGTGGACAGTCGTCCGCTGAAACAAGGTGGCACCGCGGAAGTTAGCCTTTCGTCCTTGTACAGGGTGGAAGGTTTTTTTCTTGTACAAGAGGAGATTCAGCCAATGAAAGCAGTTGCCGAAACAAACATGCCGCGTAACTTCACCTTTGCGGAAGCGGAGCCGCGCTTGTATGACTGGTGGTTGGAACATGGCTGGTTCAAGCCGGAAGCGGCGCCTGCTGACGCTGAAGCCTTTGTCATCAGCATGCCGCCGCCAAATGTGACCGGCAGTTTGCATATTGGTCATGCGCTCTTCACCGCGCTCGAAGACCTCATGATCCGCTACGAGCGCATGCGTGGCAAAGCCGCCCTTTGGCTGCCCGGCACCGACCATGCTGGCATCGCCACACAGCTGCAAGTGGAGAAACTGCTGCGCGACCAAGGCACAAGCCGCGCAGCAGTTGGCTACGAAGAATTTCTGCGCCGCACCTGGCAATGGAAAGAAGAACAAGGCGGCACGATTATTAGCCAGCTTAGGCGGCTAGGCGCCAGCTGCGACTGGGATCGCGAGCGATTTACGCTGGACGCCGGCCTGTCGCAAGCCGTCACCCAAGCATTCCTGACGCTCTGGGAACAAGGTCTGATCTATCGCGGTCCCAGGCTGGTCAATTGGAGCCCGGGCTTGCAGACCGCTGTCTCCGACCTGGAGGTTGAGTCCAACGAAGAAGAAGCGACGCTCTATTACTTCAAGTACCCGGTCGAAGGCGGCTTGTATTTACCCGTCGCCACCACCCGGCCGGAGACCATTCTTGGCGATACCGCCGTCGCGGTTCACCCTGATGATGAACGTTACGCGGGCATGATCGGCAAACGCGCCACCGTCCCGATCCTTGAGCGCCAGATTCCCGTGATTGCGGATGAATACGTCGATATGGAATTTGGTACGGGCGCGCTGAAAGTGACGCCGGGCCACGATTTCAACGACTACGAATTGGCGCGGAAGCACAGCCTGGCAACGCTCAATATCTTGAACAAAGACGCCAGCATGAATGCTAACGCCGGCAAATACGCCGGCCTGGATCGCTATGACTGTCGCGAGCAGTTGTGGAGCGATATGGCAGCCGCCGGGCTCGTTATCAAGACCGAGCCCTATATCACCCGCATCCCGCGCAGCCAGCGCGGCGGCGAAGTGGTCGAGCCGATGATGAGTACGCAGTGGTACGTCCGTATTCAGCCCTTAGCCGATAAAGCTATCGCCGCTGTGCGCGACGGCCGCATTCGCATCGTGCCCGAGCGCTTCGAAAAAGTCTACTTCCACTGGCTGGAGAATATTCAGGACTGGTGCATCAGCCGCCAGCTGTGGTGGGGGCACCGGATACCGGCCTGGTATCGCGAAAAAGACGGGGACCCGCAAGGCGAGATACACGTCGGCCATGAGGCGCCGGCGGGCGCCGGCTGGATCCCGGAACAAGACGTCCTTGATACCTGGTTCAGCAGCGGCTTGTGGCCCTTCAGCACGCTGGGTTGGCCTGACGAGACCGCCGATATGGAGCGCTTCTATCCCACGCAGGTCATGGAGACCGGGCACGACATTCTCTTCTTCTGGGTCGCGCGAATGATTATGATGGGCTTGTGGTTTACCGACTCGCCGCCGTTCCACACCGTCTATTTGCACGGCCTGGTGCGCGCCGCCAGCGGCAAAAAGTTCAGCAAGACGCTAGGAAACGCCATTGATCCGCTCACGGTCGTTGACGAACTCGGCGCCGATCCCTTGCGTTTCACCTTGATTACCAGCGGGACGCCCGGCAATGACTGCCACCTTGATGAAACACGCCTGGATCACAGCTTCCGCTTCATCAACAAAATCTGGCAGATGACGTCATTTATCAACATGAATCTCGACGGCGAGTTGGAGCTGGGCTTGCCGCCTGCTGATGAATTGGACTTGGCCTCGCGCTGGATCCTCAGCCGCCTGCACCGGCTGATCGCCAATGTTCAGTATCTGTTTGACATCTACCAATATGGCGAAGCCGGCAACCAGATCCTGGCTTTTATGTGGGACGAGTTGGCGCCCTTCTACCTGGAGATCAGCAAACACGCTTTGTATCAAGGCAGCCCGGAGGAAAAAGAGTCCACCCGCCGCGTACTCGTCCACGCGCAAGACAGCTGCTTGCGGCTGCTGCATCCTTTTATGCCCTTCATCACCGAAGAGGCCTGGCGCTATTTGCCGCATGACGGCGATGCGCTAATCGTCGCCGACTGGCCCGAAGCTGACGAACAACTGATTGACGATGATATCGAAACGCGGATGCGCGCCTTCCTGGATGCCGTCCGCGAGATTCGCAATACACGCGGCGAATACAAGGTGGATCCGAGCCGGCGAATTCGCGCGGCAGCTCATGCCAATCCGCTAGCGGAAAACCTGGCTGAGAATGCGCAAATTCTACAGCGTTTGTGCAATGTTGAGGCGCTCGAGCTAATACCGCTTGAGCAGGACGCGCCGCCAAACGCCGCCAGCATAGTCCTAGGCGATCTGTCGCTATATCTGCCGCTGGAAGGCATGCTGGACTTGGAAGCCGAGTGTAAACGACTGGCCGGCGAAGAGGCGAAATTGCGGCAACAGCTTGCGCGAACCCGGGCTATGCTGGGCAACGAGAAATTCGTCGAGCGCGCCCAGCCAGAGGTTGTGCAACGAGAGCGCGACCGCCTGGCTGATCTCGAAGCAGCGCTCGCGCAAATCCAGGAACGGACTGCAAGTCTATGCGACTGAATCAAGAGATTCCCGCGCAATGCCATCTGGTGAGTTGCCCGGGACCGCTGTCGCAATTTCTAGCTCGCCGCCGCCATCCGATATAATGGTAAGCAAGCGAAATCAGGCAGTGAGGACTGTGATTGACAGACAGCCATAAGACCTGCCCCATCTGCGAGGCGCAGAACCATCGAAACGCTATGCTCTGCGCCACCTGCGGAACGACCCTTGCCGAAGTCGCGCCCAAGGAAAAAGCCGACGATCGCGAAGCTCGCGCAGACCTGTACGATTACCGCTTTGGCGAGACCGATCTGGCGGAAGCATCCCTCGCGGGCAGAGGCCGTTTCTTGAGCGGCCTGCTTATCGCGCTGCTGCTGGTCGCGGCGGGGGTATTGACTGTCGCCGTCTATTTTGCCAATCAAATGCTAGATGACGCGGCGATTGCGTCCGCGATGCCTTCGGCTTCCCCAACGCGGCTGATGGCGCCATCAATCACGCCCGGAACGCCGACGGCAACCTTCACCATCAGCCCCGTACCCTCGCCCGAGCCCAGCGAAACCTTTACACCCGCGCCCTGCGTCCGGCGAGTAGCGGCTGGAGACTCGCTCATCGCCATTATCTTACGTTGCGGGCATCGCAACCTGGACATACTGCCGACCGTCATGGCGCTCAACGATATCGCCGATGAAACGCGCATTCAAATCGGTCAGGAAATCTCAGTGCCCCGCCCGTCTCCCAGCGTCGACCCAGCCTCCACGCCCGAGCCGACTTTCACGTCCGCGCCAGAAGACTCGGCGTCAGCGCCGGCAAGAGACGACGAATTGACGCGGCTGGCTTTCGATCCATTCGCGCCCACGCTAACGCCAACGCTTCTGCCGGGGCTGATGTGGTACGATGTTCAAGCTGATGATGACATGATATACGTAGCCGCGATTCACGAGATCAGCATAAAAACGCTAGCGGACTTGAACCCAGAGATTTCATTTAACTTATGCGATTTCGGCGAAGTCTACGGCGGGCCGGAATGCACCGTGCAGCTGTTTGTGAACCAGCGGATTCGCGTACCTGCTCCCACGCCAACGGCAACGTCAATCGCGACCGCGTCCGGCAGCGAAACGCCAACTCCGTCGCCCACAGCCACCTTCAACGCGCCGGTGGCTCAAAGCCCAGCCGATGAAGCCTTCTTTTCGCCCTATGAGCAAGTTACGCTGCGCTGGGTGGGCACCGGCTCGCTCAGCCAGGGCCAAGTCTATCGAATCACGCTGATAAATAATGACAGTGGCGAGCGTTTCGCAGCCGATACGCAAGAGCTGTTCTTCATTATCCCGTCCGAGTGGCAAAGCCCGGAAGCGGTCAGCCACAGATATTCCTGGCAGGTGAGCATCGCAGAATCGGGTTCCGCGACCACTAGCTATACCACCGCGAGTCGCGCCTTTGTTTGGCAAGGCAAAGGACAGGCTGACGCATGAAAAAACCCATACTTCTGATGCTGCTGGGGCTGTCGCTTTCAGCGGCCGCCGCCTGTAACATTAGCCGGCCGCGGATCAATCCGCCGCCCACTAACGAGTCGGAAGCCATCGTTACAGCCGCGCCGCAACCCATGTCGACTGACACTATTGCTTCCACCGAGGCCGCGACCGCCACTGATGAAACTGCCGCGACCGCGGCTGGCGCGCCTTCCGCAACAGCGACCTCAACGGCGACTTCCACGGCTTCACCAGCGCCCTCGCCTGCGCCAACCCTTGACGCTGCTTCGCCAACGCCAACGCTCCCCTACTTTGAATACCTGGTTGGCGAGGGCGAAACGCTCTTTTACATCTTGCAGCTGCCGCGGCATGGTTACGGCTACGAGCCAAACGTGGCGGCGACAGTGGTTGCTATGAACGCCAACATTCCCAACGCCGACTCGATGCGTGGCGGCATCACCATTCGTATACCCCGGCCAACCTGGACGCCGACGCCGGTGGGCGCGGAAGCGACTCAAGAACTGCTGGACGCCATCGGCGCCGATGACTCATCCGGTGTTGTCTTGCCATCCGGCGCGACCGTTGGCTGCCACATCGTGGAAGCCGGAGACGCCATCATCGGCGTCGCCGTCCAGAACAACACAACTTTGGAGATTCTACATGGATTAAATCGCGACTTGAATTGGTTCGGCTGCAACTTCACGCTGCCAAGCGGCGGTGAAAACTGCGCGCCGAATTTGCGCATCGGCCAATGTATTCGCGTTCCGCTGCCGACGCCCTTGCCCACCAAGTTTCCCACACCCAGCGGGCGCGAGACAGCCACAGCAACGGCAACCAAGTTGGCGCCGCGCCTAATCTATCCCTTGGACGGCCAGGAGATAGCGCAGGAACCCTTGCTGATTCAATGGGTCGGCTTGAGCGGGATGAATGATCATGACGAGTATTTGCTGGAATTAGTCGATCAAACAACCGGTCAGCCGCTGCGGGTTGTCACGCGAGCGAATTCATTCCAGGCGCCGGCCGCGCTTATGCCCGCTGAGGGCCAGGCGCGCAATATGCAATGGCGAGTTTCTGTGGCGCGGGTCGACGATCAAGGCGTCTACAATTATGTCGGTGAAACAGGCGCCTGGCGCAGTTTCCGCTGGCTGGGCAGCTAAGTGAGCCCAGCACTACCCCCAGCCGAGCGTCGCGGCCAGGACCTCTCCCAGGTCCAGGTAAGATAAGATTTATCCCAGCGCTGCTACCGCGACAGTCGCGGATTTGTCCGGCCGCGCCTAGGCGGATCGGGATTTCGGCACATCCCTAAAGGAATCATAGACCGGACGTTGCTCCCCCGCCGCATCAATGAGGCTGAAGAAACAGGCTTCGTCATCGCCGGCCGCGCAGCCGTTGAGGTTATACAAAACCATCGCTGAAACATTTTCCAGCTTCTGCGCCAAGTTAAATGCCTGCGACACATACAGCGCCTGCTCATCCTCGCTTGTATATTTCAGCCACTCATAGCCGCTGGACGGTACGGCGATATTATTGCCTTCATGAGTGCCCCAGCCCACCTGGGTCACAAATATGGGAACTGCGCTATGATCAGTCTCGCGCAAGACTTCAGAGTAATAGGCCAAGACCTCGTTGAAATTCTGCAGGAAAGACTCGTAGTGAGAATCTACTCCAGGCGGTTTGTCACAGCATTCCAGCGTCGGCGGTACCGCTGACGCGCTGAAGATCAAGCCGATGGCGTCGCTGCTGGCTGCCGCGCCCTCGGCCAGCATTCCCTGCAAGAAAGCGCCGGTATCAACAGCATTGTAGCCGTCGGAAAAGCCGACTAAGCCCAGACCTGCGCTGATCACCAGCGCGTCGGCGTCATGGGCTTTGATGGTGTCGTAAGCGACCTTCAGCAGCGGTAGGTAGTATTGCGCGCCCAACCGGATTTCATCGGGAATGCCGTAGTCGCCATCGTCAGTCAATTCCGGTTCGCGATGGTAAACCGGAACCGTCCAGAATTTCAGCAAATTGGGCGACTTCCAGATCTCGTAAGCATCCACCAAACCCGCGTACCGCGTTGCCAGATTCGCCACGAAGCTGGCGAAATCGGCGAGGTTTTCCGGCGGCCCATCGTATTCGCGCATGGCGCTGTTGAGCTTTTCCGTATAGGTTCCGCGGCTCCAATCCGGCGCATCAAACAGGTTGAGCATGATCTTGACGTCGATCAACTCCAAAGCGGCGACCATCGCATCCAAATCCCGGTAATCATAAGTCCCCGGCTCCGGCTCCAAAGCCGCCCAGGACACGTCAATCTTGACCCAATCAACGCCCAAATCAGACACCTGCTCCGTTATCGCGCTGATGTTTTCCGCGTCCGTGAAGACCTGGATTCCAAAATAGAAATCAGGCCGAACAGGCGCCGCGATTGGCAGGGGCACAAGAATCGTGTCATCCAGTTGAATCAGACTCGGGTTGGCAATGCCGTTGAGCGCCTGCAAGAATTCGATGCTCGTTCCATAGCCTTCCGCAAGCTTGGTCAGCGATTCGCCCGGCCGTATGACGTGAATGCCCAGCGCCGCATCCTCCAGCGTCGGCGCCAGTATCACCTCGCCCACTTTCAGGCGTCGCGTATCAGCCAGCCGATTGATTGCTCGCAGAACCGAAACACTGACATCATAGCGCCGGCTGAGGCTATACAGCGAATCGCCGGTTTCAACAACAATTGTTTCGAAAATAGTTTCGTCAACTTTCGGAACAATGATGCTTCGCCCGACCGTCAAATCGCGGCCGCCGCCGACGCCGTTCAAACTGCGCAATTGCGCGACCGTTGTATGGTAGCGCCGCGCTATATTGTAGAGGCTGTCGCCTGGCTCTACGACGTATACCTCGTAGATGTCTTCGTCAATCCGCGGCGCCAGCAAAACTTGGCCGACTTCCAGATCACGGTCGCTGGATAGCCCGTTCAAGGAAATCAATGTCTCTATGCTAGTGGCAAAGCGCCGCGACACACTGTAAAGTGAGTCGTCCGCCGTGACCACATGGACGAGCAGATTCGCTTCATCGGCGCTGGGAACCATAAGCAATTGGCCGGGTTCAATATGGGTGTCGCCAATATCGTTTAGCCCCTGAATGATGCCAACCATGGTGTTGAACTGCTTCGAAATTCGGTACAGCGTATCGCCCGGCTGGACCTCATACACGTCTACATAGGACATAGTCGCTGAAGGCAATAAAAGCATTTGACCGGCTGTGATCGATTCGCGTTCTTCGAGCCCATTTAGTTGCCGCAACTCCGCGACTGACGTATCAGATGCTTCCGCGATGCTGGACAGAGAGTCGCCGCTTTGAACTATGTAGGCTTTGTATGAGGCTGGGGCAACGTCCGGCGGCGCTGCGCCGCTATCCGAACTGCTGTCCTGGGCGGCGCTCACATAGACAAGAATCGACCAAACCAAAACAAACATAACGAAAGACTTTAGACGAATCATAGCGCTTCCCTTTGACTATTGCTCACGGCACGTGAACGCAGTCTACGATTGAAAGCGAATCTGCGCCAATCAGTTTCCAGCAAGTAGGCAGGAGCCATCAGAATGGCAATTCAAAAGAGCAAAGCGGGAAGGAATCAGCCCCGTCCGCAAGGCTGAGGCGTTGCCCGCTATCCGGGTCATACCAGCCTGTACGAAGCTCGTATGCGCCCGCAACCATAGTCGAAGCGGGCAGATAATAGATCTCGCGGAAAACCCCGGCATCTTCCCAAGTCGTCGAGTCCAGGCGCCCAGCCTGGGGATACTGGTCGGCTTGTGTCCACAGTTTGTTAGGCGAATTCTTGACCTTGGAGCCGTAGACATGGACGAAGGACTTCAGCGGCTGTTTTGAGCGCGCCAGCGGCCGCCAGTAAAGGCGCAGCAACATCTCTCCGCCGGGCAACTGCTCAATGCAGGACTCGGCGCGCACCAGAGCGACAGTGTCAGCGAAACGCGCCATTTCCCCGTCGAAGACAGCCGGCACGGTCCAATGCTGGTATTGTCGAATGGGCAACCCGGCGGCATCGGCGCGCAGAACTTCCTGCATATTGGCTTGCATCCAGCCAAGCACTGCGCCCGCGTTGCCCCAGCCAGCTTGCTCGCGGGCCACGACATAGATGCTGTCGTACTCACTGCTCAACTGGCGGAGAGTCGCCGTGATTTCAGCGACCGGCTGGTTGGGCTTTATCGGCAGGCCAATATCTCTGGCGGCGCCCCGGTAGTAGTAGCCGAAGGCGGGATCCACCGCCAGTTGAATGACCAGGTCGCTGTCTTTCACTCGCTGATTCAGGAATTCGCCCAACTCGTCCCAGGCCGGCGCTTTGCGGAAAGCCGGATTGTTGAAGTAGGCATCCAGCGTCAAGAGCGCCAATACGAACCAAGGCAAGGAGATAAATAGCGCCAGAAGGCTCCGGTCTACACGCAGGCGCCGGGCGATCAATTCGGCGACATGCCCCCCGCCAATCGCCAGCAAAAGAATAATTCCGGGCGCTGCGGATAGCGCGTAGCGCGGGTGAAACAAATCGTAGCGTTGCGAAACCAAGCCCAAAAGCAGCAGTGGCGTCACAGCGGCCAGGACGGCAAAACTGAAGGCTCGAGATGACTCCCGGTAGACCAGGCAGGCAGCCAATAGCAGCGCGATGGACAATACGGCTCCAAGCGATGACGCATCAAAGGGTATCGTGCTTCCCAGAACTAAATTTGGAACAAAGCGGGTAACATAGTCTGAAATCGAAAAGGCTTGCACGAGCCCCGGATAGGCGCTCATAAAACCCTGCCGCACTTGAATCAGCACCAGGCCGGCGACCAGCAATACCGCCATAATTAGCTGAATAGCGAACAGACGGCTGAGAAATCTCCAATCTCGCCAGCGATAGCGCAGGGCAAAAATAGCCAGCGCCAGGGTGCTGAACCATTCGGTGTAGATTGTCAAGGCGGCGAATCCAGCGACAAGGGCATAAAGGAACCAGTCTGCTTGCCGCGGTCGCTCAAGCAAACGGTGTCCAAGCCACAAGCCCAGGGCGCTGGCGCCGGCCCAATAAGCGTAGTTGCGAAATTCCTGACTGTGCCAGATCTCAAAGGGATGCGCAGCCCACATCAGCCCGGCGAGCAGCGCAACATCCAGTCGGCCGCCTAGCCTCCAAGCCAGCGCGATCATAGCCGGGGCGCCCAAAACGTTGCCCAAAACAGACAGATAACGTAAAGCGAAGACTGAGTCGACGCCGCCGATGAGGTGATTCCACAAGCGGCCAATCGCGTAGACCAGCGGCGTATGCGGCTCGCCTGGCGCGAGCTCGCTCAAGGATACCGGCAGCGGCGTATCAGCCCAGTACAAGACGCTGTAGGCCTCATCGCCGCGCAAAGGCGTCGCCTCCAGATTATGGACCCGTAAGCCGTAGGCGGTAAGTATTACGAAGACGATCAGGCTGTATCGTCGCAGCGAAGACATGCTCGCTTAGATAGTGGCTGCTTCAAAGTCTTGAATCTGCTCGTCGCTAAGCGGCATCAAGCTGGCGTTTTTTGCCTTGCTCTCCGAATCGCTCAGCAAGCGTTTGGCGTCGCGCATAAATTCCTTGAGGTTCGGGCTGCGCTTTGGATCCGCATACAGAACCGGAATCTGCGGCTCGGTCTCAAATTCGACCGCTGCCGAGGGGTCGACAAATACAATCAAGCTCCGCACCTCAACATCGTCCGCGATATCGTCAATTGCCCGCTGCACATGCGCTCGCGCGATCTCCGCCTCGCGAAAGGGCTTGCCGATGCCGTCAAAGCGAATCAGGGAAAACAGCTTGCTGATCCAGTTGCGCTTGCTGCGAAACTTGCCGTCGCGCAAGCTGAACTGCTGATCATGCCAGCGCGTCACAATGGCGAATACGCCTTGCGGGCAGATCAAGACATGGCGAACGGGAAAGTGATAATAATTGTACAGTGCGCTCTTGTTGCTCAAGCCCTTCAGTCCGTCTTCGATGGCTTTTTCCGGGCGAGGTATACGCGCCCACAGATTGGTCATTCTAACCGAGACAATCGTCAGGACAAACGCTATCGGCAATACAGCCGACTGGGCGATCAACGTCAGGGTATCCGGCGTTTCATTGGTGAACAACGAGGCGTTGATGACCACGAATCCCAGTATCAGCGCGCCAAAGGTGCCGAAAAACAGATAATTGGTGATCCTGCGGTTACGCCGAGCCAACTTCTTATTGGTTACAACTCGCATTGTCTGATCCTATACATGCGGATTCAGTTTGGATTTTGGCTCATTAGCCTGTAGTCTGTGAGCTTCGGTTGCGCTGGCTGGGGGGGCAGCGATCGCTGCTTCCGTACAAACGCTCATAACTGCCGCGCATTATCTCCCAAACCGCCTGCATAATCTTGTGCTGGGTAGTGTGGAAAAATCCTTCGATCAAGTCCCACTGTTCATCGGTAATGGTAGTCCGAAGATACCGAAAGACAATCGACTCTTCTTGATATTTTTTCCGATCCGGGTCATCCTCAGAAGCTGCGTTCAGCCAACTAGGGAAGAAGATAGACTCTTCCAGGCTTTTAATCGCTTCCCTAAGCTCTGTATCGCTGCCCTGGTATCTATGATCAAACTCGTACTTGCAGTGGTCCCAGCCCCCGGTCAGCGGCGGCTGTTCGCATTTGTCGTAGTAGGGCGGCAGTCTCAAGACGAATTCGGAAATCCAGACATTATCTTCTTCGTTAATTTCTGCGACTTCGTTATCGTGATCTACAGAGACCTGCAATCGATGCAGATCGCCGATATAGGTATCAACCGTGAGGGGGCCAAGTTCATAAGCCTGCCTGGCGCCGGGTCCCAATTGACTGGTGGCGATATCAACTCGCCTTTCGGCTGTTACGAGGCCCGACGGCACATGAACATCCTGGATTGCGATAGTAATGTGGCTGTCGTCGGTATCAAACCAGTCCTGACCCGTATTGACAATCGGCACGAGTACGGACGCTCCGATGCCGCAATACAGCGGGTGCGGGTTGATTTGCGCCCAGCCAGCCACCAGATTTACATTTTCCGGCGATTCCTCCGTTTCCGGAACAAAATAGGCGATGTAATTCGACACAGTGACCTCGGCGCAGACAAGATTGTTAAAGCGCGCTGACGGCAGGATATGCCACTTCTCCGGCGCCCCGCGCACCTCCCCGATGACCGCCCGCTCCAGGTCGCCTGCTTCAACCATCATGCAGTGCGTCACCGGTTCTGGCAAGATAATGGAGGAGCCGCCCACCCGCCTGTCTTCCGGTATATGCGACGAAAGCTTGTAGAGCGCGCCAATTCGGAGCAACTCAAGATTCTGATTTTGGGGCTGCGCCAGCTGCGCCGGCGCGTGGAATTCACTGTGCAGGACGCAATCCAGCGTGAAGGAAGACTGGGCAGTTATCTCAATATCTTCCGGGTCGAAAAGCAAAGACGCGCAATTTTCGTAGGGCTGCATGATCGACGTGTCCTGAGCGCTGTCGTGTAGCACTTGGCGCCCCAGCGGTACGCTTACAGTGATCTCTTCATAGTTGGCCGTTCGTAATTCTGCTGAAATGCGCGCAATGCCATCCATCGCGATGTTGACCGGCGCGCTGCCATCGCCGGGACCCAGTACTTCGGCGCTGGACAAAGCTGTCAGGTCAAATGTGCCGCCCGCCGTCCAAGCCCAGTAGGTCAACACAGAGGAACCGGATGTATCGGCAAGAAATCTGAATCCAACCGGCAAATTGAAGCCGACCCATACCACCGGCGCCGTAATGATAGCCGCCTCGCTGAGTTCTATTCGGTTGACTCCAACTCGCTCAAGAAAGACCGACTGGCGATGCGCCAGCGTGGCGTCCACCGGCGACCCGCCGTTGGGATCCTGGTAGATCAGCAGGTCAATGGGGCTGCCGGGCGCCGGACTATCAACCGCAATGCTGACCGCATCCAGAGCAACTGGCGGATTCACGCCTAGCGGGGTCAAATCAAAGCCGTTAATGACAACCGAAGG
This sequence comes from Anaerolineae bacterium, assembly GCA_022823165.1. Classification (GTDB taxonomy): domain Bacteria; phylum Chloroflexota; class Anaerolineae; order Aggregatilineales; family Phototrophicaceae; genus UBA6055. Next base: position 121,128 of record JAJDXR010000081.1, on the reverse strand, counting down.
CTCGCCTTCAATGAAGAAGACGGCATTGCCGTTACCTATATTATTGCTTAGCAAAGTATCGCCGGCCGCCGCCGGAAAAGCGCCTAAAATTGTGACGACTAACAGGATACTGAAGCGAAGTAACATCTTCTTCATAATAGCAGGCATAATACGCTCACCTCGCTGACCGGGCGACCCTTCAATAGCGTATTGTAAGTTCGATTGACGTTTTGGTCAAGCGAGCGACCAGGTCTGGCTTAGTCCTCACTCCGCCACTATAATGTTTGCCGGATGTGGAAAATTACCGGAAGATCGCAATGTCGGAGTTTGCGCTGGTTTTTGCCGTGCTCGCCCTGGTTTTAGGCGGGTATTGGGCTTTGGTTATATTTCCCAAGCAGAGAGCCTTTCAGCACAAGCAGAAGATTGTGCGCTCGCTGCATGCCGGGGACGAAATCGTAACTTACGGAGGCATCGTCGGCAAAATCGTCGAGATTGACGCCGATAACGGCCTTGCTCAGGTCGAGATAGCGGACGGTGTGATCATCAGGCTGCTGACCGCGGCGCTGCAGCAAACGTATGATCGCAATGAATACGCCTATAACGCCAATATCGGCATCAAAGAGCGCCCGACCGAGAACTCCGCATCCTGAACGTGACTACAGAGACTGTAAAGAAGGAAGGCGGCCAGCAATGAGCAGTCATGCTCGATGGCTAATTGTCATCGTACTACTCAGCGTATTCTGCCTTTGGGTCGCCTCGCCCCCGGAATTCAAAGGTGTGCAAACCGAAGCCTGTTCGTCGTTGGCAGGCGAGATACCGGCCGATCTAAAGTGCAGCGAAAACCTTGAGATAGACGCCAACGGGGATGGCGAGAACGAATTCGTACTGAACATTACGCAAAGCCTGGGCCTTGATTTAGTCGGCGGCTTGCGCGTTCTGCTGCAAGCGGACATCCCCGCGAGCAACTTCACAGCCGAAGACCTGGGCGAAACCGCAAACAATGTGTCGCGGCGGGTGAACGCGCTGGGGCTGACCGAGGCGACCGTGCAGGTTCAAGGGCGCGACCGTATTCTGGTGGAATTGCCCGGCGTACGCGACCCGGCTCAAGCCATCGCTACCATCCAGCAGACGGCACTGCTCGAATTCGTCGACTTTGGCGGCCTGTCGAACCAGGTTCGCTCTCTGGTTGGCGCGGAGATTGTCACCAGCGAGCAAGTCGAATTGCGCAAAAACGCAGTGCTGGCGGAAGGCGAGGAGGACCCGCTGGCGCAGAGGCGCGCGCATCCCGTAAGCGGCCTGCCCTTCCGCACGGTCATGACGGGCGCCGGCTTGCAAGCTGCCAGCGCGGTTCTGTCGCCGCCTCAAGGTACCGGCGGGCCCGAGTGGATGATCAACTTCGAAATCAAAGAAGAATTTCAGGGCGTATTCGGCGGCTTCACTCGTGAACGCATAGGCCAACCGATGGCGATCGTGCTTGACGGCGAAGTCTTGTCCGCGCCAACCATTCAAGCGGAGCTTTCCTCCGGCGGCGTGATCACCGGCCAATTCACGGAAGACGAAGCCAATACCCTGGCGCTGCAGTTGCGCTCCGGCGCCCTGCCCATTCCCCTGCGCATTGAGAGTACGCAAGAAGTTGGCGCCACGCTGGGTCAGGAATCGGTAAGACTGAGCGTACAAGCCGGCGTCATCGGGGTGATTGTCGTGCTGGCGTTTATGTTAATCTATTATCGTCTGCCCGGTTTCGCCGCTGATCTCGCGCTGATTGTATTCATCCTGCTGAACATCGCGGTCTTCAAGCTGCTGCCGGTGACGCTGACGCTGCCCGCCATCACCGGTTTCCTGATTTCAATCGGCACAGCCGTCGATGGCAATATCCTGATCTTCGAGCGCATCAAGGAAGAGCTGCGCGCCGGCTTGCCGCTGGATGCGGCGCTTGGAGCCGGTTTCGACCGCGCCTGGACCTCAATACGCGATTCCAACCTGTCCACCATCATCATCTGCGGCATTCTCTTTATGTTCGGGCAGACGCCGGGCGCCAGCATCGTGGCCGGTTTCGCGGTTACGCTGGCAATCGGGCTGGTCTTAAATCTGTTCACTGCGGTCATCGTGACACGCACTTTCCTTTATGTCCTCGTGGGCATATTCCGCAGCGCAATTTCGCAGAACCGCGCGTTGCTAGGCGCTTAGGGGTAGGCAAGCATGTTCAATATCGTACAGAAACGCCGCTGGTTCTTCTTGCTATCAGCCTCGGTCATCGTGCCCGGTTTGGCAATCATGATCTTCTCCACCCTGTCTACCGGCGCGCCTTTTCGGCTGAGCATCGACTTCCTGGGCGGCAGCATTTATGAACTCAAATTCGAGGATGCCGGCGCCACTGAGGACGGCCTGAGACAGGTGTTCACGGCCTTCGGCGACGACAATGTGATCATCCAGCAGATCGGTCAGCCGAGTGAATATCGCTGGTCAGTCCGCGCCGGCTTCCATGAAGTCAGCGTGACCAATCAGATTCTCGCCAGCTTGAGCGAGCTGGCGCCGGTCGACCGCGACAGTTTTCGCGCTGAAACCGTGTCCGCGACCATCGGCCAGGAAGTTACGCGCTCAGCCTTGGCGGCGGTCGCGGTCGGCGCCCTGGTCATCACCGGCTTCATCGTCATCGCCTTTCGCCAGGTGCCCAACGCCGTACGCTATGGCATCTGCGCCATCGCCGCGATGATTCACGATATCTTGCTGGTTATGGGCGTGATGTCTTTGCTCGGGCTGCTCTTCGGCTGGGAAATTGACGCGCTGTTCTTAACGGCTGTGCTGACGGTTGTCGGCTTTTCCGTCCAGGATTCTATCGTTGTATTCGACCGCATCCGCGAGAATATCCCAAAGCACCTGGGCGAGCCCTATGAAACCATCGTCAATCGCAGCATCTGGGAGACGATTCATCGGTCGCTGGCAACCCAGCTCAACGCCTTCTTCATCATGATCGCGATACTGTTGTTCGGTGGCGAGACTGTAAAACAATTCATCGCCATCCTGTTCATTGGCTTACTGTCGGGCACTTATTCATCCATTTTCACGGCAGTGCCGCTGCTGGTGGCTTGGGAAAAAGGCGAGCTTCCCATAGTCGGCAATCGCGGCGCCAGTGAAGAAGCAGCGCCGGCCCCCGCTTAATGTGCTTAGTTTGGCTGCTGGCTAGTGCCGGAAGTGCCGGCTGCCGGTGAAGATCATAGCCATATCGAAATAATCAGCCGCTTCAATAACCTGCGTATCCCGAATTGAACCGCCGGGCTGGATGACGCAGGTTACTCCAGCGCGCGCCCCCCGTTCGATACTATCGGGAAAGGGAAAGAAGGCGTCGGAGGCCATGGCGGAATTGGTAGCGTCTCTTGACGCTTTTGTGATCGCCAGTTCGGCGGCGTCCACCCGGCTTGGCAACCCCCCGCCGATGCCGACCGTGCGTTTGCCCTTGGCCAAGACAATGGCGTTTGACTTGACATGCCGTACCGCCTTCCAGGCAAACACCATCGAATCCATTTCCGCGTCGGTTGGCGCGCGTTTGGTCACAGTCTTCATGACCGAGCCAGCCGGATCGCCCACATCGTAACGTTGCAGCAGCAGCCCGCCATGAACACTACGAAATTCAAAACTGGTCCCGCTAAAGCGCCGCGGCATACGCAGCAAACGGCAATTCTTGCGGCCGGTCTGTATCGCGGCAGCCGCCGATTCAGTGTACGACGGGGCCAGGATGACTTCCACGAATAGCGAGCCCAATGCTTCCACAAAAGCATCATCGACCTCGTCATTTGCCGCAATAATCCCGCCAAATGACGACACTGAATCCGAAGCCAGCGCCAAAGGCAAAGCCTCGGCAACTGTATCCGCGCTGGCGATTCCCGTCGGATTCAAGTGCTTGACGATGACGACTGTCGGCTCCTCAAAACCGCTTGCAGCCCGCCAGGCCGCATCCACATCCAGGATGTTATTATAGGAGAGTTGCTTGCCCGCCAATTGATCAGCGCCCAGCGGCGTATCGGCTTCGACTCGTGAATAATAGGCGGCCGCCTGATGCGGATTTTCGCCATAACGCAGGTCGTGGCTGCGCTGCAGGCCAAAAGCAATACTAGCCGGCACTTCGCTATCAGAAGGCTCCTCGATATCCGATTCGCTGAGATAGGCATAGATCGAGCGGTCATACTCCCCGCAATATGCAAATGCTTTCACCGCCAGCGCTCGCCGTTGGCTTAGCGTGGTGGCGCCATTGGCTTTGAGTGAGACCAAGACATCCAAATAATCCTCAGGATCACTCAAGACGGTCACGCGCGAGAAATTCTTGGCCGCGCCGCGCAGCAAGGCGACGCCGCCGATATCGATCTGCTCGATGGCGTCGTCCAGGCTGACGCCCGGCGTCTTGATAGCCTCGCTGAAGGGGTACAGATTGCAGACGACCATAGTTATCGGCGCGAAACCGGCGTCAGCCAGTTCGCGCATATCAGCCGCGCTGTCGCGCGCGAGGATGCCGCTGTGTATGGCCGGATGCAGAGTCTTCACACGTCCGCCCAGCATCTCCGGCTGATGCGTGATGCGCTCCACCGGGGTCACAGGCAGGCCCGCATCCGAAAGCGTTTGCGCCGTACCGCCGCTGGCGACAACTTCCCAGCCCAGCCCGATCAATTCGCTAGCAAACCCTAACAGTCCCCGTTTGCTTGATACGCTAAACAAGGCTCTTGGCATGGTCAATTCCTTGGTCTTGGACTTACTATCTTGAGCTAAAAGCCAATTAAGGCGATTATAGTGGCTCGAATTGTTGCGGTACAGGGAACAGATGCCGGCTCAGCTGACCAGCGGAATCACCGCCTCCAGCGAAACTGCTATCGAAACGGCATCGCCTGGCTCGGCAGCGACTCGCGGCGCGCTAAAGGCCAGCGTCGTACCTTCGTCAAGGGATACGCTGACATCGTAATAATCTCCGCGAAACACCTTGCTCAACAGTACGCCATCCCATTGCAGGGAGCGGTCCGCCACTGCGCCGCCCAACTGGATGCCAGCCGGATGAATCAATAAGCTGTCGCCGCATTTCTGTTCAGGCAGCGCCGCCTTGCCCAGCGCTTCAGTGAAGCGGCTGCGCCGCCACGGGAAAACATTAGTCATTCCCAGAAAGCGAGCCACAAATCCGCTGCCTGGTCTCAGATACAGGTCTTGCGGCGTGTCTACCTGCTCCACACTGCCAACATCCATAACCGCGATACGGTCCGCCACAGCATAGGCTTCGCGATGGTCATGAGTGACGTAAATCGCGCTCAATCCCTGCTCCTTTATCAAGCCACGCAATTCCAGCGCCAGTTGGTCGCGCAATTGCGCATCCAGCGATCCCAGCGGTTCATCCAGCATTAGCAATCGTGGATTGGGCGCCAGGCTGCGCGCCAGCGCCACTCGCTGCTTCTGCCCGCCTGACAGCGACGCGACATCTCGCTCTCCCATACCGGCCAAGCCAACCCGCTCCAGTTGCGCCGTCACTCGCTTGTTGACCAGGGGACGCCGCAGACCGCGGCGCTTAAGACCGTAGGCGATATTGTCGGCAACCGACATATGCGGGAACAAAGCAAAATCCTGAAACATCAAACCGAATTCGCGCTGATGCGCGGGCAAATTTCCGATGTCCACGTCGTTCCAGGTCACGCGGCCCCGATAACCCGTCTCCAAACCGGCGATAATTCGCAGCAAGGTCGTCTTGCCGCAGCCGCTTGGGCCAAGCAAGCAGACGATTTCTCCCGCCGCCGCCTGCAAAGAGACCTGTCGCAGCGACACAAGCTCGCCGTAGGCATGCGAGACCTCTTTGACTCGCAGCATTAGAATTCCCCGACGCCGGCGCCGCGCAGGCGCTCAATTATCAGAAAACCGCCGGCGCAGACCAGCATAAGGATCACGCTCATCGCCAATGCCTGCCGGTAAGATTGCAGACCGGGATGACCCAGCAGCCGGTAAATGACGACTGGAATTGTCACCGACTCGCGCTGCGCGACAAACAGGGAAGCGCCGAACTCGCCCATGCTCACCGTGAATGCGAATGTCGCGCCGACGACCAGACCGCGGCCCACCAGCGGCAGGTCAATGGTCCGCAGTTTGACTAGCTCGCGCGCTCCCAGGACACTCGCCGCTTCACCCAGCGACGGCGGAATCGCGCGCAGGCTGGGCAAGACGCTGCGAATCACAAAGGGCAGCGCCGCCAAGGCATGGGAAACCGGGATGATAATCCAGGACCGGCGCAGATCCAGCGGTGGTTCATCCAGGGCGACGATGAAGCCGAATCCCAGGGTCACAGCGCTAGTGGCTAAAGGCAGCATGAACAGCGGATCAACCAGGCGGCTCCAGACGCCGCGTTGTTCAATCAGGAACGCAGCCGCCGTTCCGAGTATGACCGCCGCTGACGTAGCGATTAACGCGAATCGCAGCGAGTTAAAGACCGCCTCCAAGGGCGTGGTGAATAAAAGCGACGCCCGGGTCTTCTCAGCCAGGCTGGTAAAACCGGTGGCGTCAAGATTGCCCGCGGCAAACAGCGATCGCCACAGCAGCGCGGCCAACGGCGAAAACAACAGTATCGCCATCAACCCAACAGTGATGAAAACGACCATGCGCGCCCGCGGCGTATGAGGACGCGCGCTATGTTCCGAGCGCCCGCCATGCGGTATCTGAAGGCGGCGCTGGCTGGCGGTGTAGACCAGCAGCATCAGCAGCATCGACGCGATCTGCACCAGCGACAAAGCGGCCGCCAGCGGCAGATTAAAGATACTGACCGCCTGATAATAAATCTGAACTTCGAGCGTGGCGAAACGGATCCCGCCCAAAATCAGTACGACGCCGAAGCTGGTGAAACAGAATATGAATACCAGCACCCCGGCCGAAAGCAACGCGGGACGTATCAGTGGCAAGCGGATGTCGCGCCAGATTGCCAGTTCACCAGCCCCCAGGCAGCGCGCCGCCTCCTCCGCATGGAAGCCCAGCGAAGACCAATAGCCGGTCATTATCCGCAGCGCGACCGAAAAGTTGTAAAAGACATGCGCGATGATGATTATCGCCAGGGTGCGTTCAAGTTGAATCGGCGCCTCATCAAGCGCGAACAGCAAGCGCAGCATATCATTCACCAGCCCGCGTTCCCCCAGCACGGCCGAAAAAGCCAGCGCTACGACTACGGTGGGCAGAACGAATGGCAATGTCGCCAGCGACAATAGCAAGGAGCGCCCCCGGAAGCGGTAGCGCGCGAAGACGAAGGCGCAGGGCAGCGACAGCAGCAGCGTCGCGCCTGTTGATATCAGCGCCTGATAGATAGTGAATAGCAGCGTTTCCCGATAATAATCGCTGCTTGTCAAATGGGCGAAAGCCGACAGATCAAGCGCGCCATCCGGGCGCAGGCTGATATCGAAGAGCGTGAGAATCGGATAAACGAAAAATACGCCAAGAAAGGCCACCGGCAGCAGATAAACCAGGATCTTGACGAATCGCCAGCGCGGCCTCAACGAAGCATGACCTCCGCCCAGGACTGAATCCATTCATCCCGCTTCTCTTCAATGAGGGCCGAGTCCAGCGAGGCCGGCTGCTCCGGAATCGCCGCATGCTCCACAAAGACTTCGGGCAGCTCAATGCCCCTCACAACCGGGAATACAAACATATTCAGCGGCAAGTCCGCTTGAAACTCGGCGCTCAGCATGAAGTCGATGAACTGCTGAGCGCCCGCTGGATTGGCGGCGCCATCAAGGACGCCGGCGTACTCAATTTGGCGGAAGCACATATTGTCGGCGACAATCGCGCCGGTCACCGCGCCCGCATCGGGATCATCGCCGTAATAGACCTCGGCTGGCGGGCTGCTGGCATAGCTGACGACCAGCGGCCGATCGCCGGCGCCGCGACTGCCCACCGTAAACTCGCCGTAATAGGCATCGCTCCAGCCGGCGACCACCAGGACATCGTTATCAGCCAGCGCCCGCCAATAGTCCAGATAGCTATAGTCGCCCTCGACGCCGAACTCGGCGATCGTCGACAGCAGAAAAGCCAAGCCGGGCGAGGATGTCGCCGCATTCTCGACGACCAGCAGCCCAGCATATTCTGGCGCTGCCAGATCGCTCAAACTCTGAGGAAGCGACAGCTCATGCTCATCAAAGTAGGCCAGATCGTAATTCAGGCAGACATCGCCGTAATCCACCGGCGTCACGCGATAGCTATCGTCCGGCATGAACTCTTCCGCTACGGTTTCCAGCCGCGGCGATTGATAAGAAGCAAATATCCCGGCGTCCAGGGCCCGGCTCAAAAAGGTATTATCGACCCCGTACAAGACATCGCCCAAAGGATGACTCTTGCTGAGAATCGCCTGGTTCACCATCTGCCCGGCATCGCCGGAACGCAGAATCTCAACGGTCATACCGCTGAGCGCTTCAAAGGATTGCAGCACCGCTTCCGAGATGGCGAAGCTGTCATGTGTCAAGACAACGACGCTGTCCGTTTCCTGCGCCGCCGCCAGGCCCGCAAATACAAATACCGCAATTGCTATCAAGCACACTCGCCGACGCATGGGACCCTCCTTCTCTTATCCGAGAACGAGACTTGACGAGCGCGCTGTCTTCCAGGAAGCGGCCACCCCTGTCGGGGTGTGTACAGGGGTGGCCAGTTGCAGGGTATTGCAGACATCCCTACGCCAGCATTACCTGGATCAGGTGTATGGGTCGGCATGTGCTTCATGCCCTCTCAGCCCACCGCTGCGAGCTCCCCAAGTCACGAAATATGTTGATGCCCACGCATTATAACTTGGCAATTCATTTGCCGCAACGTTCTCGCGCTAACTGCGCGCAAAGTCGGCCAGGAATTGTGCAAATCGCCCAGCGTTACATGCTTCCGTATATTGCAAAATAGTCTGACCATCAAGCTGGTAGAGCGGATAACAGCTTGTAGGAGCGGCGCCTGCCGGGGCCAGGGCAATCAAGTCGCAGCCGGGATAAGGGATGATGACGCCGTCCGCCGTACGTTCCAGCTTGTCAACGATCCGCTCAACCGTGGCGATAACTACATCAGCGACATAAACCAACTCCATATCAATGCCCAGATTGTTGTTGAGCAGCACATTTCCCTGCAGATCTCCAGCCAATCCATGAATCACTGCCACATCGCAAGCTATGGCCGGGAATGCCAGCATTTCGTCGCCGGAATAGGGATCGGTCACCGTCTGCACATCGGGACGCAGCCGCGGCAGGTCTGTGCCCAGCCAAGCCCGCGACGGCATGAAGCCGCTGCCGGCAATCTGAGCGCGGATGCCCATGACCAAACTGGCTTCGGTCTCTTCCAGCACCTGTATGCGCTGTTGCTGAGCATATTGAGTAAACATCGGCGCGAATCCAAAAGCCTCGAGGCCAAAGTAGGCCGATCGCACTGTCTGAACGCAGCCGGCACCGACCAGCAGGTCCGACTCAAGCCCCCCGGTAAAGCTAAGCAAGGTCAGCTCTCGCGGCGGCGCCCGGCGGCGCAAGACGGCTTTCACAAAGCTCATCGGACGCCGATACAGCGTCATCCCGCCCAGCGCCAAAGTATCGCCGTCTTTGACAGCCTCGGCGGCTGCTTCAAGCGAAACGTAGCTACCTGCCACTTTGATGCCTCCGACGGCTAAGGTCCCACGCCCCCCGCTTCGGGACCTGCTTGCGTATTTTGTTCGTTGATTTTGGGAGTGTCGATTATCGTGGATATAATTCTCTTTGCGAACACGACACAGTTTTTTTCACCACCAAGAACACAGAGGGGCGCGTAGACGCTGCCACCCGGCACAGAGATTTTTTCTATATTTGGCGGAGGTTCAAGTCCGCCGAATTCGCCACTCCCCGAAAGATCTGGAAGTGGCGATTTTGTGGATGCAACAGCTTCAGAGCAAATTAAACATATCTCTGTGGTTAGTTGTATAGTCCCCCAGTGCCGAGCTCGCTTTGCGTCCCATACCCACGATTTTAGCCACTCCCTTGATTTTGCCGATTCCGTAGAATGGTCATCATATCTTATACTTGCGCCTGAAGGAAAGCGCTACATCGTTGGGAGCGGGCTGATGAATAAGCTGCGGTTGATTATGGAGAATCCGCGAGTCAGCGGGTCAATCTGTTTGACTATCCTGGCTTTCTGCATCGGATTCGCCGCCGGCAACCTGTCTGACATGCCAACCATTGCGCTCACAGACACGGACGCCGCCTTTGAACCCTTTTGGGATGCCTACTCCCTCATCGAATCTCGTTACGTTGATCAAGTTGAAGTCGAGTCCCTGGTAGACGGCGCCATTGAAGGTATGGTGGCTTCGCTGGGCGATGACCACAGCGGCTACATTCGCCCTGAACTCTACCAGCGCAGCACGGATTTCTCGGGCGAATTTACCGGCATAGGCGTATTTACGCGCAGCAATCAGGAAACCGGCGCGATAGAAGTTACCACGGTGATTCCGGATTCCCCGGCTGAGGCGGCCGGCGTCATGCCCGGCGACGAATTCTATGAGGTAGACGGCCAGCGCGTCATCGGCATATCCCAGGCTGAACTGACGGCGCTGGTGCCGGGACCGCGCGGCACTAGCGTAACCATCACATTCAGACGTGACGGAGAATTGGTCACATTCGAGATCGTCCGCGACACCTTCCCCTTGCCCAACGTATCCTTTGAAATGGTCGGGGACAACATCGTCTATATTTCTATGCTGGATTTCAATGACCTTTCACGCGTCCAGCTGGACGAAGCCTTGCGGGCCGTCGACATCAATCGCGCAAGCGGACTCATTTTCGATATTCGCGACAATCCCGGCGGCACCCTCTCAAGCGCCATCGAAATCGGCAGCGCTTTTATTGAGGACGGCGTCCTGCTGCGACAAGTAGCCCGCGACCAGAGCGAAGAGGTCACGCGCGCCAGCGGCGGTTATGCGGATATCGACGTACCTATTGTTGTGCTAGTTGACGAAACCAGCGCCAGCGCCTCCGAAGTCATCGCCGGCGCCATGCAAGACTACGGCGTCGCCACCATTTTGGGCGAGACGACCTTCGGCAAGGGCACGGTACAGAATATCCCGGCCTTGTCCAACGGCGGCGGCCTGCGCATTACCGTGCGGCGCTGGCTGACTCCCAACGGGCACTGGATTCACGAGCAAGGCATTAGGCCGGACATCATCGTCGAATGGAATCCGGACGCCAACGACGAGGCCGCGGACGACATCCAGTTGAGCGCCGCGATCGAATACCTGGAATCCTTGCGCGACTAAACGCGCCTGCGGACGTATACGAAACAGCGCGGAGCGGCGGACCTTGAGGTCAGGCTATTCAAATCGCGCAACTGATGCTATAGTGCTCTGGTTAGGAACTCGGAATACCTCAGGGAGTCGCGCAGATGGGCGCAGTTTTGCAAATCTCGTCAATCGTCATCTCTATTGTGCTAATCGTCTTGATTCTGCTCCAGGTCAAAGGCGGGGCCTTGGGCAGTTTGCTGGGTGGCGATGCCGGTGGCGGAATCGCGCGAACCCGGCGCGGGCTGGAAAAGACGCTTTTTCGCATTACCATTTTTATGTCGATCGCTTTCCTGGGCATTGCGCTATTTGCCGTCTCAGCGCCCGGATAAGCCTCCTTCCCATCGGCGTAAGTCAGCCATGAAATATAACTGCCCGGCGTTTTGTAACAATTACAGAACGCCGCTTGCGCTTGTGTGAGGCGGCTCATGTTTCGTGGTTTTCGCTGGCAACTGGTCGCGCTGCTGATAGCGCTGACAGCCTGCGCCGCCGCCGCTGTATTTCGCATCAGCCGCCAGCCAAGGCCGCCAGCAATTGCGCCCACCGAAGCGCCCCGGATTGTCGACTCAAACCCAAGCGAATCTCCCACGCCAACAATTACCCCGCCAACCGCGCCAGAGTCCCCCCCAGCGCCAGCGCGCGACGCGATGGCCGCTCCCGCCGTTACCACCTTGCGCGAGGGACTCATCGGCAGCGTACAGCGGATAAACCCGCTTTTCGCGCATTTGAACTCACCCGATCAGGACCTGGCGAGCCTGATTTACGAAGGCTTATTCGCAATCAACGATTACGGCGAAGTAGTACCGCGCCTGGCGGCAGATCTGGTGATATCCAGCGACGGGCTGGAATATGTAGTCAAGCTGCGCGACGATGTCAAGTGGCATAATGGAGTGGCCTTCAGCGCGGACGATGTTGTCTTCACATTCGCTCTGCTCGGCTCCGCTGCATACGCCGATTTCTCCGATTCAGCCGCATTTTGGCGGACGGTGGAAGTTCAAAAGCTGAGCGCCGGCCTGCTGCGTTTTCGCTTGGTCCAGCCCTTTAGCAGTTTCCCTCTGCTGCTGACCGTCGGCATCTTGCCCGAGCACGCGCTGCGCGGTTCCTCGGTTCTTGATCTCGCCAGCCACCCCTTTAACCTCGCGCCCATTGGCGCCGGACCTTACCAGCTCGCCGCCCTGCATGCTGAAGACAAAGACGGAATTGACACGGTGCATTTGCAGCGTTCGCCGACTCATCAAGAACGGCCGGAAGCGCAGGTTGGCTATCTGTTTCGTGATATGGTATTCCGGCTGTACGACAGTCCCGCCGACGCCATCAGCGCTTATGAGTCAGGCGAAATCGACGCGCTGGCAATGGCGGAAGCGCCGCAGCAGTTGCTGGCGCTGCCGCAGAGCCAACACTTCCGCCAGGCGCTGTCGCAGCTGAGCGTCTTGATATTCAACTGGAATGACAGGCCCTTTAAGGAGCGGCGCCTACGGCAAGCGCTGGCGCTCAGCCTTGACCTGCCTCGCCTGGCGCAGGCGCATAACGGCGCCGTAGCGGTATTCGCTGACAGCCCCTATATCTTGGGTTCATCCGTCTATCAGCCACAAGATTTCTGGCGCGCTTACGACCTTGAACGCGCAAACACGCTGCTTGCCGCATCTGAGCTCGGTTCCGCAGCGTCGGCGGATGATTCGGATGACGAAGACGCCGCCGTAGACGCATCGTCATACAAGCTGCTGGTTAGCGGCTCCGCGCGACTGCCAGGCTTGGCGGAGGAAATTGCCGCGCAGTGGCGGCTGCTCGGCATCGACTTCAGCGTCGAATCGACCGACGCGCTCAGCTATCGCAACCGTCTCGAAACAGGCGACTTTGACGCGGCAATCGTAACGCAGCGCATCGGCGCCGACCGCGACCTCTTTCGCTTTTGGCATCCAGCCCAACACGGCAAGGGCAGCAATTACGGGGCAGCGAGCCATAACGAAATTGCCGAGCTTATAGAGATCGCGCGCGGCGAAATCTACGCCGGGCGGCGCGCCCTGCTCTACCAGCAGTTGCAGGAAGTCTTCGCCGAGCAGGCGCTGGCTATACCGCTCGCCTACCCCCTGCTCACTTATATCGCCAGCGACAGCATCGAAGGCATTAAGCTGGGCTTTCTGAGTTCTCCAGCCGACCGCTTCCGCGGGATTCAGCACTGGCGGCTCTCTACTCTGGCTGGCTAGCGGGACGTCTCGCGCGCCAGGATTTCTCGCAGCAGGGTTTTGCGCGCCGCGCCGCCGAGGGTTTCCAGCTTGCGCGTACTCAGCGGGTCAATTTCCTCGCGCAGCAGCCGCAGATCCTCCGGCTCAGGCGGATCCGTTTCGACTAAAGCTGGCGCGATCTCCAACTCGAAGCCGGTCTTGCGTATTACGCGCTCGAGGCTGACGCCCGGATGCAGGCTGACCAGCCGCATACAGCCATCTCGCCAATCAAATTGGCCCAGGTCGGTTACCAGGTAGCGCGGTCCCCCGCCACTTTTTCTATGCGGCATGTGCCCCAAACCGCTGATGAAATCAATCTTCTCGGCAAATGTCACCCGCGAGTGGCGCGGCACGTACAAATAGCTGTGGTCGTACTGCGGCGTAACATCCGGGATGCCGCCGCTGCCCGGCAGTCGCATTCGCGGTTTGTGATAATCCTTGCCGAAGGCGATATTGTTCAGGTTGCCCCGCGCGTCGACTTGCGCCGGGCGGAAGAATTCTTTGGGCTGAAACTTGGGCAGAATCTCGGCGGCGCCGGCGGCGAAGCCCAGGTGGATCAAGCCCTTGCCTACCCACAATTCTTCGATGCCGGCGATTCCCAGCGCCCCCCAGTCCTGCACCAGCGCCTGGCCAATAGCCGATGTAAAGCGAGCGCGCGGCGCATATCGAATTTTGCCCAGAATCAGCCCCGCCGAAACCAGCGGCGTATTGATGCCCTGCGCCCAGACATCGCCGTCTTGCACCTGCCGAGAGATGCAAACGCTGATCAGCTCATCGATCGAATAGTCAGGCGAATAGTCGGGCTGGGCGGTCAAAATGCTACTCGCTGCCGCCCTTTGGCTTGACCAGGCGCACGAATTGGCGTTTGCCGACTTGCAGCACCGCCGGCAGCATTTCCGGCCTAATCGCGGCTTTTAAGCTGTCCACCTTCTGTTCGTTGAGACGGACGCCGTTTTGCTGAATCAGCCGCTTGGCTTCGCCGCGACTGCCGACCATGTTGAGGCGCAGCAGGATATCGCGGATCTCTTCTTCGGCAGGCACGACCGCCTCGTCGATATCAGCCGGAATACCGCTGCCCCCGCGAAATACCTCGTCCCAGCGCCCTTGCGCGGCATCGGCCTCTTCCCGACTGTGGAAGATCCCCACGATCTCGCGCGCCAGCGTCATTTTCGTCTCATTAGGATGCAGTTCACCGGCAGCCAGTTTGGCTTCCAACTCAGCCACCTGCGCCGGCGTCCAGCCCAGTATCAATTTGTGAAATACGCCCATCGTCTTGTCCGGCAAGCTCATCACCTTGCCGAACATATCCCAGGGCTCGGATAGCAGCGGTATATGATTGCCAAGGCTTTTCGACATTTTGATTTCGCCATCCGTGCCCGGCAGGCTTTCACCCATGATGATGGCGATCTGCGGCTTTTGGCCCAGCCCCGTCTGCAACTTGCGACCCGCGACCAAGATATTAAACAACTGATCTTGCCCGCCCACTTGCACATCGGCTTCCTGGGCCACCGCGTCATAAGCCTGCATCAGCGCGTAGAAGAACTCATGCAAATATATCGCTTTGCCTTCATCAATACGCTTGGCGAAGTTCTCCCGAACCATGAATTGCTGAACCGTGAAATGGCTGGCCAGGCGGATGATGTCGGCGAAATCAAGCGGCGCCAGCCACTCATCGTTGCGCCGCACCCGCGTCCGTTCTTCGTCCAGAATCTTGAAGGCCTGCTCGGCGTAGGTACGGGCGTTGTCTTCCACATTGCGCATAGTCAGTTGATCGCGAGCCGACTCTTTGTCGGACGGGTCGCCGATCAAGCTGGTGAAGGTGCCGACCAGGAAGGTAACATCGTGCCCGAAGTCTTGAAATTGCCGCAGCTTGCGCATCGTGATTGTATGCCCCAGGTGCAACTCCGATGTGCGCGGATCATAACCGCAATAAACGCGCAGCGGCCGTCCCTCCCGCTCGCATTCCCGCAAGCGCGCGCGCAGGTCTTTGGCCATGTTGCTTCTTGTGGCGTCGTCGCCATAGGCCGTGCCTGACATCAACACTTCGACTTGTTCGTCTATCGTGGTCATCTCAGCTTCCTATCGGGTCATGCCTGTTCTCAATGCGCCAGTATACCATAAGCATACGCCCCTATTCAGGCGCCAGGGCGCTCGTTATAATTCACACTCATTTGCGTTCGCTTATGCGACAATTTTATCATCAGCAAACCGAAACGAGACTTGGCTATGAAGACCATGAGCAGCGCCGAGGCGCGCGAGGCTTTCCTCGACTTCTTTGAAGAAATGGGACACCGGGCGCTGCCGTCGTCCGCTTTAGTACCGGCTGACGACCCGACGCTGCTCTTCGTCAACGCGGGCATGGTTCAGTTCAAAGACGTCTTCCTGGGTTTGGACGAGCGCGATTACAGCCGCGCCACCACTTCGCAAAAGTGCATGCGCGTCAGCGGCAAGCACAACGATCTCGAGAATGTCGGTCCCTCGCCCCGCCACCATACCTTCTTCGAGATGCTGGGCAATTTCAGCTTCGGCGATTACTTCAAGCGCGACGCCATCAAATACGCCTTTACGCTGCTGACCGAGGTCTACCAGCTGCCCGCCGATCGCCTGGTCTTCACCGTCTACGAGCATGATGACGAAGCCTACAGCGCCTGGGTTGATGAGCTGGGCGTCGATCCAAAGCGGGTCGCCCGCATGGGTCCGGCCACGAACTTCTGGCAAATGGCCGATACCGGCCCCTGCGGACCCACATCAGAAATCCACTGGGACAAGTGGCCTGATCAAGGCGAAGACGAGATCATCCCCAAGCTGCAAGCCGAAGATGATCGCTTCCTCGAGATCTGGAATCTGGTCTTTATGCAATTCAATCGCCAGCAGGCCGATCCCGATCACAGCGGCCAATGGGATGTCCCCCTGCCGGCGCCCGGCGTTGACACCGGCATGGGTCTGGAGCGCATCGTCTCAATACTGCAAGGCGTTGAAGCCAACTACGAGACCGATTTATTCACACCCATCATCCGGCGTACGCAAACATTGACCGGCCACAGCGATGCCGAACGCGACGCCAATATCGTGCCCTACCGCGTCATCGCCGATCATATCCGCGCGGCTGTATTCCTGATTGGCGACGGCGTCTATCCCGGCGCCAAGGGCCGTGCCGCCATCCCGCGCATCGTCATTCGCCGCGCCGCCCACTTTGGCAGCAAGATCGGCTTCGACCGCCCTTTCCTGGCCGAGGTGGCCGACGCCGTCTTTGACGTGATGGGCGAGCACTTCGGCGAGCTGCTCGCGGACGCCGACAACATCAAACGCGTGATCACACTGGAAGAGGAGCGCTTCCACCGCACGATGGATCGCGGCCTTATCGAGCTGGATGACATGCTCGCCGCTCTCAAGGCTGGCGCAACGCTGTCTGGCGCCGACGCCTTCTATCTAAAAGCCACGCTGGGGCTGCCCTTTCAAGTCACCAAAGATGTGGCGGAAGAACGCGGTTTCGCCGTTGACGACGCCGGCTTTGTCGCAGCGGAAGCCGAGCACGCGCGTATCAGCGGCGGCGGCCAAGCCATGGGCGAGATCGAGTCGGGCGAACTCTACCGTCAGATCCTGGCCCACCTGCAAACAGCGGGCGCCCTGACCAGCAGCGGCGTAGTCCACGCCCCTTACTCTGACGCGCCCGTCGACACCGAGGTACTGGCGCTCCTCAAAGACGGCGCCAGCGCCGGCAGCGCTATCGTCGGCGAAACCGTTGAGGTCATCTTGGCCGAGACGCAGTTCTACGTGGAAGCCGGCGGCCAGGTGAGCGATACCGGAACCATCGCGGGCGACGGCTGGGCCATCGACATCGTCGAGATGAAGCGGCCGCTGGCCGGGCTGATAGCGCATGTTGGAGAAGTCCTGGAGGGCAATCCGGCGGCCGGCACCCGGGCGACTGTATCGCTGAACTTATCGCGCCGCCAGGACATCATCCGCAATCACAGCGCCACCCACCTGCTGCACGCCGCCCTGCGCAATAACTTGGGCCAACACGTGCAGCAACGGGGTTCGCTGGTCGCGCCGGACAGGCTGCGCTTTGACTTCTCGCATCCGGAAAAAGTATCGGCGCGCGAGCTGGCTCAGATTGCTGCCGAGGTCAATGCCAAAATACTCTCGAATTATCGCGTCCGTGGCGAAGAAAAGCCGCTCGAAACCGCCCGCCGCGAAGGCGCCATGGCGCTCTTCGGCGAAAAGTACGGCGACATCGTGCGAACGGTCGTCATCGGCAGCGCTGACGATCGCTACAGCTACGAGCTCTGCGGCGGCGTTCATGTCAGCGCGACAGCCGAGATTGGCAGTTTTGTCTTTACCGGCGAGGGTAGCGTCAGCGCGGGCATTCGCCGCGTCGAAGCGCTGACCGGGCGCGCCGCCAACGCCTATTTTAACAGACAGCTGCTCGCACTGAACGACATCGGCGCGCAGCTGGGCGCGGAGCCCGATCAGGCGCGCGCGAAAATCTCGGCCATTCAGGCGGAACTTGCGGCAGCCAAGCGCGTGATCGAGACTCTGCGCCGGCGGCAAGCCAAGCACGATTTTGACAGCATGATCAGCAGCCAGTTGGAAAGCCTGAATGGGGTGCGGGCTTTGGTCGCCGAGCTCGACAATACGCCCATGGATACCATGCGCGAGATGACGGACTGGTTTCGCAACCAAGTCGACGACGGCGTCATGGTCCTCGCCAGCGATATCAAGGGCCGCCCGCAGATTGTAGTCGCCGTATCCGATGCGCTGGTCAAAGACGGCTTGCGCGCCGGCGACCTCATTAAGCCGATTGCCAAAGTTGTCGGCGGCGGCGGCGGCGGACGCCCGCAAATGGCGCAGGCCGGCGGACGCGATAGCGGCAAAATCGCCGAGGCGCTGCAGACCGCGCGCGAGCTGCTGGCGGAAGCCTGAGGCAATTCGGGGCGCGTAGCGCGCTTCAGCCAGCGTATCTCGTCGTATACTGCTAACTGATGTCAGCAGAAATCGTTACCCGCCATCTAAAAGCGACCGACACCATCGTTAGCCTGCGGCAGCAGCTCGCCGGCTTGCGCGGGCAGCGCCTGCTGATCATCTGGCCCCAAGCCGCCGAGAATCTCCGCAGCAAGCTGGATCTGGTGCTGATCCAGCGCGAAGCCGATCGCCGGGCGATTCAGTTGGCAATCGTATCGACCGATGACAAGCAGCGCTTTTACGCGGCTGAGCTTAACATCAGCTGTTTCGACTCGCTTGAAGAAAGCCAAACCAGCCGCTGGAAACGGGGCCGGCAGAAGCGTTTTCTCCCACGCTATCACAAACCCAGCCCGGATTTGCGAGCGGAAGATCTGGCGGTAATCGCCGGGCGCCTCGCCGAAAGGCAGCAACGGTCTCCCTGGCGTTCGCTTATCGAAAGACTTGCGGTACTGGCTGTGCTTACTTGCGTGGTGGGCGCGGCCTTGTATGCCGTCGTACCAAGCGCCGAAGTCGTCGTCAGCTTGCAGGAAGCAGTTATCACCGTCGTCGTTGATGTGACTGCCGACCGAAAAGCAAGGGCAATACGCGCGGACAGCGGACTTATCCCCGCGCTGGTTCTGCGCGAAACGGTCGAGACCACGGCCACAATTCCCAGCTCGGGCGCCGTCTGGCTCGACAGCACCTCCGCCGCCGCCATCGTGACCTTTGCCAATCTGGGCGCCAATCAGGTCGATATCCCGCGCGGCGCGATTTTGGGCACCAGCGCGGGCGAGCCGATTCTCTTCACAACAGTCGCTGATGTCGCCGTACCCGCCGGCGTCGGGCAGCAAGTCAACGCAACGGTAGAGGCCATGCCTGGTTATCGGGGCAACGTGGGCAATGTTGGACCGGGCATGATCAATTCAGTACTGGGCGAGCTATCCGAAAAAGTCTCGGTTATCAACCTGGCTCCAGCCTCGGGCGGCGGCAACCAAAGCGTCTTGACTGTCGCCGCTGCCGACCAGAGCAAACTGCTCGAGAGCGCGCGCATTCAACTGCAATCGCTCGCCTACGAGCGGATGCGCGCCGGACTGTCCGAGAGCCAGGTCATCATTATCGAGTCCTTGGGGATTGAGCAAGAGCGTAAAGAGTGGACCAACTTCTCCGCTGATGTCGGCACAATGACCAGCGAGCTGTCGCTGACCATGCGAGCGATCGTCTCCGCCTTGGCGCTTGATGATCGTTACGCGCGGCAACTGACTTTTGACCGGCTCAGAGACAAGGTTCCAGCTCGCTTTGAGCTCCTGGACAATTCGCTGACTTATGCGCGCGGCCCCTTTATGCCCGGGCGCGCGGACGGGCAAATCAACTTCACTGCCACCGGCAGCGCTACCGTTCGCGCCGGATTTGACGGAGACAGCCTGCGCGAGCAGTTAGCCGGCTTGGCATTGCCGGAGGCTCGCGAATATCTCGAGTCGCTGGCCGAGCTATCAGATCAGGATCCCGCCCGGATTTCCCTATTTCCGTCCGCGCTGGGGCGGATGCCGATAATGGCTGTCCGCATTCATGTTCGTGTGGAGGGTCGCCCGTGATTGGCCGCCTGCTTGGCATTGACCCCGGCGAGAAACGAATCGGCTTGGCGGTCAGTGACGCCCTGGGCATTGCCGCCCGCGAATTGGAGATACGGCCGCGATTGGGCAATACTGAAGACTTCACGGCGATAGCGGAAATTGCCGCTAGACACAGAGTCGCGGGCATCGTGGTCGGCGTACCGCTGAACCCGAACGCCCCAAAGGACATCCCTGCCCAAGCGGATGCGGTGCGAGAGTGGATCACAGAGATGCGCCACGCTATCCCGCTGCCTATCGCCGAGGTGAGCGAATATCTGACCAGCCATGAAGCCCGTCAGCTTGCGCAGACGCGGAAGCGCAACCCGCGCGAGCCGGTGGACGACCTGGCCGCCCGCATAATCCTCCAGTCCTTTCTGGATGCCCTAAGCTACGGCAACGCTACGTTCCCGTCCGCTAGTACGCACAAATAGCCGAAGACGACTATACTGGTTATTGAAGCGGTCTCCGCTTTCGTTCCCGCTAGCCCTATGCTGAGGGGAACTAAGCCGCATGGACGCCGCCGGCAAACAGACGAGACAGCAAGAATGCGCAACCCGCATGACACGCAGCCTAGCCGCAGCTACGATCTGAATCCGCGAGTTCAGGGCATCGCTGGGCCGCCGCGGATCTTATTCTGGGGAGTCATCATTTTTTTTGTATTGCTGCTGCTGGGCATCGCCGGCGTGGTAGTTGGTTTCCGCGAGGTGTTGCAACCGGCGCAGCAGCAGCGCGTCATTGATCAACTGCCCTTCATGCGCATGCTGCGCCGCCCCACGCCGCAAGGTGGCGTCTTCCCCACGCTGGAGCCCCCAGCTAACGCGGACGACGCCCTCGCCCTGCTTGATATGCCGCTTGATATCGCTTCGCCAGTTGACGCTGAACAGCCACAGGCAGCGGCTGAGCAGCCCACAACGCCACCGGCTTCGCCGCCGCCGACCAACACGCCCGCGCCTGCAACCGCCGTCGAGCCGACCGTACCGAACGTAACTGCTGTAGAACAGAGCAGTTCTCCGGCTCAGCTTCAGCGCGACGCGGTTTTGCCGGCGGCGGCGAGCCCGTCCGCGCAAAACAAGCTGCCGCCATCCGCCCGAATTTCAGGAGTCGTACATCAGCAGCAGACCTGGAACAACTGCGGCCCGGCCACCATTACCATGGCGCTAAGTTATTATGGCTGGCAGCACGATCAGTCCTTCGCCCGCGTAAGGCTCAAGCCAAACCGCGAAGACAAAAACGTCAGCCCGCGCGAGCTGGCCGGCTTCGTTGAAGACGAGAGCTTCGTCAAAGCTCTGGTCCGCATGGGCGGGACGCTGGAGCTGCTCAAGCGCCTGGTAGCCAATGATTTCCCGGTGGTTATCGAAACTGGCGAAATGTTCGAAGCCTACGACTGGATCGGCCACTATCGCGTGCTTATCGCCTACGATGACAGCTTCCAGACCTTCTATTTCTTTGACAGCTTCCTCGGCGTCGGCGCCGGCGCCCAAGGCATCACCAAGAGTTACAACCAGGTCGACAGCGACTGGCAAGCATTTAATCGCACCTTCATCGTGGTGTACGAGCCGCAGCGAGCGGAATTGCTGCGGATACTTCTGGACGAGTATTGGGACGAAGCGAGCGCGGCTCAGCTGGCTTTCGAAACAGCGCAGGCGGAAGCCCGCCGCGAACCGCAAAACCCGTTCGCCTGGTTTAACATGGGTACATCCCTGGTTGCCTTGAGCCGATACCAGGAAGCGGCCGCCGCCTATGATCAGGCCAACCGCACCGGCAAACTGCCTTGGCGTATGTACTGGTATCAATTTGGCGCATTCGAAGCCTACTACCAGGTGGGCCGCTATGACGATGTGCTCAGCCTGGCCAAAATCAACCAAAACAACTCGCGCGAACTCGAAGAGACCTATTATTGGCAGGGCCGCGTTCAAGAGGCCCAGGGTGAACTGCAGCGCGCCGCTTCGTCTTATCGCCGCGCGCTGACCTATAACCCCAACTATGACGACGCGCGCCGGGCGCTGGACAACCTCAGCTAGGCCGCCGCATGTCCGACGCCAAACAAAAGGTCGACCCATCGCGGCCGCAGCATGTCCGGCATCTGGCTCGTTCGACCTTTATGGTGATGCTGGCCTTCCTGGCGGCGAAAATCATCAGCCTGGTTCAGACGCTGATCATTGCGCAAGCCTTCGGCGTCGGCCGCGACCTTGACGCCTACGTCGCCGCCAACCGCATCCCCGAATTAATTGTTATTCTGATTTCGGGCGGCGCCTTGACCCACGCCTTCATCCCCGTTTTCAGCGGTTTCCTGGCCAAAGGCGATTTGGAATCCGCCTGGAGGCTTTCGAGCCACTTGATCAATAGCATATTCACACTGGCGCTCTTGCTCAGCGCCATCGTCTTTGCCCTGGCGCCCTGGCTGGTGGACAACCTGGTCGCGCCCGGCTTTGACGAGCCCACGGCGCGCAGCACCGTCCAACTCATGCGAATACTCTTGCTTAGCACGATTATTTTCGCCGTGAGCGGCATCTTCAGCGGCATCCTCAACTCGCATCAGCATTTCATTCTGCCGGCGCTGGCGCCGATCATGTTCGACATTGGCATCTTGATCGGCGTGATTTTTTTGCTGCCGCGCTACGGCATCAACGGCATCGCCTTCGGCGCGGCGCTGGGCGCAGGCCTGCACTTCAGCATACAGGTTCCCGGCCTGATCCGTTACCAGATGCGCTGGAGCTTTGAACTGGGCTTGCGCAATCCGCAGCTGTGGCTGGTGATACGTCTGATGCTGCCGCGGATTGGCGGTCTGGGTGTCTTCAGCCTCAACTTTCTGGTGATGAACAATATCGCGTCGCGCTTGGGCGCCGGCTCAGTCAGCGCCCTGGATTGGGGCTGGCGCTTGATGCAGATCCCGCAGACGCTGATCGGCACCGCTATGGGCATCGTGATTTTCCCGACGCTGGCCGCTCTCAGCGAGTTGAACGATCTGTCGGGCAAGCGCGATGCCATGTCCGGCGCCTTGCGCTTCATCCTTATTTGCAGCATTCCCGCCGCCATCGCCTTGATTCTGCTGGGCCGCCCGCTGATAAGCCTGCTGGAGCGCGGCGCTTTTGACGACTCCGCCTCCGCCCTGGTCTACAGTACGCTTTCCATGTTCACCCTCGGGCTGATCGTGCACTCAGCGCTGGAAATCATCGCCCGCAGTTTTTACGCCGACAAGGATACGCTGACGCCCTTGTTCGCCGCGCTCGGCGGCGCGCTCATCAACTTAGTCCTGGCTTTCACCCTCAGCGATGTCGCGCGCGTCGACTCGAACACTTTGCTCAACTCTGTCGCCCGTTGGGCGCCTTGGCTGCAACTGTCGCGCGATTACGGCAATGTCAGCGGCTTGGCTCTGGCCAATTCCCTGGGTGTCATGTTTGAGGTTCTGGCCCTGCTCTTCATTCTGCGCCGGCGCTGGCGCGGCCTCGCGGAGAATGCCCTGGCTCGCACGTTGCTGAAGACTCTCATCGCTTCGCTGATCATGGCTGCCGCCATCGTCGCGGTTGACCTGGTCTGGGAAAGCCTCGCATTGGGCTCCGGCATTTATTTGACTATAATTCGGCTGCTGGTGGGCGGCGCCATCGGCTTAGCCGCATTCCTGCTGACCGCGCTGTTGCTGAAAATGCAAGAGCTTCCCGAATTCCTTACCATCATCCGGCAGCGCCCGGCCGGCTAGACAGGTCAAACATGCCCATCCAGATCAAATCGCTGACGCTCGGTCCCTTCGCCACCAACGCCTATCTGATTGCAGACAGTCAAAGCGGCAACGCCATCCTGCTTGATCCGGTCGACGATGCCCCCGCCATCCTGGCCGCCGCGCAGGCCGAAGGCTGGACGATTAAGCTCATGATCGCCACGCACGCCCATCTCGATCACGTTTTGGCCAGCGCCGCGATCAAAGAAAGGTTAAATGTCCCATTTTACATCCACGAAGAATGCGCGGCGCTGCTCGACGAGATTCCCATGCAGGGTGTCTTCTTCGGTTTGGGAGAGCTGCCGGCGGCGGCCCAGCCCGACCGGCTGCTCACCAGCGCATCCGAAACCATTGCGCTGGATTCGATTCGTTTGCAGAGCCTCTACACGCCTGGGCATGCGCCGGGGCACCTCAGCTTTTACCTGGCCGAACACAAGATATTGTTCAGCGGCGACAGTCTCTTCGCCGGCAGCATCGGCCGCACTGATTTGCCGGGCGGCGATCATGCGCTGCTGATGTCTTCCATCGTCGACAAACTGATGATTTTGGACGACGATGTACAGGTCTTGCCCGGCCACATGGGCCTCACCACCATTGGCCGCGAACGCAAGACCAACCCCTTCTTGCTCGGGCATTTTGACGACTTGCCCTAGACGACCGCCCGGCCGATGACAATCCTGACCCTGTTCCTGGATGGCGTCGGCTTGGGCGCTGATGATGCGGAGTCCAACCCCTTCGCCACAGCCGACACGCCGACTCTTATCAGTCTGGCAAACGGCAAGCGCTGGCTGGCCTCGACCGAACAGCAAGTGAGCGAGCGAGCGATCTTCGCGCCAACTGACGCGCGCCTGGGCGTCGCCGGCTACCCGCAGAGCGGCACCGGGCAAGCCAGCCTGCTGACGGGCCTCAATGTGCCGCAACTCATCGGCAGGCATTACGGTCCCAAGCCGGAAGTCAAGACCCGCGAACTCATCGCCAAACACAGTTATTTCCGGCGCTTGACCGAGAAGGGCAAATCGGCGCGCCTGCTCACCGCCTATCCACCGCGCCTGCTAGCGGACTTCGAACGCGGCAAAACGCTGCGCTCCAGCATTCAACAAGCTGCTTACGAATCCGGCCATGCGCACTTTACCCTGGAAGACCTAAGGCGCAGGCGGGCGCTAACGGCTGAATGGACGACTGACAGCTGGCGCCGGCATTTGCGCTTCAGCGACCTGCCGCAATATGCTCCGCGTGACGCCGGGCGTCTGCTGGCGCGCCTGGCCCGCCAATACGACTTCGCCTTCCACTCCCATTGGCAGACCGACCGCATCGGGCATCGCGGCGCGCTCAGCGAAGGCATTGCGATATTGGAGCGCTTTGATGCCGTCTTGGCCGGCGTCCTCGACAACTGGGATGATGAGGCCGGCCTGGTCGTCATAACCAGCGACCACGGCAATATGGAGGACCTCAGTAGCCGCCGCCATACCTTGAATCAGGTGCCTACAGTCATCATTGGAGCGCGCGCGGAAGTTTTCGCGCAAGACTTCAAGAGCCTGATCGACTTCGCGCCCGCCTGTGATAGAATGCTCTTCGTTACCCGCTAGTCTATTACGCATGAAATGAGACCCGCTTGAGCGACCGAATACAGCGCTCGATCTTCGCTATTGTCTGTGGTCGCCTGGTAATCAATATCTCGCGGCGTTTCGCCTATCCCTTCGTCGCGCCCATCGGCGCCGCCTTCAAGGTCCCCGCCGACAACATTCAAAATGTGATCGCCCTGACCAACGTCGCCGGCTTGCTCAGCCCCGTGCTTGGCACAATCTCCGAACATTTCGGGCGCAAAACGGTCATGGTGGGCGCCCTGCTGGCGATGGCGCTGATGAGCGCAATCGGCGCGCTCTTCGCTGAGTACAGCATCTTTGTTATCGTCATGTTTGGCTTCGGCGTCGGCAAAATTATCTACGACCCAACCTTTCAAGCCTATATCGGCGATGCCGTTCACTTCAGCCGGCGCGCGCGCGTTATGGGTATCGCCGAGCTCAGCTGGGCTTTGTCCGGCTTTATCGCCGCGCCCTTGGCCGGTTTCCTGCTCGACGTCAGCACACTGCAAGCGATATTCGTATTTCTGGCGCTATCGATGGCGCTTAGCGCTTTAGCCTGTTTCGTCCTGGTTGATTCGGACGCTCGCCCCGATAATGGCCGCAGGCGAACGCGCTTCATCAGCCCGCTGACAGCCATGCGAGCGGTCAGCGCTCATCCGCCCGCCCTGTTCGCCCTGATGTTCACCTTCTGCCTGACCGCCTCTCACGAGATCTTCTACATCAATTACGGCCTCTGGATGGAAGCCAGCTTCGGCCTGGTATTGACTGCCCTCGGCGCCGTTACCATCGTCATATCCATCGCTGAAGTCATTGGCGAGTTTATTGTAATCACTTTGGCCGACCGCTTTGGAACCAAGCGGACATCCATGTACGGCATACTGCTCGCGGCCATCTGCTTCCTGATCATTCCCCAACTTTCATTCAGCCTGCCCCTGGCGATGACCGGGATATTTATCATGTTTATCTGCATTGAAACCGCCATTGTCTCGGCGATTCCCTTGTTTAGCGAAATACTGCCCAAATCACGCGCTGTCATGATGAGCGCCAACGTGGGAGCGCACTCGGTCGGCCGTGTATCCGGCGCGGCCGTCGGCGCCTTGATCTACAAACAAAGCGCCGGCAATTTTCTGCTGATCGGCATCGTCGCCGGCGTTCTGGGCTTGCTGGCGTTCTTGATCATGCGCCGCTATATTCCGGCCGGCGGCGCGACATCGTAAGATCCAAGGCTCGATTGATCGCAAGTAAGCGACAATTGGGCGCAGCCAAAGGGGAGTGGCTAAAATCGTGGATATGGGACGCAAAGCGAGCTCGACACTGGGGGTTAAAATACTTGTGTCGTGTTCGCTAAGGGACTTGCTATCCACGAGATTCACCACTCCCGCCAAAGCCTCACCTTGACTGGCATCGCGCTTTGCCCTAAAATGCTTTATTTGTATTTTAGCGGGGAAATTTATGTTTGAATCGCTGTCACAACGGCTGGACACCGCCTTCGAGGGTTTGCGCAAGGGTGGCCGCGTAAAAGAAGCGGACGTCAAGGCAGTCATGCGCGAGGTGCGTATGGCGCTGCTTGAAGCGGATGTCGCCTTGCCCATCGTCAAAGACTTCATCAAAGCTGTCCGCCAGCGCGCTTTGGGCGAAGAAGTTCACAAAGCCCTGAAGCCCAGCGAACAAGTGGTCAAGATCATCCACGAAGAAATGGTGGATATGCTGGGCGAGCCGGGCCGCCTGAGCTTCAGCGGCAGCAGCAAGCCTCACGTTATCATGATGGTCGGCTTGCAGGGCACGGGCAAGACCACCAACACCGCCAAACTCGCGCTGCGCCTGCGCTCTGAGGGCCGCAGCCCGCTTATGATTGCGGCGGATACCTACCGCCCCGCCGCCGTCGATCAACTGGTCACCCTGGCCAAGCAGATCAATGCGCCGATTTACGAAGAAGGCACTGCGGCGACGCCGCCCGCCATCGTCAAACGCGGCCTCAAGAAAGCCAAGGACCTGGATGTTGATGTTGTATTAATCGACACCGCCGGCCGGCTGCAAATTGACGAAACCAAGATGGATGAGCTGGAAGAGATCAAACGCATCTCAGCGCCGGCCGAAATCCTGCTGGTCGCCGACGCCATGACTGGGCAAGAAGCTGTCAATATCGCGCGCGGATTTAACGAACATCTCGGCATCACCGGGCTGATACTGACGCGCGTGGACGGCGATGCCCGCGGCGGCGCCGCCCTGTCGATGAGAGCCGTCACCGGCGTGCCTATCAAATATATGGGCACGGGCGAAAAAGTCAGCGCCGATACGCTTGAACTCTTCCACCCCGATCGCATCGCGCAGCGCATCCTCGGTATGGGCGACATCATGTCGCTGATCGAGAAGACCGAGTCGGTCTACGAAGAAGAAGAAGCCCTGCGGCTGCAAACCAAGATCATGAAAAATGATTTTACTTTGCAGGATTTTCTTGATCAGCTGCAGAAACTCCGGCGCATGGGACCCTTGGGCAAAGTCCTGGGCATGATTCCGGGCATGTCCAAGCTGCAGATGCAGACCGATTTTAACGACGACGATATTGAGAAACGCATCAAAAAAGTCGAGGCGATCATCAATTCGATGACACCGCATGAACGTAAACACCCGCGGATACTCAAAGCCAGCCGCAAGCGCCGTATCGCCAGCGGCAGCGGCGTCGAAGTCCGCGATGTCAACCAGCTGCTCAAGCAGTTCCAGCAAATGAGCCGGCTCATGAATCAAATCAGCAGAGGGAAAATGCCCAATATTCCCGGCTTGAGCGCTTGAGCCGGTAAAGAGGAGAAGACCTATGGTTCGCATTCGTTTGCGCCGTCAAGGCTTGAAACGGCAGCCCAGCTACCGCGTGGTTGTGGTTGACCAGCGCAAAGCCCGCAACGGCAGCTATCTGGAAAATATCGGCCACTACAACCCGCGTACGCGCCCAGCCACCGAAATCATCGAAGAAGAACGAGCGCTCTACTGGCTGAGCGTCGGCGCCCAACCCAGCGACGCCGTTCGCCGCCTGTTGGAACATACCGGCACCTGGAGCCGCTTTGAGCGGCTGCGCGCCGGTGAAAGCATGGGCGATCTGCTGCAAGAGGCGGAAGCGAGCCGCGGCGAATTGCCCAGCCCGAAGACCAATTATCCCGCTCCCGCTGCCGGCGAAAGCAAAATTAAAGCGCGGGAAGCCGCCCGCCTCTCAGCCGCTGAATCCGCTGGCAGCGACGGCTAGGTGACAGGCTATGGCTGAAGAACAGCTGGTCCAATACATCGCCGAAAATCTCGTCAACGCGCCTGACGAAGTCAAGGTTTCAAGCAAAGAGACCGGGCGCGGCGTCGTAATTGAGCTTTCAGTCGCGCCCGACGATATGGGCCGCATCATCGGGCGCAGCGGACGGGTGGCCAACTCCATTCGCGCGCTGTTGCGGGCCGTGTCTTCTAGCGATGATCGCGGACGTGAACGCCGCCGGCGCGTTATTCTTGAAATCGAATAGTTCCGGTGCCGCTCGATAATCTTCAGTATCTCGTAGTCGGTGAAGTGCTGCGCCCGCATGGTGTTCGCGGCGAAGTGCGGGTGCGGATCCTGACAGAAAATCGCGATCAACTCCTCGAACTTGATTACGTTTACCTGGCGGACTCCGCGGAAGACCGGCGCCGAGTCCGAATGGATGTCAAGAACGCGCGCTTCAACAAATCTTACGCCCTGCTAAGTCTCGCCGGCTATAACAATCGCAATGATGCCGAGCGCTTGCGCTCCAAACTGGTCATGATAGACGCTGGGCAAGCCGCCCCGCTGGAAGGCGAGCAGTATTATCTCTTCCAACTAATAGGCTTACAGGTTGTCAGCGCTGGCAAGACCATCGGCCGCGTCAAAGAAGTGCTTCAGACCGGCGCCAACGATGTCTACATCGTCGACAGCCTGGCTCATGGGGAACTGCTGCTGCCGGCGCATGAAGAAACGATCCTGCGCATCGACTTTGAAGCCCGGGTAATCACGATGTCCCTGCCCGATGGCTTAATCCCGGAGTAATTTTATCCCGCGAAACTTGACAAGAAACTTTAGCGGCTGATACGCTGAGCGCGTTGAGTCTTCAGTAACGGACCCTTATGCCGTCTAACCATCATCAACAGTTCTGGCTGGGATTGCATCTCATCCCGAATTTTGGCGTCGCCAAGCTGTCCCGGCTGCTGACGCATTTCGATTCCGCTGAGGCGCTTTGGCTCGAGCCCGACTCGGGCATCATGCGGCTCGGCATGCCGCCAGCGCTGCTGCGTCAGTTTTGCGCCGCCCGCCGGAATATCGATCTGACTCGCGAGTTGGATCGGGTCGCCCGCGCCGGCGCATCCTTGATTACGCTTGAAGACGACGCCTATCCCCGGCTCCTGCGTACGCTGCCCGACCGGCCCATTCTGCTTTACATCCGCGGCGCGTCCGCGCTCGGCAATGAGAGCTCGCTGGCAGTCGTTGGCACGCGCAAAGCCAGCCGCTACGGCCGAGACGTCGCCTTTCAATTGTCGAGTCAGCTGGCGGGCCAAGGCGTAACGATAATCTCAGGCATGGCGCACGGCATCGACGCCGCGGCGCATCGTGGCGCTCTTGACGCCGGCGGCAAAACCATCGCCGTGGTGGCGACCGGCATCGACAGAGTCTATCCGCGCGAGCATGTCGAGTTGGCGGAAAACATCGCGGCCAGCGGCGCCATCATCACCGAGATGCCACTGGGCGCGAAGCCCTTGGGCAAGAACTTCCCGCAGCGAAACCGCATCATCAGCGGGCTTTCGCTGGGTGTCCTGGTAGCGGAAGCGCCCATCAAGAGCGGCGCCCTCAACACCGTTTCCCACGCCATTGACCAGGGGCGCGATGTATTCGCCGTTCCCCATAATATCTTCAGTCTCTCGGGCGGCGGCGGGAATATCCTGATCCAGGAGGGCGCCAAACTGGTGGCGAGCGTAGCTGACATTTTTGAAGAATTGCAGGTAACGCGCCTGGACGTGGAAACGCGCAGCCGAGCGCAAGAAATTCAGCCGGCTAACGACACCGAAGACCTGATCTTGCAGCAGCTGAGCGCCGATCCCGTGCACGTTGATTTCATCGTGCGTCAAACCGAATTGCCGACCGCCACCGTCACCAGTACACTGACCATGCTGGAGCTAAAGGGACTTGCCGAGAGCGCCGGACCTATGCAATACTGCCGAGCGCGTTAATCGCCGGACGGAGAACCGCCCGAATGAATCACTACTACGCATTGATCGCCGCAGGCGGGCATGGCACCAGGCTATGGCCCATGAGCCGCGCCAAGACGCCCAAACAGATGCTGCCGCTAATCAACCAGGAGTCCATGTTTCGCACCAGCGTGGAGCGAATACAAGCTATCTTTCCGCCGGAAGACATCTTCGTCGTCACAGGACGCGAGCTGGTGGACGATTTGCAGGCTGAAGTTCCACAGCTGCCGCGCGAAAACTTCATCGTAGAGCCCTATGCCAAGAATACGGGGCCGGCCTTGGCATTGGCGCTGGCCACGATTCAAAAGCGCGATCCCGAAGCCACCGTCGCCATTTTGACAGCCGACCATCACATCGCCCAGCAACCGAAATTCTGCCGGGCGCTAGAATCCGCCTGGATGGTCGCGCAAGACGGATACATAGTAACCTTGGGCATCGCGCCGTCATATCCCGCCACAGGCTATGGTTACATTGAGCAGGGCGCGCCCCTGGGAGACTATAACGAATTCGCCGTCTACCACTCCAAACGATTTACTGAAAAACCGGATATCGTGCGGGCGACTCAGTTTTTGGCGTCCGGACTTTTTAGCTGGAATTCCGGCATGTTCATCTGGCGGGTAGACCGCGCCATGAAAGACCTGGAGCGTTTTCAGCCCGCCATATACGCCATGTGCTCCTATCTTCAGACCGCCGCCGGCGCGCCGGATTACCAAGAGAAACTCAACGATATCTGGGAGACGATGCCCAATCTATCGATCGACTTCGCCATCATGGAAAAGACTGACAATATCGCCGTCATCCCAACGGACATCGGCTGGAGCGACGTCGGTTCCTGGGCTTCGCTTTACGACATCCTGCCGCAGGACAATTTTGGCAACTGCGTCAAAGGCGAGTCCAGCGATATTCGCGTCATCCTTGACACGCGTGATACGCTGGTATTCAGCGATCGCCTGACGGTGGCGATCGGCGTCGAAGACATTGTAGTCGTGGATACTGACGATGTACTGCTGATCTGTCACAAAGAGCGTACGCAGGATGTCAAACAGGTTGTCACCTACTTGCGCGAAAATGGCAACGAAGATTATCTCTAACACTGTCGACTCACGGATGAGGACCATACATGGCTGACGACATTGCTCAAACGCATCAAGCTTATTGCTTCAAATGTCGAACGAAGCGACAGATGCTGAATCCTCTGGCGATTTACAACAAAGCAGGCGCGCCGGCCACAAGCGGCGAATGCCCCGAATGCAGTACAAAGATGTATCGCACCGGCCGCACACCCGCGCACGAGGGCATCCCGAAACCCGAGATTTCCAAGCGACCCGCCCGCAAGAAGGCCAAGCCCAAAGCCAAGAGAAAAAAGCGCGCCAGGTCGAACGGCAGAACCGCGGCAAAGCGCCCTAAAATCGGCCGTCTGGTTATTGTCGAGTCACCTGCCAAAGCGCGCAGCATCGGCGGCTTCCTGGGCAAAGGCTACACGGTTTTATCCTCCGTCGGCCACGTCCGCGATTTGCTCAAAAGCCGCCTCTCAGTTGACGTCGAACATAATTTTGAACCCGAGTATCGTGTGCCAAATGAAAAGCGCGCCGTCGTCAAAGAGCTCAAGGCGGCGGCTGAAGTCGCGGAAGAAATCTATCTGGCGACTGATCCTGACCGCGAGGGTGAAGCCATCGCCTGGCATCTGGTAGCGGCGGCTGAAATGCCGACAGCGCGGATTAAGCGCGTGGTATTCCATGAAATCACGGACGGCGCCGTTGCCGAAGCCTTCGCCCACCCGCGCGACATCAACATTGATTTGGTGAATGCGCAGCAGGCGCGCCGAATCCTTGACCGGCTGGTTGGCTATCAGGTCTCGCAATTGCTGTGGTCCAAAGTTCGCAACGGCCTCTCCGCCGGCCGCGTCCAAAGCATCGCCCTGCGCCTGGTGGTTGAGCGCGAAGATGAGATCGCCGCCTTCAAACCCCGCGAATACTGGACCGTTGACGCGGCGCTTTCAAAACAAGCTCAAGCCGGAAACAGCGGCAACTTTACCGCCAGCCTGGTGCGGATTGACGATACCAAAGTTACATTTGATCCCAAAAAGGCTGCCCCGCCCGCGCTCGATAGCGAAGCGACGGTTCAGCCTCACCTCGAGATTCTGCGTCAAAGTTTGTTCCGTGTTGACACGGTGAAACGCGGTACCCGGCAGAGCAAACCGGCCGCGCCCTTCACTACCAGCACTCTGCAGCAAGCCGCTTCTAATCGCCGCGGCTTTGGAGCGAGCCGCACCATGCGCATTGCGCAGCAACTCTACGAAGGCATCGACCTTGGCAAAGGCAGTTCGGTCGGCTTGATCACCTATATGCGCACCGACAGCGTTCAAGTTTCCCAGGACGCCCAGTCTCAAGCGCGCAGATACGTGAAAGCCAATTATGGCGCAAGCTACTTGCCGAAAAAACCGCCAACCTACAAGACGCGCGCCAAAGGCGCCCAGGAAGCTCACGAAGCCATACGGCCGACCAGTGTCGACAGGACCCCGGAGTCGCTTGGAGACCGCCTCAATGCCGCGCAAATGCAGATTTACACCATGATCTGGAATCGATTTGTCGCCAGCCAGATGTCCCCGGCCGTCTACGACACGCTCCGCATCGAAGTCCGGGCGGGCCGAACAATTGAAGCCATGCCCTACCTTTTTCGCGCCTCCGGCAGCAAACTGAAATTCGCCGGCCACTTGGCCATCGGCGACAAGGCTGCCGGCGGCAGCGGCCAGAATGATCAGCAGCAGCAATTTCCCGACCTCGCCAAAGGAGAGTGGCTTGATCGACGCCAAATCATTCCCGAGCAGCACTTCACGCAGCCGCCGCCCCGATACAATGAAGCCAGCTTGATTCGTCAGTTGGAGGAACGAGGCATCGGCCGGCCCAGCACCTATGCGCCGACCGTCACGGTTATTCAAACACGCGAATATGTGACCCAGGTGGAGCGGCGCCTGCACCCCACCAAGACCGGTCGCGTCGTCTGTGAGCTGCTTACCGAGTTCTTTCAGGTGGAGATGGACTACGCTTTCACAGCCAAGATGGAAGACCACCTTGACGAAGTCTCCAAAGGCAAACTGGATTGGCGGCCGATGCTTGACGAATTCTATCACCCCTTCAAAGAGCGCTTGGATAAGGCCCGCGACAATATGCCTCGGCGCGATGTCGCCGAAAAGGTCGGGCGCAATTGCCCAACCTGTTCAACGGGCGAACTGCTAATCAAGCACTCGCGCTACGGCAAGTTCATTGGTTGCTCGAATTATCCCGAGTGCAAACACACCGAACGCTATCTGCTGCGTAAGGGGCTGCTCTGCCCCGAATGCGGCGGCGCGAGCCAGGGCGAAATTGTCGAGCGCCGCTCCCGCAAGGGCCGGGTGTTTTTCGGTTGCAGCCGCTATCCCGATTGTGACTATACGACCTGGAAATTGCCCAAAAACTTGCAGCCCGTAGAATCAGCCCAAAAAAACCAGGCCGACAAAGCCCCCGCCGCCGTCTGAGCTTGCCGGCGCGGCGCCCAAGCCAAAGCAGACCCGCCGCCAGACTAAAAAAGTTGCCGCGCTAGGCGTTTGTGGCGCTTTGTCAACTATCGTATACTTCATGCAAGTATGTAAATATGAGACTCGAAAGGGCGATTTTCATGAGCCTTCAAGGTCCAATGTCTAATCGTGCGCAATCGCCAGCAGCGTCGCCATCCAGCGAAATTGACAGCGCCGGATTCTCCAGTTCAGCTTCTGAAATTGCTGCTGATTCAACCGCTTCACGCATCCAAACGCTGATGGCTTCCAGCCCGCAGCGAATGACCGTCTTGCTGGTATTGTTCGGCATGGTCTTGGGATTGATCACCGCTTATGTGATCATCCCAACTGAATACACCGGCGCCTCGCCACGCCACATGAGCCAGGAAGCGATCAAGCAATGGGTGCGGATGGTCGCTGTTGGGCACTCCGAAGCCATTCACTACGATGACGGCAACGCCTTGCTCGTCTTGCAGCAAATCCCCGATCCCCACTCGGTGGTAGAAGGCTTGGCCGGCAATACAGCCATTCCAGCAGCCGAGCGCGCTGCCTTGGAAACCATCATGGATATCCCCGGTTATGCGGACCTTACCGGAGCGCTGGCGCCACAAGATCCAGGTATCATCGGCAGCGCCCTGCAAGTCATCGCTTCGCTGGCGGTGGTGGCGCTGGGAATCCCGATTTTGGTAATTGCCTGGCGGACCGTCTTGCCAGAAAGCGGCGCTGATTCCGTCAGACGCGATCGCAAGCCATTGTCAACAGCAAACCCGTCCCCCGCCGCTCCAGCGACTTTGGCGCCTGAGCGGTCATATCAGGCTTACCGTGAGGCGCCAGCCGCGGCGGCTTGGGGCGAAGAGGAAACGGAAGAAAGCGGCGGCATCCATCCTCAGTATGGGGCCCCGGTATTGCGCGCCCTATCGACATACGTGAAAGGGCGCAATCTGGATGAATCCTTCGCCATTGAATTGCCGCCGGACGCGGGCAGCCAATTTCTGGGTGAATGCGGCCTTTCCGGCGCGACCCAAGTTGGCGCCGAGTTGCAGTCCATTGAGTTCTGGGGCTTTGATATGGCCTCTCAAGAGACGCTGACTAAAGTCTTTGCTGCGCCAGCCGCCTTGCATGATCCAGCTTTGCATGCTGCTGTCGCTAACCGGGTCAGAGACGCCGCAACCGACATCGTCGCGGTAGAACCCGGCGCGCGCCTGGTGCTGGACAGTGGCGCGATCCATATTCAAGCCATTGTCAAGGCAGCGGTCTGCAACTATGGCGGCGGAACGCCGAATAGCGGAATCGAGACCTTGCAGGTCGAAATTCTGGCCTGGCACAAGCAGGCCATTGGCTCGAGCGTACCGGCGAGCGGATACCCGACGCCTGCCAATTCACCTTTTAACGAATACGCGGAGATGCAATTTGGTCCGCCGTCGGAGACGACTTCGCCGTCCCCGCCTCCCAGCGGCAGCATGAACCCGCCCGCTTCCGGACCCGCAGCGCTTCCCCACGCGCCCAAACGCCCGGAAGATGAAGAGGAAGACCCCTTTGGCGGTACGGGCAACTTCATGCCTTTTTCCTAGCAGGCGGGCATTGCCGCTGCGGTCAAGCCAATATATGCAGCTCAAAGCGCGGCCAAACACTACCGGATTTCGACAATCTTGAACTTGATTTCGCCATCCGGCGTGGCCACTGAGACTTTCTTGCCTACCTGTTTCCCAAGCAGCGCCGAGCCTATCGGGCTCTTCTGCGAGATTTTGCGCTGGCGCGGGTTGGCTTCGGCGCTGCCGACGATCCGGTACTCTTCGTTCTCATCTGTCCCAACTTCCTGAATGACGACAGTAGAGCCCACGCGCACCTCATCGCTAACGCCCGCGTCGTCCACAATGATGGCCTTCCTCAGCACGGATTCGATATGTTGCACGCGCCCTTCCACAAAGCCAAGCTGCTCCTTGGCGTCGTGGTAGTCGGCGTTTTCCTTCAGGTCTCCCTGCGCTACCGCGTCTTTCAGCTTACGCGCCAAGGCCGGTCGCCGCGTCTCGACCAACTGCTTTAGTTCACGGCGCAGCGCGGCTTCGCCGTCTCTGGTTAGATAAGATTCTTCTGACGCCATTGCGGATTTCCTTCGTAGTCATAGGCTGCATCTTGCTCAAGCGGCGAGCTCGACTCATGCTGGCCGGCCTTCACCAAAGCGCGGATATTGTGCTGGTGCAACTGCTGCACGGCGCCATTCAAGAGGACCTGGCTCTTGCCGCATGCCTCCAGCGGTATGGAGTCTTCGATGTTCTGATGACCTTCTGCCAGCGCATTCCCCACCGCCTCGGACAAACATCGAAGATATTCCAGATCGCTGGCAATCTTCGCAGGCGCTTCGCCGCGCAAAATAATATCGCCATGTCCTTGCACGATGTTTTCGTACTCTTGATCCAAGAGAAGCCCCAGCGAGCGCTCAAGGTCCTCAAAGCTGCCATCGGCAAAGTAGGGAATAGGCATCACGGTGTCAGCCGCAAAGAGAATGTCCTCGTCCTGCACCAGGCATATGATGGAATCCGGGCTGTGGCCCGGGCTCGCGCGCAGCGTGAAACGAAACTCGCCCAGCTCAAACGACATCCGATCCTCGAAGGTGATATCAGGTATGACGACTTCGACCGGCTCAAACTCGGGCGAGGTCGCCTTCAGCCGTTTCAGACTCTCGCGCCCGCGCGTCGCCAGGATCTGGGCGCATAAACGATGAGAAATGACCCGCGCCTCCGGGAAAAAGCAGGCGCCGGTGCTGTGATCGGCGTGATAATGTGTATTGATGACGTAACGAACGCTTGATCGCAATCCGGATTCTACATAGCGCCGAATGCGCACGGTCTCTTCCGGATAGAGCAATGTGTCGATGAGCACCGCGCCTGCGCTCGTCAAAATGAGACCCGCAGTTACCTGGGCGTATTGGCCGCTGCGAAATACAAAAATTTGTTCCGTGATGCGTTCGCGTTGCATGCGCTTCGAGGGCCATTGAAACTAAACAGCAGGGATTAGACTAGCGCCAGTATAGTCAGCCAGCAGGCGGAAATCAAGAGTGCAACCCGCCGCCGGCTTTGCGCGCCAAAGACATATCAGTATACTGTTTGCACTGAAAAGCGAGATTGTCTGGAATCTGACGTGAACGCCCCGCGAAGATATTCATTGTGGCTGCTGTTAGCCTTGGCTTGCATAGTCAGCTTGGGCGACATAATCGCCCAGGCTCAGTACGAGTTGAGAATCGGCGTCATCGACTATCCAGCCGGATCCATGCTGGCGGGAGCGCGCTTGGCTGCCGATCACATCAATTCTGCCGGCGGCCTCACAGGCGCGGACGGTACGCTCTTTGAATTGGCTGTGGTGGACACAACACCGGATAACATGGAGATCGCCATCGCCAATATGAAGCAAGCCAGCGTCTTCGCCGTAATCGGACCCCAGAACGATACCCTCGCGCGGCGTCATCTGTCTCAGTTGCAAACGATCCAGGCGCCGGTATTCATTCCGGCAACCGGCGATACCATCTTGCTGTCGGATCACACGGGCCGCATCTTTCGCAGCCGAGCCGCGGAACATGTCTTGATCAATGGCCTGGCGGATTACCTGGCGACGACGCTGGCGATTCAGTCCATAAACACGATTCAACTGGATGCCGCCAGCACCGCGAGTCTGGTTTCATTTGCCAACGCCCTGGCTGATTTTGGCCTGCGCCCCTCCAACCTCGTCTTCGACCAATCCCGCCTGAACCTGCAGCAGATCGCCGAGGCTGTCGCAGTGTCGGCGCCTGAGGCCGTCGCCATCTTTGGTCCGCCGCGGCTGGCTGCTCAAGCCTTGGTCCAGATCCGCGACTTCGGTTACGCGGGAGAACGGGTCTACAGCCAAGCGCGCGAGCCGAGCTTTGCCGAGCGCCTGCCCCCTGACCTGCTGCCGGGCATAATCAGCTATTCGACTTGGTCCGCTTCGCTGGAAGATAGCGCCAGCCAACATTTCACCCTGGCCTATGCTCGCGCCTTCGGGCGCCTTCCCGATGCCCTGGCCGCCGCCAGCTACGACGCTCTGCGCTTAATCGCAGCGGCAA
Organism: Anaerolineae bacterium; assembly: GCA_022823165.1. Classification (GTDB taxonomy): domain Bacteria; phylum Chloroflexota; class Anaerolineae; order Aggregatilineales; family Phototrophicaceae; genus UBA6055. Next base: position 82,976 of record JAJDXR010000081.1, on the reverse strand, counting down.
CCGCGCAGGGCGGCTCCGTTTTCGCCGCGCTGGCCGCCACAAGCTCATTCGCTGGTGTACAAGGTGAATTGAATCCCGCGGGTCTGTTGCCCGGGGAAACCAGCAACAATGCTGTCGTCACCAGGCTGAATGAATACGGCGCAGCCAATGTCATTGCCCGCTATCCCCACACCATTGACCCTGCAACCGAGCCGGACAAAGTACCCACAGTGGCGCCGACCGCAGTCGCTCTCGCCCCGAGCGCCACGCCAACTGGATACCGCCTGAAGATCACAAGGGACTTCCTCAATGTCCGCAGCGGACCCGGAACCGATTACGAGATCATCGGCCAGGTAATCGAAGGCTCCCAAGCCCGCATCCTGGGCGCGAATGCTGACCACAGCTGGGTGATTATCGATTATCGCGGCCAGTGGGGCTGGGTGGCGGCTTACTTGGCTGAAACCTACGGCGATCGTAATCTTGTGCCTATCATAGAGCCGCCCGCGACGCCGACCCCCGCGCCGACCGACACACCCAGCCCGCCGACAGAGCCGGACTTGATTGTACTGAAGGCGCAGCCTGCGCGACTGGCTATAGGCCAAGCGACAGCGGTCGACGTCACGATACTTAATCAAGGCTTGAGCCCGGCGGGCAGCTTTGCCGTCGCCGGCTCATTTCAACCGGGCGGCCAGTATGCCGGTGTAAATCTGGCGGGTTTGAACGCCGGCCAACAGGCGAATTTGCAACTGCGCCCGTTGCTCAGCGGACCCACCGGCCCGCAATCGGTAGTCATCGTCGCCGATCTCAACCAGGAGGTCTACGAAGGCGACGCGGGGGAATCCAACAACCGGGCTTTTGTGTACAACTATATGGCCGACCGCCCGGTCCTGGCGAGTGGGACCTGGACTACCTCGGCCGGCTCCATAGACCTCGACGGCGACGCCAGCCCGGACTTGTCCTGGACCGGCAACGCTTTGGCCGCGCTGGGCCAAGCCGCCTTCGCCGCTGTCGGCCAATATTCAGCCTTGAGCCAAACTCACTTTGACGCCATCAGCGGGGCGCCAGCCAATACCACTATCGTAGACGCCAGCCAACTAGCGGCTAAGGTCTACGCGCTGGTGACCGCGGATGGACATCGCGGCGCGATGCAGGTGACTGACGTAACCCGCAATGGCCCGATAACCATCGAGTACCGCATCTATCGCTGAGACCAAGGCGGCGGCTAGGCGTCAGCCAAAACAATGTCGACGAAACTTGTGCGATAGGCCGCAACCGCCACCGTGTCAGCGAAGGCTATCTTGCCCCTGTCATTAAGAACAACCACCTGGTAATCGCCCGGCGGCAGGTCGCCAACGGTAAAATCTTCGTCCCAGACCGGGTCGGGATTTACAACATTTCCCTCGTAACTATAGACTTCGCGGCTGACGGCGTCGGAGCGGACGGAGATGCGCTTGCCGTATATGGGCTCGCCATCCAGATCGCGGATTCGGCCGATTATCATGCCATGTTCAACATAGTGTTGCAGCCACAGCTCGGGATTGCGCGTCATACGAAAGTCGTAGGGTGCGCCGACCCGTACCTCAAAATGCAGATGCGGCCCAATGGCTATGCCGCTCGCGCCAATTTGCCCGAGCAGACTGAGATCATCAACCTTTTGACCTACTCCCACCGTTATATGCTCCAGATGCCCATACAAGGTGAACACTTGCCGCCCCGCCAATGACGCGAACGGATGCGCCACGATGACGACCCGCCCATAATAGTCGAGCTGGGGTCCAATCAGGAAGTCGTCGTCAGCGCCGGCATATACAACGACGCCGGCTTTGGCGGCATATACCGGCGTATTACGCGGATTCACAAATTCGACGCCCAGGTGCACAGGCCGCGCCCCCTGTTGTGTGCTGCCATACAGGTAGCTGCGGTCCACCCAGTGCGCCAACCCGGCGGACAACTCAATCGGCCGGTGGAGAATGTTGTGCTCAACCGGCTCGATCAAGTCGGATTCCATGGCAGCGAGATCAGCCGCAGGCCTCTCCACGCTGACAGCGGCGGCGCTGAAGGCTCCCCTGCCATTGGCATCGGCCGACTGGCTGGTTTCCTGGCTATGAACCGCTGCGTTGAGAAGCACGATTGCGAGCCCCAGGAAGAGGGCTCTTGGGCGGCAATGGATCTGCAAAGTTTCCGTCTCCGGATTAGTTGGTCAAAATATCGAAGCTAACGCTGCCCAGCGCCAGGCCGTCGACAGTCATCGTCGCCGAGTAGCCTCCAGGAATAAATGCGAAGTCCTCGGCTGTCGCATAGAACCAGATGCATTCGAAAGGCTTCGAGTAAGAGGGCTGCCAGCCTACCTCGTAAAGCAATTCATTGCCGCGAAGCCAGGTTACCTGAAAATTGGCGCCGGCGCGTAGCGGACTGACGCGGGCCGTGACATATATCTCCGGAACGCTTGGGCTGAATTGACTCACAGTTCCGCTTGAACAGCCGCTATTCGAGTCAAGGCCGATGGATGTGGCCAGGTTTGACACCTCCATCGCATCCGAGTCGGCTTCGGCCGCGCTGGAGTCGTCCATCATATCGTCTTCCAAGGAGCTTCCCATATCGTCAGCGCTTACGACAACGGCTTCAACTTCAGGGGTGCCGGTGTAATTCGCCCGCAGCGTGGCGCCCAAGGCCGCATTAACCACCGACAATTCGGCAACCCGTGTACTGGCGGCAACAATGGTCTCGCGCGCCATTATGCCTTCGGCGGTCGCGGCGGCTCGAATCATATCGCTCTCCGTAGCGTACATAGTGAGATCAGCATCGATCATCGCCACCGAATCGCTGGCCTCCAATGCGCTGCAAGCAGCCAGGAGCAGCACCGCGACCGGCCCCAGAATTCGCCATCCAAATCGCTTGAACATGGTCTTTGCGACGCCGCTTTCGATACCGCGAGGAGGCGCCTCGCCAAAAAGCCATTATAGCAAGGCATTATGACCTTGGCAGGCGATTTTGCGCATACAGAATATGTAGCTCCGCGAACCTTGCCGCTCCACGCCCGCTCTGCTAAGATGTGATCAGAAGAGCCCCCGTAGCTCAGGGGATAGAGCGCTGGTTTCCGGAACCAGGCGCACAGGTTCGAATCCTGTCGGGGGTGCTCACGTTTCTTGGCCATCGGGCCAGGCTTTTGACTTGCGCCAGCGCTGCCTCCGTCTCTGTGGCGCCTATAGCTCCAGACGCGCCCGAAATTCGCTCATATCGATTACCTTCTTATTCAAGCGCGCCTCCTCCGCTGCAAAAGCCAGCAGGTGGCTTTCCAGGGATTCGCGCGCGCTGGTAACGCTGTCATCGGGGCGGCCCTGAATCGTATGGATGAAACTGCGGACGATGCCGTAATCGCCGCCGCCGTGCCCGCTCTGGTCGCGCGCGACAATTGGCGCCTGCTCCACCTCGCCGGTCAGATGATGGTGAACTCGGATTTCATTGCCGCGTGATGAGAACTTGCCATATAGCGTCGCTTTTGTGCCGTCCCAGCGCATGGTGCGGCATTCCTCGTCGCCCTGCCCGTTCATCACCAGGGTGACGGTGGTTCCATCCTCCATCTCCATATTGACCGTCTGATGGTCAACCACATCGTTGTCGCAATGGTAAACGCAGCGCCCATACCAGCCCGTCTTCAGAGCTTCCAGCCGTTTCTCGCGCGAGGCGGCGTAGGACACGGCATTCTGCGGCCAGCCATCGTCATCGCGCGCGTAGAGCTTGGTCGCTTCATATTTACATGAATCCGCTACCGGGCAGCCATCGGTGCAGCGCAGCGGAGCGCCTTCGGGCGCGTTTTCCGGCCGAAAATGCGTCAAGCTGCCAAAAGAGCTGAGGTGCGCCACCTTCTGCCCCAAAATCCACAATAGCGCGTCGAAGTCATGGCAGCATTTGCTCAATATCATGGGTCCCGAGGTCTCTTCTTCGCGCCAGTTGCCGCGTACAAAGCTGTGCGCCATGTGGTGAAATCTCAGGTTTTCGCGATGCGTGACGCTGATGATGCGGCCCAGCGCGCCGCTTTGCGCGACCTGCCGCAATGCCTGCCAGAATGGCGTGTAGCGCAAGACGTGGCAGATTTGCAGAACACGGCCGGCGGCTTCCGCTTGCCGCACCAGGCGCGCGTTCTCTTCCAAGACCGGTGTCATCGGCTTTTCCAGGAGCACGTCATAGCCGAGTTCCAGCATCTTCATGGTCGACTCAAAGTGATGGCGATCCATCGTGCAGTTGATGATCGTCGCCGCTTTCTTTTCGCCCGCTTCAAGCAATGACTGCCAGTCGCTAAAGACCATATCCGGCGCAATATCGTGGCGCCCGACAAAGCGGTCGCGGCGAAAATCATCCGGCTCGGCGACGCCCACAACTCGCATTTCACGCGGATGCTCCAGCGCGAAATCGCCATAAGCGTTGCCCCGCCCGCCGGCCCCCACGACAATCGTATCAATCGCTTTCATCGGTTTCGCCTCACTCGTCTGGCTTGCCACTGTTCCTGCAGTGTAACAAATATCTGCGAATAAGCAGGCGCCGCCCTCATCAATCGCCCAACTGTAGGCCACAAGCTCTGGCGCCTAAGGCGACAGACCCCCGATGCCGCGCCAGCGGATTCAGAATTCAATCGTGGCGCAAATGCGCTGAAGGCTGGTATACTCACTGCGCCTGATACACAAAATCAGCATTGAAAGCAACGCTAGAAAACAGGAGTAAGTCATGCACAAACAACTTCGCGTCCTCTTTGTACTTGCGCTTCTCACGCTTTTTGCGGGGGGGGCAAGCGCGCAGCAAGGCGGCATTTTGATCGGCACCAACTTCGGCGGGGATCCCACTACCATCAACCCCTTGCTCACAAATAATACGGTAGATCTCTCGCTGACCGAATTCCTCTTCCCAAGTATCTACAACATCGATCCCGAAACGCGCGCGCCAATGAAAGGCGGGCGCAACGACCAGGACAATGGTCTGGCTTTGGATTGGAGTATCTCCGAGGACGGCTTGACCTACACCTTCACCCTGCGCGACGACATCACCTGGAACGATGGCGCGCCCGTCACCGCCCACGATTACCAATTCACCTTTGACGCGCTCGCCAGCGGCGAGACCTCTTCTCCGCGCGGTAGCGTCCTGCAAAGCGTGGAAAGCGTTGAAGCTGTGGATGATACAACGCTTGTCGTCAACTTGAAGCTGGCTTCCTGCCGCGCCCTGGACGAGCTGGACGACTTTGGCATCCTGCCCAGGCACCACATTGAGCCGCTCATTGATGGCGACTGGGCGGAGATGGACAACCTCGAATACAACAAGAATCCAATCGTTACGTCTGGCGTCTTTAACTTCGGCGCGCTGGTAGCCGATGAGCAGACCAGCATGGTGCGCAACGACAACCACTGGATGGACGTCTCGCCCGAGGGCTATATCCTGCGCAACGTGCCGGATCAACTGGTCGGGATTCAACAATTTCTGGCGGGCGAAGTGAACTCGGTGGGAACGGCTGGCTCCGCTTCTGTCCCGGCGGTGCAAATGCAAGACTTTCGTGAACGCGCCGAAGCCGGCGAATTCCAGGTCTACGAATATGTCGATGACGGCTTGACCTTTGTCGGCTTCAACCTCGCCGACCGCGGCAACCCTATTGATGGTTTGGATGAAGACGGCAACCCCGTAGACCAGGGCCATCACCATTTCTTCGGTGATATTCGCGTGCGCCAGGCTATTGCCCAAGCGGTGAACTATGACGACATCATTGAAGGCGCGGCTGAAGGCGAAGGCATTCAGGTCAACAGCTTTGGTACGCCCGCGCTCTGGGGTTACGATGCCTCCATTGAACCTTGGGAGTACAATCCCGAAGCCGCACTCGCCATGCTGGCGGAAGCCGGTTTCGTCGATCACGATGACGATGCCAGCACACCGCTCGTCGCCACCGCTGATGCGCTCTACGCCGAGGAAGGCACGGAATTCGCCTTCGAGTTGCTGACCAACTCCGGCAATCTGGTGCGCGAAGCGGCCGGCACAGTTATCCAGGATCAACTGGGCCAGATCGGCATCGCCGTCGACTTCCAGACGATCGAATTCGGCCCTCTGGTTACCTTCCTGCTGGGGCAAGACTTTGACGCCATCATGATCGGCTTCACCAACTTGGCGCAGGATACCGACGCGCGCAATGTCTTTACTCCCGTTGGGGATACAGTCGGCGGCGGCTTCAACTTCGTCTCCTATCGCAATGACCGCGTCACCGAACTCTATGACGAGGCGCTTTCCCTGCCCGGCTGCGACCTGTCCGAGCGGCAAGCGCTGTATCACGAAATCAGCCAGATCCTGCATGACGAAGTGCCTTGGTGGTGGCTCTTCGCGCCATTCTCAATGTATGCGGAATCGAACGCGGTGCAGAATTGGATGCCCTACGCCGAGACTCGCTACGCCAACATGGCTAACCTGGCCATCAGCCCCTGAGGCGTTTCAGTAGTCTTACCCAAGAACGCGTCGGCCGCGCGCCGGCGCGTTCTTTCTTTGCCGCCCGCTCTCCTAGTTAAACAGTAGGGCCATGATAAAGTACATTATTCGCCGCCTGATTCAATCCATCCCGACATTTTTCGGCATCACTTTGCTGTCCTACCTTTTGCTCTGGCTGGCGCCCGGCAGCGTTGTTGAGCGCCTCTACCTGGCGCCGGATATCAAAGCCGAGACTCGCGAGCGGCTGGCGGCTCAGCTTGGCATTAATGATCCCTTCCATATCCAATACCTGCGCTGGCTGGTTGGCGATGATTGGTTACGCTGGGATAGCGACGGCGATGGCGTCGCCGACGGCGCCTTTGAGTTGCTGACGCCGCTGGATGAAGACGGCGATGGCAAACCAGAGCCGCCGGGCGACAATTATGGCATCCTGCGCGGGGATTTCGGCCGCTCCTTCGTCAAGAAACAGCCGGTTTTGGATGTTTTACTGGCGAACCTGCCGGCCACGCTCGAACTGGGTATCGCCGCGCTTGTGACATCCTTGGTGATTGGCATACCTGTAGGCGTCATGTCCGCCGTGACCAGAGGGCGCCTGTTCGATAATGTCTCGCGCGTTATGGCAGTAATTTTTGACGCCATACCCAATTTCTGGTTGTGCTATATTCTTATTTTTATATTTGGCGTTGCATTAAAAATTGTGCCCATAGGCGGGCGTTGCGTCCCCAATCTCTATGGCGTCTGCCCTCCGCTCTTTGAACGCCTGATTTACCTGCTTGTGCCCACAATCGCATTTGCCGCCGGTTTCGTGGCGCTCTTCTCCCGCTACGTCCGCACATCGACGCTGGAGGTGCTTAGCCAGGATTACATCCGCACCGCGCGCGCCAAGGGCTTGGCGCCGCAGGTTGTCAATTTCCGCCACGCCATGCGCAACGCCATGATTCCCGTCGCCACCCTGCTCGGTCCCATCATCACCAATGTATGGGCCGGCGCTATAGTGATCGAAACCGTAGTCGCCTGGCCCGGCCTGGGGCGCATCGCTTTCACGTCAGCCATACAGCAAGATTACCCCGTTGTGATGGGTATCGTCATCTTCGCCTCATTGGGCACCATTCTCGGCTTCCTGCTGTCTGATATTCTTTACGTCCTCATCGATCCCCGCATTCGCATCGACTAGGAGCCGCCAATGCAGGCTGACAAGCTCAAGCTAAAACTCGACGCGGAAGCAACCCTGCGCAGCCGTTCGCTTTCTGACCTGGCGCTGGCGAGATTGTGGCGAGATCGTCTCTCGACGGTGTCTATCGCGGTGCTGCTTTTCCTGACGCTGGCATCAATTGGCGCGCCACTCATCACGGGTGTCCTCGGCGTCGATCCCAATACCACCGACGCATCACGCTCAAAATACCTGCCGCTCTTCAGCGAAGGTCACCCCTTGGGCACCGACAACCTGGGGCGGGATCACCTGGCGCGTTTGCTTTACGCGGGCCAAGTCTCTCTGTTTATCGGCTTCATGTCCGCGGTCCTCGCGCTGGTGATCGGCGTGACGCTCGGCATCATCACTGGCTATTTCGGTGGATTCATTGACGATTTTGTCAATTGGATCATCACGACGCTCAACGCCATACCCGGCTTGGTGCTGCTTATCGTAATCACTGCCGTCTTTAGACCGGACGCTAATTCGCTGATCTTGGTCATTGTATTTCTGACCTGGCCCGCCACTACCCGCCTCGTACGCGGCGAGACTCTCGCTATCCGCGCGCGCGAATACATTGTCAGCGCCAAGGCGGTCGGCGCTTCAGACTTCCGCGTTATGAGAGCCCACATCTTGCCCAATGTCTTTTCGCTCACCATTGTCACCCTGGCGCGAAACATCGGCATCGTCATGCTGATAGAGGCTTCGCTGAGTTTCCTGGGGCTGGGCGTACAGCCTCCAACCGCCACCTGGGGAAATATGCTCAGCAAATCGCGTGAATTTATCACCAAAGCGCCTCATCTGATGGTCTTTCCCGGTATGCTGATCGCCGTGGTGGTACTCTGCCTCTACATCATCGGCGACGGCTTGCGCGACGCTTTTGATCCCACCGCGCAAGACTAAAAGCCCTAATCGGTCGAAAATCTGTATTCGGTAGCCGATTGGAATCGCTGGCCCGGCCGCAGCGCGGTCGAAGGGAAGTCGGGCTGATTGGGCGAGTTTGGGAAGTGCTGCGTCTCAAGCGCCAGCCCGTCGCTCTGCCGATAGAGCCGTCCGCTGGCGCCGACCAGGGTCGTATCGAGAAAGTTGCCGGCATAGAACTGGACGCCGGGCTCAGTCGTCCATACTTCCATGATGCGGCCGGAACGCGGCTCGTAGACGCGGGCGGCAAATCCAAGTTCGCCTTCTGACAAGCCGGCGCGATTCAGCGCAAAATTGTGGTCATAGCCCTTGGCCATGATGATCTGCTGATGCGCCGAGCGCTGACCCGGCCCAATCGCTTTGGGAATGCGGAAGTCGAAAGGTGTACCCGCCACTGAAGCAATCTCGCCGGTAGGGATTTGATTAGCATTCGTTGGCGTGTAGTTGTCGGCGTTCAGCGTCAGGACATGATCGTAGATCGCGCCTTCGCCCTCGCCCATCAGATTGAAGTAGCTGTGATTGGTCAGATTTAGCACGGTGGGCGCATCCGTTTCCGCCCAATAATCGATGCGCAAAACGTTGCCCTCGCTGAGGCGGTAACGCGCCGTGACCTTCAGATTGCCGGGATAACCTTCTTCGCCGGCCGGGCTCAGGTAGGATAGTTCAACTCCGCGTTCAACTCGGCGCGCCGCCCAAATTCGCTTGTCAAAGCCGACCTCGCCCCCGTGCAAAGAGCTGAGGCCGTCCTGCTTGAAGAGCTGATAATCGACGCCATCCAGCCTGAATTTGCCGCCGGCGATACGGTTGGCGTAGCGCCCGGTGAGGGCGCCGAAATAGGGGTGTTCCGCTTCGTATTTCGCCAGCCGGTCAAAACCAAGCGCGATGTTCACGAGTCGACCATTGCGATCGGGTACGCGGATTGATGTCAGGATTCCGCCGAAAGTAATCAGCTTGACTTCCAGGCCGGCATCGTTGCCCAGCGTATATTCCTCTACTGCCGCGCCATCAGCCGTGGTTCCATAATGTCGCATTGTTTAGCCTCAGTCCTTGCTAGCGGGTACTCGCCTATGGTAGCGCAGATGACGCAATTTCAGCCAGTTGCCCGGCTTGGTGGATTGGGCAATACAACTTGCGGCCAGACGCGCTACAATGTGCATCTCAATTGTGAGGTGATGGGAGCAGACAATGGAATACCGATCACTCGGCCGCACGGGCGTGATGGTCAGCGAACTCTGTCTCGGCTGCATGAATTTCGGCGGACCATCGCCGGAAGCGGACAGCTTCGAAATGATCGACCGCGCGCTTGATGCCGGCGTCAATTTTCTCGATACGGCCAACGTCTATGTGCGCGGCGGCAGCGAAATGGTTGTGGGCCGCGCGCTGAAGCGCAACGGCAAACGTGACCGCATCGTGCTCGCCACCAAGGTCCACGGGCGTATGGACGACGATGACATCCTGTCCGCCGGCAACAATCGCCGCCATATCATCCAGCAATGCGATGCTTCCCTGCAGCGCCTGCAGACCGACTATATCGATCTCTACCAGCTGCATCGCGCCAACCCCGAGATTCCAATCGACGAAACGCTGCGCGCGCTGGACGACTTGATACGCGCGGGCAAGGTCCGCTATGTTGGCGTCAGCACCTTCCCGTCCTGGCGCTTGATGGAATCCTTCTGGGTCGCCAAGGAACTCGGGCTCAATCGCTTCGTCAGCGAGCAGCCGCCCTACCATCTGCTTGACCGCAGCATCGAGCGCGAGATGATTCCTATGGCGCAATCCTACGGTCTCGCCATCCTGCCCTGGTCGCCGCTGGCGCGGGGATTCCTGACGGGCAAGTACAAGCGCGGCGAGCCGATTCCCGGGGACAGCCGCTTCGGCGCGGATGCGGGACGCGGCGCCGCCACCGAACGCCGCCGCGATCAGCATTTCACCGAGCCGGGCTTTGAGATTCTGGATTTGGTGCAGCAACTGGCCTCCGAGAAAAGCTGCAGCGCCAGCCAGGTCGCGCTGGCTTGGGTCATGAGCAAGCCCGGCGTCACCAGCCCAATTATTGGCCCGCGAACCATGGCGCACCTGGAAGACAATCTGGGCGCCATCGACGTCCAGATCACTGACGAAGACCATAAGCGGCTGGATGCCCTGGCCGAGCCGGAACGCGCGACCGTACCCTACTATCATGGCAGTATGGTCAATTTCGCCGCCTCGGAATACGCCTGGATTTAGACGCCAGCGGGTCGACTCCAGCTTGATTTAGCGCGCCGCCTCTTTCTTTATCGCCGCCAGCCGCGTGAAATCGTCGCTTGACTTATAGAAGTCATCCAGGGGATAGCAGCCGGAAACCATGCCGTTGCGCGGCGCGGTTGTGCAATCGCTGAAAGTGCGGCAGATGCGTTTGCGCTGCAGGGGCCGGCCCGCGAGCAGGTCCGCCGGCAATTCCGGATAGCTCAGCGCCATGCGTCCCAAACCTACAAAGTCGGTCATACCCGCGCGAACGGCGGCCTGCGCTACATTGGGCAGCCAATCTTGCAAGTATGAGTAGCCCGAGCCCACAATCGTCAGCGAGGGAAAAGCCGCCTTCAGCTCGGCAGTGATCTGGATTTGGCGCGCCACGCCGACCAGAGGGTCTTCCGGCAGCAAGTAACCGTCCGAGGGCGGGAAGATGGCCGGGCGCTGAATATGGAAGTTGTAATATGGGCTGCCGGCTGTAATGCAGACCAGTTGAATATCCAGGTCCTGCAGAAGCGCTAAAAGGCGTGCCGGCTCGTCCAAGTCGTAGCCGATGCCCGTGCCATCGCCGCCAAAGGCAAAGCGATAGCGCGCTCCGTCAAACGGCGTCGGCTCGCCCAGGCGATCCGGCCCCGGGCGGAATGGAATCCAGTCCACAGCGCTCAGCCGCACGCCGATATCCAATCCCGGCGCTAACTTGCGCACCAGCGCCACGGTCTCGCGCAGGAAGCGCGTGCGGTTTTCGAAGCTGCCGCCGAAGCGACCGGGCCGGTCTACCGCGCTCAAGAACTCGTGCCCCAAGTAGCCATGGCAGTGCTTGATATCGACGAAGTCGTAGCCGGCTTGCCGCGCCAGGACCGCCGCCCGCCCGAAGTCCTCGATCAGCCGCTCAATCTCGGCGTCAGTCATAACACAGGCGGCGTCATCAAGCTGGAACTTGGGGTCGAGAACGGGATGTCGGTATAAGACCAGGGGTTCCAGTTGCGCGCTGTTGGGGCGGCAGAAACGCCCGGAGTGCGTCAACTGCAAGCCAATGAACAAGTCGTCGGCGGCGTCAAAGCGCTCAACGTGCGCCTCGATCAGTTCGGCCCTCAAGCCGGCCAGGCTTTTGGCGGTGTCCTCGTTAATCACCAGTTGGCGCGCGTTGGCGCGGCCGTCGTGGCGCACCGCTACCGCCTCACCGCCCCATATCAGCTTGGCGCCGCTCTGGCCGAAGCGCTGCCAGCGCCTGCGGGTCAAGTCCGTTGGCTGGCCGTCTGCTGTGCCATCCCAGCCTTCCATTGGCAGAATGGCAAAGCGATTGCTCAGTTTTCGCTCGCGGTAGACATAGGGACGCGCCAGCGGCGAATCGTCCCCAGCCAAGGCGAGCTCGTCAACCGGCAGCGACGCGCCCACAGAGTCACAATGGTCTGTGAATTGCCGGTAGCTGCGGAGCTGCGCCACACGCTTGATCTTCATCCCTTAGCCCTCATGCAAGACGCCGAGTCGCGCGGCGATATCGCGCAGGATGGCGACGTCGCCCTCGGGCCGGCGCGGCGATTCGCGATGCGTCTGATCGGAATTGATCCAGCCGCGCAGCTTCAGGAATTGCGCCGCCGAGTGCTTGTAGGCGGGTACGGGCGGCCTAAAAGCCAGAAAGCCGAGGTATTGGATGAGGTCGTTCAACTCGTAGAAGCCGGGATCGCCGGCCAGCCACATTGCATCGCGCTTAGCGAAAAGATCGGGCGCGAAGGTGCTCAGCCCGAGCAGATAGTCGCTGCCGTAAATGACCATGTCCACAGCCAGGTCGTTGCCGGTGAAGACTTTGAAATCTGGCCTCACCGCATCCCGCAGCAGGATGCGCTCCCATTCCAGCTGGCGGCTAAGCGACGAGTGTTTGGCGCCGATACAAGCCGGCATCTCCAGCAAGCCACGATAGGTATCGAGATCGTAAATGGCGCCGAAGGGCGTGAACATTCTGCCCAGTTCAAAGGCGATGAAGCCGTCGGTCCGGGCGCCAACCATTTCATAAGCGCGCAGGATATCGGCGCTTGATTGCTGCGTAAGCCCGTAGGATTGGAAGACGATGGGCTTGCCGCCAAAGCGCTGGATGCTCTCGACCTGCTGGAAATAGGCGTCGGCGTCAAAGCTGTCGCCGGGCGAGTCCGCCACAAAAGCGCCAGCCACGAATGCCTCGTCCGCCAGCGCATCCTGGCTTAATCGCAAGACTTGCCGGCGGTCGTCTTCGCTGATGAGATTGGCGAAGCCGGTATCCATATTCACCGCCGGCGTCAATCCGGCCGCTGCCGTACGCCGGATGTGATCCGTCAAGCCCGTCCAGTCGATTTCGCCGGAATCGGTAAAGGGCAGCAGAATAGCCGAAATGCCGGTGATCTTGCGCCTGGGGCGGATCATCGCGCGCGGGTCAATCTGAGTGAGAACTTGGTGATTCATCAACTATCCTTTGCCTATGGGGAGCGGAGAATATCGTGGATATGATTCTCTTTACGAACACGTCACATGTTTTTTCACCACAGAGAATAAAGAGGGCACAGAGATTATTCTATGCTTGGCGGAGGTTCAAGTCCGCGGAATTAAGCGCTCCGCGCCTATGTCATTTTCAATCCCAAGCATGGGCGGGCAGAACGCGTCCCGCTCCGATACAGAGTTTGGCGCGGCAGCTATGAAATTGCAACTGACATACATTCAATGTTGAAATGAGAATCCAGGAATTGTCGCCGCTCTATTCATTTGCCGGCGAAATGCTGTCCACCGGCGCGATATTGAAACGCGGATTCGCTTTAAGCAGACCGATGTCTTCGCCGTCGCGCATCGCGCGTACATCGTCTCGATGGAATTGGACAGCGTAGCCCAGGCGCGGCTGGTCAGTGCTGTTGGCGCCGGAGCCGTGCAAGGTCAGGCGGGTGAAGGCAATAGCGTCGCCAGGCAACATGCGTATCGGCAGGAAGTCCTCGGGTTCCACTGCCACCGTTCGATGGCCGTCCTTGTCTTCACTCTCGACCGGGTCAAATGTCCCCGCCAGATGCGAGGCCGGCGCGATTTGCAAACAGCCATTTTCCGGCGTCATCTCGCCCAGGGCGAACCAGATATTGATGCCGGGTCCGTCGAATCTTGTGTATTGGTTATCCTGATGAAAATGGAAGCGGCCGCCGCCGCCACCGCTTTTGACGGCGGTGAAAGGCAGGTAGAGCGTGGAGGTCCCGCCCATCAACTGCGCGGCGATTTCCAGCAGAGCCTCGCTGTGGATGAGGCGCTCCATCACGCTGCCCGCGAGGTATTGTTTGCTCTGCCGCAGCTTGTCCTTTGATGTGCTAGCCCGGGACAGATCCGCGCGGGAAAGGCCGAGCCCCTCCATGACTTCCAGCACTTCATCTGCCAGGCGCTCAGCCGCGTCCCGACTTATCAAGCCGGGCAAAGCCAGGTAACCGTAGCTGCGGTAGAAGCGGATTTCGTTGGCGGATAGCTGACAATAACGCAAGATTTCTTTTGTCATTTCATTCTCGCATTTCCAGCGTGTCGACGCGCATCAGTGGCATCACAGTAAGTTCGAGTAAACCATGCAAATCCCATCTCAAGAATCTCTTCCTTTCCCACAGAGGGGCGCGTAGACACTGCCCGCCGGCAGAGAGAGTTCGATATTGTTTCGATACTGCCGCAATCCGGCAGCCAGGCAAGAAATGAAACTTGTACTAGCTTGGGATCACTTCATTGCTTTACTCGTTGTACTCTATTTTCTCGGTGCACTCGGTGGCAAATCATTTGCATGACTTGCTTTGTTCTACTATAAACTTGGCGTTGCGCGGCTTTGCATATAATATCACCAAATCGGATTCTATTTTGCGGAAGACATGATGAAGGTTAGATTCGGTTTTCGCGACCTCGAATTTCCCAGCAGCGAGCTCAGTCAACTGCGTGAGAGCAATGACCGCCTGGGCGACGCGCCGGCGCTGTGGAGGACTATGGACGCTGACGGCTACCTGCTGCTGCGCGCTTTGATAGCGCGAGAGACGGTCTTGTCCGCGCGCGAAGCCGTGCTGATGCACATGCGCGAGCAGCGGGTACTGCATCCGGATACGCCCGTCCTGGAAGGAGTTATGCCACCAGGCGGGCCCAGCATCCGCCTGATGGGACGCAAGGGTATCGCTCAGCATCCGGACGTCCTGGCGGTGCTGGAGCACCCCGCATTGTACGCCCTGTTTGGGGCGCTCTTCGGCGAGCCGGCGCTGACCTTCCCTTACAAGTGGCTGCGCGCGGTCGGCAACGAAGCATACACCGGCGCCCACTTCGATTTCGTTTATATGGGGCGCGGTTCGCAGAATCTCTATACGGTCTGGATACCCTTCGGCGACGTTCCTATCAGCCAGGGCTCGCTGGCAATCTGCCGCGGATCGCACAGGCTGGACAGCTTCGCGAGAATCCGCGACACTTACGGCCGAATGGACGTCGATCGCGACGGCATTAGCGGTTGGTTCGAGCGCGACCCGATGCGGATTGTCGAGCGCTTCGGCGGGCAATGGCAGGGCGCCGATTACCGCGCTGGCGATGTGATAATTTTCGGGATGCACACCATGCACGCCTCCACCACCAATCTCAGCAATCGCTTCCGCCTGAGTTGCGATGTGCGCTATCAGCCAGCCGGCGATCCCGTTGACGAGCGCTGGAAACGCGACGGCAGCGGGCATTACGGCGAAGCGCAACGTGATATGGAATCGGCGCGGGCGGAATGGGGCCTGTAAATCACCCGGCGCCGTTTGATACTGCGCAAATCATATTGACCGAATACAGAAAGCCGGCTGAATTATGCTGATATCGCAAATGAATTGGATGCAAGTGGAGCAGTACCTTGAAAATGACGATCGCTGCATTCTGCCGACCGGCAGTACCGAGCAGCACGCGTACCTCAGCTTGACGGTGGATACGATTCTGTCGGCGCGCCTGGCTGAAGAAGCGGCTGAATTGGCGGGCGCGCCGGTTTATCCCGTCTTGCCGTACGGGCTGGCGCAGCAATGGACGGCTTTCCCGGGCACGGTCACGCTGCGCGTCGAGACCTACCTGGCGCTGATACGCGATGTGCTGGACAGCATTCGCCGCGCCGGCTTCCGGCGGATTCTGCTGGTCAACGGGCACGGCGGCAACGCCCCGGCGCAAGGCATGCTGCGCGAGTGGATGATGGACAACCCTGACAGTAAAGTCCGATGGCATAACTGGTATAACGCGCCGCGGACCTGGGCCAAGGTGCTGGAGATTGATCCGGTCTGCTCGCACGCCTCCTGGATGGAGAATTACCCCTGGACGCGGCTGGAGGGTGTGACGCTGCCGGACGCGCGGAAACCGATGATGGACCTGGACAAGCTGCCGCTGCTGACGCCGCAGCAAACACGCCAGCAATTAGTGGACGGCAATATGGGCGGTTATTATCAACGGTCGGACGCGGAAATGCTGGCGATTTGGCAGGTGGCGGTGGCGGAGACGCGCGCCTTACTAGAAGGAGACTGGAGCTGATGACCATGCTGATATGGGGCGCCGGCGCCATCGGCGCTACGCTGGGCGCTTACTTGATCCGCAGCGGCTGTGATATCCACTTCGTTGACGTGGTCGAGGCTCACGTAGAAGCGATCAACACAAGCGGCTTGAAGATCAGCGGAC
Organism: Anaerolineae bacterium; assembly: GCA_022823165.1. Taxonomy (GTDB): domain Bacteria; phylum Chloroflexota; class Anaerolineae; order Aggregatilineales; family Phototrophicaceae; genus UBA6055. The sequence goes on along the minus strand of JAJDXR010000081.1, from coordinate 66,562 downwards.
CCGTTGACGAGTTCACGGTTGAGGCGACTGCCAGCTTGCCCGCTAGCCTGCAAGGGCAGTACGATACGATTCTGCTTTGCACAAAGTCACAACATACGCGGGAAGCGACGCTGGCGCTGGCGCCCTTCCTCGCGGACGACGGCTTTGTCATGTCGGTGCAGAATGGCCTGAACGAGTTGATAATCCAGGACATTGTGGGCCGGGAGCGGACGGTCGGCTGCTTCATCAATTTCAGCGCCGATTATCATGCGCCGGGCGAGATCCTCTTTGGCGGGCGCGGCGCGGTGGTCATCGGCGAGCTGGACGGCGTCATCAGCGAGCGGCTGAAATGGATGGACGCGATCTTGCGCCATTTTGACCAGAACCGGCTGATGACGGACAATATCTGGGGCTACCTCTGGGGCAAAGAGGCTTACGGCGCGATGCTTTTTGTCTCGGCGCTGACGCATCAGTCCATCGCCGAGGCGCTGGCCGACAGCCGCTATCGTCAACTGTATATCAGCGCGGCGCAAGAAGTCCTGCAGCTGGCCGACCGGCTGGGCATCGAGGCTTACGGCTTCAATGGCTTCAAACCCAAAGCCTTCCTGGCGGGCGACGCCGACGCCATCAATGAGTCGCTGGACACGCTGATCGCATTCAACAAGCTGTCCGCCAAGACGCATAGCGGCATCTGGCGCGACCTGGCGGTGCGCAAACGCAAGACCGAAGTGGTGATGTACGAGCCGCTGCTGGCGCAAGCTGCGGAGGTCGGCCTTGATATGCCCTTGACGCGCAGCTGGGTGGGCATGATCCGCGAAATTGAAGCGGGCCAGCGCGAGCAGCGTTTGACAAACCTGGCCGAATTGAAAGCTGAGCGCTTATGAACATTCGCTTTGAGGGCAAGACAGCCGTCGTCACCGGCGCGGCGCACGGATTTGGGCGGGCGATCGCCCTGGCTTTGGCCGAGCGCGGCGCGTCCGTTTGGGCATGTGATGTGCTGGGTGATGAATTAAATGAGACGCGGCGGCTCTGCCAGGGGCTGGACGGCAATTGCAGCGTGAAAGCCGTTGACGTGCGCGAGCGCGCGGCTGCGCGCGGATTCGTCGCCGAGATTGCGGCGCGGGACGGCAGCGTAGATATTCTGGTTAATAACGCCGGCGGCGTACTGGGACAGGTGGGGCGGCCGCTGGAGGACATCAGCGAAGAAGATTGGGACAGCATCTTTGAAGTCAATGCGCGGGGCGCGTTTTATTTCGCGCAGGCGGTGGCGCCGGGCATGAAAGCGCAGCGCTATGGCCGAATAGTCAATATCTCAAGCGGCGCCGGTTTGGGCGTCAGCCTCACCGGCATACAGGCTTACGCCGCGGCCAAAGCGGCGCAGATCGGCTTGACGCGGCAACTGGCGCATGAATTGGGCGCCTGGGGCATCACCGTGAACAATATCGCGCCGGGCTTTGTCTTGTCCAACCCCAACTCCATTCGCCAATTTGAGTCTTATGGCGAGCAGGGGCAGCGGGAGCTGGTCGAGCGTTTCGCGCTGAAGCGGCTGGGGGCGGCGGAGGACATCGCGCATGGTGTGCTCTTCTTCGCCTCGGATTACGCCGGTTGGGTCACGGGACAAGTGCTGTCGGTTGACGGCGGGCGGCTGTGAGCTGGCGCTGGCGCGCATGACCTAGCTTGCGCGGGCGGTCTACCAGAATTGATTGCGCTCTCGCTCTTTGCGGCGCTGTTCCCCGTAGTATTCGTATACGCGGCCGCGCAGGCTCTCATCCAGCGCGTTGGCCTTTTCTTCTATCTGGATTAATTCGTAGGGGCTTATATCGAGTTCGAGCAAGGCGTCGCAGGCGTCTTGCCAGTGCGGGCGCTCCTTGGGCTGGAGTTTGGGCAGGGTCTGGTCGAGCAGATGGATGCGATCCAAGACGCGGGAGAGCGCCAGGGTTCGGCGGTTGCTGTCGGCTTGGTCGGGGCTGAGATCATCGGCTACTTTGCGGGCGTAGTCCATTAGTTTAGCGCGGATATGAGAGAGATTCTCGAAGTCGGCGGCGGTGGATGCGTCGATCGGGGCGCCCGACTGGGAGTCGAATTGAGCGCCGTGCTGCATGTCGCCAGCTGAGCAGTCGTTTTCTGTCTGTTTTCTGTCCGACGAAAAAGTTTTTTCGGACAGAAAACCGTTTTGCCGCTGACGCAACTCCTGGCGCCAGTGCCGAAGTGTGCGCCGGCGCACACCGGTGAGGTAATGCGCCAGGGAAATATCGTCGTGGATTTGCAGCATACCGACGGCTTCGCGCTTGATATCTGCAGGGATTCGACGGGGCATAGATAATCCTCGTGCTATCTCGTTATAATTCGAGCGTAACAAGGATCGCGCGAAAGTGGCGACTAAACGGGCGCGTTTGGGAGTGGCAGCCTGGAATGCGATGCCGGATTTGGCAGAACGAGCGGGCGAGCCAAAGCCCGCCCTTACAGATTCGGTTGCGGGAGAACGAGCGCTGCGCAGCTAGGCGCCGTTCTCGCGGTTTTCCAGCGCGGCCAGGACACGCGGCGGCGTCATGGGCGTTTGGGTCAGGCGCACCCCGGTGGCATGGGCGACGGCATTGGCGATGGCCGCGACAGTCGGGATGACCGGCGGTTCCCCGACGCCGCGCGCGCCAAAGGGGCCGCTGATGGAGGGCACTTCGACGATTTGCGTATGGATGGGCGCTGCTTGAACGGCGTCAGGCATGGCGTAGTCCATCCAGGAGCCGGACAGCAATTGACCGTCGGCATCGTAGCGCATCTCTTCGTAGAGCGCCCAGCCGACGCCTTGCACAGCGCCGCCTTGCATCTGGCCTTCGACCGCCAGCGGGTTGATGGCGCGGCCGACGTCTTGCACAACCGCCAGATTCAGCAGATTGACATCGCCGGTTTCTTCATCGACCTCGACTTCGGCGATTTGGGCGCAGAATGACGGCGCACGATCGGTGACGGCTTGACGTCCGTTGCCGTGCACCGGCTCGTATTTGCCGCCGAAGGTCATGCCTTTGCCGGCGATTTCGCCCAAGGTGATCGAACGGTCGGGGAAGCCGCGCACTTGCACACGGCCATCAATGATTTCAAGGTCCTCGGCTGATACTTCAAACTCTTCGGCGGCGATAGCGAGTGTCTGTCGGCGAGCGTCTCGCGCCGCATTGATAACCGCGTTGCCCAGGGTATAGAGGGTTTTGCTGCCGCCGACGCCGCCGCCATAAGGCGCGCTGTCGGTATCGCTGTAGACGAAGCGCACCTTGTCGGGCGCGACGCCGTAAGCCTCGGCAGCCAGCAGCGCGAAGGAGGTCGGCGTGCCTGAGAGGTCCGCCGTGCCGATTTGCACTTGCAGTACGCCGTCGCGGTTGAGCTTGCAGACGGAGGCGCCTGGTTCCAGCCCGCCCATCCAGCCGCCGATGGCGATGCCGACGCCGCGGCCCTGTTGGCGGGATGCTTCGCGATTGCGCCACAGCGGATGTTGGCGGGCGGCTTCCAGGGTCTCGACCATGCCGACAGTTGGGAAATCGCCGCCGTCGGGAGCCCGATCGCCGCCGCGGGCCGCATTCTTCAGCCGCAGCTCCACGGGATCGGTATTTAATTGGGCGGCGGCCTCATCAAAGAGCGTCTCGACCGCCATAAAAGCCGTCGGCGATGTCGGCGCCCGATAAGCGCCCACCGATTGCTTGTTGGTCACGACATTGATGGATTCCAGCAGCAGATTCTCGCAGCGGTAGAAGCTGGCGAATTGCATGGCGGCGAAACCACCGAGACCGCTGGGATATACGCCGGTATCGGCGGTCACGGTCGCTTGCATGGCCAGCAGTCCGCCGTCGTTTTTGAAGCCCAGTTTGGCGTCGATGCGCAGCGCCGGCGCCGGATTGGTCGTCAGCAGCTCTTCGCCGCGGGTCAGGATCAAGCTGACGGGACGGCCGACGGTAACCGCGACCAGAGCGATCAGCGGTTCGTAGAGGCCGAATTTCGCGCCAAATGCGCCGCCGACCGGCATACCGTAGACGGTGACGTCGGATTCGGGTACGCCGAGCACATCGGCCACGTCCATGCGTACGCCGAAGGGCGATTGCAGGCTGCCCCACATGGTGGCGCCGCCGGTGAGGGGGTTGGGCTGCACCACCCAGCCCTGCGTTTCGATTGAGCTTTGGTGCACCATAGGCGTCTCAAAGCTGCGCTCGACGATGACGTCGGCCTCGGCAAAGGCGGCCGCTACATCGCCGGTTTCCATGTGCGTGCGGCCCGCGATGTTAGAGGCTTCGCCTTCGTCTTCTTCGGACTCGCCACCGGTGTCCGCGCCGTGGGCGGCTTCGTCTTCGGCGCCGGTGGGGATGCCGGTGGGCCAGATGACGGGCGCGCCCTCGGCGACGGCTGCGTCCATGGAAGTGACGGCCTCGAGTGGGTCATAGTCGACCTCGACCAATTCGGCGCCATCGGCTGCGGCGGCTGGCGTATCAGCCAGCACCATGGCGATAGGCTGACCGACGAAAATCACGCGCTCGCGGGCGAGCATCAGGCGGGCGCGCGATGAAGGCGTAACATCAGGCAGGTCAGCGGCGGTCAAGACAGAGTGAACGCCGGGTACAGCCAGCGCTGCTTCGGTATCAATGCCTTGGATGGCGGCATGAGCGTAGCTGCTCAAGACGAAGCGGGCGTGCAGCATGCCGGCGAGTTTCAGGTCGCCGGTGTATTTCAGATTGCCGGTAACCTTGGCGGGACCGTCAATCATCGGCGTTGGTTTACCAACAAATGAAAGATCTGACATACGGGGTTTCTCCTATTGGTCTACGACGCATCACTTAAAGTTTAACCGGCGGATAGCAATTCCACCACTTGATAGCCTTCCACCCGGGTGCGTTCGCGGAAGCGTTCGCTCAATCTCAGCGTCATGTCACCGGCGGCGCCTGGGCCGATTTGCCGCCCGTCCAGCTCGACGACCGGCGCCAGCTCGCCCATGGTGCCGGTGCAGAACATTTCATCGGCGCGATAGACCTCGGCCAGCGAAATGTTCTTCACCTGGCAGGGTATGCCGTCGCGCGCGCAGATTTCCAGCACGGTCGCGCGGGTGATGCCTTCCGGGCAAGAGCCGCTGTCCGGGGTCAGGACGACGCCGTCTTGCGCGATGAAGACATGCGTGGCGTTGGTCTCGGCGACGAAGCCTTGATAATCGAGCATGAGGGCGTCATCGACGCCGGCCGCGTTAGCCTGAATCTTGGCGAGGATGGAGTTGATCAGATTGCAGGAGTGGATGTTCTGATCGACGCAGTCGGGCGGGATGCGGCGAATGCCCGCGGTGATAAGACGGATGCCGGTCTTGTCATAGACGGGCGGCTTATGCTCGGCCAGCACAATTAGCGTGGGCCCGCTGGTGTTCAAACGCGTGTCCATGCCGCTAGTATATTTGAGGCCGCGGCTCAAGGTCAAACGGATGTGGACGCCGTCGGTCATTTGGTTCGCGGCGAGGGTCTTGCCGATTTCGGCGATGATGCGCTCATGCGAGGGGATCTCGCTGAAAGCCATAGCCAGGGCCGAATCGCGCAGGCGGTCGAGATGCGGGATTAACTTGAAGATACGGCCCTGATACAGGCGCAGCCCCTCCCAGACCGCGTCTCCGCCTTGCACGGCGGAATCAAAGGGGCTGATGCCAGCCACATCACGATGGTGGAGCTCGCCGTTGATATTAATCAGCAAGTCTTTGTTTTTGGGATTAAATGCTTGTTTCATTCATCTTCCTGACGAATACAGTAGGGCGCCATTTGGTCATACAACTGCTGGCAATCGTCCAGCAGCGCGCGCATATTATCAGGCACGGGACTGTCGTCCTCCTGGTAAGGCGCGAAGCCGGTCGAGGCTTGCACACCGGCGTACCAGTGCTTAGCCCAGATGCCGTCGCTGGCATGTTTGCCCGGCCGCCAGCCCAGCATGGCGCGGTCGAAGGCGACATCCAGCGCGGCGCAGAGGCGGCGCAGTGTCCCCTCGGGATCGCGCAGCACATCGCGCGCGGCGACAACCGGCGGGACTTGCCCGGTCGCTTGCTTGACGGTGTTGAACAGCTCGAGTTGCTGCGGCAGCCCGGTTTGATCCAGGCGCGGATTCGGAATCACCTTGGCGAATGATAGCAGCATACGGCGCGGATCACGAATGAGAAAGCAATTTGATATTTCGCTGAGCCAGGAACGGTCGATATGGTCAAGCATGTGCTGCGTCATGTGCTTCTGATAATAGATCGCCTTGCTGCCGCTATTCGCCAGCAACTGGTCAATCACCAGCCGCCAATCGGTCTCGTAGGCGGCGATAATTTCGCCAGCGCCGGGATGATCGTAGCCGGTAGCTTGCAGGTAATGCGCATAGAAGGGCTCGTCGATGACATGGGTATCGCCGCGGCTGGCCCATGAGCGCATCAGCGCAGTCGAGATATTTCGCGGTCCCGACCACATCGCTATGATTCGCTGCGACACGTGAGGTCATCCCCCTTTCTGTTGGCGAGCAAGGTCGCTGGCGCTGCTATGTCGGCCATGCATTACACCGGGTATTCCAGCGCGGAGGCGCAGAAGTGGAACCAAGTAAGTCATGCGAAAATCAAATTGAACTTTCATCGAGAGCGGGCGAGCCAAGGCTCGCCCCTACAGCGTTTCGATTTTTTTTTGGCAAACCTCTTACAGCACAGTCCAGTCATTTTCATTACACTCTTGGAATCACAGCGAATGATTCAGGTATTCTGACTGAGATGGCGGCGCTGACATTTTCCATTCCGGCTTTTCCGCGATCTTGCTTGAGGGGATCACCTGCTACTATAGTGAGTGCGCCGCCAAGCAAGGGCCATTGTAACTGATTGCGCAGTTCATGTCACATCGAATGTTTGAGCAGAGGACCCGGGTTGATTCCAGGCGCCAGCGCGCGGGCGCGCTGGCGGGAATGCTGGCCTTGGCTTTGCTGCTGCTGGCGCGCAAGCCGGTGACTGACCTGCTGCCCGCCGAGCGACAGACCGTCGACACGGTAAAGCCGCAAGTCTGCGTCCACACTTTGTTGGAAAACGAGGTGGAGGAGGCCTCAATCTTGCGGTCGCTGGAGTTGGCGCGCGAAATGGGCGCGAGCGCGATCGTGCAGTTTTTCCCCTGGGCTTATGTCGAGCGCGAGCGCGGACGCTACGACTGGGGATTGACGGACCGAATCGCGCGCCATGCCGAGAGGCAGGGTCTGCGCATTATTGCCCGGCTGGGGCTGATGCCCGATTGGGCGCGAGACGGCAAGACGGAAACGCTGAATCATTTGACCGAGGACCTGTTCCCGGCTTTCGCTGATTATGCCGCGGCTTTCGCGAAACATTACGCCGGTGTGGTGGACCATCTCATTATTTGGAATGAGCCGAATCTCAGCTTCGAATGGGGTTATCAGCCGGTGGATGCCGCGCGCTACGTGGGCTTGTTGAAAGCGAGCTACGCGCGGATCAAGGCGGCAAATCCGCAGGCTGTGATTTTGGCGGGGGCGCTGGCGCCGACATTGGAGCCCAGAGGCAGCGCCATGGGCCTCAGTGATTTGGAATTCTTGCAGGATATGTATGACCTGGGCGCAGGGTCATATTTTGACGTCCTGGCGATTCACAGCTATGGTTTCCGCGAGCCGCCGGAAGCGGAGCCGGGGCGCGACCGTCTTAACTTCCGCCGCGGCGAGCTGCTGCGCGAGATCATGCGGGCCAACGGCGACGGCCACAAGCCGGCAACCATCACCGAGAGCGGCTGGAACGACCATCCCCGCTGGGCGCAAGCGGTACGCCCGCCGCAGCGCACGGCTTATACTTTGCGCGCCTTTGAATTCGCTGGGCGTAATTGGGATTGGCTGGAGAATCTTTGTCTATGGGCGCTGCGCTTTCCGGCGGATGTCCACAGCTATCCGGATAATTCGACCCTGGTCAGCGCCGACTTCCTGGAAAAGCCCATCTATTTCGCGCTGCAGGATTATGCGCGCGGCTGGGCGCGGAGCGAAAGGCCCTGGCTGCCGCCGCCAAAAGCAAAAGCATGAAGCGATTTTGCCGCCTGTTGCGCAACTTAACGCTGACCTTGCCGCTGGCGCTGCTGGTCGCCGCTATGATCCAGCACTATCAGCCGCCGGATCCGGCGGTCGCCTTCCCGGGCGGCGAGATCGCGATCGGCGTGGACGGAAGTTTCCCGCCCTTCGCAAGCGATGACGGCGGCAAGCTGCGCGGCTTGGACATCGACCTGGGGCTGGCGCTGGCGCGGGAAATCGGCGCTCCGGCGCGCTTCCTGAGCATCAGCTACCACGGCTTATACGATTCCCTGATCAGCGGCCAGGTCGATTTGTTGATTTCAGCGCTGCGGATTGAGCCGGCGCGGCGCGACGATGTCCGCTATTCGCAGCCCTATTACGACAACGGTTTGCTGCTGGCAAGCGAGCCGGGCGCGGCGCTGGATGCTGAGGCCCTGGATGGCCAGCGAATAGCCTATGAGTACGCCAGCAGCGCCGACAGCCAGATTCGGGCTTGGGAGCGCGCGGGGGCGCAAATCGAGAAGCTGCCCTACGAGCTGCCCGTACACGCTTTGGACGCGCTGCGCTACGGGCAGGCGGATGGCGCGCTGACAGACGCGACCGCCTTTCGTCTGTATGCGCGAACGCAGGAAGCCTGGCGCCCGGGCACAGCCTACGTCACACAGGATCCCTATGCGATAGCGGTACGGCGAGACCGCGCTGAAGCCTGGAAACTGGTCGAACGCGCTTTGTCCGCTTTGAAAGACAGCGGCGAACTGGCTAGAATCATCGACGAGTGGCTGTGAGGCCGTGGAGGATGAACGCCCTACAATCATATCCACCGCAGCCGCTCGCAAGTCACAACCGGTTCACAGAGAGTAATGGTCACGGCCCAATTCGCAGTCCGTAGGGGCGGGTCGCCGAGTCGCCCGTCGAAATAAGTGCCGTATACAAGCGGGCGTTTCAGCGAAACGCCCCTACAATATTCGCTGTGAGAAAATACATTGGTATAGAGGACAAATTAGTGTTTTCCTGAAAATGTCCATGTCTACCAATTCTGATACCGAAAACACAGGGAGAGAAACATGACTGACAAAGTACGTTGGGGGATCTTGAGCACGGCCAATATCGGGCGCCGGGTCATACCGGCTATTCAGGCCTCGCGTAACGGCGAGGTGGCGGCGGTATGCAGCCGGTCGCTGGAGCGCGCGCAGGCTTTCGCCGCCGAGCAGGGTATTCCCCGCGCCCTGGGCAGCTACGAAGCATTGATCGCGGATGACGAGATTGACGCCATTTATAATCCGCTGCCCAACAGCATGCACGCCGAGTGGAGCGTCAAGTGCGCCGAGGCCGGGGTACCGACGCTGTGCGAGAAGCCCTTCGCCAGCGATGCGGCTGAGGCGCAGACGATCGTGGACGCCTTTGAAAAGCGCGAGGTGCTGCTGGCGGAAGCCTTCATGTACCGCTTTCATCCGCAGCAGGCCAAGGTGAAAGAGATCCTGGCGGCGGGCGGAATCGGCGACTTGCAGATCATCAACAGCAGTTTCTCGTTTGCGATCAGCGACGAAGGCAATATCCGCTTGAGCAAGGCTTTGGCTGGCGGCGCGCTGATGGATGTCGGCTGCTACTGCGTCAACCTGATGCGCTTTATGACGGGCGAGGAGCCAGCGCGCGTGACGGCCAGCGGGCGCATCGGCGCAACAACCGGCGTGGACGAGGCGCTGGCGGGAATCTTCGAGTTCCCTTCGGGCGTGATCGGCCATTTTGATTGCGGCTTGCGGGCGCATCGGCAGCATACCTACACGCTGAAGGGCACGGATGGCATGATCGTCGTGCCGACCAGTTTTGTGCCAGACAAGTCCGCCACTACGCTGGTGCGGCACTGGCGCGGCGACGATTACGACGAGCATGTCATCCCGGCGGCCGACCATTACCAGTTGATGGCGGAAGACTTTGCCGACGCGCTGATCAACAAACGCGCGCCGCGCTTCCCGGCGGCTGACGCGGTGCGGAATATGCTGGTGGTCGACGAGCTGCTGTCGCAGGCAGGCTAATGCGCCGCCCCGGCCAGCACCAGCTCGCCGGTCTGCACCCGCCAGAGCGAAGCGTAGAGCCCGTCCAGCAGCAAGAGGTCCTGGTGGTGGCCGCTTTCCAGCAGTTGGCCGTCTTGCAGGACGTAGATCATATCGGCATTGCGCACGGTTGACAGCCGATGGGCGATGACGATGGTGGTGCGCCCGATGACGATTCGTTCCAAGGACCGCTGAATGGCGGCTTCGGTTTCGTTATCGACCGAAGAGGTCGCTTCATCAAGGACGAGGATGGGCGGGTCGGTCAGCACGGCGCGGGCGATGGACAGGCGCTGGCGCTGGCCGCCGGAGAGCTTCTGGCCGCGTTCGCCCACAACGGTGTCGTAGCCCTGCGGCAGCTGCATGATAAATTCGTGGGCTTCGGCTACTCGGGCCGCGTCGATGACGCGATCCAGCGGGGCGTCCGGGTCGCCGTAGGCGATATTCTCGCGCACCGTGCCATGAAACAAGAAGACATCCTGGCTGACCAGGCCGATGGCTTTGCGAATGTCTTCCTGGCGCAATTCGCGCAGGTCAAAGCCGTCGAGCAGTACGCGGCCGCCGGTGACATCATAGTAGCGCAAGAGCAGCTTGATGACGGTGCTTTTGCCGGCGCCAGTCGCCCCGACGATGGCGATGGTATCGCCCGCCGGCATATCCAGCGAGAGATTGCGAATGACTTCGCGGCCGTCGCTGTAGGCGAAATCAACCTGCTCCAGGCGCATCCGTCCGCGCACCTTGGCTGTGGGCAAGTGACTGTCGCCGTCAATGATGGCGGATTTTATGCCGAGCAGGTCGAGAATGCGAATGGTGGAAGCCATGGCGCGCTGATAGAGATCGAAGGTTTCGCCCAACCGCGTCAGCGGCCAGAGCAGTCGCTGCGTCATGAATATGAGCACGCTGTAGGCGCCGATCTCAAGTACGCCGTCAAGCGCCAGCTTGCCGCCGGCGACGGTGATGGCGATAAAACCGGTGACGATGACCATGCGGATTAAGGGCGTAAAGGCGGAGCCCCAGCGAATGGCGCGGCGGTTGCGCTCCAGGTATTCGTTGCTCTCGAAGCGCAGACGTTCGGCTTCGAAGTCTTCGGCGGTGAAGCTCTTGATGGTGGCGATGCCGCTCAGGCTGTTGGAGAGATGATGGTTGATAACGCTGACTTGCTCGCGCACGGACAGGTATAGCGGCGCGAGCAGTTTTTGAAATTTCAGTGAACCCCAGATAATGAAGGGCATGGGCACGGCGGCCATCCAGGCGACGCTGGGCGCGATGAAAACAAAGATGCCGCCGATGGCGATTACCGTGGTCAATATCTGAATCACGTCATTGGCGCCGATATCCAGGAAGCGCTCCAACTGATTGATATCGTCATTCAGCACCGACATCAGGCCGCCGGTGCTCTGATCTTCGAAGTAGCCCAGCTCGAGGCGCTGCACATGATCGTAGGCTTCGACGCGCAAATCGTGCTGCATGGATTGGGCCAGATTGCGCCAATAGACGCGCTGCAGATAGCCGAAGACGGATTCGAGCAGCCAGACAATCAGCGTTACCAGGCCCAGGATGATCAGCTGCAGCGAGAGATCGGTCACGCCCCAGCGGCCCAGCAAGGAATTCTGCCGCTCGACGACGATATCCACGGCCATGCCGATGAGCACCGGCGGCATGATGTCAAAGAGTTTGCCGAGCACAGAAAAACTGGTCGCCCAAGCCACGCGGCGCTTGTAGACCGAGGCGTAATTGAGCAAGCGGACGAAGGGATGGCGTTTTTTTATTTTCGATTTCATGCGCAGAGGGGAGGATTGGATGTCATATAAGCGTTGAATTATAGAGTAATGCCAGCGCGCGCGCTATATGACATCGCGCCTAAAAGACGAGACGCCGGCGAGCGCGGTTAGCGGATGAGCCCGCCGCCACCAGCGCCGGCGACCAGAGCCGCGACCGCGTCGCGATCAACCAGAGGCAGATCGCCGGGGATGGTATATTTCAGCGCGGACATTGCCACGCCCCATTTTAACGCTTCGGCGACATCATCATGTCGCAGCCAGGCATAAAGAAAGCCGGCCGCGAAAGCGTCGCCGCCGCCGATGCGCCCGACCTCTCCGGCGAGTATAGCTGGCTGCCGAATCGTTTCACCGGCGGGGCTTCGCGCCAGCGCGCCATCTTTGCCCAAGGTCATGATTATCAGCGCCTCAGGGTAGCGGGCGGCCAGCGCCGCCAAGGCGTCGTCCGCGCTTGACTCGCCGTACATGACCTGATAATCGCCCAGCGGGCAGAAGATCACATCCGCCAGCGACATAGCATGGTCGCAGCCGGCGGCAGCCGCCGCGCCGGACCAGAGTTTGCTGCGATAATTGGTGTCGAAGCTGAGGCGCCAGCCGGCGTTTTTGGCGCGTCTTTGCGCTTCATGGACAGTGTCCCGCGCCATTTCGCTGATGGCCAGGGTGATGCCGGTGATATGAAGCAGTTGCGCCATCTCCGCCTGAAACAGGCCTGCGGGCAGGTCATGCGGCTGCATGCGGCTGATGGCGGAGTCGCGCCGGTCGTAAATGATCTCGCTGGCGCGGGGCGCTTGGGCTTTTTCGTGAAAGTAGATGCCCAGCCGTTCGTCGTCAGCCCAGACCACATGGCTGACATCGACACCGTATTGGGCGATGCGATTGCTGATATAACGACCCAGGGGCGAGCGCGGCAGGCGGGACAGCCAGGCGACATTCATGCCCAACCTGGCCAGGCCGACGGCGGTGTTGGATTCGGCGCCGCCCACCCAAATATCGAAGGATTGCGTCTGCTCAATGCGCAGGAAGCCGGGCGGCGTCAAGCGCAGCATGGATTCGCCAAAGGTCAGTACATGGTAGCGATTCATTCCGCGATTCCTTTATCGTGGCGGCGACCGGCGCCAGCATACTGGGCGGGGGCGTTTTTGGCTGGCATACGCCAAATGATACCGCTATACTCGCTTTATGGCACATATCGGAATTGACGCCCGACTCACTCACTATCGTGTTGGCGGCATCAGCCGGTATATCGCAGCCCTTGTTCAAGCCTTGGAGCAGCTGCAAACGCCGCATCGTTTTACGCTCTTGCAGAGCCGAAAAGCGCGGGGACGCCTGTCCGCCCGATTTGAGTTGGCTCGTACCTGGACGCCGCCGCATCACCCATGGGAGCGAGCGGCGCTCTCGCTAGAATTGGCGCGGCGCCGCTTCGACCTGCTGCACAGCCCCGATTTCATCGCGCCGCTGCGCGGCGGCAAGCGGCATGTCATCACTGTGCACGATCTCAGCTTCATTCATTATCCGGAAACCATGACCGCCGAAAGCCGGCGCTACTATAATGGACAGATCGCGGCCTCGGTCAAGCGCGCGGATCATATATTGGCGCCAAGCGAGGCGACAAAAGCCGACTTAATCGATATTCTTGATGTTTCAGGCGACAAGATTACGGTCCATCCGGAGGGCGTGGACGAGCAATTCAAACCGCTGAAAGCGGAGTGTAGCCAGCCAGTCATTCAGGCGCTGGGATTGCCCGCCAGTTATTTACTTTTTGTGGGCACCCTGGAGCCGCGCAAGAATCTGCTGGGGCTGGCGCGAGCTTATCGCGATCTTAAGCTGGAGCTGCCGGATGCGCCCAAGCTGGTCATCGTCGGCCGGCCCGGCTGGCACTTCGAGCAGTTAATGGCGGACCTCAACAAGGTGGGCATCAACGACGACATGATTATCAAGCACGATGTGACGGACGCTCAGTTGCCGGCGGTCTACAATCATGCGCTGGCTTTGATCAGTCCGTCGTATTACGAAGGCTTTGGCCTGCCGGCGCTGGAAGCCATGGCCTGCGGCGCTGTGCCGATTGTGAGCCGCGTCGCGTCTTTGCCGGAGATTGTGGGCAATGTCGGATTGCTGGTTGACCCGCACGATGCCGGCTCAATCAGCGAAGCCCTGGCGCATGCGCTGACCGACAGCCAATGGCGCGAGCGGCAAAAAGAGGCGGCGCTGCGGCGGGCGGCTGAGTTCCGCTGGAGCGACACCGCCCGCATCGCTCTGGACTGCTATCAACGGGTCTTGAGCTAAGCCAGCGATGAAGATCCTGCTGCTCACACCGGATTTGCCCTACCCCAGTGAATCGGGCGCCGCCTTGCGCAATATGGGCATCATCCGCGGTTTGCGCGCGGCGGGCCATGAGGTCAGCCTGCTCAGCTTTCGCGGCGATCCCAAAGCGCTGCTGTCCAATCCGCTGATGGAATTATGCGCTGCTGGTCATACGGTAGCGCTGCCGACACGAACGCGGATAAAGCGCCTGATGAGGCTCTTGACCAGTACGCGCGCGGATATGGAATCCCGGCTGGCCAGCGCTGCCTATGAGCGTGTTTTGCGGCATTGGCTGCAGACTGAGCGCTTCGACATTGTGCAATTTTCGGGTATCGAGATGGGCGGATACCTGGAGCAGATTTTGTCGGCGAAGGGCGGCGCGAAAGTGATATACGACGCGCTCAACGCGGAAGCTGACTTGCAGCGCCTCATCGCCAGTGTCGATGCCGGTGAACTCAGACGCATTCCGGCCGCGCTCTACTCGTCGATTCAGGCGCGGCGGCTGGCGCGCTTTGAAGCCCGCGTCTGCCGGGACGTCGACGCCGTCATCGCGGTCAGTAAAGAGGACCGCGATTTGCTGCAGCGCTACCGGGGAGCGCCCGTCACGGTGATGTCGAACGGCGTTGAAGTCGCGGATTATCGTCCGCCGCCCGGCAATGCGCGCGCGCGGGGGCATATCGTCTTCAGCGGCAAGATGGATTATCGGCCCAATGTCGACGCGGTCGAGTGGCTGGGCAAGGTCATAATGCCGCGCGTCTGGGACTCAGAACCCGCCGCCTGCCTTAGCATCGTCGGGCGCAACCCGCACGCGCGTCTGCAGGAATTGGCGAGCGACCAGCGCATCCGGCTGACCGGCTGGGTGGAGTCGGTGTTGCCGTATTTGCACGAAGCGGCGCTCTTTGTGGCGCCACTGCGTATGGGCAGCGGCACACGGCTGAAGATTCTGCAGGCGATGGCGGCGGGCTGCGCGGTGCTGTCCACCTCAGTCGGCGCAGCCGGGCTGAACAGCCAGGCGCGGAGCGCTCTTGAGATCGCCGACGACGCCGATGCCTTCGCGCGGGCTATAGTCGGCTTGCTGCAGGACGATGCCCGGCGCCGGGAACTGGGAGCGCGGACGCTTGAGATGGTCAGCGAATATTATGACTGGCCTGTGCTGACGCCAAAGCTGCTGCGCGTTTATGAGAGTCTGGCCCGTGAATAGAGCCGAGCTCGTCAGACGAAATCAGCGCTTGGCGGCTGAGCGGCGGCGGACGGGCTTCAAGCAGCGGCTGCGGAATCACGTTCTGGCCGGCATCGCGCGGCTGCCGGTTGCCCGGGCGCGGGGCGGCGGCGGGCTGCTGATCGTGCGGCCCGATCATCTGGGTGATGTCTTATTGTCCACGCCGGCCATACAGGCGCTCAAACACAGCCATCCCGAGCTGCGCATAGATGTGCTCTGCGGCGAATGGGCCGCCGATGTCTTAGCCAGCTACGACGAAATTGATCGTGTGCTGACCCTGCCCTTCCCCGGTTTTGAGCGCGCTTCAGGGTCAGCGCTGGCTCCATGGAAGCTGGCTTTCCTGACGGCACGGCGTCTGCGCAAAATTGGCTATACCAGCGCTGTCATCATGCGGCCCGATCATTGGTGGGGAGCGCTGGTCGCCTATTTGGCCGGCATCCCGCAGCGAGTAGGTTATGGTTTGGAAAATGTCGCGCCCTTTCTGACCGAAGCCGTGGAACACCAGTACAGGCACGCGGTCGAGCAGAATCTGCGGCTGGTCTCGTCATGGACTGGCTGCATGGACGCCGCCGATCTAAAGCTGGAATTTCCTTTGCAGCCGGCCGATCGCGAGTACGCGGCCGGGCTAATCGAGAGTTGGAAGGTTGATGCGGGAAAGCCGATCGTCTGCATTCATCCGGGCGCGGGCGTGGCCAGCAAAATCTGGCGCGGCGACAAGTGGGCGCAGGTGGCCGATGAGATGGCGGCGCAATACGGAGCGAGCATCATTTTCACCGGTACCAGATCGGAAGCGGCGCTGGTCGACGAAATTGCCGCCGCTATGTCAGCGCAAGCCACAAGCATCGCCGGCGCAACCAGCGTCGGCCAGCTGGCGGCCTTATATGCGCGGTCCCGGGCGGTCATGGGACCAGACAGCGGCGCCCTGCATCTGGCGGCGGCCGTGGGTACGCCGACGGTGGCGCTGTTCGGACCAGCTGATCCGCTGGAATTCGCGCCCTGGGGCGACCGGCGGCGCCACGAAGTAGTGAGCGCGGAAATCGGCTGTCGGCCCTGCCGAGTCCTGGATTGGGGAAAGGACAATCTCGAGTTTCACCCCTGCGTGCGGGACATCCCTGCGCGCCAGGTCATGGAGGCGGCGCGGCGCGTCTTGAGCGTGGACCGGCAACCTCAACCAGCCTAGGGGCAGCGCCCCGCATCAGCTGAGAATGCTTTCGTCTTGGGGCCGCACGGACAGCGTGTTCTCGTTGCGGTAGGTTACCATGCCGGGCCCGGCGCCTTTGATAGCCTTGACATATTTGATACGGGTGTAATCCACTTGAACGCTCGAGTCTTCGCGGCTTTTGCTGTACCAGGCGGCAACGGCGGCCGCCTCCGCGATCAGCTCTGCTTTGACGCGCCGGCCATCGTTGCGAATGACGACATGGGCGCCGGGGACTTGGCGCGCGTGCAGCCAGATATCTTGCGGGTTGGCCCGCTTGAATGTGACCGTCTCATTTTGCCGGCTGCTGCGCCCCACCCAGATGACATAGCCATCGCGGCTGACGACACGCAGCGGTCCCTTGCGTCCGCCGCCGCCCATGCGCCGGACCGGCTGGCCCAGCCAGTGGCCGCGATTCTGCAAGATTTGAATGACATCGTCGATTTCGAGCCAGTTGGCCGCGATTTGCAGGTCGCTTTCCAACTGGTCGAGAAAACCAAGCTCAAGGCGGGTTTCATCAATGAGCCGGGGCAGCGCCGCCGCGGCGCTCTTTGATTTTTCGTAACGGCGAAAATAATTTTGCGCGTTTTCGAGCGGGCTGCGGTCGGGATTTAGGCGGATGACTAGCGGCGGCGCGTCCAGGTCGTACTGCGCGCGTAGCTCGGTCTGCTCGGCTTGAATCGCGTATTGATAGGCGAGAATCAATTCACCTGATTGGCGCAGCAATTCCAGATCGCTATTGTCCTTTAGATTGCGCTCCAGCGATGCCGCCTTGGCTGATAGTTTGGCTTTGGCTTCACCTATCGCCGCTTGTACCGGCTGTTTCGCGGCGCGATAGGCGTCCGGACCGCTGAGCGAGCCGGCGCAGCGCGAGATGGCTTCGCTGACGGCGCCGCAGGCACACCAGTCCAGGTGGCGCAGCGGGAATACGCTGACCTCAGCGGCGACGCCGTCAATGCAGCCAAGGCCGGGCTGCCAGCGGCGCTGCAGCAGCGGACCCGCGACCTCGTCAAATGCTCTGAAGAGCTCGGCTCCGTCGGTATCCGCCGCCTGGGCGCGGGCATCGCCGGCGGCGCGAAAGGCAATTTCTTTTGCCAGGAGCGGGCTCAAGCCGAGAATGGCGCCGGGCAGCAGCCGTCGAATCTGAGCCGTCGGTTTCACAGCATTCTCCAGCAGGCGCTCCAGGTCAACCGCGGTCAAAGCAGCCGGATGCAGCTGGCCGCGAATCGGCGGCGGGGGAACGTAACGGTGATTGGGCAGGCTTAGCCGATAGCGATTCGCCTCAGGCCCCACGCGATTGAGGCAGTCCAGGATAAGGCCGTCGCGTATCAGCAGGACGTTAGCCCGCCTGGGCATGAGTTCCGCGATAATCTCCAGGGCGCCGTCGCGGCTTTCTATCTCGAGTTTGAGCAGCCGCTCCCATGGCGGCTGAGTTACCGCGGTTACCAGGCCTCCCTCGATGTAGCGGCGAAAGAGCAATCCCAATTGCGTCGGCTGGGCTGTGCCGCGGCGGAGCTTGGCCTCGGCAAGGTGGACGCGCGGATTGCTTGTATCGGCGCTTAGGATCAGGTAACGGCGCCTGCCCGCGGCGTAGATCTCGAGCCCAATGCCCATCGCGTCGACATCAATGATGTCCTGGACGCGGCCGCCAATGATCGATTCAGTCAGTTCGTCGACCAGCGCTGAGATGGTAAAGGTGTCAAGACTCATGGCGGCAGGCGATCCCCGGCAATGCCTGTGATTGGGAACAGCCGGTTTCCGGCCGCTTTATTCATCCGTAAACGTCAAAAGATAAGCAATGATGTGGCCGACTTGCGGCCCGGTCAGACGCTCGTCGTAATCGTTTGGCATGGCGTCGCTATAGCCTTCGACAAGGTGCAAGCCGGGATAGAGCGTCGCTTCATACAAGTACTGCTCGGCTGAGAGCGGCGGACGGCGCTGGGACGCGATGTCAGCGAGGCCGTAGAACAATGGCGACTGGCTGCCATCTCCGCGCAGGTGACAGAGGTTGCATTCCAGTTCATAGACGAGATCGCCGCCGATTTCGCTATCCGCGTCTTTGAGGGCGGCAGCGACTTCTTCAGCGTAGGTCTCCGCGTTAATCTCACCCGCCCCTGGGGTGGAATTGGAATTCATGGCGATGAAGACCAGGACAAAAGCGGCGGCGGCAAGCAATACTATGCCAAGCAATACAGGCTTGCCGGCGGCGCGAGCGGGAGATGGCTTTTCAGTCATCGAAACGTCGAGATGCAGTTGCGCAGGCGGTTGATCAGGCCGCCCCGGGGCTCGAGCTCTGGCGGACCGCCGTCACCTGGCGATTCAGCAGCCAGAAGACGATCATGAGGGTCAAGCCGGCGCCAAGCACGTTAAATAGGATGAAGCCGGTGACCAGGATGAAGGCGACTGCCTGGTCGGGGGTCGCGGTCAAGAAATCGCCGCTGGGGTCGGTAGTCTGCTGGATGGCCAAATCCGACGAAAGCAAATTGGACGTAATCGCGCCGCCGGCCAGCAAGACAACCAATATAACAATTATTGCCCCAAGCGCTTTCATCCAGATTTTCCTCCCGCCTAGACTATCGTCACAATTCTACAGTTCATTGCCGGGCGATGCAAGATCGCGGCGCGCTCGCTATATCTAGCTCGCCGATTTCAGGACCAGCTGGTCGCGCTCGGGACCGACGCTGGCGCTATTGATGGGCACTTCGCAGAGAGCCGCCACGCGCTCGACGTATCGCTGAGCCGCCAGCGGCAGTTGATCAAATTCGCGGCAGCCGCCGATATCTTCCCGCCAGCCAGGCAGGGATTCGTAGATCGGCTGCGCGCGCAGCAGCAACTCATTGGTCACGGGCGGATACTCATAGCGCTTTCCGTCTATTTCGTAGGCGACCGCCAGCTTGAGTTCGTCGAGTCCGGATAGAATATCCAGTTTGGTCAGCATCATTTCGCTGAAGCCATTGACACTGACGGCGTAGCGCAGCATAACCACGTCCAGCCAGCCGCAGCGGCGCGGACGCCCGGTTGTGGTGCCGAATTCGTCCCAGAAGTTGGCGCCGCTGCCGCGCAGGCGCCGCGCGACTTCGCCCTCGAGTTCAGTGGGCATGGGTCCGCCGCCGACGCGCGTGCTGAAGGCTTTGGCCACGCCCAGCACTTTCTCGACGAACAGCGGTCCTACGCCCAAGCCCGTGAGCGCGCCGCCGGCTGTCGGCGACGAGCTGGTGACGAAGGGGTAGCTGCCGTGATCAATGTCGAGCAGCGTGCCTTGCGCGCCTTCGCAAACGACCTGCTTGCCGGAGCGCAGCGCCTGATGCAAATAGACCGAAGTATCCCTGATATAAGGCCTGAGGACGGCGGCGGCATCGAGATAGCTCTGCGCTGCCGACTGCGGATCCAGGCTTTGGCGACCCTGCTGCCGCAAGACTTCATTGGTGGATTCGATGGCCTTGACCAGCCGTTCTGTGAATTCTTCAACATCAAGCAGCATGTCGCCGGTTCGGATGCCGGCGCGGCCGGTTTTGTCGAGGTAGGCGGGACCGATGCCGCGCAGAGTGGTGCCGATCTTGGCCTCTCCCAGCGCCTCTTCTTTGGCGGAGTCGAGGGCGATATGCGCCGGTGTGATGATGTGCGCCCTAGAGCTAATCACCAGACGTTCAGGCCTGATATCCACGCCCAACTCGCGCAGGGCTTGCATTTCCCGCACCAGATTGACAGGGTTTATCACCATGCCATTGCCCATGATGGACACGACCCGGCTGTGCAAGATGCCAGAGGGAACCAGGTGCAATTTGTAGACCTTGCCATTGAGCGCCACGGTGTGGCCGGCATTGTCGCCGCCGGCGTAACGCGCGACGATATCGGCTGAACCAGCCAGCCAATCCACCACGCGGCCCTTGCCTTCATCGCCCCACTGCGCGCCGATCAGAATCGTTATTGGCATAGCTGCACTCGGTTTCTGTTGAACTCACTCGATGATTGTAGTCTCGCCCAATCGGGCCGGGTCAGCCAGGCTGATGGCCACCTGTCGCTCGCCCCAGGTTTCTATCTGCCCGTCAGGACCCAGCGCCAGCGCCGAGCCGGAGGCCAAGCCGACGAATATCGCGTCCGGCAGCTCATTGCGCGCCGTCCGCAGCGCCGCGTCGCCGGCGATGCTGCTGACCTCGGTCGCCACCAGCGCATTCCGCACTAGACTCAATCCCGACGCAATGCGATTGTCGGCGGCCAAGATGAACTCGCCAACAAGCGCCGCGGCCGCCCCTTCAAAGAATAGCAGACCGCCGCGATTCAGCGCTTCCTTGAGGGCATGAATGGCCGTGCGCCGCAGCAGCTTCAGAAGACGGTCGCCCTGGTCGGCGGCGTCGACAACGATCATTGCCGCCGCGCTCAGACGCTCGTAGATTTCGTTGTTATCATGCGCTTCCAGGTCGACCAGATAACCGCTGGCAGCGCCCAATTCCGCCATATCGTCCATCAAGTCATCGCCCAGATCCTCCGCCAGTGAGATATAGGCGATAGCGCCACCGGCGTTGTGACGGCTGAGGGCTTGGGCGCGGATTTCGCTCAAGGGATCGGCGGGTCCGGAAAGGACGATCCAACCTCGGGACGGCAGCCACTTGAGCGGAGAGCTGTCAGACATTCAGGCCTTGGCTCCCAGGTAGTCGGCAATCAGGGCGGACATCAGGCCGACGCTGAGCGGCAGCACATCTTCATCAATATCAAATTGCGGATGATGATGGGGAAAATCGAGGCCGCGCTCGCAGTTGGCGGATCCGACCAGCAGATAGGCGCTGGGGTTGCGCTGCATCAGCAGGCCAACATCTTCCGAAGCCATCCAGGGTTTGTCCACTACTGAAACGGCTTGATCGTACCGGGCAAAGACAGCGCGCGCGCGTTCCGCGACCGCGGCGTCATTGACAACAGCGCCGATTCCCAAGCCGAAATCGACGTCGGCGCGGCAGCCCATAGCGCCGGCCACGCCATCGGCCACCGCCTGGATGCGGGCCTTGACCAGTTCACGCGTTTCTTCACGAAACAGGCGGAAGGAGCCGGTGAGCTTTACCGTCTGCGGGATGATATTGCGGGCGCTGCCGGCTTCCAGAGTACCGACCGTTATCACGACCAGATCGAGCGGGTCCACATTGCGGCTGACGATGGTCTGCAAAGCCAGGATCAGCTGCGCGCTGCAAACGATCGGATCGGCGGTTTGGTGCGGCATAGCCCCGTGCCCGCCCTTGCCGGTGACCGTGATCTCAAACACGCCGGCGCCTGACATGGTTGGGCCTGAGACGACGCTGATCGCTCCAACTTCAAGGTCATTCCACAGGTGAATGCCCAGGGTATAGTCGGGCGCGGGACTTTCTAGGACGCCATCGGCGATCATGGAGCTGGCGCCGCCGCCGACTTCCTCAGCCGGCTGGAAGACGAACTTGACCCGCCCGCCCAGATTGTCGCGGCGTTTGGACAAGACTTTGGCGATGCCCAGGGCGATAGCGGTGTGGCCGTCGTGGCCGCAGGCGTGCATTTTCCCGGCCGCTTGCGAAACGTATTCGGCGCTGTTTTCTTCTTGTATGGGCAAGGCGTCCATGTCGGCGCGGTAAAGTACGGTCGGCCCGTCGGACGCGCCTTCCAAAATGCCGACGACGCCGGTTTGGCCGACGCCTGTTTGCACCTCCAGACCCAGCTGGTTCAGTTCATCAGCGACTATGCCGGCGGTGCGATGTTCCTGGAAAGCCAATTCGGGATACCGGTGAAAATCACGCCGCCGCTCTATTAATTCGTCGCGCAGTTCTTCCGCGTCGGCCAGGAAGTCTATTGTCATCTTGCCCTATCCCATACTTATGACACGAAATTTTTCGATACGCCGCGGGTATTCCGGGGGCGCATTTGGATCCAGCGATCGCTCGCGGATTCTCTCCGCCATCTTGTCCATATCCGAGATTTGGCTCTTGTGCGCCCGCAGCGACTCAATCTGTCGTTCAATGACGTCCGTCACATCAACCGTCAGGTTTGGTTCGGCGGCGCCGGCGATATAGACGGTGCTCACCTTGTGCGTTTCCAAGCCTTCGTCGCGTTCCTGCTCGATGAAATTCAAGCGATCGCGGGCGGTTGGGAATACCGCTTCCAGCGTGGCGGCGCCAATGGCGCGATGGTCAGGATGGTTGATGCCGCGCGAGCCGCGCCAAAAGACGGTGGGGTCCAGCGTGACCACGATTTCGGGCTTCTTCATGCGAATCAGCCGGGTGATATCCCGACGCAGCTCCAAAGTGGGGAATAGCTCGCCGTCTTTGTAACGCAGGAAGATGACGTCTTTCACGCCCAGCGCGGCGGCCGCTTCCCGCTCTTCTTGTTCTCGCATCTCGGCCAGACGCTCGGCGGTCATTTCCGGGTCGGCGCTGCCTTTGTCGCCGCTGGTGGCGATCACAAAGGTGATATCAGCGCCATCTTGAGCCCATTTGGCGAAGGCGCCGCCGGCGAAGAATTCCGGGTCGTCCGGGTGGGCGAAGACACCCAGCACGGGGCCAATTTGTCCCTTGTTGGCAGTCATGACTTGGTTTGGTCAGCGCCTGAATCGGTCTTGCGGCCAG
The DNA here is from genome assembly GCA_022823165.1 of Anaerolineae bacterium. Taxonomy (GTDB): domain Bacteria; phylum Chloroflexota; class Anaerolineae; order Aggregatilineales; family Phototrophicaceae; genus UBA6055. The sequence goes on along the minus strand of JAJDXR010000081.1, from coordinate 43,445 downwards.
CGCGCCGCCCGCCGCGCCGTCTTCCACGCCGGCGGCGGCTCGAGTGTTCCTGCCCCTCTTTGGGCTTGCCGCGGGACCTGCGGGACCCGCCTCGGCGGGAGCCAGCCTTTTCGGCTGCCGGCGGGGACTCCTTTGTTTCGCCGGGCGTGGCTTGCTCGGTGTTCACGCGGTCGGCTTGGCGCTGACCCGGCGGCAAGCCGCATTCACAGCTGCCGTCACCGTGTTTTTCACAAGGGGCGCCCGCCTTTTCCGCCAATTTGCGGAATTCTTCCAGCGGGATGATATCTTCACGCTCGACGACTTTGCGGCCGGCGTCGTCCACATCAACCAGGACGGCATCTTTTAGTGGCAATTGATCCAGGACACGGCCTTCGCCATGCGGCGTGCCAACACGCTTGTTGCGGCGCGGCAATTGCTTGCGCGCTTCAACGTACTGTTCATATTCAAATACCAGGCAGCAGCGCAGGCGTCCGCACATGCCGGTGATTTCTGAAGGGTTCAGCGAGATGCCCTGCGCCTTGGCCATCTTGATCGAGATGGGGCTAAAGTCCGTCAGGAAGGTGCTGCAGCAGCGGGTGATGCCGCAAGCGCCGAAGCCGCCCAGCAGCTTGGCGACATCGCGGGGACCGATCTGGCGCATGTCGACGCGCGCCGCAAATTTGCGCTGCAGCCGTTTCTGCAGAACAGCAGTGTCGATTTTCTGCTCGGCGCTGAAAAGAAAGGTGATGGCGCTGCCGTCGTAATTGTATTGAGCCGCGACAAACTTGACCTCCGACAGGCGGCGCAGGCTGTCCGCCGCTTCACGGCAAACCTCGAGCGCTTCGTCTTGCTGAGATTCCCAATGCTGCCGCAAGACCAAGTCACGCGGGGTGGCGGGCCGCAGAATGCGCCGCCGGTCACGGTGGGCGTCGGGCTCGGTGAAACCCATGACCTGGCCCATCTGTCGGCCGCGGCGGGTATCGACGATAACATAATCGCCCTGCTTCAGATCGGGGTAGCCGCTGTAATCAAAATGGTAGAGCTTGCCAATCTTTTGAAATCGTACGCCCGCTACCAGCTCACTGTTCTCTATTGCTGGAATTGCCATGATAGTTGCGCCTTTGCAGGGTTATCGGCTCAGCCGGGAGTTCACAGCCTCCGCATTCAGGCCAGGGTCGATACTTGGCAGGTTTGAACGCCTATCACTCTACTCGAAAATGGGGGCATCCGCAATACGAACAGATTGCGAATCCAACGGCTCATTTGTGTGATTGGCGCTGATGTTGCTAGAATGGCTGTGTGAGGCGCGCGGTTATATGACGGCGCCGGTCGTCCGGCTGCTTGTCGCTTTGGAGGCTCGGAAAAGCCGCTATGTCTATGCTGGTCATGAAATTCGGCGGTTCATCCTTGGGCACGGCGGCGGCGCTCAGCCAGGTTTTGGGCACGGTCGCCAATGAAACCGGCAATTGGGATCAGATGCTGGTTGTCGTATCAGCGCTTGACGGCGTTACCGACATGCTCTTTGAAGCGGCGCAACTGGCGCGCATCGCCAATCAGCGCGGTTATCGCCGAATCGCGGCCAATCTCCGCAGCCGGCACCTGGCGATCATCGATCAACTGCCGCTGGAGCGCCCGGACCGCCATACGCTGCGAGCCGAGATCGACCGCTTGCTGTCGGATGTTCTGGACCACTGCCGTTCGATCGCCATCAATCTCAACGAAGAGCTGTCGCCGGCTTACAGCGATGCGGTGGTGGCCGCCGGCGAGCGTATGTCCGCGCGCATCGTTGAGGCGCTGCTGCGGCAACAGGGGATTCGCTGCGCGGCGGTGGACGGCGCCGACCTGCTGGTCACCGACGATGTCTACGGCAACGCTCAACCGGATCTGGCGCTGACGCGAAAGCGCGTCGGCGAGACCTTGCTGCCCATGTTAAGCAGCGACATGATCCCGGTCGTAACCGGCTTTATCGGGGCGACCATCGCCGGCGAAACGACCACGCTGGGACGCGGCGGCACCGACTACACGTCATCCGTGCTCTGCGCCTTGCTGGGCGCGGACGAGCTTTGGATTTGGACGGGCGTCGACGGCATGATGTCGGCCGACCCACACGAGCTGCCCAACGCGAGAGTCATCCCGCGTTTGAGTTATGCCGAAGCGGCCGACCTGGCGTACTTTGGCGCGCGCCTGCTCCATTCGCGCATGATCGCGCCGCTGGCCGAGCGCCAGGCGCCGATTCGGATCAAGAATATCGCAGCGCCAGAGCAGACGGGCACGCTGGTGCTTACCGGCAAGGGAGACGACGCGCCGTCCCTGAAGGCGGTCACCTCCATTCACGGCTTGTCGCTGCGGCGTCCCGCCAGTGGCTCGCTGGCCGGTGTGACGCGGCTGGTTGGCAATACCCTGTTCAAGACGCTAGGCATGCGCAGCGAAGTCATGATCGCGTCGCAATCGGCGACCAGCAGCTTCATTTGTCTGGTAATCCCTACCAGCATCGGCATTGACGGCGTCGATCGCCTGCAGCGGGCGATGATCGCCAAAATGGCGGAGTATCCGGAAAAGATGCCCTGGACAATCGAGACCGTCGCGCTGGTCACGGCGATTGGAAGCGATCTTCACCGCGCCCCGCGTCTACAAGCGCAAGCGCTCGAGCGCCTGGGGGACATCGAAATCCTGGGGCTGGCGATGGGCGCCTCAAATTGCAGTTTCACGGTGGCTGTGCCAGCCAGCGACGCTAGAGCCGCTCTGAGGCGCATCCACGAGTTGATTGTCAAAAGCGATTGAGGTAGCGCTGGACTTCCCAGTCGGTTACCTGGCGGCTGTATTCGTCGCATTCCTGGCGTTTGGCGGCAATATAGCGGTCGCTGACGTAGGGACCCAGGGCGGATAGAATGACGTCGTCTTCGCTAAGAGCGTCGAGGGCCTCCTCCAGCGACTGCGGCAAAACGGCGATCTGGCGCCGCCGGCCCGGCATACTTTGCAGCAGCGTCTCTTCCATCGGGTCGGGCAATTCCATCTTGTGCCGGATGCCATCGAGACCGGCCAGCAGCATGACCGCCATAGCCAGATAGGGATTCGCGGTCGGGTCGGGGCAGCGCAGCTCCAGGCGCGTGTGGTATTCCTTGCCTGGCGCCGTGCTGGGCACGCGTATCAGCGCGCTGCGGTTTACGTGCGCCCAGGTTACGTTGACCGGCGCTTCAAAGCTGGTGCCGAGGCGTTTGTAGGAATTGACCAGGGGCGCCAGCACAGCGCACATGGCGCGGGCGTGCTCCAGCTGGCCCGCCAGGAAATAAGCCGCCGTCCGCGACAGGCCGTATTCGCTGTCGCTGTCCGCGAAAAGATTCTCGCCGCTTGTGAGGTCGTGAATGCTCTGATGGGTGTGCATGCCTGATCCGGGCAAATCAGCATGCGGACGGGGCATGAAGGTGCAGTAATAGTCGAATTTGCGCGCGATCGTCTTTAGCGCGATGCGCGCCGTCAGAATGTTGTCGGCAGAGCGCAAGGCGTCGTCATATTGGAAGTCGATCTCGTGCTGGCCCGGCCCGGTCTCGGAATGGGTCGAATCGACTTTGATGCCCAGCGCGCCTAAAGCCGACAGCATGCTGCGGCGCATGGAGCGGATGGGGTCATCCGGGATATCGAAGTAGCCGGCGATGTCATTGCGCGCCGCAACCAGGGGCAGCCCGGCCGCGTCCAGCGGAAAGAGAAAATACTCCAGTTCCATGCCGGTTTTGAAGCGCAGATTCATAGCGCGCGCTTGATCCAGCACTTTGACGAGCAGGCTGCGGGGATCGCCGATAAATGGTTCGCCATCCTGGGTGTGAATAGAACAAATCAGCCGGGCGGTTTTCTCTTGGCTGGCTGTCCAGGGCAGGATGGCGTAACTCGATTCATCCGGCGCCAGCACCATATCGCTCTCGGCCACGCGCGCGAAGCCCTCGATAGCGGAGCCGTCGAAGTGCGAGCCGTTTTCGAAGACGTTTTCCAGTTCGAGCGCCGGGATCATCACACTCTTGACCAGCCCGGTGATATCCGTGAACCACAGCGCCACAAATTGCACCTGCTGCTCTTTTACATCTTTGAGGATGTCTTCCGCTGAGACCATCAAAAGCCTGCGCTATCGACTGTAATTGCTAAAGTATACTGCGCGTCCGCTTCTTAGGCATATCGGCGAGTTAGCTAAAATCCGCCCTGTGTTTTCATGGATTCTGACCAGCTAATCGCTCAGCAATTCCCAACGGCGCAGCAGCGCGTCGGCAGCCAGGATGTAGCTGCGCCAGCCAAAACCCGCCACCTGGCCCAGACAGACGCCAGCCAATAGCGACTTGTGGCGAAAGGCTTCGCGCCCGTGGATATTTGACAGGTGCACTTCGATCACCGGCAGCTCAATCGCAGTAATGGCGTCGCGCAGGGCGACGGAGGTATGCGTGTAGGCGCCGGGATTAAAGACGACGCCGTCGGCCCAGCCGCGCGCTTCGTGCAGCCGGTCGATCAAGGCGCCTTCGTGGTTGGATTGCGCGCTCCGCAGCTCAACGCCGTAAGGCGCGAGATGCCGCTCTACCGCCGCATTGATGGCGTCCAGGGTCATGCTGCCGTAGACTTCCGGCTGCCGTGTACCCAGCAAGTTGAGATTGGGACCGTGCAAAAGCAGAATACCCTTGGCCATGGCTGTATGCCCCTCGATTACAAAACCGCAATAATGTCGTCGCGCGGCAGGCCTTCAACTACTGCCGCCTCGCCCAGCCCTTTTAGCACCACCAGACGCGAGGTTCCGGACTGCCATTTCTTGTCGGTGGACATCGCGGCGTACCAGCGGAAGGGATCCAGAGCGATGTCGGTGGGCAGGCCGATCTGCCAGAGGGTCTTCTGGATCTGCCCTACCAGATGATCGTCGATGAATCCCAGATTCCGCGACAGCAGCGCCGCCTTCATCGTGCCAATGGCGACGGCCTCGCCGTGCGGCACAGCGTAATTGGTGGCTTTCTCGATGGCGTGGCCAAAGGTATGCCCCAGGTTGAGATGGGCGCGGACGCCATTTTCATAAGGGTCGACTTCCACGATGTCGATTTTGACTTGCACGGCCTGCCGCGCCAGGTAGGCCGCTTCTTCCGGCTGCCACAGATCGGGCTCGAGCAGCGCGGGGCGCGCAATCAGGCCGTGTTTTATGACCTCGGCCATTCCGCAGCGCCACTGCAATTCGGGCAGGCTCGCCAATACCTCTGTGTCGATGATGACGCGGCGTGGCTGCTTGAAAGCGCCAATGAGGTTTTTGCCTTGCGGCAGATCGACGCCGACTTTGCCGCCGACGCTGGAATCCACCATTGACAGCAAGGTGGTGGGGACTTGCACGAGCGGAATGCCACGCATATACGTGGCCGCGGCGTAGCCGGCCATATCGCCGATGACGCCGCCGCCCAAGGCGAGCAAGGTCGTTCGTCTGTCCGCGCCCAGCGACAGCAGCTCGTCATAAATCTCGCGGACAGTATCCAGATTCTTATGCGCCTCGCCGTCGCGCACGACGATGAGGTTGGCCTTGGGCAGCCCGGCGGCCAAGGTTTCACCATAAAGGGGCGCCACCGTCTCGTTGGTGACAACTGCCACATGCCCGGTCAGTCCGGCGGCTTCCGGGTCGGCCGCGATGCGCCGCAGCAGGCCGCCGCCAATATGAATCGGGTAACCGCCGCCGTCGGGCGTCCGCACGTAGAGCGCGTCGTTCGCCAGCGCCAGGATATCCGCGGCGATGTCAGCCGGCGTACGGCCGCTTGTCATGATTTGATGATGTATCTGAGCGTAGGCGCCGCGCCGGGCGTCAAAATGCGCCTCCCAATCGGCGGCCAGCGGACGATTCTGATTCTCGCTTTGCAGCCCTATGCGCGCGCGGATATCGGCTTTGCTGGCCTTGAGACAGATGACGATGCCGTGCTGGCTCATCATCTCGCGGCTGTTGGCGTCAACCAGCGCGCCGCCACCGGTGGCGATGACCAAGCCGTGGCGCAGCGCCAGCTCATGCGTCAATTGCCGCTCCAGGTCGCGAAAGGCGGCCTCGCCCTCGCGCCGGAAAATCTGAGGAATACTGAAGCCGGCGCGGGTTTCTATCTCGCGGTCCATATCAACCAGGGGACGGTTCAGCTTGCGCGCCACGATTTCGGCGACGGTGCTTTTGCCCGTGCCCATGAAACCGGTGATGACAATGTTTTTGGCTGTATTCATACGTCGTACCCGAAGCGCCAGGCGACATTGTCCATGGGCAGGTCGTCCAGGCGGTTGCCGCGCAGAGCGGCGAAACGCGGCTTCATTTCTTCCAGGCTGTCGCCGCCCAGCTTTTCCATCAGGGCGTCGGCCAGCACGATCGCCATCATCGCCTCGCCTACCGGGACGGCGCGCGGCAAGGCGCAGAAATCGCTGCGTTCGTAAACGGTGGGATTGGCTGCGCCGGTGGCCAGGTCGACCGAAGCGGCGCCGCGCAGCATGGTGGAGATGGGCTTCATGGCGACGCGCACGACGACCGGTTCGCCGGTGCTGATGCCGCCTTCCAACCCTCCGGCGCGATTGCTTGAGCGCGAGAGCAGGCCCGATTCATCAACCACGATTTCGTCGTGCACCTGCGAGCCGCGTTTGCCGGCGTTTTCAAAGCCGCTGCCGATCTCGGCGCCTTTCATGGCTTGAATGCTGACCATGGCGCCGACCAGACGGCCGTCCAGCTTGCGGTCGTAATGCACATGCGAGCCCAAACCGGGCGGCAGGCCGCGCGCGACCACTTCAAAGACGCCGCCCAGGGTGTCTTTGTCGATCTTGACCTGCCGAATCAGCGTGTGCATTTTTTCCGCGGCGGCGGCATCGGGACAACGGACATCATTGTCTTCATTGCGGGCGATGCGCTCGTCCAGCGACATGTCGGTCAAATCGGCAACGACATCGCCGAGCTGCGAGACGTAGCCATCGACGGCGATGTCGAACTGGCGCAGAAAGGTCTTGCAGATGGCGCCGATGGCGACGCGCATGGTGGTTTCCCGCGCGCTGGCCCGCTCCAGCGACAGGCGCAGTTCACGATAGCCATATTTGACCGCGCCGGTCAAATCGGCGTGGCCGGGCCGGGGCGTGGTGATGGGCCTGATGTCGCGTTCTTTCCAGCTTTTGAAATCGCGGTTTTGCACTTGCAGGGCGATGGGCGCGCCGGTGGTCAAGCCGTTCATGACGCCGGCGGTGATGATGATGCCGTCTTTCTCGATCTGCATGCGCCCACCGGAACCGTAGCCTTTCTGGCGGCGGCGCAGGTCTCGATTGATGTCTTCGCCGGTCAGGGGCAGGCCGGCCGGCATGCCTTCCAGGATGGCGGTCAGTCCGGGTCCGTGGCTTTCGCCGGCGGTGAAGAATCGAATGGGCATGAGCGTTTAGTCCTCGTTGGCAGTTTCCAGCGTCTCTTGCAGGACGCGCAGCATCAGGTCTATGGGCGGCTGGACGCCGGTCCAGAGTTCAAAGGCGATGGCGCCTTGCCGCGCCAGCATGCCCAGCCCGCCAATCGCGCGACCGCCATGCGCCACGCACTGCTGCATCAGCGCGGTGTTGGCCGGGCGATAAACCATATCGTAGACCGTCACACCTTCGGGAAAGGGCAGGCCGTGAATCCAGGGCGACTGTTCGATATGAGGATGCAAGCCGACCGACGTGCAGTTGATGATCAAGGACATGCCCCAGTCGGCGGCTTGGTCGAGGGTCATCACTGCCGCGCCGTCGAGCCTTGCCGAAGCGCGCAACTGCGCCACCAGTTTGTCGGCGCGGGACTTGGTGCGGTTGACGATGGCCACGTCGGCGCCCGCGCGCAGCAAACCGTAGACCGCGGCCCGCGCCGCCCCGCCAGCGCCGAGGACCAGCACACGTTGGCCTCGGATCCTGACCTGGTTGGCGCGCAAATCGTTTATGAGGCCGTCGGCATCGGTGTTCGTGCCGATGTTAGTGCGGAAGTCCACGGTGTTGACCGCGCCGATGGCCCTCGCTTTTTCGTCGGGCTGGACGTATTCCATGATGGCTTCTTTGTGCGGCACGGTGACATTGATGCCGATGTAGCCGTGATTCTTGGGCTCGCGCAGTCCCAGGCGCAAGATATCGGGTGGGATGGACATGGCGTCGTAATGCCAGTCGCTCATGTTCAGCGCCGCGAAGGCGGCATTGTGCATGATTGGGCTGAGGCTGTGCTCCACCGGGAAGCCGATGACGCCCACTCGCTTCGTCGTCATGTTTGTCCTTGCCAATTCAGTTGTCTCCGCTACTCCGGCAGCAAGAGCGCGCCACAGCCGGCAAGCGTCTCGGCGAAACCGGGAAAACTGTCCGCGGCGCAGGCGGCGTCGGTGACGATTGCGCCTTCCGCCGCGACAAGCCCGGCGATGGTCAAGCTCATGGCGATGCGATGGTCGTCATGCCCGTCCACTTGACCGCCGGACAGTCGCTGGGGGCCGACGATGCGGAAGCCGTCTTCACGTTCTTCGATGACAGCGCCCAGCTTGCGCAGCTCGGCCGCCATGACGGCGATGCGGTCGGTCTCCTTAACGCGCAGCTCGCGGGCATCGCGGACGATGGTCTCGCCCTCGGCCTGCGTCGCCGCCACCATCAGAATCGGGAATTCGTCGATCATGCGCACGACTGTCTCCCCGCCGATGTCGACGCCGCGCAGCGCGCTCGATTTCACCTGGATGTCGCCGACCGGCTCGCCGGCTTGGGTCAAGCGATTGCTGATGGCGAAGTCCGCGCCCATTTCCGCGAGCGCATCCAGCATACCGGTGCGGGTGGGATTCAGATCGACGCCGGTAATGGTCAGGTCGCTGCCCGGCACGAGTAAAGCCGCGACCAGCGGAAAAGCAGCCGACGAAGGGTCGCCGGGCACGGTAATATCCAGCGGTTCAAGCCGCCCTCCGGGATAGAGCGTCAGGCAGTTGCCGGCTTCATCTTCCTGGTCGATTCTGACGCCCATTGCCCGCAGCATGCGCTCGGTATGATCGCGGGCGGGACTTGGTTGGGTCACGGTGGTGGGCGTGTCGGCGTAGAGGCCGGCCAGCAGCAGGGCGCTCTTGACTTGTCCGCTGGCGATCGGCATGTCGTAATGGGCGCCTGTTAGCGCGGCCGGACGAATGGTCAAGGGGCAGCAGCCGTTGGCGGCGCGGATATCGGCGCCCATCCGCGTCAGCGGGTCGATGATGCGGCGCATGGGACGTCGGCGCAACTGTTCGCTGCCATCAAGCGTACTGGCGAAGGGCTGGCCCACCATGATGCCGGCCAGCAGGCGGATGCCGGTGCCGGCGTTCTTTAGATTCAGCGGATTTGGGGACGGGCGCAGGGGCCCGCCTTCAATGGTCAAGGTCGAGGCGTCCTGACGTTCGATCCGCGCGCCCAGATCGCGCATGGCGCCCAGGGTGGCTTCGGTATCGCCGGCGGCCAGCCAGTTGCGGATATAGGATGTGCCCTGCGCGATGGAGGCCAGCATGACGGCGCGGTGCGATATCGACTTGTCGCCCGGCACGGTTATTTTGCCGCGAATTTCTCCGCCGGGGCGCAGGGTGAATTGCTGGTGTCTAGCGTCCGTTTTCATAATTTTGCGCCCATTCCTTCCGCGCATGCCGCAGGGGCTGCAGAGAGTCGCTAAGCTGCTGGTCGTCGCCGGCAATCAGCATCGTCTCCAGCATCGCCAGCTGCATACGAAATTGCGCCAGCAAAGTCGCCACCGCTTTGGTATTCGTGCTAAGGATATCTCCCATCATGGTCACATCGCTGGCGGCCAGGCGCGTGGTATCGCGGAAGCCGCCCGCGGCCAGCTCCCAATAAGCCGAGTCGTTCTCCGCCTGCCGCGCCACCGTCGCCACCAGCGTCGCGCTCAGCAGATAAGGCAGGTGGCTGATGCCGGCCACGATCTGGTCGTGGCGCTCGGCCTCCATCTCAATCGGCTGCGCGCCTAGAGTCTCAACGAAGGACAGGGCGTGCAGCCGGGCCGCGGGCGTGGTGCGGCGCGAGGGGCAAAGCACGAAGGGGCGATTGTCATAGAGTGAGCGGTCGGATTCCTCGATGCCGCCGTTTTCCTTGCCAGTCATGGGATGGCCGCCGACCGCGTTGACGCCGATGGGCAGGCTGGCCATGGCGTCCACGATATCTTGCTTGGTGCTGCCGATGTCGATGACCAGCGTATTCGAGCGCAGATAGGAGCCGATTTGCATGCGCAGCATCTCGACGATGACGCGCACCGGCGCCGCGAGAATCACCACGTCAGCGCGGTTGACGGCTTGGTAGAGATCGGCGGTGGCGCAATCGACCATGCCCCGCGCCAGGGCGAAGTCGCGCGTGCGTTCGTCGTGGTCGACGCCGGCGATATAATCGGCATGCTCGCGCATAGCCAGCGCCAGCGAGCCGCCCATCAGCCCCAAGCCGATGACAGCCAGATGGCGCGCGCGGAATCCAGCTTTCATCACGCGTCTCCCTGGCCGTGGTCGTCGACCAGGTCGGGCCGCAGCGCCACAGCCTCGCGCAAGAAGACATGCCGGATTTCGTCAATCGACTTATTGGTATTCCAGTGAATCAAGACGCGAATGCACATGGGCAGGCCGCGTTTGACATCGGCTTCCTGGAAACCCATCAGGGCGGTGCGCGTCCAGCCCATCAAACGCGCCGCTTTGGCCGGGAAGGTATCGTCGAGTTCGGGCGTGGCGGAGAACAGTACGCTGGCCACGTCGTCTTCGACGATGCTGTTGCGCTCAATCATGATGCCCAGAAGCTCTTGAGTCGCCTCGAGAATAGCTTCGTTGGCGTTGGATTCAACTGTGGTCGCGCCGCGCACGCCGCGTATCATCGTCAATTGTCACTCCTTCAGTTTCAATATAATGTTTCAACAAAAAAGGCGCCGAGTGTTCACTCTGCGCCTCCATCTTCGTCTTGCGTAGTGTGGAAACCAATTGCCAGCGCGAATCACCCAGACCGGTCTATGCAGTTTGGGTAATAATAATAAGCGAACTTCGCCGCTTCGACCAGCGTTTCCGAGTTCATTACGGATGACCTCACGGCAATCATATTTTGATTATGCCACGCGCCACTAGAATTTGCCAGTAACGCTGCCAGGCAATTGCGAATCTGGCGGGCCGCTATCGGCCAAGGCCCGGTACTCGATAGGTCGCATAATTGTGATTTGGGTTGTAAGTCGGGACAACAATCAAATGGCCTTCGGAAAAGAAACTATCCAGTAAGGCGGTGGTCTCCCCATTTTGCGGACTATACAAGAAAAACAAGTCTCTGTTTGGATCAAGCGGGTAAAGCTCGCGCTTGATGGCCTGTCCGAGGGCTTGGCTAATGTCAGCAGCATTGTATATGACATTTGGGTAATCGAGAACGCCAGCCGCGGCAGCGATAAAGCGGGCTTCGCCGGAATCACCTCCTTGAATGATGAATGAATTGCCGATAGCGCCGCCGCCATTTACGAATCCGCGCAGAATTTTCCCGCCGTCGCTTGTTGGCAGCGTTCGCTGCGTCAAATGGATGTTGTAGTCTTCAAAATAGAATTTGTGATTATGCTGATATGCCAGGAATGCGACCGCGACGCCAATGAGCGTTGCCAATATCAAGCCCACCGGCCTGTTAAAGGTCCGCAGGAATTGACGCATGACTTGATAAAGGGCGACGGCCGCAATCAAATAGACTTGAGGCAGAGCCACGAGCGTACGCGTCATACTGGGAACTTGTGAGGTTGCGTCGGGGGCGACAACCAGTACGGATGGCAGGTGCGAAATCAGCAGAATTATCGGAAGCATCCACAATACCGGATCGCGTGACTTTAGCAGCTTCGCGGCGACCGCCAGCATTCCCAGGATGAGCAGCGTTCCCGTAATAGCATCCAGCGCAGGCGCGCCTGGAAAGTTTCGCTCAAGGTTTGGATCGCCTCGCCAGTTATACATGCCCAAATGCTTCTGAATCACGCTCAAGACGTTGCTTACAATTTGCCAGCGATACTCAGCCTCACTGTCTATCGTTGTGGCTGGATCATGTATCAGCTGATGGGCTCTCCGAAAATATTCGCCGGGATACTCCAGCATATATTGGATTAAAGGCAAGCTGATCGCCAATGCAATAATAAAAGTGACGCATAGGTTCGCGGCGTAGCGTCTCCGCTCAAGGGTCGAAATGGGGCGCAGCGCCATCGCTGCCAGCACGGCCGCGCCCACAGCGACCGGCAATAAGATTGTCGACTTATAGACGTAGAGCGCAAAGCCCAGCGCCAGCCCGACCATGATGAAGTCAACGCGCCGATTATGCCGAACCGCCCGTATCAGCAAGACAGTCACAAGCAGGGCAAAAACGGAAACCCAGGAGTGCAAATCACCGGAGCGGCTGACGACGGTCTCCCAATAACTGCCGGCAAACATACTTGCCAGCAGCAAGCCCATAATCACCCCGGCTTTGCGCCGGGATTCGCCCATGAATTCGATGCCCAAGCAAAGCGTAAGCGGTAAAGCAAGTACGCTCGCCAGCGCTGTTGACAGCTTCAGGGTATAGAAATCAAAGCTGAACCCTGGCGCCGCCGCCAGCAAAGCCATCAACCAGAAGGAAAGAGGCTCGCGACCGTTGTTGTAGTTGAAATAGACTGGCTGGTCGATACCTTGGCTGAATTCATAGGCATCCAGAAGATTCAGATAGGGATCATTCAAGATCTCGGCCGGCATTCTTTCCAACTCGGTTATGCGAAAGCTTATGCCGGCAAACATGATAAGCGCGAAAGCCAGATAAGCCCACCAGTAGGACCGCCAGGGGATCCACCAGTCCGCGTTAAAGAGTCGGTACAGGCATACGAAGATATTCCATTCTCGCGGCGTGAATGTGAGCGCCCAGAGCAGCGCGCTTAGCATCCACAAGGCGATAATGGGAGGGCGAAAGCTGTTGCCGGATGTATTCAGTAAAACGACGATGCTGACCAATAGCGAGGCCGCGAAGAGATACAGGCGAATCGGGCTCAGAAACTGCCGCGAAGCCATAGTCGCGGAAAAGCGAGAAATTACTGGCCGCAAAGAATTAAGATTACCCCCCCCCCCCGCCCGATCTTAATGCTTGGGCGGCGGCCCAAATGCGGGGGCGCCAATTGACCATGTTAATCAGCAGCAGCAGCAGGACGGCGAAGGAAATCCGCCCAAGGGCGTCTCCAAGCAATTCCCGCAGACCATCTGGCGAGGCGGACATCGCAGCGGAGAGCGGTGAGAGACTGGACAATCCAACAAACACTGCCGGAATCCGCGCCAACCAGCGAGCGCGCGCCGGAGGCTCCAGCAGGCGCCACCAGGTTTTCAGCCGCTGCCAATTGGAGACAAGATCGCCAAACAGCCACAGAATTACAGCAATCCAGAGATAGGGGCTGCCAGCCGCTAATTCCCGAGTTTCTTCACGATAGGAAATGTCTTCGCCACGCAGCAAGCTGTTGCCGTAAATGGCGCAAAGCATCGCGCCGAGGTATAAGAGCAGCGTCACCGAATTCCGAAAGAATTTGGAAGCCTGTCGCTGAAAGCTTACGCTTATGGTAACTGTTGAAGTCTGCTCGTGAACAACAGTCGATATGCTTGTTGCGGGAGTCTCTTCGTTCACGCCTTATCTCATCCCCAGGCTGCGCTGATCTGATTTTCGCATATTCGCCGTATGTCGAAGCGCAACGCCAGTCATGCTTGCCAGCGTGACGATACTGACAAGTGTTTCGTTATACTAGCGCGCTAGTGATATTTCAACAGGCAGGTCGCGCGCGGCGCATCCAGGTCGCCCCGGCATTTCCGCGCGAGAAATCAGTTGCGAATCGCCGCGACCATCGACGCCGCCAGGTCGCGCGCTGCTTCTACGCTCTCGCCGCCGGCGCGCACCAGCGCCGAGCCGACGATGAAGCCGTCGGTCAAGCGGCTGACTTCGCGAGCCTGCTCGGGACTACTGATGCCGAAGCCCAGCACCAGCGGTTTATCGGCGCTGGCGCGCAGCCGCGCGATAAATCCTTCTAAGTATGCCGGCAGCTCGCGCCGAGCGCCGGTGATGCCGGTCAGCGAGACGACGTAGATGAAGCCAGTGGCCGCCGCCGAAGCCAGCTTGATGCGCTCGTCATTGCTGGTCGGCGCCAGCATGAATACCAGCGCCAGTCCCTCGCGTTGGCAGGAACCGGCGAACATGGCGGCTTCTTCGGGCGGCAGGTCGGGCACGATCAAGCCGTCGGCGCCGGCCGCGCGGGCGTCGCGTACGAAGGTGTCCGTACCATAAGCCACCAGCGGATTGGCGTAGCCCATCATCAGCATCGGCTGGGAGACGCCCTGCGTACGCAATGTCCGCACCGCTTCCAGGCAGCGGCGCACGGTGGCGCCATTTTCCAGGGCGACTTGCGTGGCCGCTTGAATGGTGGGTCCGTCAGCGATGGGATCGCTGAAGGGGATGCCAATCTCGAAGCCGTCCACGCCGGCATCCGCCAGCGCTTTGATCGTGGCTAACGAGGCGGCGTAGTTGGGATAGCCGATGGGAAAATAGGGCAGAAAGGCCGCGCGATGCTGAGCCTTGGCTCGGGCGAACATGACCTCGAGGGCTTTGATGCCGTAAGTGTCTCTAAGTACTCTCATGCTCAGTAGCTCCAAAGCAGATGCAAATGAGTCATTCGGAAAATCAATCTGAAGCAGCGTTGCTATCGGGCGACTCACCGAGTCGCCTCTACAATAGCTGTCGGGTTTTCTGTGATATGGTCGTCAGCAAGATAGTTTCACATTAGCGGTTTCGCGTCACGTTTCTTCATTTGATGCCTCACTCGCCCAGGATGCCGATGACGGTGTCGAGGTCTTTATCGCCGCGGCCGGACAAGTTCACCAGCAGCACACTGTCGCGCGGCATGGTGGGCGCGCGTTTGATGGCTTCGGCGACGGCGTGGGCGCTTTCCAAAGCCGGGATGATGCCTTCCAGCTTGCTCAGCACCTGGAAGGCTTCCAGCGCTTCGGCGTCGGTGGCCATGGTGTAATAGGCGCGTTCGCTCTGGCGCAGATGCGCGTGTTCGGGGCCGACCGAAGGGTAATCCAGCCCGGCCGAAATGCTGTGCGTTTCCATGATTTGGCCATCGCTGTCTTGCATGACGAAGGAGCGCGTGCCGTGCAAGATGCCCGGCCGGCTGATGTCGAGATCGGCGAAGCGGGCGGCGTGTTCTTTGCTGTCGATGCCGCGTCCGCCGGCTTCAACGCCTATTAGCTCGGTGGCGGCGTCGTCGCGAAAGGCGTGGAAGAGGCCGATGGCGTTGCTGCCGCCGCCGACGCAGGCGACGCAGGCATCGGGCAGCTGGCCGGTTTCGGCTTGTATCTGCTCGCGCGCTTCCGTACCGATAATGCTCTGGAAGTCCCGCACCATCATGGGATAAGGGTGGGGTCCCAGCGCCGAGCCCAGCAGATAGAAGGTCGTCTCGACATTGGTGACCCAGTCGCGCATGGCTTCGTTGATGGCGTCCTTGAGTGTGCGGCTGCCGCTTTCGACCGGGATGACCTCGGCGCCCAGCAGCTTCATGCGGAAGACATTGGGCTGCTGGCGGCGAATATCGACGCTGCCCATGTAGACGTGGCATTCCAGCCCCAGCAGCGCCATGGCGGTGGCTGTGCCGACGCCGTGCTGACCGGCGCCGGTCTCGGCGATGATGCGGCGCTTGCCCATGCGCTTGGCCAGCAAGCCCTGCCCCAGCGCATTGTTGATTTTATGAGCGCCGGTGTGGGCCAGGTCTTCGCGCTTGAGATAGACCTGCGCGCCACCCAGCGCCTCGCTCAGCCGCCGGGCATAGGTGACGGGCGTGGGCCGGCCGGTGTAGGTGCGCTGCAAGTGGCTCAGCTCGGCGTGAAATTGGGGGTCGGCGATGGCGTCCGCGTAGGCCTGCTCCAGCTCGTCCAGCGCGGGCATAATCGTCTCGGGCACAAAGCGCCCGCCGTATTCGCCGAAGTAACCGCGAGCGTCTGGCAGATCACTGATGTCGCTACGAATGTAAAGTTCGGCCATTAGGGATAGTCCTCGCGTCGGTCAAATCCAGAGTTGCGTCTCGCCGGCGAAATAACGCCGCGCCAGTATCAGCGTCTTGAGCACATAATTGTCCAGGCTGTGGATGAAATCGTCTCTCGTCAAATCAATCGTGTCGCTGCCCAAGCCAACTGCCTTGACCGTGACCGCTGCGGCCTCGCCGGTGAACAGGCGCAAGCCCGCTGCAATTGGTAACTTGACCAAGCCCTGGATTTCTTCATGCTGGTAGCGGTAGCTCGCCAGAGCCCGGTCGCACTCGTAAAAGAAGACATGGCAGAACTGGCGGTCGATAAAGTCGCCGATTTTGGTCGCGCCGATGCGAATGCCCAGAGCCGTCAAGTCCTCGAATGCTACATTTAATCCCAGCTCTTCTTCAATTTCGCGCACGCCGTCGCTGACGCTCTCCCCGGCCTCAAGGTGCCCGGCGGCGCTGATGTCGATCTTGCCGGCGTAATCGCGGTCCAGGGCGCGCTTCTGCAGCACGACGAAAGCGGCGCCATCGGGGTCGCGGCCAATCACCCAGCAATGGAAAACCTGGTGCCAGTCACCGTCACGGTGTACCGCTTCGCGTGGCTTCACGCCAATGTGAGTCAGCGTTTCGTCGTAAATGTCAAAAAGCTCGCTCATGCGTCGGCCGACCGCACAGCTTCGATAAAGGCGCGCACTTTAGCTTCGTCCTTGATGCCGGGCGTCCCGGCTTCGACGCCGCTGGCCACATCTACGCCCCAGGGCTGGATGCTGCGGACGCGCTGGGCGACATTGGCGGGAGTTAATCCGCCGGCCAGCATCATTCGCGGCGCGGCGGTTTTCACGGCCCCGGCGATGCTCAGGCTGGTAGTCTCGCCGGTGCCGCCATAGAGCTTGGGATTAAAGGCGTCCAGCAGCAGGGATGGCGCGCGTTCGTCGGTGACGAAGGCGCTGGCCAGCGCGGCGACTTCGGAGCGGGCAGAGTCTTCATCGGCCGGCCGAATCGCCTTGAAGGCCAGCCCGCACAAGGCGCCGACGAACGCCGCCGATTCGTCGCCATTGAGTTGGGCGAAATCCAGGCCGACTTCCGCGACCAGGGCGCGAACCTCAGCGGCGCTGCTGTTGACGAATACGCCGACGACCGTGGGACAGGCCGCGCCCAATTCCGTTCGCAGCCTGCTCACGACATCGCGGGCGGCCGCTGCTTCAATGTAGCGCGGCGTCTTCGGGTAGAAGTTCAGCCCGATCATATCGGCGCCGGCGCGAGCGACCATCAGCGCGTTTTCAGTGGTGCGAAGGCCGCAGATCTTAACCTTGGTCATTAGCGCCTCGCGGCTGGCTGCTCAAGGCTCGCGCGAGGGCGACAGTATCAGCCGCCTTCATAAGCGATTCGCCCACGAGTATCGCGCTGGCGCCGAGACGACCCATGGCGCGGACGTCAGCGGCGCTGTGTATCCCGCTCTCGGCCACCAGGACGACGTCATCATCGACCAGGCCCGCCAGGCGGCCAGTGGTGGCCAGATCCACATGGAAGGTCTTCAAATCGCGGTTGTTGATGCCGATCAAGTCAGCGCCCAGGCGCAGCGCCCGCTCCATTTCGTATTCGTGATGCGCCTCGACCAGCGCCGTCATGCCGAGTTCGACCGTCAGCGCGTAAAGGTCAGCCAGCTGCGCATCCGTCAGCGCCGCCACGATCAGCAAAATGGCGTCGGCGCCGGCGGCGCGGCCTTCGTAGACCTGGTAGGGATCTATGACAAAGTCTTTACGCAGCAACGGTATTCTCACAGCGTTGCGAATCGCCCGCAAGTAAGCCAGGCTGCCTTGAAAGAAATCTTCGTCCGTCAGCACCGATATGGCCGAGGCGCCATTGTGGGCGAAGGCGGCAGCGGTCAGCACGGGCGCGAAGTCCTTGGTTAGCAGGCCTTTGCTGGGCGAGGCGCGCTTGACCTCGGCGATCAGGCTGACCTGCTCTCCTCGCAGCGCAGCCAGCATATCACGCGGCGCGCAGGGAGCGTCAGCGGCGCGCGCGCGCATTTCCGCCTCGGGTACGCTAGCGCGGCGACAAGCCAACTCCTCCACCTTGCGGTCGAGGATGCGGTCGAGGACGGTATCGGTGGCGACGAAGGCTTGGCTCACGACGCGAAACTCTGGCTCATTTCGATCAAGTTATCCAGCTTGCGCAAGGCGCGGCCGCTATCCAGGCTGTCACGCGCTAGCACAATGCCGTCAGCGATCGAACGCGCGCGCCCTGCGGTCATGATGGCGGCGCCGGCATTCAGCAGCACGATATCGCGCTTGGGGCCCCGGTCGCTGCCGTCCAGGACAGCGCGCAAGATGGCGGCGTTGGCGGACGCGTCATCACCTTTGAGGTCGTTAAGGCTGGCCATGTGGAAACCCAGCTCGGTGGGATCAATATCCAGGTGCGTGATTGCCCCGTCTTCCTGCAGGTAGCTGATGCGATTGGGACCGGTCACGGTTAGTTCGTCCAAGCCGCCGTAGCCATTGACGACCATAGCCGATTTGACGCCCAGCGCCTTGAGAACCTGCGCCAGCAGGTCGGTCATTTCGGAGGCGAAGACGCCGATGAACATGCGTTGCGCGCCGGCTGGATTAGTCAGCGGGCCGAGGATATTGAAGATGGTGCGCACAGCCATTTCGCGCCGCGGCCCGATGGCGTGGCGCATGGCCGGGTGCATTTTGACAGCGAACATAAAACCGATGCCGATCTCGTCTATGCAGCGCCCGACTTGCTCGGGGCTGAGATCGAGATTGAGGCCGAGTTCCGCCAGGACATCGGCGCTGCCGCATTTGCTGGTCGCGGCGCGGTTGCCGTGTTTCGCCACCGGGATGCCAGCGCCCGCGGCGACGAAAGCCGAGGTGGTGCTGATGTTGAAGGTGCCGGATTTGTCGCCGCCGGTGCCGACCGGGTCAAGCAGGTCTGCTTCGACACGGGTCGGGACTTTGGCGGCGGCTTTTCGCATGGCGCGGGCGCTGCCGGCGATCTCCTGGATCGACTCCCCCTTCATGCGCAGCGCCATCAGATAGGCGCCGATTTGCGCCTGGGTGGCGCCGCCGGTCATGATTTGCTCCATCACCGATTCGGCCTGCTCAACCGTCAGGTGCCCGTAGCGGCTTAGCGCGTCAATCGCTTGTTTAATGTCCATCGGTTGTCCTTTGCCCGCTCTAATTTTCGATCAGTCGCATGGGTTGATACTGCATAAAGTTGCCCAGCATCCGCATTCCATGATAAGTCAAAATGCTTTCGGGATGAAATTGAAGGCCGATGACCGGGTGCTGTTTGTGGCGTATGCCCATGATTTCGCCGCTGGCTGCGCGCGCTGTGATCATCAGGCAATCCGGCAGCGTCTCTTCTTGCACGATTAAGCTGTGATAGCGGGTGGCTTCAAAGGGATTGGGGATGCCAGCCATGATGGTGTCGCCGTCGTGGTGGATCATGCTAGTCTTGCCGTGCATCAATTCCGGCGCGTGCACGACGACGCCGCCGTAGGCTTCGCCGATTGCTTGATGGCCCAGGCAGATGCCCAGCAGTGGAATCTCCGCCCCCAGCTCGCGAATCACATCCAGGGACAGTCCGGCGTCAACCGGGAAGCCGGGACCGGGCGAGATCACGATGCGCTCCGGCGCCAGTTGGCGGATCTGTTCGACCGTAATCTTGTCATTGCGATAGACGGTCAAGTCCGCGCCCAGCTCGCCCAATTCCTGGACGATGTTATAGGTAAAACTGTCGTAATTGTCGATCACCAGAATCATGACTGTTCCCCGTTCGGCGCATCGGAAGCCGCCTACATCAAGCCGCTTTCAGCGTATTTGACCGCTTCAAATACCGCTTTGGCTTTATTGATCGTTTCGTAGTATTCGGCGGTGGGGTCGCTATCGGCCACGATGCCGCCGCCGGCTTGTACGCTGATGGCGCCGTTTTGCATCAACAGGGTGCGGATCGTTATGCACATATCCATGGAGCCGTCAAAGCTGAAATAGCCCACCGCGCCGCCGTAGGGACCGCGCCGCGTCTCTTCCAGCTCTTCGATGATTTCCATTGCCCGCACTTTGGGCGCGCCGCTAAGCGTCCCGGCCGGGAAGGTGGCGCGCAGCAGATCAAAAGCGTCCATGCCCTGGCGCAAGACGCCCTCGACCTGGCTGGTGATGTGCATGACGTGCGAGTAACGCTCGACATACATCATCTTCTTGACCTGCACCGTGCCGTAGTCGCAGACGCGCCCAAGGTCGTTGCGGCCCAGGTCGACAAGCATTACGTGTTCGGCGCGCTCTTTGGGATCATTGAGCAATTCTTCTTCCAGCGCCAGGTCTTCTTTCTCGGTGGCGCCGCGATGCCGTGTGCCAGCCAGGGGCCGGTTGTAGGCGATGCCGTCTTCCAGGCGCACCAGCATTTCCGGCGAGGCGCCCACCAGCGTTAAGTCATCGCTGAATTCGAGCAGGAACATATAGGGTGATGGGTTGGTGGCGCGCAGGGCGCGGTAAATTTGCAGCGGACTGGCATCGGTGCGGCGGCTGAAACGCTGCGCCAGGACGATCTGGAAGGCGTCGCCATCGCGGATATACTCCTTCGCTTTGCGGACGCGGTCTTCATGGACGGCTTGCGCGACATTGGAGCGCGGGTCGCTGGACAGATTCCCGCTGGGCGGGTCATAGGCTTGATGCGCCAGCGGCCGCGAGAGAGCTGTGACCATCTGGTCGATACTGGCGATGGCGCGGTCATAAGCGGCGTCAGGATCGCCAGTATTATGCGCATTGGCCAAGACCGTCAGTTGGTGCATGGCATGGTCGAAAATGACCAGGGTATCCGGCAGCATGAAGGCGACCGTCGGCACAGCCAAATCGTCGTTGGCGGTGGCCGGCAGGTCCTCAAAATAGCGTACGATGTCGTAAGACATGTAGCCCACTGCGCCGCCGACCAAACGCGGCAGCCCTTCCAGCGCGACTGGCTTGACCGTCTGAAAATGCCGCTTGATGATGTGCAGCGGGTCTTGCCCTTCGGGAATGGCGAAGCTGTCGCACTGCCCATCGCGCTCAAAAGAGGCGATATTGTCCTTGACGGTGATGAGGCCTTTGGGATTGACGCCGATGAACGAGTAGCGCCCGACTTGCTCGCCGCCTTCGACGCTCTCCAGCAGGAAGGCCGGCGCCCCCGCCTCTTTTAACTTCATATAGACCGAGACCGGCGTTTCCAGGTCGGCTATCAGCGTACGGTAGACGGGCACATGATCGCCATGTTCAAAGTGCTGAAGCGCCTCCGCGCGCGACGGCTTGATGTCCGCGCGTTCGGCCTGCATCGCTGGCAGCATCGTCAACCTCCCAGAAAATCAAAAGAACCCAAACCGTCCGATCAAGGACGAGAAGGGTTCCCGCGGTGCCACCTTGATTACCCGCCGGGGCGGGTCGCTCTGCGGATACAGACCCAGGGTCGATATCCCGCGCTGCTAACGGAGCGCATTCCGGCGCAAGCTAATCGACTGGCCTTTCACCTGCGCGACTCCCCAGCCCATTCGGCGTCTCTGCGTGTATCGCCTTCACAGCTACCGGCGACTCTCTGAACCGCACAATGACGCCTACTACCCTGGTTCACAGTCTTTGCTTGTATTCAATTGCGGGCATGGTAGCGCGTTTTTGCGGGACTGTCAAGCGCGGCGTGGATGCGCTTTACACAGAGGAGTTTGGCCACAGAGGCACAGAGAGGGCGAGCCACCGGCTCGCCCGAATGCGCAACCTTACTGTAGGGGTCAGCCTTGGCTGACCCGATGCTTTGAAATTTGCATGACTTACTTTGTTCAACTGAGGGCACAGAGGCCGCAAGCCATTGCTTCGCCCAAATGGCAGCCCTACTGTAGGGGCGAGCCATTGGCTCGCCCGAATGCGCAACCCTACTGTAGGGGCGCGCCTTGGCTCGCCCGTACGCATGATGCGCAAGATGAAACGCCAGGCTTGAGGCCGACGCTTGGCGCCTGGATTTTCTGCTTTATGCGAAGCGAGAAGTCTGCTATACTAATCTCGAATATGCGTTCTAGGCTTTGAGCCATAGTCGGGAGTCGAAAGTGAGCTTGAACAACCGGGAAATCGCCGACATCTTTGAGCGCTGCGCTGACATGCTGCAGATACGCGGCGACAATATCCATCGTGTGCTGTCCTATCGGCGGGCGGCCGAGACCATTCGCGCCGCGCCGCGCGATTTGCGCGTGATTGCCGGCGAAGGCGGGCTGACCGATCTCAGCTACATCGGTAAAACCATCGCCGCCAAGATTGATGAAATGCTGGAGACCGACCGGCTGGAGTTTTACGAGCGCCTCAAAGCCGAGGTGCCGGAAGGCTTGGTCGACATCATGCACATCAACGGCGTCGGCCCCAAAAAAGCCAGGCTGTTTTGGGAGCAGCTCGATATCACCTCGGTGGAGGCGCTGAAGATCGCCGCCGACAACGATAAACTGGCTGGATTGCCGGGCATGGGGAAGAAAAGCCAGCAGAAGATTTTGGATGGCATCGAAGCGCTGTCCCGACAAACGGGTCGCGCCTCCATCGGCGACGCCTTGCCGGCGGCGCAGCGGATTCTGGAGCATTTGCTGGAGTTGCCGGAGGCGCAGGCAGGCGCGCTGGCGGGCAGCATCCGCCGCGGCCGCGAGACAATCGGCGATGTCGATATCTTGATCGCCGGCGACGATTCGGGTCCCATTATGCAGCGCTTCGTGACGATGGAGTCTGTCGGCCGTGTGCTGGGACACGGGCCGACCAAGAGCTCAGTCGAGCTGCTGTCAGGCTTGCAAGTCGATGTGCGCGTCCTGGAAAAAGCCCGCTGGGGCACGGCGCTGAATTATTTCACCGGCAGCCTGGCGCATAATGTCAAGCTGCGCCAGATCGCTCTGGACCAGGGGTTCAGCCTCAACGAACACGCCCTGAGCCCGGTGGACGAGAACAAGACCATTATCGAGACCGCCGAAAAGATCCTCTGCGACAGCGAAGAGCAAGTCTACGCGACGCTGGGCTTGCAATATGTGCCGCCGGAACTGCGCGAAGACAGCGGCGAAATTGAGGCGGCGCGCGCGGGAGGCCTGCCGCGGCTGATCACGCGAAATGACATCGTTGCCGACTTGCACATGCACAGCACCTGGAGCGACGGCAAGCACAGCATCCGCGAAATGGCGGAGGCCTGCATCCAGCGGGGGCTGCGCGCTATCGCCATCACCGACCATTCGCGCAGCCTTGGCATCGCCAACGGGCTGAGCATCGAGCGGCTGCTGACTCAAGCGGAAGCAGTGCGCCAGCTGAACGCGGAGCTCGGCGACGAGATTGAGGTGCTGGCCGGCACGGAGATGGATATCAAAGCCGACGGCGAGCTGGATTATCCCGATGAGATCCTGGCGCAGCTGGACTTCGTCATCGCCTCGCTGCATTCCGGCTTGCAGCAGAAGCGCCCGCAAGTAACCGAGCGGCTGCTGAAAGCCATTCGCAACCCGCATGTCGATATGATCGGGCATCCGTCGGCGCGGCAATTCCCCAATCGCGAAGCGGTGGACGCGGATTGGGACGCGGTATTCGCCGCCGCCAAAGCGCACGACACCATTCTGGAGATTAACGCCAATCCGCTGCGCCTGGACTTGAAACCTGAGTTGGCGCGCCTGGCGAAGGATCTGGGGGTGCTGCTGGCTATCAATACCGACGCGCATCAGATAGCGCATCTGGACTTGATGGACTTCGGCGTGAGCAACGCCCGCCGCGCCTGGGTCGAGCCTGAGCATGTCGTCAACACCTGGACCTTAGAGCGATTTCAGCAATGGCTAAACGCTCGCCCCTAGTCGGAGCCGCGACGCCGACATGACTGACATGCGCCCGCATGACGAGCCAAGCGGCGAGCAGCTCCCATTTGCTGAGGGCGCGCCGCGGCGCCCGCCGGTCCCTACTCGCGAAGAGCTGGCCGCCCGGCGGCAATTCAGACGCGCGGTTAAGCGCAGTCGTAATCCGCTCTACATCCCGTTCAGCTGGCTGGCTGCGGCGGTGTTTCTGGCGCTCATCGCCTTTGCCGGCGTCATCGCGGCAATAATTGGTTTGCGCCAGGATTCGGCAGCGGCGGCGCTGGATCCGGTCATTGTCGTGGCGACGTCTCAAGCGGGCAGCGTGAGCAGCGACCCTGAGTCTGCCCCGCCTGCCAGCGCCGCTGACAGCGGGCTCCAGGTCATCCTGGCGGCGCGGACGCCGGCCAGCCTGGCGCTGACGGGTCCGCCGGTGCCGACGGTCATCGTGACGAATACGCCGATTCCGTTGGCGGTTGGCGCGCGAGCTGTCGTCTACAATGTGGGCGGCGACGAATTGAACGTGCGCAATATCCCGAGTATAAACAATAGTGAAGTCTTGTTCCGCGCGGCCGCTGGCGTCGAATTCAAGGTCATCGGCGGGCCGCAGGCAGCCGACGGCTTCAACTGGTGGCAGCTGCATGATCCGCAATTTGAAGTGATCGGCTGGGCGGTGGCCAAGTATTTGCAGACGGTATCCGAGTAGCCAGGATAGAGCCAGTGACTAACGACATTCGCAGCCGCATCGCCAATTTGAGCGATCAGCTGCATTTCCATATCTACCGCTATCACGTGCTGAATGATCCGGTCATCGGCGACAGCGAATACGACCGCATGTTTCGTGATTTGCAGGACCTGGAAGCCGAGCATCCGCAGTATGCGCGGGCGGATTCGCCCACGCAGCGCGTCGGCTCGGACTTAAGCGGAGACTTCGCCAAGGTCGCGCATCCGGCGCCCATACTCAGCTTGGCTAACGCCTTTGACGAAGCCGACCTGCGCCATTGGGAGGAGCGCAACCTGCGGCTTCTGCCATCGGGCAGCCGGCTGCGCTACGTTCTGCAGCCCAAGCTGGACGGCCTGGCCATAGTCATCAGCTACGAAAATGGTGAATTGATACGCGCGGCTACACGGGGCAACGGCGTAACGGGCGACGATGTTACCGCCAATGTCAAGACGATACGAAGCGCGCCGCTGCGGATTCCTCTTGATCCGGCTGCCGGTCCCGCGCCGGCGAGGCTGGTCGTGCGTGGCGAAATCCTGTTTCACAAAGACAGCTTCCTGGAGCTCAACCGGGAGCAGGCAGCGCAAGGATTGCCCGCTTATGTGAACGCGCGCAATACCGCCTCCGGCTCACTGAAACAGAAGGACAGCCGCGAAACCGCCAAACGCAAGCTCACCGCCTATATCTATGACATTGTCGACAGCCAGGGAATCGAGCTGGAGAGCGAGTGGCAGATCCTGCGCTATCTCAAGTCGATGGGCTTCAAGGTCTTGGCGGATGCCAGCCGCTGCTCCAGCCTCGACGAGGCGATTGAGCAGGCGGCCGCCTGGGAAGCGCGGCGCGACGATCTGCCCTTTGAGATAGACGGTCTGGTGCTTAAGGTAGATGAGCTGTCGGCCGCGCGCGAGCTTGGCGTGGCGGGCAAAGATCCGCGCGGCGCCATCGCCTTCAAATTCCCGGCTGAAGAAGCCGCCACTACCCTGCTAGGCATCACCATCGGCGTGGGGCGCACCGGCAAGCTGACGCCCACCGCGCAGCTCGAGCCGGTCTTTATCGGCGGCGTCACCGTCTCCAGCGCCAGCCTGCATAACTACGATCAAGTGGCCGCGCTCGATATCCGGCAGGGCGATCGCGTTGTCATCAAGCGGTCGGGCGATGTCATTCCCTACGTGATTGGACCGGTGATCGGCGCGCGCAAGGGCGACGAAACTCCGATTCAGCCGCCGCAGCTCTGCCCCTTCTGCGTTGCCGAGGTCGTCCAACCGGATGGCGCCATCGATTGGTACTGTCCCAACCAGATCTGCCCGGAACGGATCATGCGCGCGCTGGAGTTTTTTGTTTCCCGCGGCGCCATGGATATCGAAGGCATGGGGCCGCAGACCATCGCGGCTTTGATCGAAGAGAGGCTGATTCAAGACGAAGCCGATATCTTTGCGCTGCAAGCCGAACCCTTGCTGGCGCTCGAGGGTTTCGCCGAAAAGAAAGTAGAAAACCTGCTCAGCTCAATCGAGGCGGCGAAAGCGCGCCCCTTTGAACAAGTGCTGACCTCGCTGGGAATCGACGGCGTGGGATCAACTGTAGCCGGGCTGCTCACAGACAACTTCGCGTCGATGGCCGATCTGCAGGCGACGGCGGAGCTAATTAGCAAGGCCGAAGCATCTTTCCTCCGAAATACGCTGCCGCTACTCCCCGCTGCGGCCGCTGACGACAGCGACGTGGAGAAACTGCGCCAGCGACTGCGGCATCCAACTACCGAATTGGCGCCTCGCTATATGCAGGGTGCGGAGCTAGGTCCGCGGCTTGAGCGCTTGCTGCGCCCCTTGCAGCTGCCTGTGGAGTCGCTAACCCTGGTGGCGGCGCAGCTGCAACAGTTAATTGACGCCTGCCGGCCTTTACATACTATTGAAGGCTTGGGTCCCATACTGGCGCGGAATATCGTCGACTGGTTTACTGACGCGCATAATCAGACCGTTCTGAAGAAAATGCAGGCCGCCGGCGTCAATATGAAAGCGGAAGAGAAGAAGGTATCCGGCACGGCGCTGACGGGCCAGACCTTTGTGCTGACCGGTACGATGAGCGCGCCTCGCGGCGAAATCAAGGCGCTGGTGGAGGCCAATGGCGGCAAAGTGACCGGCGGCGTGAGCAAGAAGACCAGCTTTGTCGTGGCCGGCGACTCGCCGGGCAGCAAGGTCGAAAAAGCCGAGAAGAACGGCGTGCCTATCCTCAGCGAAGACGAGCTGCGGGCTCTGCTCGGCGAATGAGACTGGTCATGCACAGCGGGCGCCATCGTGGCTGAAGGCAGGGTGTGGATCAAACGCGGACGCGAGAAGCCGATCCGCAATCGGCATCCCTGGATTTACTCCGGCGCAATCAGCCAGGCCGAAAAGGCCGCGGACGGCGACCTGGTCCGCGTTGTCGACCACAAGGGTCGCTTCCTGGCGCGCGGCTACTGGAATTCGCAATCCCAGATCCAGGCGCGCATCCTGTCCTGGCGGGACGAAGCCATTGACGAGGCTT
Organism: Anaerolineae bacterium; assembly: GCA_022823165.1. GTDB lineage: Bacteria > Chloroflexota > Anaerolineae > Aggregatilineales > Phototrophicaceae > UBA6055. Next base: position 16,427 of record JAJDXR010000081.1, on the reverse strand, counting down.
GGTGGCGACGAGCGCTTTCGCGCGCAGCGAGCCTGCGGGCTATACGCTGTGTCGAAAACGGAGTCGACAGCGAGAATGCCGCGTACCGCCTGCTCAACGCCGAGAACGATTTCGTGCCCGGGCTCATCATTGATCGCTACGCCGACTGGTATGTCCTGCAAGCCCTGACCCGTTACATAGACAATCAGAAGCCGGCGATCGCCGCCGCGCTGGCTGATGTGACGGGCGCGCGGAATATCTACGAACGCAGCGATGTGGAGGCGCGCAAACGCGAGGGTTTGCAGCCGGCGGTCGGGCTATTAAAAGGGGGACCGCTGCCGGATGTTGTGGAAATTGACGAAGAAGCCCGCTTTCTGGTTGACATCCAGCGCGGGCAGAAGACGGGCTTTTATTTGGACCAGCGGGATAATCGGCGGCTGCTGGGCGAGCTGGTTCGACGCCGCTGCGAGGAATCGCGCGACCAGGCTCGGCTGCTAAACGTCTTCAGTTACAGCGGCGGATTCGCGCTCGCCGCCGGCAATTTCGACCGCTTGCATTCAGTTAATGTCGATGCCTCGCGCCCGGCGCTGGAATTGGCGGAGCGTAATTTCCAGCTCAATGGCTACGACGAATCAGCTCATGGCGAGACGGTCGAGTTTATTCAGGCGGATGCCTTCGACTATCTGCGTTACTGCGCGCGTGAGAGGGAGCTTTTCGACTTTGTCGTGCTGGACCCGCCCAAGCTGGCTCAGCGCAAGAGCCAGGCGCAGCGCGCCGCGCGCGGATACAAAGACCTCAACCTTAGCGCCTTCAAGCTGGTCAAGGCGGGCGGCTATCTGATGAGCTTCTCCTGCTCAGGCGCCGTCAGTCGGAAATTGTTCAGGAAGATTGTCTTTGGCGCCTTAGCTGATTCCGGGCGGGGGGCGCAAGTGATCGGCCAGCTTTCGGCCGCCTCCGACCATCCAGTGGCGCTCAGCTTTCCCGAGGGCGACTACCTCAAGGGCTTGCTGCTGCGGGTGTTTTGAGGAAAGCGTCGATAATGCGAGCAGCGTCAAAGCTAGCGTTTGCCGGTCCATTCCGGGTTGCCGAATCTGTCCCGAGCGAGCGCCTCGGCATCGGCCGCCTCGTCCGCTGAGAGCGGCCCGGCTTGGAGGTCAAGCCCAAAGGCGTCGCTGAAGCCGGCCTCGAGCGCGGAGGCGACCTCAGACCACGATGGCTCTCTTCCCAGCGCTTGCGCTAGCGTCAAGGCTCGCTGCCGCGCGCGCTGCTGCTGCGCTGCCCGCTCCGCTGCTGACGCGAAGCTCAGCACTTCGCAAATGCGCGCAATATCGCCGCTGATGGGGATGGCGCCGTGCTGCAGCATCACGCCTTTTTGACGCAGCTGGGCGCTGCCGATCAGCTTGCGGCCATCGACCAGAATCTCATAGTGCGACGGTTGAAGGAAGCAAACTGGCCCAGCCGGCTGATTGAGCGCGCTGTCATGAACTGGATTGGCGGTTGCGGGCAGACCCAGGATCTCCAGGGCGCGCAGCAACCCGGCGCTTAGCCTGCGATAACTCTCGATGATGTCGCCGCTGGCCAGCGGATGGTCAAGCGGCAGGCAGAGGCTGTAGGTCAATTCATCGCCATGCAGAATCGCCTTGCCGCCGCTCGGCCGCCGCAGCAAATCCCAGCCGCGCCGCCGCAGGGCCTCGGTATCCGCTTCGCGGGCGCGCTGCCCGTAACCGAGCGACAGGCAAAAGGGATCCCAGCCATAGGTTCGCAGGGTCGGGGGCTGGCGGCCGGCGCCTACCGCAAGCGCAATGGCGCTGTCCACCGCCATATTGCAGGCGCCGTCGCCGAAGTCGGATTCTCGTATGCTGCGCGTTTGCCGCATTCTGTGACCTTGCCTATACTGGCAATTAGCATCGAATCGAGTAGCCATGGAAACGGCTCTACATGCCACAACATCCCCGTGAAAATAGCGCTGATTCCGCCACGAGCGCCAGCGCGAGCACTCGACCGCCGTCCGCGCCCAGGCTTGCGGAAGCGCGCGAAGCGCCAGTTTACAGCACAAGGCAATTCACTCAAGGTCAGCGCGGGACGCCGCCGCCGCGACATTCCCTGGCTCGCGAACGTCAGCAGCGCGCCCAGAGCAGACGCCGCCGCAACGAGTGGGCTTGGGTTATCTTAGCAGGCGGCATGATTTCTGTCTTTGCTTTTCTGATTGTGGCCATGTTCGTCTTGGCGCGCGCGCCCCAGTCCGCGCGGATTGTGATGACCCCGGCCGTTCTGACGCCGATTTTGCCGACGCCGGTGGACGCCCGCAATGAGTTCATCGCCGATGGCCGGCGCGTCGGCGTCGATGTCCTGAAATTGGATGACGGCAGCGTCATCGAGATCGCGCCCTGGGACGGGCGAACGCGTTACACCATCATCGTCGCCGGCCTTGATCGCCGTGACGACCAAAGCAACGAGCCAGTGCGCACTGACAGTTTGATACTGGTCAGCATTGATCCGGCGGCGAATAGCATCGGCTTGTTAAGCATCCCGCGCGACTTGTGGGTGGAGATCCCGGGGCAGGAAGAGCGCGACCGGATTAACCGCGCTTACTTCCTGGGTGAAGTGCGGGCTACCGGCGGCGGAGCGCGCCTGCTGCAGCAGACGGTCAGCTGGAATCTGGGCATGCGCGTACATAACTATGTGCTGGTCGATTTTAAGGTCCTGGTCGATTTCGTCGACCTGCTCGGCGGGGTGGAAGTTACGATTGATTACACCATCAACGACGAGCGCTATCCCGACAATAATTACGGCTACGATCCATTTTACCTGGAGCCGGGCAGGCATACCCTGGATGGCGAAGACGCGCTGCGTTTCGCGCGTACGCGGCACGGCAACAATGACGTCCTGCGCGCCGGGCGGCAGCAGCAGGTCATCAACGGCATCCGCGAGCGCGCCTTGAGCCTCAATTTCCTGCAGCTGATCGGGCAGATACCGGCCCTGCTGACCAGCCTCAGCGAGCACCTGAAAACAGGATTGGACATTCAGCAGATAGTGCAGCTGGCTTTGTTCGCAAAAGACGTCGAAGCCGACAATATCCAAATGCGCGTCATGAACTTTGAATACGTAGAGGAATACACAACTGAGGAGTATCAGCAGCAAGTGCTGATTCCTATTGTGGAGCGCCTGCCGGCGCTATTGAGCGAGACTTTCGGGGACGACTACGCGCCTTAAATGATAGGCGGCCCGCGTTCCCGCGCGCCGCCTATGATCGCTTACCCACCGTACCGTGTAGCCATAGTGTCTCGAACCTGCAAAATTACAGGCCGGGAATCGCTTGATAACCGCTGTTTTGGCTCAGGCCTATTACATGGGCTACCAAAGATAGACTCCCCTATAGAGAATGTTGGCTCGGCACATATAGTTCTATCACGTATACAGCAGGTTGGGCAATTTATAGCAGATACGCTGTCAGCTGTCAAATCCGCGCGCGCTGCCTGCGCGAAGTCGCATAGAACGCTTATAATGGGCGTGTCGCTAAATTACTGATGGCGTATCAGGAGCAGGGTAATGGACGAGAATCTTCTTAGAGAGAGCCTGGCTGAGTTAATCGGCACCTTTGTACTGGTTTTTGTGGGGTCGGCGGCGGTATTGGTCGCGCCGATATTCGGCGTCGTGGTACCGGCGCTGGCGCACGGCCTGGTATTATGCGGACTGATCTATACTTACGGCCATATTTCGGGCGCGCAAATCAACCCGGCGGTTACTGTTGGCTTGACGGTCAGCGGCAAGCAGGATGTAACACGCTCGGCCTATTACATCGTAGCCCAATTCATCGGCGGCATTATCGCGGCGCTGGTGTTGGTAGCGGTCTTTCCGCAAGACAATGCCGGCGTGGCGGCTTTCCTGGGCGAGAATGCTTACAATTTCGGCCAGACCACAGGTTTTCTGACCGCGGACTCGGTCTGGACGGCGGCAATCTACGAAGCCATCCTGACCTTCTTCCTGGTGAGCGCGGTTGTTCAAGCAGCCGTATTCGGGCGCGCCGGGCAATTTGCCGGCATAGCCATCGGCTTCACACTGGCCGCCAGCATCCTGGCGGGCGGCGCGGCGACGGGGGCTTCGCTGAATCCAGCGCGCACCTTGGGTCCGGCGCTGGTTGCCGGGGACACATCATACGTGATCCCCTACCTGGTCGGCATCTTCGGCGGAGGCATCATCGCCGGGTTGGCGCAGGGCAACCTTCTGAACCCGGACGACATGGAGAAATAGAAGTGACCGCTCTCTCAGGAAGCTATTCCACAGACCCGTCGGCCTTTGCCCGCTAGAGCGCTGCTTCCGGTTCGGGCAGGTCCAGTTGAATATGCAGTTCGCCCAACTGCTCAGCTTCGGCGGTTGAGGGCGCGTTAGCCATGATATCCGTGCCGCCTTGCGTCTTCGGAAAGGCGATCACTTCACGGATATTTGGCGCGCCCGCGAGCAGCATCACCAGGCGATCGATACCCCAGGCCATACCGCCGTGAGGTGGCGCGCCATACTCGAAGGCTTCCAGCATGTGGCCGAATTCAGCCATGGCATGCTCCATGGTTTGGCCGATGAGCGGGAAGATCTTCTCCTGGATGGCGCGGTCATGGATGCGGATGCTGCCGCCGCCGACTTCGTAGCCATTGCAGACCAGGTCGTATTGCGAGCCGCGAGCCGCGCCGGGGTCGGAATCCAGCAGGTGCAGGTCTTCGGGCAGCGGCATGGTAAACATATGCTGAGACGGATCCCAGCGGTCGTTCTCTTGGTCGCGAATGAACTCGGGGAAGTCAATCACCCAGCAGAAGGCCAGCAAGTCATCATCCAGGTCCAGGTCGGCTTTGAAGTGATTGCGCAGCGCATCGGTGACAGCGTAGACGATCTCGTCCTGGTCGGACATGAAGAGCAGCAAGTCGCCGCCTTGCGCGCCCATAGCCTCGATCAGTTCCAGCTTTAGCTCGACATTGAAGAACTTGCCAATCGGCCCGCGCAGCTCGCCTTCGGGGTCAACCGGGATGGTGATATAAGCCAGGCCCTTGGCGCCGGCGCCCCGCGCCATATTCTCGAGGTCTTTAGCCACTTTGCGCAGCTGGGTGCCGCTGAGCGCGCCGGCCACCCCTGGCACGCGCATACACTTGACCTTTTTGCCGGAGCTGACATTTTCCACGAAGACTGGGAAGGCGCTGCGCCCGGCAATGCTGCTGATGTCGACCGCTCGCAAGTCGAAGCGGATATCGGGTCGGTCGCTGCCGTATGATTCGAGCGCGTCCTGGTAGCGAATGCGCCGAAAGGGCTCGGCGATGAGACGCTTCTGCGGCGTGAGTTGCTTGACGATGGCGATTGCCAGCGCTTCCATGAGCCGCATGACATCTTCGCGTTCGACGAAACTCATTTCGAGATCGAGCTGGGTGAATTCGGGCTGACGGTCACCGCGCAGGTCTTCATCGCGGAAGCAGCGCGCGATTTGAAAATAGCGCTCGAAGCCGCCGACCATCAGCAGCTGCTTTAACTGCTGCGGCGATTGCGGCAGCGCGTAGAAGCTGCCCGGCTGCAAGCGGCTGGGCACGAGGAAGTCACGCGCGCCTTCGGGCGTGGTCTTGAAGAGTATCGGCGTTTCGATTTCGACGAAGTCTTCAGCATCGAGAAAATCGCGGATGAACTTGACGGTTTTGTGCCGCAGCAAGATATTCGCTTGCATCGGCTCGCGGCGCAGATCCAGGTAGCGATGGCGCATGCGCAGCGCTTCGTCGACGTGGCCCTCCTCCTTGTTGATGTAAAAGGGCGGCGTCCGCGACCGATTCAAGATGAGGATCTCATCGGCGACAATGTCGATGTCGCCGGTCGCCAAATCGGGATTGGCGGTGCCTTGGGGGCGAATCCGCACTTTGCCGCGTACTTGCAGCACAAACTCGTTGCGGGCGCTGTCAGCGATTGCATGAGCGGCCGGCGCCGCTTCCAGATCGACCACCACCTGTGTGATGCCCCAGCGATCGCGCAAATCGATGAATATCAAGCCGCCTTGATCACGCCGGCGGTTGACCCAGCCCGCCAGCGCGACCGAAGTACCGGCGTCTTTTTCGCGAAGCTCGCCACAGGTATGTGTCTTCATCATGTTGCTGCCGCTCCTATCAAGCGTGATGGTAAAACGCTTCAATTTCGCATAGTCAGCGGCATAGCTTATCACGAGCGCCTGGGCAAATGTATGGTCATTCTTTTGGCGCGGTGTCCTGAGTAAGACAAAGCAAGTCATGCAGAAGCAGATTGGAGATCTGTAGCAGAGGCGGGCGAGCCCAGGCTCGCTCCTAAAGTTGCAGACAGGCATGCGATTGCCAAGGCGGGCAGCGCCGCTGCTCTTTACATCGTCCCTGAATCTGACTACACTTCGCGTTATGAGCGAACATGACGAAGGCATCAGCAAGCGCCAGCTGGGCATTGCGCTGGCGATAGTGGGCGCGGTCGGATTTCTGGCGATCTTGTCGATTGACCTGGTGGATGCAGGCAGGCCGGGCGGCATCGGACCGGCACAGTCCCTGGCGCTGCTGCTGACGGCGGCGCTGTCACTGATCGGTTTGTCGCTGATTCCGCTGGGTGACGCGCCGGCATGACTCGACTGGCCGGCCGCTTATACGGCGCGCTGATTATTGCGGCCGCCGCCGCCTTGTCGTTTTCGCTCTTGGTGTATGTCTTGTACGCCATCAACCTGCTGGGCTTCCCCTACGACTATGACCAGGGCGAGGGATTCGAAGTTCACGACTCCGTCTTGTTCAGCCGCTTGCAGCTGCCCTATCGCGATACCGAAGCCTACCCCTTCTACGCCAGCAATTATCCGCCGCTCTTCCACCTGATGGCTGCGCCCTTCGCCCGCCTGTTCGGTCCCGCCTATTGGTACGGGCGGCTGCTGGGCTTTCTGGGCTCGCTTGCCGCGGCCGCCGCCATCGCCGCCGCCGTCTACCAGGAAGGCGGCCGGCGCAAATCGATTGCCGCGCTGTCCGGGCTGGCTTTTCTCAGCTCCAATTTCGTTTATCACATCGGGCCGCTTTTTCGACAGCACATGATGATGGTTACGTTTGAGGTGCTGGCGATTGTGGTCTTGAGCCGGGCTTTCCCCCAGCGCGACAGACGCGGCATCGCCCTGGCGCTGCTGCTGCTCATCTGCGCCGGCTATACCAAACAATTGGCGGCAATCAGCGCGTTAGCCGCCATCGCCTGGATGCTGCTGCGCGGACCCCGGCGCGCCTTGCGCTGGACAGTCGCGTTCGGCTTGGCCGGCGGCGCCATCTTCGCCGCGCTCGACCTGGCGTCGGGCGGCCAGTGGTGGGTCCAGGCTATTGTCGCCAACGTCAATGATTTCCATCGAGATCAGGCCGTCGGCCTATTCGTCCTGTGGTTCAAGCTGCACGGCTTCCTGTTGATTCCGGCCTGTTTGCTGCTGGTCTACGAGACTTACTGCGACCGCCTGTCGGTGTACAGCTTGTGGTTCGCGGCGGCGGCGCTGCTGGGCGGCATCGCATCCGGCGCCTGGGGCGCGGGCGACAGCTACTTCATCACCTCGGTGGCGGCCCTGTGTATCCTCAGCGGGCTCTTGTTCTCGCGGGTGCTCGGCGGCGACTTACCGCTGCCGCGCCGGCTGCAGTTTTTGCGCCGTTCGTCGCTTTGCGCCGCGGGCATCGCGCTGATTCCGCTGCTCTACCTGGGATACGCGCGCGCCACACTCAAGATGCCGACGGACGGCCACTTCAGCAGCATCGCCCGGGCGCTAGGTCTAGAAGCCAATATCCGTGGCAACTTCTACGATTCGGCCTCTTTTCTGGTCGGCGGATACGCCCGTATCGGTTACTTCCTGAACGACGACGATCGGCGGGCGGGCGAGCAAATCGTCGCGCTGATCAACGAGACGGAAGGTCCCGTGCTTAGCGAGGAAGCCGGCTTCACGATGGCGGCGGGCCGAGACGTCGTGACCAACCCAACCCAGCTGCGCAACCTGGATCTGGCCGGGCGGTTTGCCGGCGATCAGCTGATCGCCATGATTGAAGCGCAGGAATTTGGCTTGGTCATCTTTCGGGCGCTATTCTATCCGCCCACTGTGCTCGAGGCGATTGATCGCTTTTACCGGCATCGCAAGACGATTCATATGAACGGATTTGACTATCTCATCTTGTATCCGCGGGCAACAGACGCGGATTAGGGAGCATACGATGACCACAGCCTACGCCTCGCACAGCATGTTCACCGAGCACGACTTTCCGCGGCATCCGGAACATGCCGGTCGCATTCGCGCGGTGTGGGAGCAACTCAGCCGACAGCGCCTGCTGGATCAAGTCGATCGCATCGAATTGACGCCGGCAAGCGACGATCAGATCCTGGCCGCGCATAGCCCGGCGCAGCTTGAGCGCCTGGCCGCCGCTGCCCAGGCTGATGGCGTGACGCGGCTGGACCACGACACCTACGCGCTGCCGAAATCGCTGGCTGTAGCCCGCCTGGCGGCTGGAGCTGCGGTCGGCGCAGTCGATAGCGTGCTGCTTGGCAAGGCCGACAACGCGCTGGCTGTGGTCAGACCGCCGGGGCACCACGCCACTGTCAACTGGCAGATGGGCTTCTGCTTGCTCAACAATATCGCCATCGCCACCCGCCATGCTCAGGCGCGGCGCAATTGCGGCAAAGTGTTAATCATCGACTACGATGCGCATCACGGCAATGGCACTCAGGACATCTTCTACGCCGATCCTTCCGTGCTGTTCATCTCCATTCATCAGAGCCCCTTCTATCCTGGAAGCGGCGGGCTTAAGGAAACGGGAAGCGCCGGGGGCGCTGGCTACACGCTGAACGCGCCGGTTGCCGGCGGCCATGGCGATGACAGCTACGAACGAATCTTCGCCGAGGTCGTCTGGCCCGCGGCCGAACGCTTCGCGCCGGATCTGCTGCTGGCGTCGGTCGGTTTCGACGCCCATTGGGTCGATCCGCTGGCGAATATGCAGCTGAGCCTGGCGGGCTATGATCGCCTGGCGCGCGCCTGTCTGCAAATGGCTGAGCGTCTATGCGGCGGCAAGATTGTCTTCGTGATGGAAGGCGGCTATGACCTGGCGGCTTTGGCGCATGGCTGGTGCAACATAACGCGCGCGCTCCTGGGCAGCGACGAGCTCAGCGATCCCTACGGTCCGGCGCCGGGGGCAGCTTCAGGCGGGGATATCGGACCTGTCATCGCTGCTGCGCGCAGCATCCACGGCCTCTAGGTCATCAGGAGGTCGCCTTCAAGACCGTGCTCCTGCATGAGCGCGCCCCGCAGGTCGAAGATCTGATCGCGCAAAGCGGCGGCTTTTTCAAATTCCAGCGCCTGGGCGGCTTTCTTCATCTCGCTTTCGAGTTCAGCAATCATGTGCTGCAATTCATCAGCCGGCAGCGTCTGCAAGCCCAGATCGACTGAGACTTCCTCTTCGGAGTCCGCGCCGTCAATGGAGCGCAGACGGTCGGTGATGTCCTGGATGTCCTTGACTATCTGCTGCGGCTCGATGCCATTGTCGCGATTGTACCGCTCCTGCTTTTCGCGGCGGCGGTTGGTCTCGTCAATCGCGCCTTGCATAGCCGGCGTGACCTTGTCGGCATACATGATGACCTTGCCCTCGACATGCCGCGCGGCGCGGCCAATGGTTTGAATCAGCGCCGGCTCGGAGCGCAAGAAACCGGCTTTGTCGGCGTCGAGAATCGCCACCAGCGACACCTCGGGCAGATCCAGGCCTTCGCGCAGCAGGTTAATGCCGACGACCACATCGTAGACGCCCATGCGCAGATCGCGCAGAATCTCCACGCGCTCCAGCGTATCCACTTCGGCGTGCAGATACTGTCCCTTGATGCCCAACTCGTTGAGGTAGCCGGCCAGTTCTTCCGACATGCGCTGCGTCAGCGTCGTGACCAATACCCGCTGCCGCTCGCGCACACGCAGGGCGATCTCCTGGAGCAGATCGTCAATTTGCCCTTCGATCGGGCGCACATCAAGCTGCGGGTCGACGATGGCGGTGGGCCGGATGATCTGCTCCACCACTTGTTGCGCATACTTGTCTTCGTAGGGACCGGGCGTGGCGCTGGTATAGACGGTCTGCCCTACCCGCTTTTCGAATTCGGCGAAGGTCAGCGGGCGATTGTCGAGCGCGCTGGGCAGACGGAAGCCGAAATCGACCAGAATCTGCTTGCGAGCGCGATCGCCGTTATACATGCCGCGGATCTGCGGCACGGTCATGTGGCTTTCGTCGATGACCAGCAGATGGTCCTCCGGCAGATAGTCAATCAAAGTGTAGGGCGCGCTGCCCGGCGGCCGCCGGTCAAAATGCCGCGAGTAATTCTCGATGCCAGTGGTGAAGCCGACTTCGCGCAGCATTTCAATGTCGTAGCGCGTGCGCTGTTCGATGCGCTGCGCTTCAATCAATTTGTCCTCGCGCTTGAATTGGGCGACTTGCTGCTCCAGTTCGGCTTCAATGTCGTGCAGCGCCTCGCGGATATGCTCGTCGTCGGTGATGTACTCGCGCGCCGGAAAGATGGTCACCAGGTCGTGAACATGAACCACTTCGCCGGTGAGCGGCTGGAACTCGACGATCTTCTCGATTTCGTCGCCCCAGAGATAAATGCGGAAAGCCGTCTCGGAATAACCCGGCACGATTTCCAAGGTGTCGCCGCGGGCGCGAAAAGTTCCCCGGCGCAGCTCGAGATCGTTGCGGCTGTATTGTATCCGCACCAGATCGCGCAGTACTCGCTCGCGCCGGACTTCTTCGCCGACTTTGAGCTCGACCGACATCTTCCGCCAATTGACTGGATCGCCGATGCCATAGATGCAGGACACTGACGCCACGATCAGCACATCGCGGCGGGAGAATAGCGAGGCCGTGGCCGACAGTCGCAGGCGTTCAATCTGCTCATTGATGTCGGTCGACTTTTCAATGTAGAGGTCATGCCGGGGCACGTAGGCTTCCGGCTGATAATAGTCGTAATAGCTGACAAAATATTCGATGGCGTTGTTGGGGAATAGCCGCCTGAACTCGGCGTATAGCTGCGCCGCCAGGGTTTTGTTATGCGCCATCACCAGCGTCGGCCGCTGCGTGGCTTGCACGATATTGGCCACGGTGAAGGTCTTGCCGGTGCCGGTCGCGCCTAGCAAGGTTTGATGGCGATGTCCCCGTTTCAAGCCGGCCAGCAAGCCCTCAATGGCTGTCGGCTGATCGCCCGTCGGCGCGAATGGGGATTCCAGTTCAAATTCGGGCATGGTGCCTCTCTCGGCTTGCGAACAGGTGTTCGTGGCCGCCTAGATTATAGCCCTCAGTGGTCAGAGCGCGCAAGGACGGGTTGGGCTGGAGAGCGGTGAATTTTAGATTAGCGCAAGCTCGCCATTGACAAGGATCGAAGCGGCTGTTAAGCTGAGAATCCGCAACGTTCAGCGTTGCCTGATGATGCGGGGTGGAGCAGTGGTAGCTCGTTGGGCTCATAACCCAAAGGTCGTTGGTTCGAATCCAGCCCCCGCTATTGAGCTGATGTAGCTCAGCTGGTTAGAGCGCGCGACTCATAATCGCGAGGTCGGAAGTTCAAATCTTCCCATCAGCACAGATTGGGAGACCCGCAACGGGTCTTTTTTTGATTTCTGCGATATTGAGTTGAACTTTCAAAACAAATGTGCTAGGCTTGGGCAATATCGCGCGGTTGTTGAGTCGATTGGAAAGGGGACAGCATGAACAGGATCGACTTGCTCTTGAAAATTGTATCTGCCGCCAACGGGAAACCGCTTACACCCGTGCAATTGCAAAAAGTAGCTTTTCTGGTTGGCCAAAAGTTTGAGAGAGAATTGCCTGCAGAATTCTATCGATTTCGAAAGTACGACTACGGACCTTTTTCCGCAGCGGTCTACACGGATGCCGAGCAACTAGAACGCGACGGTTTGGTGGCGATTTCTATCAATCCTCGTGGCGGATGGCGGGAATACGCAGCTACCGTCGAGGGAGTCGAAGCCGATTTCGCGGACATACCGGAAACCATAGCGTCGTACATTGAAGAGACCGTACAGTGGGCAATGCAATTGAGCTTTCAGCAGCTTGTTCGAGAAGTTTACAAGAGATTCCCGCAGTATCAGGAAAACAGCGTATTCAATGGCTAGGTAGATCATGACCCTTATCGTTGGAGTTAAATGCCGAGACGGCATTGTCATTGGTTCAGATAGCTTGGAGACGTTTCCCACGGATATTGAACAAGAGGTTAGTAACAAAATCGAACACCTAGCCAGTAGCGCGCTGATCGCATCTGCGGGAGCCGTCGGTTTAAGCCAGCTCATAAAGGCAAGACTCCGCGAGTCATGGAATGATGTACGTGATCAGGACAACGCAGTGAACGCAAGATCAGTAGTTCACGAAATCATATGGTCCGAAGTCAGACCCGCGTTGTTGCACGCGGCAGATGCAAGCGAAATACTTGGAGAAGATTTAATGTCGTCTGCTTTGAGCAGTTCACTAATAGCTTTTCCTATGCAAGATAATCCATTGCTCTTACGCTACTCCCCATTCGCCAATTCCGAAGAAATAACATTTGAGGCGCCGTTTGTTTCGATCGGAAGTGGAGCTTTCCAGGCTGATCCGTTCCTCGCGTTAGTAAAGGACGTTGTGTGGAACAATTCTTATCCTAATTCAATCGACGATGGCGTATTCGGAGTACTCTGGGCGTTACAGCATGTCTCAGAAGTGAATGCTGGACTTGGCGTGGGCGGAAGTCCAGTTATTGCAACCCTTCAGAAGATTGAAGAAAACTGGGAAGCAAATATTCGGAAAGGCGCTCACCTGGACCAGAATCTTCAGAGAATTGAAGGAGCAAAGAAGGCAGTCCGAAAGTATCTCGAAGAACTACATGCAAATGCCAACCAAGGCGATTAGAAATCAATACTGGTAAGGCTACTCATCATTAGTTACTTAGATTCCATCCTGTATAGATCACCGACCGTCTCCCGCCGCCGGCTGATCCTCCAGCCCTCACCCGCCTCAGACACCACCACTTCCGCCGGGCGCGGACGGGCGTTGTAGTTGCTCGCCATAGACATGCCGTAGGCGCCCGCGGTCATCAGCGCCACGAGATCTCCCGCGCCCAGCGCCGGCAGCTGACGGTCGCGCGCCAGGACATCGGCGGATTCGCAGACCGGTCCCACGACCTGCGCCGTCACGGTCTCGCCCTTAGTCTTGCGCAGCGGCGCGACTTCGTGATGCGCGTCATAGAGCGCCGGCCGAATAAGCTCGGCCATGCTGGCGTCTATGATATAGAATACTTGCCCCGCCTGCCGCTTGACATAGAGCAACTCCGCGACCAGCAGCCCCGCGTCCGCCACTAGCGAGCGGCCGGGCTCCAGCAGGACTTCGTAGCCTTTGAGCCGTGGGGCTAGTTCATTTACCAAGCCTTCCGGAGAGGGCGCCGCGTCGTCAAAGTGATAGGCCACCGGCAGTCCGCCGCCAAGATTGACGGTGCGGATGCCTGGCTGGTCAGCGATCAGATTCAGCGCCGCGTCTAATGCCGACAGGGTTGCCGCGGTATCGCCCAACTGACTGCCGATGTGGATATGCACACCGGCGAACTCGAGCTGCGGCCATTCATTCCGCCGCGCCAAAATGTCACGAATGACAGCGGCCGTCAAGCCGAATTTCGCGGCGCCATGACCGGTGGCCATAAAGGGATGGGTATTGGCCGTGACCTGCGGGTTGAGTCGCAGCGCCACTTTCACCGCGTCTGCGCCCGCGTCGACAGCGCACTCGTTGATGTAGCGCAGCTCGGCCAGATTCTCGACATTGAACCAGCCGATGCCCTTCGCAACGGCAAAGGCAATCTCGGCGCGGGTTTTGCCCACGCCCGCGAATACGATGTCGTTTGCGCAGGCGCCGGCTCTTAAGCAGCGGTCGATTTCGCCGGCGCTCACGCAATCAAAGCCTGCGCCCGCGCCAGCCAGCGTTTGCAGAATAGCCAGGCTGCTGTTGGCTTTGACGCTGTAATGGATGCGAGCCTGAAGCGGAGCAAAAGCCGCGCGCAAGCCAGCATAATTTTCGCCGACACGCTTGAGGCTATAGATATACGCCGGCGTGCCGACTGCGCGCGCTATCGTATCGAGCTTGATATTGTCGATGGCAAGTGAATCGTCGACATAGCGAATGGAGGAATTGAAGACCATGATCCAGCGCAATCAGCCAAAGAAAAAGGAGACACCGGCTAAAGTGTCTCCGACTGACGGGAGCGACGGGATTTGAACCCGCGATCTCCGGCTTGACAGGCCGGCATGTTAACCGCTACACCACGCCCCCAGACATTTGCATCAGCCTAGCACTTCCGGTTACCAGTGTCAAGGTCGTTTCTCCTGGCGCTTCTGACTCGCGCCGACAAAGCCGGGGCTTGCGGCAGCCGCTTTAGATCTGACCGAACCCGCCGATGGCGCTCGACTTGCCCGACAGGTAACGCGCGGTCAGAATCAGGATGAGAATCGCCGGCGCGACGAATACCAGCGACATGGCCGCCGTCAAGGCATTGTTGGTGCCGGAGGCGATCGAGAAGAGCAGCACCGGCATGGTAATCACCTGGCCCGCGCCCACCAGGAAAGTCAGAATGTACTGGCTCCAGGAGATCAGGTAAGCGAACAGGCTGGCCACCACGATGCCGGGGAACACGGCCGGCAGCGTAACATACCAGAAGGTCGCCAGCGTACCCGCGCCCAGCGAGCGCGCCTGCTGCTCAAATTCGGGATTGTAATTGGCGAAGACGCCCGACAGCGTAAGCACCACGTAGGGCATGACCGGCACCAGATGCACCAAGCCGACGCCGAGCAAGTTGCCCGAGAGTCCCCAGCGAATGAAATTGATATTCAAGCCCATGGCCACGGCGATGCCGGGCACGATGGTCGGCGAAATGATCAAAAACTCGATGACGCGTTTGCCGCGGAAGGAGTACAAACCCAGGGCCCGCGCCGCCGGCAAGCCGATGATGACCGAGCTAAGGGTGACGCCGACAGCCAGGATGGTGCTGTTCAGCAAAGCTTCGGGTACTTTCGAGTTGGCGGCGAAGGTGCTTTCCCAGGCGCGCATACTCAATTCATTGGGAAAGAGCTGCGGGTAAAACCAGCGGAAAGAAAAGGCGTTAAACAGAAACGCCAGCAAGGGCGTCAGCAGCAGAAATACGAGCAAGATGACAGCGCCATAATGCAGCGCGCGCAAAAGCCGCTTTCTCGCCAGGCCCGGTGGGCTTATAGCAACGGTCATAGCGCTCAATCCCGCCGGATGGCGCGGCGGCTGAGCCACATATAACCCAGCACCAGGAAGAATACGATGATAGAAATGATGATGCTGATGGCCATGCCTTCGGTGCGGGCGTTGAGGTCCGGGTTGCGGAAGAAGCGCACGGCCGTCACAGTCAAGGTACGGGGAAAGCGAACGCCCAGGATCGCCGGCACCTCGTAGGAGCCGAAGGTGAAAGCGAAGACCAGGATCGAGCCGGACAGCACACCCGGCATAACCAGCGGCAGAATCACGTAGCGGAAGCGCTGCCAGCGATTGGCGCCCAGGCTGCGCGCCAGGTCTTCGTAGTCAACACCCAGCGATTGCAGAACCGCCAGCACGATGACGCCGATGAAGGGCACTTCTTTCCAGACGAAGGACAGCATCATGCCGATACCGTAGCGGTCCTTCACCAAGACCGGAAAGTCGCTGGGATAGCTGAGCAGCCCCAGCTGCGCGCCCGTGCGAGAGAGCACGCCGCTCTGCGAGAACAGAAAGAGAATGCCGATGGCGGCCACCACATGCGGCACCGGCAGGTTCAGCTGATAGAGGAAAGTGGCGACGCGCTTGCCGACAAAGCTGCGGCGCAGCAGCAGAGCCGTCATCAGCGCCAATATAGCCGAAATTACCGTGCTGCCCACGCTGACCCAGATAGTCAATACGAGGCCATGCCAAAAGACTTCCGTGAAATCGCCGGAGAAGAGGATGTTCTGATAAGCTCGCAGCGAGATCTCGGTGCGGCCGATCAGCGGCTGCCAACCGAGGCTGACCATGGCGGCGTAAATCAGACCGCCGATGAACAGAAAGACGATCACCGACATGGTCGGCGCCAGCATAATCGGGATGCGCCAGCGATCCCAGAACGTCAATTTGCCCTCCGATACCATATCGGCGCGTGACCGAACTGATCTTAACGCAGCGCCGCAGAGGCGGCAAGCTGTCAAATCCCGCGGGAGTATCTATTATAGTGGATGCGGTTTGCCTTCGACCCAAAGAAAAATCTCTGTGCCGGCGGGCAGTGTCTACGCGCCCCTCAGTAAGTGCGAGTAAGTCATGAGAATATAGGTACATCATCACAAAATAGCGAATTTTCGTGTTTGTGCGGGCGAGCCAAGGCTCGCCCCTACAACTTTCGACTATATTTTGAACCCTGTAGGGGTCAGCCTTGGCTGACCCGATGCT